>JBOHYB010000014.1:0-78549 GCA_050737695.1 Lysobacter sp. | reverse complement strand
ATCGGGAACCGTTCGCCCGCGCCAACTCCCGATCGCGGCTAAAGCCGCTCCTACAAAAAGCTGTCCCGGGATGCTGCCGTCATTGCAGGGGCGAGCCGGCGCAATACTTCTCGTGGAACGCGAGCGCCTGCGGCATCAGCGCCTGCAGGGTCTGGATGCGGTTGGCCGGGTCGGGATGGGTCGAGGCGAATTCCGGCGGGCGTTCGCCGCCGCCGAGTTGCGACATCCGCTCCCATAACGGGATCGCCGTGCGCGGGTCGTAACAGGCCGCCGCCGCCAGCATTAGCCCGACCTCGTCGGCCTGGCTCTCGTGGTCGCGGCCGTACGGCAGGATGAAACCGTACTGCGCGCCGGCGCCGAGCGCGGCCATCATCGCCTGTTGCTGTCCCGGGTCCATGCCGCCGATCGCCATGCCGGCAGCCATCTGCCCCATCTGCACCAACTGCTGCTGGGCCATGCGCTGCGAACCGTGGCGCAGCAACGCGTGAGCGATCTCGTGGCCCATCACCACCGCCATCGCATCCTCGTTCTGGGCGATCGGCAGCAGGCCGGTGTAGACCGCAATCTTGCCACCAGGCAGGCAGAACGCATTGGCCTGGTCGGACTGGATCACGCTGACGTCCCACTGGAATTGCTCATGCGCTGTAGGCACCTGCTGCTGGTGCATCGCGGCGAGGTCGGTAGTGACCTGCGGCACCCGGGTCACCAGCCGTTGCGCGATCGCGCTGATCTGCCGGCTGACCTCCGCGTCGGGTGGCATCAGTGCGCCTTGCGCCTGCGCATCGCCCAGCACCTGCTGGTAAGCCTGCGCACCCAGTTGCACCTCTTCCTCGGCGCTGGCGCCGTAGTGCGCAGTTTCTCCGGTGTACGGATCGGTCTCGGCGCTGCCGAACCATTGCCACGCCGCGTAACCGGCGAACAACAGCAGGATCCACCAGCGGATGCCACCGCCCCGCCGACCGCCGGCGCGACGCGCACCGCCGCGCATGCCACCCAGGGAACCAATGTTCATCCGATGCTCCTCAGATTTCGCGAACGACGCGGAAGCCGACGCGGGCGTTGGTGGTGTCCCGGTCGCTGCCCAGCCGCCACGCCGACCGCGTCTGCTCCGGCGAACTGGCCCACGAACCGCCCCGCACGACCTTGTCGGGGCATCCGGGATTGATCCAGGCCTGGCCGTCGACAGGTGCGCGGCGATAGCTGTCGTGCCAGCAGTCCGCCACCCATTCGCTGACATTGCCGGCGAGGTCGTGAAGGCGATATGCATTGGCCGAGTACGAGCCGACCCGCGCCGGTCCCCAGGTATCGTCGCCGTAGTCCTCGAAGGCATTGCGCCAGTGCCGGCCACCGGGCGACTCGTCGCGCGCACCGGTGAAGTTGCCGGCGCCGGCCGGCGGTGCGTCGTCGCCCCAGGGGAACCGCGACTGGCTGCCGGCGCGCAACATGTACTCGAACTCGGCTTCGCTCGGCAGCCGGTATTCGTGGCCGGTCTGCTCCGACAGCCATTCGGCGTAGGCGGCGGCATCCTGCGCGCTGACGTGGACCACCGGCAACTGGTCGCCGGCCGGCCTGCCTGCGTAGTCCGAGCGCCAGTCGACGCCGCTGCGACGCACCATGCTGCCACTGCGCTCGTCGTAGACGGTCGAATGGCCGCGGCGGGTGGCGCGCGCCTCGTAGCCGGTTGCGGTCACGAACCGGCGGAACTCACCGACGGTGATCTCGTTGCGCGACACCGCCAGCCCGCGATCGAAGCGGATGTTGCGATCCGGGCGCTCGCTGTCGCTGGCATCCGCCTCGTCGGGTGCCGCGCCCATCCGGAACGCGCCGTGCGGGATCACTACCATCTCCGGGCCACGGCCACCGCGATCCAGCGCCTCGGTGAAGGCCTGCCCCGGCCGGAACAGGCCGTAATGGCTGGCCAGTTCGATCTGCCGGCGCAACTCGACCGCCGCCGGATCGCCCGCCGGCGCGATCCGCAACAGGGTCGCCAGGTGCCGACGCGCCGCGTCGATGTCCTCGCGGGTCAGCGCGGCGAGCCCGAGATCGCGCAGGTTGCCCACCCGCGACGCACGCTGGCGGGCGATGCGTTCGCGGGCGTCGGCGGCGGTATCCATTTCCGGCCGCACCTTGGCGGCCTTGGCCAACCAGCTTTCGGCGGCGGCATAGTCGTCCTGGTTGGCTGCCATTTCGGCCTGGCGGATCAGCGCGCTCTCGGCCGCGGCCAAGCCCTGCATCGCGCGCGCATCGCCCGGACGCAGCCGCAGCGCTTCGCGGAAATGGGTGACCGCGCCGCTTGCGACCACGAACTTGCGTGCATTCAATGCGCGTTCGCCGCTCAGGTTCGCCTGTCGTGCCTGCTCGGCGCGTTCGACCCGGGCCAGATACTCGCCGACGGCCTTGCGTTCGGGGGCGACCTCGCGGGCCACCGCGGCGATCTCCTGCGCCTGTCGCAGCGCGGCGCGATCGTCGTCGATCGCGGCCAGCGCAGCGTCGCCGTGCTGCAGTACCGCGCCGAGCGCACGCTCCAGCCCGGCGGCCACCTCGGCATCGTCGGGGGCGTGCTCGCGCAGCGCCAGGTACAGCGGAATCGCGTCGTCCGTCTCGCCAAAAAACTCGTCGGCCTCCAGCGCGGCGGCCGCCTCCTGCTTGCGCTGCGCAAGGTTCGCGGCATCGACCGCGACTTCCGGCGCGCGCCAGGCGGGAACCGGGGGTGTTTTCGGATCGGGCGTGATGCTGATGATCGGCCCGGGCTGGCCGTCCGCACCCGGATCCGGGTCCGTCGCCGGAGCTGTCGCGGAATCCGGCTCGCCAGAGCAGGCCGCCAGCAGCACAGCGACTGCCAGCGCCGCCAGCGACGCACGTAAAGTGATGCCCGGCGATGTGGCTGGCAATCTGGCTCGCAATCGTCCTCCCGGCCTGGCTGGCGGGTTCGTGCCCGCGTAGGGCGTCCTGAAAGTAGGCTATTGTCGCCCACCCCGGCAACTCGGCCGTCGATCCCCAGACATGTGTCCACAAACCCGATGATTCCAGGCCCGACTTCTCCCGCGCACTCGACCGATCCGGTCTGGATCACCGATCCGGCGGCGCTGGCGGCGCATTTCGCCAACCGGCCGGCGCGGATTGGCCTGGATACCGAGTTCATCCGCGAACGCACCTACTGGCCGCAGTTGGCGCTGGTGCAGATCGCGATCGAGCGCGACGCCGGCATCCAGATCCTGCTGGTCGACCCGCTGGCGCCGGGGATCACCGAGGCGCTCGCCACGATCCTGGACGACGAGTCGATCCTCAAGGTCATGCACAGCCCCAGCGAGGATCTGGTCGCCTTCAAGCACGCCTGCAACGTGGTGCCGCGACCGCTGTTCGACACCCAACTGGCGGCGGCGCTGGTCGGAATCGCCGGCGGCATGGGCTACCAGAAGCTGGTCGAACAGATCACCGGGGTGGCGCTGGCGAAGGGCGAGACCCGCTCGGACTGGCTGCGCCGGCCGCTGTCGCCATCGCAGCTGGAATACGCCGCCGACGACGTGCGCCACCTGTTCGAGATGCACGATGCGCTCGACGGCATGCTCGGCGAACTCGGGAGGCGCGAATGGCTGGCCGACGACGCCCGCCGCACCGTCGCCAACGCCGATGTCGACGCACTTGAGCGCTGGCCGCACCTGTCGATGCGCAGCGCCCATTTCCTCGACCTGGATGCCCAGCGTCGGCTGGTGCGGCTGCTGCGCTGGCGCGAGGCCCATGCGCGCGACAGCGACCGGCCGCGCAGCTGGATCCTCGACAACGAGCTGGCGGTCGCCCTCGCCCGCACCCCGCCAGCCGATCGCGACGCGCTGCAGGCGCAGCTGGATGCGCACCCGAAGGCCCCGCGCAAGCTCGGTGACGCGATCTGGCGGGCGCTGTCCACGCCGCTGGACGACGAGGCCGACACCCCCGATGCCAGCGTCGCCGAGAAGCGCGACAAGAACCGCGTGCGCCAATTGCAGGACGCGGTCGCCGCACGCAGCGCCGAGTTGGGGCTGCCCGACGGCCTGCTGGCCTCGCGGCGTTACCTGGAGGCCCTGCTCGACCGTGGCGAGTGGCCCGACGCCCTCGCCGGCTGGCGCCGCGATGCACTGGAGCCGAGCCTGGCTCCGTTGCTGGCCGATTAGGGGCCGATTTTTGTAGGAGCGGCTTCAGCCGCGATCTGAAATCGATTCGCGCGACCGACTCTCCGATCGCGGCTGAAGCCGCTCCTACATTGAGGCTCGTATCCATGGCTGGGCAGTCGCGATCCGCGACGCGGGGGCTGGCGCCGCCGCTTCCGGCCCGCTAGAATCACGGCCTTCATGGGGCGGTAGCTCAGCTGGGAGAGCGCCACGTTCGCATCGTGGAGGTCAGGGGTTCGATCCCCCTCCGCTCCACCATGAATCCAAAGGGTCGCGAGAAATCGCGGCCCTTCTTGGTTTTGGCGCTGCGGGAAATCACGGCCCGTCAGCCAGCCACGGCCCGGCGATCTCCAGCGCGGTGCGGTACGGCTCGGGATCGTTGCGGTTGCTCAGCAGGATCACGGTCAACTGCCGTTCGGGCCAGCGCACGATGACGTTGCGGAACCCCATGGTCTCGCCGGAATGCCACAGGCTGTCGCCGGTGATCCGCCAGCCGTAGCCGTATTCGACCGCCGGGTCGTCGGTCGGAGTCACCGCGGCAAATGCGAGGCGGCGCGACGCGTCACTGAGCAGGCGGTCGTCGTACAGCGCCGCATCCCACCGCGCGAGGTCGTCTATCGACGAGTAGATGCCGCCATCGCCGAGCACGGCGCTGGTCTGGCTCTGGTCGGTGCGGGTCCAGTCGCCGTCGACCCGGCTGTATCCCCAAGCCCGGTGGAGCACCCCGGGGCCGCCCTGCACGTAGGCCAGGGTGTCGTGCATGCCCAGCGGCAGGAAGATCCGCTCGCGCAGGAAGGCCTGGAAACTCTGCCCGGACGCGCGTTCCACGATCAACGCCAGCAATGCGTAGCCGCTGTTGCTGTAGCGGTAGCCGGTGCCGGGCTCGAAGTAGGTCCGGTCCTGGCCTTCGAGCAGGCGCAGTACGTCGGCGTCGCGCAGTTGCGCGGTCATCGTCGCGGGGATCACGTCCTCGTAGTCGATCAGACCCGAGGTGTGGCTGAGCACCTGATGCAGGGTGATGCCGTCGGTGGCGGGCGGCAGCGACGGCAGCCACTGGCGCAACGGGTCGTCGAGGTCGAGCGCGCCGTCCTCGGCCAGCAGCAGGATCGCGGCGGCGGTGAACTGCTTGGTGATGGACGCCAGCCGGTAGTTGGTCGCCGGGCCGGCTTCGATACCGCGTTCGAGATCCGACAGGCCGTAGCCGCGCCGCACCACCGGCTCGCCGTCCTTCAGTACCAGCAGCGATGCGCCGGGCACGTCGCCGTCGTAACGGGCCATCAGCTGATCGGTCGTGGGTCGGGATACGGGCACGTCGTACATCAGCGTTGGCATCGGTTCGGGCTGCAGCGTGTAGTGCCACCACTCCAGCGGGTAGTTGACGAAGCCGTGGCGACCCATCGCCGCACGCAGGCGTTCGCGGTTGGCGCGCTGGGCCGGGGTGGCCAGCGGCGATTCGGTGTTGGCGCGCGGCCCGAAGAAGTCGAACCCGGTACCCATGTCCAGCGGCTCGCAGCGACCGCCCTTGCATTGCAGCAGGGTCAGGTCGACCGTCGCCCCGCGGCTGTGGCCCGACACCGGGGCGATGTAGGTGCCCAGCAGGTCGCGCTTGGCCGTGCCGGGGTAGTAGTCGGTCTTGGTGCGCCGGTCATCCACGTCGTTGGCCCAGCGGACGAAGTGGGCGACCGCGCGTGTGGGACGGTAGCAGTCGAAGATCTTCAGACGCAGGTCTTGCTCGCGCAGGTCCTGCTCGACCTTCCGCAACGCCCCGGCGACCGGTTCGAGCAGGTAGCAGCGCGGCGCGTCGTAGCCGTCGATCGGCACGCCGACGAAGTTGTCTCTGCCGGCGTAGCGGATGTCCTGGGCGATATCGGGAACGAGGCTTCGGATGTCGACCAAGCCGGCTTCGGCCGTGTTCTGCGCCGGCGACAACCGCGGTGCCGAAGCGGTCGAAGCGCAGGCGCCCAGGATCGTCGCAAGGACGGCCGCGCCCGCCAGCCGCGACAGCGTCCTAGTCGCAATCGCCGGTGCGCTCAAAGGCCAGGTCCTCGTAGTCGGAACTGAAGTCGGCGTTCGGGTCGACCTTGGCCATCGCCAGTGCGGGCGACGCGCCCGCGTTGGCGAAGTCGAGCCAGGCTTCGTCGAGGCCCGGGCCGTTCCAGTCGACCAGCAAGCGCTCGCCGACGGCCATCACCTGGCCGTGCAGGCGCGGCGACTTGGTCGATGCGAAGCGTACGCCGCCATCGGCGTTGCAAATGGATACCTCACCGAACCATGGGTCGGTGTAGCGGCCGAGCCGGTCCCCAAGCGCCGCCGCCGTGACCGGCGTGCGCGCGGAGGTGTCGGGCACGGGCGCGTCGTCGGCCGAGGCCGGCCGGTTGGCCAGGCGCGCGGCGTAGCCAGCCACCGTCGGATGCTCCTGCGGGGCGGTGAAGTGCTTGAGCAACACCTCGTTGACCACCGTCCGCGCGTCATCGGCATCGCCATTCATCAGCACCACGAAGCCGGAATCCGAGTCCGGCAGCAGGGTCATGACCGAGTACATGCCCGACAGGGTGCCGGTGTGCGAGACCGTCCAGGCGCCGTCGACGTCGGCCAGGCGGAATCCGAGCGCGTAGGCGTAGTAATGGGTGTCGTTCCAGTCGCGGCGGCGTTGCGAGATCGGCATCGGCGTGGACGCGGTCCACATTGCCGCGCGCTGCTCGGGCGACAGCCACTGCAGCTGCTGCTCGGTCGGCACCAGCCAGTTCTGCGCCCAGTCGAGCATGTCGCCAAGGCTGCAGCGGATGCCGCCGGCCGCGGCGGAGGTGATCGCCGGGATGGTGTCGCCCTCGATCGACGCCGGTACGTTGCGACCGTCCTCGCGGCGGTGCGGGCGGGCGATGTTGCCCACCGCGTCGCGATCGATCTCGCCGACCCGGCAACGCTCCAGGCCGAGCGGCTGGAATACCTCGCTCCGGACCATCTGCTCGTACGGTGCACCACCGACCGCCGCAGCGACTTCGCCGGCGACGACATACAGCAGGTTGTCGTAGGCGTAGCCGGCACGGAAGCCGTAGGCCGGCTTGATATGGGCCAGCCCATTGATGATGTCGTCGCGGTCGAAATGGTTGGGCTCCGGCCACAGCATCAGGTCGCCGCCGCCCTCGGGCAGGCCGCTGTTGTGCACCAGCAGGTCGCGCACCTGCATGTGCTGCGTGACCCACGGGTCGTGCATGCGGAACTGCGGCAGGTGCTTCACCACCGGGTCATCCCAGCGCAGCTTGCCGGCATCGACCAGTCGCGCCAGCACGCTGGCGGTCATCGCCTTGGTGTTGGAGGCGATCTTGAACAGGGTGTCGGGCGTGACCGGCTGCCCGGCGCCGGCGACCAGTTCGCCGGCGGTGCGGGTGTAGGCGACCTCGCCATTCTCAATCACGCCAACCGCGATGCCGGGCAACTGGTAGCGGGCGATGAGGTCGTCGACGGTGGCGTCGTAAAACGCGGTATCCGGGTCGGCTGTCGATGCCGGCGCGTCGGCCGCCTGCTCGACCGCGCCCCACACCCGCAGCAGGTTGCCACCCCAGATCTTGGCGATGTCGGCCTCACTGAAACCGCGCTCGCGCATGCCGGCGGTGACGTTGGCGGTCTGTGAGGCGTCCATCCAGCCGGTGATCCCGCCACCGCCGTCGAAATCCGAGGCCAGACCGACGTGGTCGATGCCGGCGACCTCGACCACGTGTTCGATGTGTTCCAGGTAGTCATCGACGGTGGCGATCGGATGTTCCCGCTCGATCCGTACCAGCCCGGCCTGGTAGGCCGGCAGCATCTCGTGCAGCTCGCTGTCGAACTCGGCGGCGCCGGCCTGCGCCGCAACCTGCTTCTGCAACGCCTCCTCCGCAGCCTGGCGGGCCGGGTCTGACTTGAGGAAGTGGGTGTAGGCGACGATCTGCACCACGCCGCCGTTGTCGGCGATCGCGCGCAGCAGGTCGTCGTTGAGATTGCGTGGATGGTCGATCAGCGCCTGCGCCGAGGAATGCGAGGCGATCACCGGCGCGGTCGAGGCCTGCAGCACGTCGCGTACGCAGGCGTCCGAGGAATGCGAGACATCGACCATGATCCCCAGCGCGTTGGCCCGCGCGACCACCTGCCGGCCGAACACGCTGAGGCCGGTGTCGCCGGCCGGCTCGTCGCCGAATTCCGGTCGGGTGCCGGAGCTGGTGCAGATGTCGTTGTGGCCGGTATGGGTCAGGCCGAGGTAGCGCACGCCGCGCTGGTAGACCGCGTCGAGGTTGGCCAGGTCACGGCCGAGCGAATAACCGTTCTCGATCCCGATCATCGCCGACAGCACGCCCGCCGCATGATTGTCGCGCACCTGCTGCGGCGTCCTCGCCAGCCGGATGCGCTCCGGGTAGCGCTGCAACATCAGCTCGATCGCCGAGTACTTGCGCTCGGCCACGGCCATCGCGTTGGCATAGCCCTCCGGCGTGCGCGGCCCCTGCTCGACGTAGATCACGAAGAACGCGGCATCCAGCCCGCCCCGCTCCATCTTGCCGAGGTCGACCTTCAGCCCGGTATCGGTGCCGACATCGAAGCGCGGCTCGCGCATGTAGTCGTCGGGAATGTCGACGTGGGTGTCGATGGTCAGCGGCGGCTCGGCCGCTGCGGCGACGCCACTTGCCAGCGCTAGCGCCAGCACATACAGGGAAAGCAATCTCATCTCAAGCCGTCCTCCTCATCGCGAACGGCAAGTGTAAGCCGCCAAAAAATGGCGGCCGGCATACGCGGGCCGCCACAAGGGGTACCGACTCAAAACTCCAGAGAGACCGTCAGCTGCGCATACCGCGGAGACTGGAACCTCACCGGGCGCAGGAAGTTGGCGTTGAGACCACCGTCCACCGACTCCTGCAGGTCCTGGTTGACGTCGATCTCGCGCTGCTGGTTGAACAGGTTGTAGACCGACAACTTGACCGCAAGGTCACCGGTGGCGACCGGACGCTCATAGGTCAGGCTCGCATTGAACACGTAGGTCGACGGCAGCGTGCCGTAGGCGCCGCGCGGGGAATGCTCGAACACCCGCTCGCTGGTACTCCAGGTGTCGCCGAATCCCGCATCCGGATAGGTGTCCTCCGGCGAGCAGTTTTCCACGCAGACGTAGTAGCTGTGATAGGTATCCCAGTTGAACGGGTTGCCGACGCCGAAGCCGGTGATCGGCCCTCCGGATTGCGCGTTCAAACTCGCACCCGCGCGCCAGCGGTCGCTCAGCGCATAGGCGGCGCGCAACTTGACTTGATGGCGACGATCGTTGGCGAGGTTGCCGTAGCCACGGAAATTGACCCATGGATCGTCGAAGTTTTCGGTGCGGCCGGCATCGGCGAACTCGGTGTCCGTATTGACCGGGCCTTCAGCGTTGCCTTCACTCTTCGACCATACGTAGGAGGCATTGAACGCCCACTTGTCGTCCCATGCGCGGTCGATCTGGAGCTCGAGGGCCTTGTAGGTGCGCTCCGGTTTGACCCAGCCGGCCTGCCCGGTCGGGGTGGAATTGGTGTAGGCCCAACCCGGGTCCTCAAGGTCGCTGTCCTCGGTGTTCACGTCCGGCACATACTGGTAGTTGTCGTTCTCGGTCCACGATCCCGCCTGCGAAGTGTCGACCGTGACATAGCCATCGTTGGTGCCGTCGCAATCCGTATCGCCCCAGAACGTGACCTCCTCCCCGGGGTTGGCCATGACCCATCCCGGCCCGTTGCGACCGCAGTGGGTAGCGCTGATCTCCATGTCGTCGATCGCATTGCTGAGTTCGCGATAGGTGCCCTGCACCCCCCAGGACCAGGTCTCGCTCAGCGATTGCTCGAAACCGAGGATGAACTCGTCCTGGTAGACCGGATCCATGTCTGCGTCCACTTCCGAGCGCAGGTCACCGACCGTGCCGTCGCCCTGCGAGTCGTCGAAGCCCAACTGCTCGCCAAGGATCGGCATCAGGTAGGTGAATCCGTTGCGGGTCTCTTGGCGGTAGCCGTCGAAGGCGTGGTAGGCACGTGCGTCGAGGAAACCGCCAGCCTGCTTGATGTTGATCACGTTGGCCACCGGCAGGAAGTAGCGGCCGGCGTTGCCGTACAGCTTGGTGGTGCCATCGCCCTTCATGTCCCAGGAAAAGCCCAGGCGCGGAGCCCACATGTCGTCCATCTTGATATAGCTGTTGCCATCGCTGTCCTTGTTGTCAAACGCTTCCTGGCGGATGCCGAGGTTAAGCAGCACGTTGGGCAGGACCTGCCAGTTGTCCTCCAGGTAGAAGGCCGAGTTGATGGTCTCGAACTGGCCATCGACCCCGTATCGCCGCGCTCGCACATAGACGTTCTCGCCCGGCGGCAGGACCGCGCCATTGGAATCCGGAATTGCGGCACCGGCCGTGTCCACGTACTCGACGTTGTAGTACGTCTGGTCAGGCCCGGGATAGTGGCGGTTGTAGTTGGAGACGTTTTCCTCGTGGTCGGCGCCGAAACGCAACAGATGGTCGCCGATCTGCCACTCGAAATCAGCACGCATCGCGGTGCGCTCGTCCAGGCGCTCCTCGACTGTCGAACTGGTGGTGCAGCCCAGGGGAATGCCCGGGTCGGGGAACTCGTCGGTCACTTCCTGGACGACGCGGCTGCACTCCAGGTCGCTCGGCGAAAACTGCGAGTTGTTACGCTCGGTCTCGCCGTACATCAGCTTCATCGACAAGGCATTGGTGAGATAGCCGGTGTAGGTGGTGTTCCAGTTCTTGCCACCCGATTCGAGGAACACCGGCTCGGAGGGGTCGGACACGGCACCTGTCTCGAAATCGTAGGCAGAGGTAATCGCCGTCGACTCGTTCTGGTCGGAGAAAGCCATGAACTCGAGCAAATGGTTGTTGTTGATCTGCCAGTCGAACTTGCCGCCCCAGAAGCCATCGTCGGCGCCGCTACGGGTCAGCGTGGTACCGGCGTTGTTGGTGCTTTGCGGCTGGTAGTCGCGTGCTTCATACATCGTAAAGAAGAACAGCTTGTCCTTTACGATCGGGCCGGAGGCATGGAAGTTGAGCTTGGTGCGCGAATAGTTGTCCTCGCTGGCGGTGATGTAACGGGTGCCATCTTCCGCGTAGCGATCCTCCGAGCTGGACTGCCAGGCACGCGGTTCCAGGGTCAGCTCGGTGCCGAAGCGGAACTCGTTGGTACCCGACCGGGTGACCGCGTTGATCACGCCGCCGGTACTGCGGCCGTATTCGACCGAGTAGCCGCCGGTCTTGACCTGAAACTCCCGGTAGAAGGCGAACGGCGCCGACGAGAAGCCGACGCGGTTGTAGAAGTCGGTGACGTTGAGGCCGTTGACGTAAAAGCTGTTCTCCGCCACCGAGGACCCACCGAAGGACAACCCACCGAAGGAGGCGTCGCCCTTCTGCACGCCCGGCGCCAGTTGGGCGACCGAGGCGATGTCCTGATCGACTGGAAGCCGCTCGAGTTCTTCGCGGGTGACATTGGTCGCCGACTCGGTCGATGTCACGTCAACGGCGTTGATCACCCGCGAACCCACCACCTGGACGGTGCCAAGTGTGGACACCGTCCCGTCGCTGGTGGCGCTGACCACCGTCGCACTGCCCAGGCCGACCCGCACCGGCACCGGCTCGCCCACCGGCTGGCCGTTCACTCGCGCCTGCAACTGGTAAGTGCCCACCGGCAGGAACGGGAAGCGGTAGCTGCCGTCGCTGCCGGCGGTGACGGTGCGGCTGAAGCCGGTCTGCGGATTGGTCACCGTGACCTGTGCGCCAGCCTGGGACTGGCCGACCACCGAGCCATCCTGGGCCAGCGCCATCGGCGCCAGTGATGCCAGGCCGAGGCCCATGGCGATGGAAAGCGCGGTTCTCTTGAATGCCTTGCTGTTCATGTCCCCTCCGGCGGTGTGATGGTTGGCGACCGCCCGCGGCGCAAGTCCGCAGGCGGTCGATGGTCTTCAGTCGATGATCCTGGCCTTGAAGCCGTAATCCCATTGGTCGAAATACAGGTTGCCTCCGCTCCACTCGACTTCGCCGCGTTGCGAGTCGACGGTCTCCGAGCGGAAGTGGACCTTGGCGGGCTGGAACTGGCTGCCCCAGCCGTCGTTGAACACGATGCGGTAGGCATCGAGGCCGCCGAGGTAGAACCATTCAAGCTCAGCGTTGCCTTCGAAGCGGCCGGTGGTCACATCCATCGGCACCCATCCGTAAGGCGCGAGATAGAGCCAGCCCCAGTCGTGCAGGTTCCAGTAGTCGTCGTCGTCGGGGCCTTCGCCACCTTCGAACACCATCCCCGACTGCCAGCGCGCGGGGATGCCGTTGAGCCGCAGCAGGGTGATCAACAACAACGTCTGCTGGCCGCAATCGGCGTGGCCGGCGTGCAGCGCGTAATCGCTGATGTTGGAGATGGTGGAGTACTCGCGCGCACCGGCCCACGGAATCTGGTCGACCGCGGCGAACAGCTTGCGGGCGATCCGGTATGGGTTGGTCTCGTCGCCGACGACCTTGCGCGAGAATTCGCGCAGGGCCGGGGTGAACACGATGTGCGGTGGGCGCTCGCCCAGATGGATGGCAAGTTCGTCGGTGGCCGGTGCCGGGGTTACCCGGGCGGCGTCGATGTCGAAATAGCGCGCCAGGATGTCCAGCTCGTAGGTGATCGAGAACTCGGTCGGCTCGCCGGCACGCGCCGACTTTTCCAGGTACGCGGTGCGTTGCAGTACCGATTCCGGTGCGATCTCGGCGCCCTCCGGGCTGCTGTCGACCAGGCGGATGTGTTCCTGCTGGCCGGGGATCGCGCGCGGATACGGAATCCATGCGCGCACGGTCTCCCCGGCAGGCACGGCGTCGGCATCGACGGTGAGGGTCTGGGTAACCCGGATCCGGTGCTCACCGACACTGGTGTCGCCACTGATCAGGGCCGCTTCGCGCACGCTGGTCTGGTGGCGGTTCGGCGACTCCATCGGTCCTTCGCTGAAAGGTGACGGATCGGCGCGCCGGGCGGCGGCTTCCGGGCTGAGGCGGAACAGATTGGACACCGCACGGTCGAAATACCACGTGCGACCGTCAATGACCCGATGCTCCAGCAGGTTGGACTGCTTCCAGCGCGCGAACTCCTCGTCGCGCAGGTCGGGGATGCGTTCGCGCAGGCTCTGGCGCACCTCCGCCTCGTCGCGGTGGAAGTCGATCAGGATGCGGCGCATGCGTTCGCGCTCGAATTCCAGCGCTTCGCGGGTTGCCGCTGGTAACGTCGTATCGTCCAGGGCTTCGGCGATCTTCGCTTCGGCATCGGCGAAGTGGCCGTCATCGACCCGCTCGGTGACCACGGGCAACGGCGCGACCTGTTGCGCGACTGCCAACCCGGAACTGAAGATCAGTGCCAGCGACAACGCGATCGACCACGCTGGCAGCGCGCGCCCCCGCAGCATGTGCCCGCCGATTCGTCGCCTGCCCTGCCGCGTTGCCGCGGTGGCTGTCGTTTGTCGCACCGTGTCCATCCGCGAGTCTTCCCCACCCGGGTTTGCCAGTGAAGCTGGGTGTGTAGCACGGGCGTCATGGATGGTCAATAATTTATTCTTTCTCGTTGTGATATAAGAATCATGTATTCCGCAGCGCACAATGAACGCAATGCAGCTCTCACGGGCACAACCACGACCATGACGATGCGATCGCCACTCCTCACCGCGCTGGCACTTGGACTGGCGATGGCGCTTACCGCCGCGCCGTCGACGGCGCGCGACACCCCGACCACGGCGACGTACGAGATCCCTGAAAGCGGCGTCATCGGCATCCAGGACGCCTACCTGGAGCCCGGCTTCTGGGTCACCCGGATGGCGCAGCCCGACACGATGCTGATGGATCGCGCCGCGATCAGCGCCCAGAACGCGCGATTGCAGCAACTCGATCCGTCGATGCACGACATCCGCACCATTCCGGCGACACTGGACCGTGCCACCGTGCGCGACTGGATCGAGGACCTGTCGGAGCGGCCGACCAGCCCGCGGTTCGACATCGGCGGTGCGCCTGTGCCCGCCGCGACGCTGGACGCGATGGTCGACAACCTGGCGCTCGACGCGATTCCCGCTTCGCAGTCCACCCGCCACGGCCTGGTGGTGCATCGCGCTGCGCTGCGCACCTTCCCGACCGCGCAACGCATGTTCAGTCGCGCCGGCGAGACCGACATCGACCGCCTGCAGGAAAGTGCGCTGTTCCCCGGCACGCCGGTGGTCGTCGCCCACGAAAGCGGCGACGGCGACTGGCTGTTCGTGGTCAGCCCGCGCTACGCGGCGTGGATCGAGAAGCGCCACGTGGCGATCGGCAGCGCCGAGCAGGTATTCGGCTACGTCGACCAGGCGCCCTACCGCATCATCACCGGCGGCACCGAGGACACCGTGTTCACCCGCGAAGAGCCGCGCGTCTCGCAACTTCAGCTCGACATGGGCCTGCGCGTGCCGCTCGCCGATGCGCCGCCGGACCAGCCGGTCAACGGCCAGCACCCCTATACCGCGCACATCCTCCGACTGCCGGTGCGCAACGACGACGGCAGCCTGGATTTTTCACCGGCGTTGCTGCCAAGACGCCTGGACAGCGCGTCCGATTACCTGCCGCTGACCCCGGCCAACCTCGTCCAACAGGGCTTCAAGTTCCTCGGCGAGCGCTACGGCTGGGGCCATGCCTACGACGCTCGCGACTGCAGCGGTTTCGTGTCGGAGATCTATCGCAGCATGGGTCTGCAGCTGCCGCGCAACACCAGCGCGCAGGCGGTCAGCCCGGCCCTGCACCATGTCACCTTCGACAAGGGTGACGACCGCGCCACGCGGATGGCCGCGGTGGCGCAACTGCAGGTCGGCGACCTGGTCTACATCCCGGGCCACGTGATGATGATGATCGGCCGCGTCGACGGCGCGCCGTACGTCATTCACGACACCAACGGCGGCCGCTATCTCGGCGCCGACGGCGAATTGCGGGGCATGTCGCTCAACGGAGTGTCGGTCACCCCGCTGCTGCCGATGATGTTCAACGACCACGAGACCTACGTCGACCGGATGACCAGCATCGTCCGGCCACACGGCGCACTGGAAGGACGTCCGCAGCTATCACACAATGTCAGCACGACAAGGACGCCCACGCCATGAAGGCCACGCCATTGAAGGTTCGCCAATGAAAATTACCGAGATCAAGTTCGGCATGCTGCGGGTGCCGCTGAAGACGCCGTTCAAGACCGCGCTGCGCACGGTCGAGCGGGTCGAGGACATCGTGGTGATGGTGCACACCGACACCGGCCACGTCGGCTACGGCGAGGCGCCGGCGACCGCGGTGATCACCGGCGACACCCACGGCTCGATCATCGATGCGATCCACCACTACATCTCGCCGCGCCTGATCGGCGAGGACATCGCCAATCTCAACCGCATCACCCGCCTGGTCCAGACCTCGATGGAGAAGAACTCCAGCGCCAAGGCGGCGGTCGAGATCGCGATCTACGACCTATGGGCCCAGCTCTACGACGCGCCGCTGTACAAGATGCTCGGCGGCGGCGACCCGGTCGTCACCACCGACATCACCATCAGCGTCGACACCATCGACAAGATGGTCGCCGACTCGATCAGCGCGGTCGAGCGCGGCTTCGACTCGCTCAAGATCAAGGTCGGCAAGGACATCGGGGTCGACATCGAACGCACCAAGGCGATCTACGCCGCGGTCGAGAACCGCGCCCTGCTCCGCCTCGACGCCAACCAGGGCTGGACCGCCAAGCAGGCGGTGTTCGCGATCACCGCGCTGGAGGATGCCGGGGTCCGGCTGGAGCTGGTCGAGCAGCCGGTCAAGGCCCGCGACCTGGAAGGCATGCGCTATGTCACCGAGCGCGTACACACCCCGATCATGGCCGACGAGAGCGTGTTCGGGCCGATGGAGGTGATCAAGCTCATCAACATGCGCGCGGCCGACATCATCAACATCAAGCTGATGAAGACCGGCGGGCTGTCCAACGCGATCCGCATCGCCGACATCGCCGGCATGCACCAGGTCGACTGCATGATCGGATGCATGCTCGAGTCCAGCATCAGCGTCGCCGCCGCGGTGCACCTGGCGGTCGCCAAGGCCGACGTGATCACCAAGGTCGACCTCGACGGCCCCTCGCTGTGCGCGACCAACCCGGTCGAAGGCGGGGTGATCTTCAACGAGTCGGAGATCTCGATCACCGACGCCCCCGGGCTCGGCATCCGCAGCATCCAGGGACTGGAACCGATCCTGATGGGCAGCGCGGCGGCCTGACCATGTCGGCGCTGCTGAAGATCCGCGCCGGTCGCGACCAGATGTCGGCGATCGAGCGCCGCATCGCCGACTTCATTCTCGACAACGCCCAGTTGCTGCGCGACTACTCCTCGCAGCAGCTCGCCAACGCGTTGGGGATCAGCCAGTCGAGTGTGGTCAAGTTCTGCCAGAAGCTCGGCTTCAAGGGCTATCCGGACCTGAAGTACTCGGTCGGCGAAGCGATCGCCCGCGCCGACAACGGCGACGACGCGGCCCGGCCGGATGCCGACGCCGACCAGCCGAACGGCGACCCGGCGCTGGAGCTGTGGCGCTGCAAGTCCGAGGCGCAGGAAGTGACCCGCTCGATCAATCCGCCGGAGGCGGTCGAGGCCGTGGCGACGGCGATCGCCGTCGCCGGCAACCGCGGCAAGGTGTTCATCATCGGCCTCGGCGAGGACGACATCCATGCCCGCACGTTCGCGCTGCGGCTGTCGCTGCTCGGCATCCTCACCGTGCACAACTTCGATACCGCGCACATGACCGCCAGCGTCTCGGCCGCCCGCGCGGGCGACGTGCTGCTGGTGTTCTCCGAACACGGCAAGCAACCGGCGCTGTGCCAGATCGGCCGGTTGTTCCGCGAACGCGGCGGCACCGTGGTGACCGTGACCCGGCACAGCGCCAATCCGTTGCGCGCGCACGCGGACCTGTCGCTGCTGGTGTCGGCCCACGACGACCGCGCCCACATCGAACCGCTGCTCTACCACTCCGCCCTGCAACACCTGCTCGACCGCGTGTTCGTGCTGCTGTGCGAAGGCGGCCGCGAGGAGCAACTGCAGGCCAACATGGAGCGGATCCGGCCGATGCTGGAGGGCTGAGGTCGCATCCGGCCGCGGCCGCCCGGATCGGCAAACTCCCATGTGCCGAACGTCACTTGACGCTGCCAGGCACGGCCAGCACAGTCGATCCCACTTGCTTTTTCTCCTCTCACCCGGGCCTCCGGTGCCGCTTCGGCGCCTGCCGTATGCCGCGGGCCGCACCGGTGGAGCATCACGATGGATAGACGGCAGTTCCTGACACTCAGCAGCCTCGGTTTCGCCGGCGCGATGATCCCGGCCTGGGGCAACGCGATCGCCGCCGAGGCGCTGCTGGATCCGGCGCTCGACGTGGCGATGAAGAAGTCGCTCGCCGACACCGCGCTGCAGGCCGCCACCGATTCCGGCGCGTCCTACTGCGATGCGCGCATCGGCCGCTACCTGCGCCAGTTCGTGATCACCCGCGAGGACAAGGTCCAGAACGTGGTCAACACCGAGTCCAGCGGCATCGGCATCCGGGTGATTGCCGACGGCTCCTGGGGCTTCGCGGCGACCAACGATCTCAGTGCCGCCGGCATCGCCGACACCGCCCGCCAGGCCACCGCGATCGCCAAGGCCAATGCCAAGACCGGGACCGCGCGGGTGCAACTGGCCAAGACCCCGGGCCTGGGCGAAGTGAGCTGGAAGACGCCGATCCGCAAGAACGCGATGGCCGTGCCGCTCAAGGAAAAGGCCGACCTGCTGCTGGGCGTCAACGCCGACGCGATGGCGGCCGGCGCCAGCTTCGTCAACTCGATGCTGTTCCTGGTCAACGAGCAGAAGTACTTCGCCTCGACCGACGGCTCCTACATCGACCAGGACATCCACCGCATCTGGACGCCGTTCACGGTCACCGCGATCGACAAGGCCAGCGGCAAGTTCCGCACCCGCGACGGGCTGTCGGCAGCGATGGGCATGGGCTACGAGTATCTCGACGGCGACGCCGCCGGCCGCTTCGCCCTGCCCAACGGCGTGGTCGCCTATGGCCAGTCCTACGACATGAACGCCGACGCCGTTGCCGCCGCCAAGCAGGCGCAGGAAAAGCTCAAGGCGCCGTCGGTCAAGCCGGGCAAGTACGACCTGGTGCTCGACCCGTCGCACACCTGGCTGACCATCCACGAGTCCGTCGGCCATCCGACCGAACTCGACCGCGTGCTCGGCTACGAGGCCAACTACGCCGGCACCAGCTTCGTCACCCTGGACAAGGTCCGCGACCATTTCCAGTACGGCAGCGAGCACGTCAACATCATCGCCGACAAGACCCAGCCGGGCAGCCTCGGCGCGGTCGGCTACGACGACGAGGGTGTCAAGACGAAGCAGTGGGACCTGATCAAGGACGGCAAGCTGGTCAACCTGCAGGCCATCCGCGACCAGGTCCACCTGCTCGGCGAGGACGCCTCGCATGGCTGCTGCTATGCCGATTCGTGGTCGAGCGTGCAGTTCCAGCGCATGCCCAACGTCTCGCTGGCGCCCGGCAAGGCCAAGCTGAGCGTCGCCGACATGATCAAGGACGTCGAGAACGGCATCTACATCATCGGCGACGGCTCGTTCTCGATCGACCAGCAGCGCTACAACGCGCAGTTCGGCGGCCAGCTGTTCTACGAGATCAAGGACGGCCAGATCACCGGCATGCTCGAGGACGTCGCCTACCAGATCCAGACGCCGGAGTTCTGGAACTCCTGCGTCGGCGTCTGCGACGACAGCGACTACCGCATGGGCAGCTCGTTCTTCGACGGCAAGGGCCAGCCCTCGCAGGTGTCGACGGTCTCGCACGGCTCGTCCACGGCGCGTTTCAATGGCGTCAACGTGATCAACACCGCGCGGAACCTGGGCTGAGCATGGGTGTCGGTGGAATGCATCGTCGCGACTTCCTGAAGGCGTCCGGTGCCGGGCTCGGGCTGTTGCTGATGCCCGCGTTCGGCCGCGCGATCGCGGCCGAGGAGCTGGCCACGCGGATCGACGTGGCGTTGAAGAAGCGCCTAGCCGACACTGCGTTGAACACTGCAAAAGCAGGAGGTGCGAGCTACTGCGACGTGCGCATCGGCCGCTACCTGCGCCAGTTCATCAACACCCGCGAAGCCAAGGTCGAGAACGTCGTCAACAGCGAGTCCACCGGCGTCGGTATCCGCGTGATCGCGGACGGCGCCTGGGGTTTCGCCGCGACCAACCAACTCGACCCCGATGCGATCGCGCAGGCCACCCGGCAGGCGCTTGCGGTGGCCAAGGCCAACGCCGGAACGGTCACCACGCCGGTGCAGCTCGCACCCGTTCGCGGCGTCGGCGAGATGGCGTGGTCGACACCGATCGAGCGCAACGCGATGGAAGTGCCGATCAAGGACAAGGTCGAGCTGCTGATGACGGCCAACGCCGCGGCGATCGGCGCCGGTGCCAGCTTCGTCGCCTCGCGGATGTTCCAGGTCAACGAGCAGAAATACTTCGCCTCCACCGACGGCTCCTACATCGACCAGGACATCCACCGCATCTGGACGCCGTTCACGGTCACCGCGATCGACAAGGCCAGCGGCAAGTTCCGCACCCGCGACGGCCTGTCCTCGCCTATGGGGATGGGCTACGAATTCCTCGACCCGCGCCCGGAGCACCGCCTGGAGTTGCCGGGTGGCGTGGTGATGTATTCCGATTCCTACGACATCGTCGCCGATGCCACCGCCGCGGCGCGCGACGCGCAGGCCAAGCTCAAGGCGCCGTCGGTCAAGCCGGGCAAGTACGACCTGGTGCTCGACCCCAGCCACCTGTTCCTGACCATCCACGAGTCGGTCGGCCATCCGCTGGAGCTCGACCGCGTGCTCGGCTATGAAGCCAACTACGCCGGCACCAGCTTCGCCACGCTCGACAAGTGGCGCGCCGGCGACTTCCGCTACGGCAGCGAGAAGGTGACGATCGCCGCCGACCGCACCCAGCCGCATTCGCTCGGCCAGGTCGGCTTCGACGACGAGGGCGTGCCTGCCAAGCGCTGGAACCTGGTCGAAGACGGCGTGCTGGTCGATTACCAGACCACCCGCGACCAGGCCAACATCCTCGGCGATGAGCGTTCGCACGGCTGCTCCTACGCCGACTCGTGGTCGAGCGTGCAGTTCCAGCGCATGCCCAATGTCTCGCTGGTCGCCGGCAAGGCCGAACTGTCGCCGGCGCAGATGATCGCAGGCGTCGAGGACGGCATCTACATCTTCGGCCGCGGCTCGTACTCGATCGACCAGCAACGCTACAACGCGCAGTTCGGCGGCCAGCTGTTCTACGAAATCAAAGACGGCCAGGTCACCCACATGATCGAGGACGTGGCCTACCAGATCCGCACCCCGGAATTCTGGAACGCCTGTTCGGCGGTCTGCGACGAACGCGACTACCGCCTCGGCGGCACGTTCTTCGACGGCAAGGGCCAGCCTTCGCAGGTGTCGGCCGTGTCCCACGGATCCAGCACCACGCGCTTCGACGGCATCAACGTCATCAACACCGCACGCAGCCTCGGCTGACACGTCAGACACGCATAATCAGGAGTTCTGCAGATGGGTATGTTCACCGAACAGGAAGCCAAGGCCATCCTCGACAAGGTCATCGCCCTGTCGACGGCCGATGAATGCACGGCGACGCTGGATGGCTCGATAGACGGCAACGTCCGCTTCGCCCTGAACAACATCTCCACCAGCGGCGTGGTCGATGACACCAACCTCGCGGTGCAGGTGGCGTTCGGCAAGCGCGTCGGCACCGCGACGATCAACGAGTTCGACGACGCCGCGCTCAAGCGCGTGGTCCAGCGCGCCGAGGAACTGGCCAGGCTCGCGCCGGAGAACCCGGAGTTCGTGCCGGCGATCGGCAAGCAGGAATACAAGCCGAGCCCGACCTTCACCGCCGCGACCGCCGCGATCACTCCCGAGTACCGGGCCAAGGTCGCCGCCGACTCGATCGCGCCGTGCAAGGCCGAGAACCTGGTCGCCGCGGGCTTCCTCAATGATGGCCAGGGCTTCAGCGCGCGGGCCAACAACAAGGGCAACTTCGCCTACCAGAAGACCGCGGCGATGGACTACACCTGCACCGTGCGCACCGACGACGGCACCGGCTCGGGCTGGGTCGCGCGCAACCTCGCCGACGTCAGCGAGTTCGATGCCGGCAGCGACATCCAGACCGCGATCCGCAAGGCACGTGGCTCGTCCGGCGCCAAGGCGCTGGAGCCCGGCAAGTACACCGTGATCCTGGAACCGGCCGCGGCCGCCGGCCTGGTCTCTTTCATGATGCGTTTCTTCGATGCGCGCCAAGCCGATGAGGGCCGCAGCTTCCTGTCGAAGAAAGGCGGCGGCAACAAGCTCGGCGAACAGGTCTACGACCCGCGCGTCAGCATCAGCGCCGACCCCTGGCATCCGGAAGCCGCGGTGCTGCCGTGGGACGGCGACGGCCTGCCGCGCGAGAAGATGGACATCGTCAAGGACGGCAAGATCGCCAACCTGCAGTACTCGCGCTACTGGGCGCAGAAGCAGGGCAAGCGCGCGATCGGCGAGCCCGGCAACCTGCTGGTGGCCGGCGGTACCAAGTCCACCGGCGACCTGGTCCGCGAGACCGAGCGCGGCATCCTGGTCACCCGCACCTGGTACATCCGCATGGTCGACCCGCAGACCGTGTTGCTGACCGGGCTGACCCGCGACGGCACGTTCTACATCGAGAACGGCGAGATCAAGTACCCGGTCAAGAATTTCCGCTTCAACGAGTCGCCGGTGATCATGCTCAACAACATCGACGAACTGGGCCGGCCGGTCCGGGTCGGCAGCGAGGACAGCTTCGTGATGATGATCCCGGCGATGAAGCTGCGCGACTTTACCTTCACCTCGTTGTCGGACGCGGTCTGAGCCACGGTGGCAGGTGGATGAGGTCAGATCGCCGCGACGTCCTCCGCCTGCTCTCCGGTGCCGCCATCGGCGCCCTGCTCGCCCCGCTGCCGCACGTCGCGCGGGCGGCCGGCAGCTACGACTTCTGGTTCACCCGGCTGCGCTACGAGTCGGGCGACTGGGACGTCGATCAGCGCATGCCGGCGAACCTGATCACCTCGCTGATCGACTACACCAGCCTTCGGGTCGACCCGAAGGAACACGTGCTCGATCTTTCCGATCCGAAGATGCTGATGGCGCCGTTCTGCTACCTCGCCGGGCACAAGCTGGTCGAGTTCAACCCGGCCGAGCGGCACAATTTCGAGCGCTACGTCCGCAATGGTGGCTTCGTCTTCGTCGACGACTGCAACCATGATATCGACGGCCTGTTCGCCAAGTCGTTCGAGCAGGAGATGGCCTCGATCTTCGGCGCCAAGGCGATGCAGAAGCTGCCGGACAGCCACGCGCTCTACCGCAGCTTCTTCGTGTTCGAGGACGGCCCGCCGGCCACCAGCTTCGAGCTCAACGGCTGGGGCGACGACCTGATCCACGACTACCTCAAGGGCATCGAGATCGATGGCCGACTCGGCGTGCTCTACAGCAACAAGGACTACGGCTGCGAATGGGACTACGACTGGCGCAACAAGCGCTTTTTGGCCGAAGACAACACCAGGCTCGCCGTCAACATCGCGGTCTACGCACTGACCGCCTGACCCCACCGGACCCCGCATGAACGATCGCACCACCGAAGCCGATATCCAGTCCGAACTGGCCCAACTCGACACTCTCCGCGCGGCGATCGCGCAGGCGATCGTCGGCCAGGGCGAGGTGGTCGAGCAATTGCTGATCGGCCTGCTCGCCGGCGGCCATTGCCTGCTCGAGGGCGTCCCCGGCCTCGGCAAGACCCTGCTGGTGCGCTCGCTCGGCCAGGCGCTGGACCTGCAGTTCCGCCGCGTGCAGTTCACCCCCGACCTGATGCCGAGCGACATCATCGGCACCGAGATCCTCGAGGAGGACCACGGCACCGGCCATCGCAGCTTCAAGTTCCAGCGCGGCCCGGTGTTCACCAACCTGCTGCTCGCCGACGAGCTCAACCGCACCCCGCCCAAGACCCAGGCCGCGCTGCTGGAAGCGATGCAGGAACGCACCGTCAGCTATGCCGGCGTCACCCACCCGCTGCCGGCGCCGTTCTTCGTGCTGGCGACGCAGAACCCGCTGGAACAGGCTGGCACCTACCCGCTGCCGGAAGCCCAGCTCGACCGCTTCCTGCTGCACGTGCGGGTCGAGTACCCGAGCGAGTCGGAAGAGCGCGACATCCTCGTCCAGACCACCGGCACCCACCACGCCGAAGTGCCGCGGGTGATGCACGGCGAGGCGGTGCTGGCATTGCAGGCGCGCGTGCGCGAAGTGCATTTGGGCGACGACCTGCTGGACTGGATCACCCGGCTGGTACGCGCCAGCCGGCCGCACGACGGCGCCCCCGCCGAGGTTAGGCAATGGGTGAAGTGGGGTGCGGGCCCGCGCGCGGGGCAATCGCTGGTGCTGGCATCCAAGGCCCGCGCGTTGCTGCATGGGCGGCTGGCCGCGACCCGCGAGGACATCCTCGCGCTGGCCGCACCGGTGCTGCGCCACCGCCTGCTGCTGTCGTTCACCGCCGAGGCCGAACAGAAGAGCACCGACGACGTGGTCGAAGCGCTGCTGCGCAACGTCCCGTTCGCATCGCGCTGAGGCGGGCAACGCCGTGGCGCAACCGCCCGCTCCCGCTTCGCCGCGCGACCTCATTCCGCCGGAGGTTCGCGCGCGGCTGAAGGACATTCCGCTGCTCGCGCGACAGGCCGCGGGCGTGCACGGCTTCGGTCTGCACCGCAGCCACAACCGCGGCGCCGGACTGGAGTTCGCCCAGTACCGCGCCTACGAGCCGGGCGACGAGTTGCGCCAGGTCGACTGGAAGCTCTACGCCCGCTCCGACCGCTTCTTCGTGCGCGAGTCCGAGCGCGACAGTCCGCTGGACCTGTGGCTGCTGGTCGACGCCAGCGCCTCGATGACGCAGCAGGACCGCGCGCGTCCGCACTGGTCGCGGCTGGACGCGGCCAAGGCGCTCGCCGCCTGCCTGGTCGAGCTGGCGCTGCGACAGGGCGATCGCTTCGGCCTGGCGATGGTCGGCGGTGGCGAACTGCGGGTGGTGGGCATCGGCGCGGGGCCACGCCAGCGTGATCGCTGCCTGCTCGCGCTGCAGGAGCTGCAGGCGGCCGGCACCTGGCCGGACGAGGCGAAGCTGCGACCGCTGTGGGAACACGCCGGCGCGCGCACCCTGGTCGTCTCGCTCGGCGACAGTTTCGACGATGCCGCGGTGATTCTGGCCGAACGCCTCGCCGCGGCGCGACGCGAGGTGTTGAGCGTGCAGATCCTGACCGTCGAGGAGCGCGACTTTCCGTTCCGCGGCGGCCACCGTTTCCGCGACCCCGAAAGCGGCGAGGAACTGCTCGGCGATGGCGATGGCATCCGCGACGGGTTCATCGCCCGCTTCGCGGCCGCACGCGCGGCACTGGCCAAGCGACTGGCCGCCAGCGGCATCCGCCATGTCGAGTACGTGCTCGACGAGCCGCTCGACCTGCCGCTGCGCCGGCTGTTCCTGGGCAAGCCGGCATGACGGTGTCGCTGTTGTTGCCGATCGGCCTGGCCGCACTGGCAGCCCTGCTGCTGCCGCTGCTGGTCCATTTGGCGCGGCGCAGCGAACAGCGACTGGTGGTGTTCGCCGCGCTGCGCTGGCTGCAGGCGAAAGCGCAGCCACAACGCAAGCACCGCTTCGATGAAATCCTGCTGCTGGTGCTGCGCCTGCTGTTGCTCGCGGCGCTGGCGTTGTTGCTGGCCGAGCCGGTGCTGTTCGGCCGGCCCGACCGCACTGCACGGGTGCTGGTGGCACCCGGGGTGGACGCTGCCGCGGTGCGGGGCCGCATCGGCGCGGACGACGCCCGCTGGCATTGGGCCGCGCCCGGATTCCCGGTGATCGACCAAGACCACATTGGTGCATCGGCTCTAGCGCCTGCTGATGCGCCCTCCTTCTCCAGCCTGTTGCGCGAGATGGATGCGACCCTGCCCGCCGGCACGCCGCTGACGGTACTGGTGCCGCCGGTGCTCGTCGGCGCCGACGCCGAGCGCCCGCGCCTGAGTCGACAGGTCGAATGGCGCATCGTTCCCGCCGACGATCGCGCCGCGACCGAGCCGCCCGTACCGTCGAAGACGGCGATCCCGGCATTGATGGTTCGCCATGCGCCCGAGCGTGCCGACGCGCTGCGCTACCTGCGCGCGGCGGGCGCCGCTTGGCTGGCCGCCCGCGAGGACGAGGCGGCGGCGAGTCCAGCCGCGCCGGTAACGATCGCACCAGCATCGACGCCACTCGATCCCGACCAGCGACATCTCGTCTGGCTCGTACCCGGCCCGCTGCCGGAAGCGGTTCGCGATTGGATCGCCGCCGGCGGCGAAGCCCTGCTTGACGTCGACACCGACGCGCCCGAACTCGCGGACGCCACCGTCGCCTGGCGCGGCCCGGATGGCCCGCTCGCTCGTGCGGCGCGTCTTGGACGCGGTCGCATCATGCAGTTGCAACACGAACTGCGGCCGGCAACAATGCCGATGCTGCTGGAACCGGATTTCCCGATCCAGCTCCGACGCCTGTTCGCCGAACCACCGCCCGCGCCGACCCGCGTGGAGGCTGACGCCCACGCGCCGCGCACGGGCCTCGTCGCATATCCGGAGACACCGCGACCGCTCGCGCCGTGGCTGGCGGTGCTGGTCGCGATGCTGTTCCTGCTCGAACGCTGGGTCGCCAACGGCCCCCGTCGCAAGGCCGCCGCATGAACGCCGTCGACGCCCGCCTGCGGAACGCCCGCGATGCCGCACGTCGGCGCGCGTGGGCCGATGCCACGCTGGTCGCCGCGCCATGGCTGCTGGTCGCCGCCGCTGTGGCCTGGCGCGCCCACGCCGCGCCGTGGTCGCTGGCGGTGCTGGTCACGGCGCTGCTGGCTGGCGCATTGCATGTATGGCAACGCGGTCGCGGTTTCGACGATCGCTGGCTGGCGCAGCAACTTGATGCCCGACGCCCCGACATGGACGACAGCGCCGACCTGCTATTCACGCACGCGACGCCCGACACCGCGTTGCAGCACCTGCAACGCGAGCGCCTGCGCCAACGCGTGCAGGACGGACCGCGCATCGATCTGCGCGCGCCCTGGCGCGTGCGCAGGTTGCTGGTCGGCGCCGCATTGGCCGCCGCCTGCATCGTCGCGATCGTGCTTTACCCCGCGACCCAACCCGCGACGCGCACCGCCCCCGCCACCCCGGAGGTAACCGCGACCCAAGCGCGCCCGGCCCGCCTAGTCGGCCAGCACATCGATATCCGCCCGCCGGCCTACACCGGCCTGCCAATGCGCAGCATCGACACGCTGGCCGCCAAGGTGCCGGAAGGTTCGACCTTGCATTGGCGGCTGGACTTCGCACCCATGCCCGAGGGTGTCGAACTGGCCTTCCACGATGGCGAGCGCCTGGCCCTGCAACGCGAAGGCGGTAGCTGGGTCGGCAGCCGCCGCATCGCCAAGCCGAGCCTCTACCGCTTGCAGCTCGAACACCCGTTGCCACCCGAGCAGGCCGGCCCGCACCGCCTGGAGGTCGTGGTCGACCAACCACCGCAGCTGCGCGCGCTGCAGCCGCGGCAAACGCTGTCGCTGCTGGAACCGGGGCAACGCAGCTGGACCTTGGAGTTCGAGGCCAGCGACGATTACGGCCTCGCGCCGAATGCCCGTTTGCAGATCACCCGCACGATCGGCGGCGGCGAAAACATCACCACCCGCCAACAGCTCGTCACCCTGCGCGGCCGCGGTGACGTCACCGGCAAACGCTACCGCCACCGGATCGACCTCGCCGCGCTCGGCCTGGTCGCCGGCGACGACGTGATCGCGCAACTGAGCGTCAGCGACCGCCGCGCGCCGAACCCGCAGACCACCCGCAGCCCGAGCTACATCCTGCGCTGGCCGCCCGAGCCGGTTCCCACCTCCGCCGACCTCGAGGGCCTGGTCAAGCGGGTGATGCCCGCCTACTTCCGCAGTCAGCGGCAGATCATCATCGACGCCGAAGCCCTGTTGAAGGAAAAGCCCACCCTCGCCGCCGACCGCTACCTTGCCCGCTCCGACGCGATCGGCATCGATCAGCGCCTGCTGCGGCTGCGCTACGGACAGTTCCTCGGCGAGGAAACCGGCGGCACCCCCAAACTGCTGCCGACCAACGATGCCCAGGATCTGCAGCAGGTCATCCTCGGTGAGGAACCCGCGGCCGCCGCGGCGGAACCGCATGGCGAGGAGCACCGCGACGAACACGCGGGCGACCTCCAGCGACAACCGACCTTCGGCGAAGAACAGGCCGTGCTCGAACAATTCGGCCACACCCACGACCACGCCGAAGCCGCCACCCTGCTCGACCCCGGCACCCGCAAGCTGCTGCGATCCGCGCTTGACGAGATGTGGCAGTCGGAACTCAACCTGCGCCAGGGCCGGCCCGAACTCGCCCTGCCCTACGCCCATCGCGCACTCGCCTTCATCAAACAGGTGCAGCAGGCCGAGCGTATCTACCTGCCGCGGATCGGTCGCCAGTTGCCGCCGATCGACCAGAGCCGGCGCCTCGGCGGCGACCGCGAAGGCCTCGGCGACCGGCGCGACCCGATGGCCGAGGCCACTACCACCGACCCCGTCGTGGCCGAGGCGTGGCGCGCGCTGGCACCGGAGCCGACCGGGGGCGCGGCAGCGGCGCCCGACCTCGACGCCCTCGCGGACTGGATCGCCTCGCACGAGACCGGCGACACCGACCCGCTGGGACTGGCCGCGGCGATCGATGTGCTGCGACGCGATGCCACCTGCCTCGACTGCCGCCAACGCCTGCGCCAATTGTTGTGGCCACTGCTGGCGCCACCACCCGCGGCCACCGGCAAGCGCCCGTCGGCCGGGCCCGTGGGCGACGCCTATCTCGATGCGCTCGGACGCGAGGCCCGGCCATGAACCCGCACGCACTTGTCGTCGGCCTCCTGGCGCTGGCCGTATTGCTCGGCAGCGTCCGCGCGCTGTGGCGGCAACGACGCCTGCCCGCAACCGAGCGGTACCACACCTGGCGCGTTGCCATGCTGTTGGCGGCACAGGCCGCGAGCGCGGCGTTGTTGTACTTCACGTTGTTCCCGCCGCCACAGCCGCGCGAGGCCGGCACGTTGGTGGTATTGACCGCACGCGCGGGCGAAGTGGCTCCACAAGGCATGCCCGGCGAGCGCGTCGTCGCCCTGCCCGAAGCCCGCACCGGAGTCGATAGCCGCCCCGGAGCGGCGCGATTCCCCGATCTCGCCAGCGCCCTGCGGCGCCATCCCGCCACCCGCCACATCCGCGTGATCGGCGCCGGCCTGGTCGCCCGCGACCGCGAGGCAGCGCGTGGACGCAGCCTCGATTTCCGACCGGCGCCATTGCCATCGGGACTGACGGAACTGCAGGCGCCGATGCAGGTGCCGGCTGGCCGCCGGTTCACGGTGGCCGGTCGCGCGGCGCAGCCAGGGGCCGGAACGGCCGAGCTGCGCGACCCGGCGGGCCAACGGGTCGATCGCATCGCACTCGACGGAGAGGGTCGCTTCGAACTGCATGCCAGTACCCGCAATGCCGGCTTGGCGTCGTATCGGCTGCAAGTGCGCAACGCGCGCGGCGAGATCATCACCGACATGGCGGTACCGCTGGAGGTGACCCCGGCACACGCGCTGAAGGTGCGCATCCTAGCCGGCGCGCCGAACCCCGATCTGAAGTTCCTGCGTCGCTGGGCGCTCGACACCGGCCTTGAACTGGACACCCGCATCAACCTGGGCGCCGGCCTGCAGATCGGCAGCGCCCCGACCGGTTTCGACGCGGCCGCGCTGGACAAGCTCGACCTTCTGGTGCTGGACAACCGCAGCTGGCGCGCGCTGGACTCCGGCCAACGCGTCGCGCTGGATGCCGCGATCGAGCACGGCCTCGGCCTGCTGCTGCGGCTGTCCGGCCCGCTCACCGCCGCCGATCGCAAGCGTCTGCAGGGACTCGGCATCACTGCCTCGACCGACGGCGCGCCACGCCAGACCCGCCTCGGCGGCGACCTGGTCGGCGCCGCCGACGCCGCCGATGCGCTGCCGACGGTCACCGACAACGCCTTGCGCCTTACCACCGCCGATGCAGTCGTGCTGCTGGCGGACGCGACCGGAACGCCGCTGACAATCTGGCGAGCGCATGGCCGCGGCCGGGTCGGCGTAACCGCCCTCAGCGACAGTTACCGGCTGGTCCTCGCCGGACACGGCGACGCGCATGGCGACATATGGAGCGAAGCCTTCACCACCCTCGCCCGCTCCCCGTCCTCGGCGAGTCAGCAGGCAACCATCGATGCGGCCACCCCCCACCAACGCAGCGTGATCTGTGCCATTGGCGACAGCGCACACGTCGTCTCGCCTGGCGGTGCGTCGGTTGCCCTGCATGTCGATCCCGCCAGCGGCGCAGGTCGCTGCGCTGGATTCTGGGCGACAACCACCGGCTGGCATCGACTGCGCGAGGATGAGCGTACCCAGCCATTCCTGGTTCCGGATTCAGGGGAAACACCGAGCCTGACGGCTCACGCATTGCGGGAAGCGACCCTAGCGCTTGTCGTAGCCAGCCCCACCATCCACGCCGGGATGCCCGGAAAGCGACACCCCTCACAACCCGGCCACCGCTGGCCATGGCTTCTGGCGTGGTTACTGCTGACGACGGCCCTCTGGTGGTTCGAACGCAGCCGTTGGGGAATTTCCAGCAATCGGCCGACCGCTCAGACTCGCACCACATCGAATCGTCGCGTCGACGTCGCCCCCAACTCAAGCACTGAGGATTAGGCAACCGACCGCGCCCGCACCCCTCTGGAAGTGCATCGTGCAGTCCAACGAGGCAGTCAAATCCCGGCTCGTGCGCGGCAACCCGCAACCGAGCCCAAAGCCGTTAGCCAAAGCCTACCTCAAGCAGCCGGGAAAGCAGGCGTTCCACCGCCCCGGGCAATGCCAATTCATAGCTGGCACCCCCATTTTCCTCCGACTCACATACCAACCGACCATCCTCAACCCCAAGTGAGCGCAAAGCCACACGCTGCCAAGGACTCGGAATAACCAGACACACCACTCCGTCCTTGTGGGTGATGCGCATCGACTTTTCCACTACGCCATCACGCATCCTCATCACGTTGATACGGGTCACGACGCCTTTCTCGATAGCCACTTCGAGCACATCGCTGCCGCCTGGACATTCAACCGGCGAGGCCAACAGTTGGCTAGCAAACTGATACAAAACCCGATCGCATTCGTATTTGCTTTGGACATCGAACACTTCACGCGCATCGCCAGAACCAACCGTGAATCGAAGCCCGGAAAAATCGTCAATAAAGTTGACATCGGCAACCGCCACCAACTCGCGTTCGCCGGCCGGGCTCCTGTCCATCTCCAACCCTCGAGTTTCAAAATTGAAATACAGGGAGGGCTCTACCGACACTCGCAGAAGACGCAAGCGACAATCAAAATATAGCGTCGAGTGTTTTGGATTCTTCACGATCTGCATGACGATACGCTCTCCAGCCCCCAAGCCTTGTTTGACGTGCGCGGCAACCCGCAACCGACCCGAGAGAAAAGCTTCATATCATTCTTGAAATCCAATCCGAGATTGATTCAGCTTCAATAGAAAAATCCTCCGGCCCTAGATCTCCAAGGTCAGAACCATAGACCTTCAGGTCGCCGCCATCCAGACTGATCAAATAGCCTCGACCGCCACTATTGTCGCCGATCAGGATAAATCCGGGACTGAACTCGGCAACCTCGAAAGTCTGATTCCGTTCGGCCAGATCAACAGCCTCATAGACCGTATTTCCCATTGGGCTCATGAACCCATTTGTCTCCGAGTATAAATCAAGCAGCTGCGCGGGCATCTCCTCCAAAGAGCGATCCAGAGCCGCGGCCAAGCCGTACCTCGCCAGCGGAGGGCGAGTTGCTTCGATCAACTTCAGTCTTGAAATATCCATTAGACCCTGCATCCGAGTGAACTGAAATATTGATAGGATTTCCCGACCATCCTCCTAGCGCGAGAAGCCGGTACTCCAGCGTCTACCAGCTGCCGATACCCGGCCGCCATTTCTTGCCGCAATGTCGTCGACCCCCATTTCCCCCCGGGCAGAATTGCCAACTGCGCTCTCCATCGGCGCTGCGCGGCCGAAACCATTGCGTGCTCATGCCCACTGGCTGACTGAAGCAAAATAGTTGGCGCATTCCCACTCCGGTAGCCCGTGATGTTCCGTTTTGCCCACTCATCCTGAACGACGTGATGCGATTGTACAAACCGATCAGGACGGGTATTTGTATGTCCCGGCGCCCTATTCCCCCCCGGACTCAACTCACTGTGCGAGCCGACGTCATGTCGCTGCGCACCTCCTGGTCGAAGGGTTAATCCCAGCGGATCGATCCAGCCACCCGGGTTCGGTGCGTATGCGTAAATGTTGACCCCGCCCTCCAGGCCAATCGGGTCTTGCGCCACGTACTGGCCGCCATCGGGATCATAGTACCGGTAGCGGTTGTAGCTAAGCCCCGTTTCAGTATCGAAGTACTGACCTTGGAAGCGGAGTGGATTGGAGATGAAACACTCGTGTTGTTGGGTGATGGGCCCCCACGCAGCGTAACTAGCGGACCAGGCGATGACGCCCGCGACGTCGGTAATACGCACGGGGCAACCGTTGGGGTCGACGTGGTAGTGGAATACGCGACTCCTACCTGAGGCATCCCCTTCGATGCTCTCCTCGGCTATGCCCCTCCCGACCTCGGGATCTTTATTGGGGCCAACTACGATTCCGGTTTGCGCTGCGGCAAACACCACCGAATCGGTAGATTGTGATGCTCCCGGTGCGTTGCGCGCTACCGTGCTGCCTAGCGCAGTTCCACCCAAACTACCCAGCTTGCCCCGTGGGGAAACGGGTAATGGCGTCTGCGTGATACTCGCTGGTGGCTGACCCAACGCAAGGCAACCGAACTCGCCAAAGCCGGTTGCCTCGGCGAGGGGGCCCTGAAGGGACGAGGAACACGTCTGCGGCTCGCGGAGCAACGTTGCCGTGGGTGCCACGGCAGGCCGGTCCTTGTTCGCCGCCTGAGCATCAATCACCGCCAACGGCATGAAGCCGGTGGGGTAGTAGACGTACTCACGTGCCTGCAAGTGCAGCACTTTCAACTTTGCCTGCCGTTGCTTGACCTCCAGCAGATTGGCGACATTGCCGACCCAGACCGGGGCGACATCGGGCTCATCGTTGGCCTGCTGCACTTCACCCAATAGCGCATCGCCATCCCAGAAGAACCATGTGGTGTGGGTCGGGTTGCGCTTGAACACGCGTCGGCCCAACGGGTCATAACCATAACGAGTGGCTTGGCCGTCGCGGCGGCTTTCGGCGAGGCGGTGGTTGGCATCCCAGCGCAACTCCAGGGTGCCAGCGTCATCCATCCGGCCCGGCTCGCCGCGACGGACCAGGTCACCGGCGCGGTCGAACACGTAGTGGACTCCGTCGTAGCTGCCCTCGCGGGTCCACAGCACGTCACCGTGATCGCCGCCGTTGGCGGTGCGTCGCATCTGCACCTGCGAGACGCGGGTGTTGAGGCGGTCGCCGGCCGGGTCGTTGAGATAGGCGGCGATGCGGCCTTTCGGGTCGGTGTGCTGCAACAGGCGGCCCATGACGTCGTAGTGGTAGCTGTCGCCCCCCTGCTCGCTGTCACTGCGCTGGCTCAGGTTGCCGGCACGGTCGTAGTCGTAATGGGTGTCGAACAGCGGTGCGGAATCGCCCAGCACGGTTTGCGCGGTCAGCAGGCTGCGGGCGTCGTACTGGAATTGGCGCTGGACGCGCTCGCTCAGTTGCTCGCGGGTGGCACGGCCGAGCGCATCGCGTTGCAGGGTGATCGGCGCCTCGTCGTTGATGCCGATCGCGACGACCTGGTTACGCAGGTCGTACTCGCACGCCAGATGATTGCCCGCCGAAGTTTCACGAGCGATGCGGTTGCCGGCGCCATCGTATCGATGTGCGATGCAGAAGCCGTCCTGCAACTCCTCCAGCAGTTGTCCTGCCGCGTCGAATGCGCGTTTGACCAGACGGTTGCGGTTGCGCAACTCGACGAGTTGCCCGCGGGCATCGTAGCGAAACGCCTCATGCAGCGGCTGGCTGGGATGGTCGATGTCGGGCAGGGACTTGCCGGTGATCCGGCCCAGTGGATCGGTGGTGTAGGCGATGGTTTGTCCGAGCGGGTCGACAGTGGCGGTTAGCCGGCCAGCGGCGTCGTAGCGATAGCGGCGCGACTGGCCCCAGTAATCGATCTCCTCGACGATCCGCCCCAGCGCGTCGCGCTTGAGCTGGTACCGCTCGCCGCGCTGGTTGGTCAGCCCGACCAGCTGCTCCTCGGTGTCGTAGTGGTATTCCACGCTGTGGCCGTCGGCCTGCAGGCGCTTGCCGACCTGGCCGATGCCGACGTACTGCAGTCGGGTCTGGACGCCGCTTTCGTCGACGTGGCGAGCCAGCTGGTCTTCGGCGTCGTACTCGCAGCGGGCGCTGCCGCCGCCCGGGGCGCTGACCGACAACAACCGGCCCTTGGCGTCGTAGTCGTAAACAGTCGCCTGCCCGAGCGGGTCGACCTGTCGTCGCAAGCGGCCGAGGGCGTCGTGCTCGAAGCTGCTGGCATGGCCGAGCGCGTCGACCAGGGTTTGCAGCTGGCCGTGGCGATCGAACGCGACGCGGGTGACGGCACCACGCGGATTGGTGTGGCTATGCAACTGGCCGTTGCGGTCATAGTCGTAGCGCGTAGTGGCGCCCAACGGATCGATCTGGGTCAGCAACATGCCATGTGCATCGCTGTGCTGGCGCCATGCATTGCCGCCCTGGTCGATCACCTCGACCAGGGCGTCGTTCTCGTCGTAGGTGTTGGCAATTTCGCTACCGTCGGGCCGCGTGAGTTTGAGCAGGTTGCCGCATTCGTCGTACTCGAACCCCGTGCGCAGTCCCATCGGATCGACCACCGCGGTGGTGCGACCGAGTTCGTCGTACTCGAACACGGTGACACCGTCGAGCGGGTCGATCTCGCACAACGGCAGGCGGTTCTCGTCGAACTTGACGATGGTGACGTGGCCCAGCGAGTCGGTGATCTCGGTCTCGTTGAGCAGGCGATCGTAGTGGAAGCGATAGTCGTGCAGGCCGCCATCGCCCCAGGCATGGACGACCTGCCAGTCGCGGTTGTAGCCGTAGTGGAACGACAGGCCGACGCGGTCGGTGTGGCGCAGCATGTGGTGCTGCCGGTACTCGAAGGTGCGCGCCGCGCCGAGGGCGTCGACGGCGGCGATCAGGTCGCCTTCGGCGTCGTAGCGGTAGCTGACCAGCGGATGGCTCAGGCCGGTGGCGGGGTCGTGCAACTGGATGCGCTCGATCCGGCCGTGGCGCGAATCGACTTCGAGGAAACGGCCCTGCTGACGCACGTCACCATCATCGGTGCGTGGCCCGCTCTCGACGATGCGCACCAGGTGGCCTTGCTGGCGCTCGAAGGTCCAGCTGTTGCCGCACAGGTCCTCGACCCGTTCGATCCGAGCGACCTGCGTGGCGATCGTGGCAACCCCCGGCGCCGGGTCGCGGAACACATGGCGCAAGCCGGCTTTGGTCCGGACCACCCAGCTCGCACCGCGATCGTCGCGTTCGCGGATCAGGCGGGCGCCGTCGACCAGTTCGCGCACCGCGGCGCCCTCGCCTTCCCCGGCTGGCGTCGCCGGGAACACGGCCGCGCCATCGAGATCGACAAACAACACCGAACCGTCGGCGAACCGCTCCAGCCGGATGTCGGCCGGGGTCATCCAGCCATGGCCGCATTCGCCTTCACGCAGGTCGGCCGAGCCGTAATGTCGCGGCCAGGCCAGCGGTAACCGACCCGGAACCGCGAAGTCCTCGTGGCTGACCGACACGCTGCCATCACGGATATCGACCGGCTCGGCGCGCAGCACCTTGCACTTGAGGAAGCCCGGTTTCATGTTGCCGAACACGTGCTGCCGCAGCTTCTTGAACGCGGCCGACGCCAGCCCGGACACACCACTCTTGCGCGCGATCGCGCCGAGCGCCGACAAGCCGCCGCGCATCGCCAGCGCCATCAGGCTGACCGTCGGCGGGCCGCCGACGTTGACCGTGTTGGGGATCGCCAGGTTGATCGTGGTCGGCAGCACCAGCGACAGTGGAATGCGACCGGGCTTCTTCAGGCGGATCGGCGGCACCATGCCGACCAGGTTGCAGGCCAGCACCGGCATCGTGATCCGGGAGAACGGCTCGCCGTCGGCGCTGACCGTCTGGCTGCCCATGAAGATCTCGTCGTCGAACTGCGGTCCACCGGGCAGCTTCATCGGCGGCAACCACAGGCCGCCGACCGGGATGTGGACGTCCAGCCCACCGCAACCGGCGGTCGCGCGCTTGACCCCATGGACCTGAACGGTGCCGCCGATCAGCGGGATGTAGTCGAACGGGTCGAGCACGATCCCCAGGTGCGGGGTCGGCAGCGGGCCGATCAGGTAGGTGTGAATGTCGATGCCCAACTGCGGGTCGAAATGCTTGGCGGCGATCGTCATGGGCGTCCTTGCCTTGGATGGGAGATCAAAGCGCGCGGGCGAGTGCGCGCAGGAAGGCTTTCAGCTCTTCGGAGCAGGCATCACCGAAGTACCAGACAATGGCGACGACGAAGAGCGTGGCCACCACCAGCAGCGCGAGGCGGTTGCGGGTCATGCGAACGCCTCGACCGGGGCACACACCGCTTCGGCCGGCACGGCTGCAGACTGCAACAGTTCGGCCGGGTCGGGCAGTTCGGCGAACGACGGTGGCCGGCTGAACTGTTCGGGGGACTTGTCGAGTGGGTGCTTGACCTCCGGCAGTCCATTCCAGCGAGGGTGCAGGTACTCGCGTGCGACCGCGACGACTTTGCGGAAATAATCGTCGCCACGGGCGATCAGTTGCTCACGCTCGTCGAGCAGTCGTTGGAAGGCGGCCTCGTAGGCAGCGACCAGCTCGGCTTCGATCCCGTCGACATCCGTTGATACCGGATTCGCGCCGAGCTTCGCCGCCCGGCTCTCGGCACGCGTCTGCGCGTCCGTCACTTGCGCCTGGTAGCGGCTGGCACATTCCTCCAGCTGGACCACGCGGGCGGGATCCTGCAATCGCAGCATGTCTTGCAGCAGCAACGGCAGAGTCGTCAGCGGGCGATCGGCAGCCGGCATCGCCTTGGCCTCACCCAAGCCGAACAGGTAATGCTCGCGCGCGCGCTCCTTGTGGCCGCCCTGCGCATGGCAGAAGCCGGCCATGCGCAGACCTTCGATCGCGAACAATCCGTTGGGGATGGCCTTCGCGGCCGCGCTACCGGCAGCGTAGGCCTCCGCCGCACGTGCCGGTTGGCGGGCATTGAGCCAGGCGCCGGCCTCGCCGAACCAGGTCTGCATCAGCAGGTTGGGCCCGGCGGGATGTCCGGCCAGTTGCGCGGTCTGCGCCGATTCGCGGGCGGCGCGGTAGCGGCCAATCGCTTCGGGGTGCTGTTGCTCCTTCATGTGCGCACCGGCCACTGCCATGTGCAGTACCACCTGCTGGTCCGGCCAGCGCTCGCGTTCGCACATGGCCAGGCCGCGCTCGGCGCGGCGCGCGACCTGCGCGGCGCGGCCCTTCTCCAGCAGCGTCATCACGTCGGTCAGGACCTGCCTGTAGGCGGTACTCGGGCCGGCGCCTCCGGACGATTGCGCGGCCGTCGCCCGGGCGATGTCGAACATGTCGATCGGCGCCTCGATCACCCGCACTGCCGCACCATGCCGCGCGGCCAGCGCGCTCCACTGAGGGCCGTCATCAAAGTCGACCAGCGCCACCCGCAACCGCTCCGGCACCGGCGTGCGCAGCGCAGCGTCGAGCCAGGCCTCCAGCGCGTCGGCGCGAGACACCGTCGACGGCACGAGCACCGCGACAAAGTGGCGCAGATGCTCGTGGTAGTAATCGCCGAACGACCGCATCAACTGCAACGTGCCGGCGGCGCTGGCGGGCGCATCGAGGTGGGCATCGCGCCAGTTGATCGGCAGCCCCTGCGCCTTGAGCTTGTCGCGGCTGCCGATGTAGCCGGTTTGCAGCGCGTCGGCCAGCGCGCGGCTGTAACCGAACCCGGTCTCGAACGCCGTATCGAAACGCAGGAAGTAGTCCGGCGTCATCGCCTGCGGCGACTGCTTGTGGGCTTCGAAGAACGCATCCAGCATCCGCCCGGCGTTGCCGGGGATGCGCCAGACCACCAGCCGCACGGCAGGATCGGCGACCGCCTCCATCCACAGCTCGCACAACAGGTCGAATCGCTGTTCGACCGGGCTTTTCGCAATGCTCATCCGTGACTCCGTTCGCGTCAGCAGTTCAGGTCGATCTTAGTGCCGTTGATGCTCACGCCGGCGGCGTTGACCACGATGGTGGAACCGCCGGCGGAGATCGTGACCGAACCACCATCGATCGAGACCCCGGACTCGCCGACGCCGGCGACCACCTTGGCCGCCGACCCCAGCGTCATCTCGCCAGTCGAGAATCGGTTGCTGGTGCCGCTGGCGCCCTGTTCGTAGTCGCCGTCGACGCTGACCGTGCGCTTGCCCTGGTTGGAATCCTCGACCTTGCCCACCACCCCGCGGACGTCGTCGCCGGTCACCGATACCGCGCGCCCGGACTGCAGGGTCTCGGTCAGTGCGCCGGTCACCTGGCGCTTGGAGGTGCCGGTGACGGCCTCCTCCCAGTTGCCGGTGCGGCTGCTGCGGTAGTCGCCGGTGAGGCCGGTGACGTATGGACCGGTAATGGTTTCGGTGTAACCGGCGGCGGAGATGGTCAGGGTCTGGCCGGCCTTGAAGGTCTCGCTGACCGCACCGGTGACGGTGCTGGTCTCGGCACCATCGACCGTCTTGGTACGGCTGCCGGTGGTCGCGTGGGTCTCGTTGCCCTTCACTGCCAGGCTGCGGTCGGCGCCGACGCTGACGCTCTGGTTGACGCCCACCGTCGTGCTCTGGTTATTGGTGACGTCGGTCGACTGGTTGTTCCTGACCGCGTTGGTCTGGTCGTTGAGCACCGTGGTCGCCATGTCGCGCTGCGCATGCATGTTCAGCAGCTGCTTGCCGTCGCCGTCGTGCATGGTGACTTCGTTGTGGCCCTCGCCCTTGACCGTACGCGACTTCATGCCGCTGACCTCGAGGCCGAACGGCGGCATGTTGTCCTCGTTGTAGACCCGCCCGGTGATGATGGGCCGGCCGGGGTTGCCGTCGAGAAAATCGACCACCACTTCCTGGCCGATGCGCGGCGCCGACACCCCGCCCATGCCGCTGCCCGCCCACGGACTGGCCACGCGCACCCAGCACGAGCTGCCGTCGTCAAAGCCGCCGAGCCGGTCCCAGTGGAACTGCACCTTGACCCGGCCGTAGCGGTCGGCGTGTATTTCCTCGCCCGGCGGGCCCACCACGGTGGCAGTCTGCGGCCCAGGCATCCGCGGTTGCGGGGTCAGCCGCTGCGGACGGAACGGGATCTTGCGACGCAGGCAGGTCGCGGTAGCGCGGTAGCTGGCGCCCTCGACCTCGTCGAAGCTGTCACCGAGGTTGTTGCGGATGTCGTGGGTGACCTGCAACAGCAGGAACTCGCGTGCCTCCTCGTCGGCCTCGGTGTGCTCGAAGTGGCCGTACAGCACGAACGACCGCCCGCTCTGCAACAAACGATGGTTGCCGCCGGCCTCGAACAGCTTGGCCTGCCACGCGTTCTCCTCGCCGCGCAGGCCGGCCAGCATGTCGCCGACCTGGCTGTCGCCATAACGGGCGGCGCCGTCATACACATAGGTTTCCAGCCGCGGCAGGATGCCGTGCGGAATCTGCAGTGGCCGCTCCACCGCCAGCGCGCTCTTGGGCTGCTTGAAGTCGAAGCTCTTGAGCGCATGGGCATTCGCGCGCACCCGCCGGCGGGTGCTCCACTGGTCCAGGCCCTGCAGGTTCTGCACGCCGTCGTCGGCGAGGTAGCTGACCTGGGCCGGGCCGTCGATCGGCGGGCACTGGGTCGAATCGTCGGCCAGCACCATGGTGTGGCCATCGTCGGCATGCTCGAAGCTGTAGTGGATGCCGGCATCCTCCAGCAGCCGCGAGACGAACGCCAAGTCCGACTCGTTGTACTGCACGCAGTACTTCAGCTTGGGATAGCGGCCGGCGTCGACCACGTACTTGCACTTGGCCAGTTCGGCGTACGGCGCGAACACGTCCTCGACGATCTCCAGCACCGTCCGGCCCTGGAAGATCCGGCAATTGCTGGTGTGCTCCAGGAACGCGAACCACGGCGCAATCTCGGCCTGGTAGCGCGCCAGCCCGCCGTCGGTGCCGATCCGGCCGAACTCGCGCACGTAGCCGTGGAAATGACGATCGTTACCATCGGCGACCTGCAAGCTGAAGCGCAGCGGCTGCCCGACCAGTTGCTTGAGTTCAAGCAGCGCGTCGGGCGAGAGCAGCTCGGCGGTGAACGCGAATGGGCGCGAAATGGCTTCGGTGCCCGTCAACCGATGCACCACGAACGGGTCGCCATCGAGTGGCGCCTGGACCCGGACCAGGCGGGTATCCTGGTTGAACTGCGCGACCTTGGCCAGCGCTTCGGGGGAAAATCCGTACACGTCCATACCTCCTTGTATGCAGCGTCACCGCGTCCCGGCGGCATCGTGACGGGGCTGTCAGCGCCCGATCGCGAGAGCTTACGAGAATCGTCGGCTGATTTGATGAACGGCCGCCACGGATGCGGACGCCACCATGAATCCGCTGGCCCGACCCCGCCAGCCCCCGGTTTCCGCCCGGCCGCCGGTTCATGCGAAAATGCGCGGCTACGGCCCCGTAGCTCAGCTGGATAGAGCGGTCCCCTCCTAAGGGACAGGTCACACGTTCGAATCGTGTCGGGGTCACCAGGTTTTTGATTCTCGTTTCACTTCCAAGGAGTTGCCCCAATGACCCACCCCGTCCTCACCGCTCTCGGCCTGAATGGCACCGAATCCGGCACCTATCTCGGCAATGGCGAATGGGCCAAGACGAGCGACGCCGGCATCCTGGAGCCGGTCAACCCGACCGACGGCGAGGTGCTGGCGCGGGTCCAGGCGTCCTCGCAGGACGATTACGACACCATCGTCGAGCGCGCCCAGGCCGCCTTCAAGGTCTGGCGCACCACCCCGGCCCCGCGTCGTGGCGAGGCCGTGCGCCTGTGCGCCGACGCGCTGCGCGAGAACAAGGACCTGCTGGGCTCGCTGGTCGCGCTGGAAATGGGCAAGTCCAAGCCCGAGGGCGACGGCGAAGTGCAGGAGATGATCGACATCGGCGAGTTCGCCGTCGGCCTGTCGCGCCAGCTGTACGGCCTGACCATGCATTCGGAGCGTCCGGGCCACCGGATGTACGAGCAGTGGCACCCGCTGGGCGTGGTCGGCGTGATCTCCGCGTTCAACTTCCCGGTCGCGGTGTGGGCCTGGAACGCGCTGGTCGCGGCGGTCTGCGGCGACATCACGATCTGGAAGCCGTCGCCGAAGACCCCGCTGTCGGCGATCGCGTCGATCCGGATCTGCAACGAGGCGCTGAAGAAGGGCGGCTTCCCCGACATCTTCTTCCTGTTCAACGACGCCGGCACCGAGCTGGCCCAGACCTTCGTCGACGACAAGCGCATCGGCCTCATCAGCTTCACCGGTTCGACCAAGGTCGGCCGCCACGTCGGCGAGCGCGTCGCCCGTCGCATGGGCCGCTCGCTGCTGGAGCTGGGCGGCAACAACGCGATGATCGTCGACCAGACCGCCGACCTGAAGCTGGCGATCCCGGCCATTGTCTTTGGCGCGGTCGGCACCGCCGGCCAGCGCTGCACCACCACCCGTCGCGTGTTCATCCACGAGTCGATCCATGACGACGTGCTGGCCAAGCTGGTCACCGCCTACAAGCAGGTCGAGGGCAAGACCGGCGACCCGATGGACACCGCCAACCTGATGGGCCCGCTCAACAGCAAGGACGGCGTGCAGGCCTATCTGGACGCGATCGAGAAGGCCAAGGCGGCCGGCGGCAAGGTCGAGACCGGTGGCGAGGCGCTGGACCGCAAGGGCAACTTCGTCAAGCCGACCCTCATCACCGGCCTGAGCAACGATTCGGAGGTCGTGCAGACCGAGACCTTCGCGCCGATCCTGTACGTCATGAAGTTCAAGAGCCTCGACGACGCGATCGCGATGCAGAACGCTGTGCCGCAGGGCCTGTCGTCGGCGTTGTTCACCGAGAGCCTGAAGGCGGCCGAGTTGTTCCTGTCGGCAGCCGGTTCCGATTGCGGCATCTGCAACGTCAACATCGGCACCTCGGGTGCGGAGATCGGCGGTGCGTTCGGCGGCGAGAAGGAGACCGGTGGCGGTCGCGAGTCGGGTTCGGACGCGTGGCGCGCCTACATGCGCCGGCAGACCAACACCATCAACTACTCCGACGAACTGCCGCTCGCCCAGGGCATCAAGTTCGACCTGTAAGAGAACCGGACATGTACGCGCTCGCCCGTCCCTGGCTGTTCCGGCTTGACGCCGAGCGTGCGCATGGCCTGACCCTGCGTGCGCTCGACGTGGCGCATCGCAGCGGTCTGGGCAAGCTGCTGGGACGACCGCCCGAGCCGTTGCCGACCCGGGTGTTCGGCCTCGATTTCCCCAACCCGGTTGGCCTCGCCGCCGGGCTGGACAAGAACGGCGCGCACATCGATGCGCTGATGGCGCTGGGCTTCGGCTTCGTCGAGATCGGCACCGTGACCCCCCGGCCGCAGGCCGGCAATCCGAAACCGCGGATGTTCCGGCTGCCGCGGCAGCAGGCGGTGATCAACCGGCTGGGCTTCAACAACGGCGGCGTCGATGCGCTGGTGCGCAACGTCGAGCGCGCCGAGCGCAAGGGCGGCCTGCTCGGCATCAACATCGGCAAGAACAAGGACACGCCCAACGAGATCGCCGAGGGCGACTACATGTATTGCCTGTCGCGGGTATACCCGTTGGCGGACTACGTGACCATCAACATCTCCTCGCCCAATACCGCCGGCCTGCGCGAGTTGCAGGAAGAGCAACTGCTGCGACGCCTGATCGGCACCCTGCGCGAGGAACAGGAGCGTCTCGGCGCCAAGCATGGCCGCCGTATCCCGATGCTGGTCAAGATCGCACCCGACCTGTCGGATGCCGACATCGAGGCCTGCGCGCGGGTGCTGACCGAACTCGAGGTCGATGGCGTGATCGCGACCAACACCACCGTCTCGCGGGTGCCGGTCGAAGGCGCGCCGCACGCCGAAGAAGCCGGCGGCCTGTCCGGGCAGCCGTTGATGGGCCAGTCGACCACCGTGCTGCGGATGATGCGCACCCGGTTGCCGGAAGCCATTCCGCTGATCGGCGTCGGCGGCATCCTGTCCGGCGCCGACGCGGTCACCAAGATGGCCGCCGGCGCGAGCCTGGTGCAGTGCTACTCCGGGCTGGTCTACCGCGGCCCCGAGCTGATCGGCGAGTGCGTCGAGTCGATCCGTCGGCGCAAGTTCGCACCCAGCCGCGGCCCGGTGCCACCGGTCGCATGACCGTGCCCGACGCCCGGACTGATCCCGACCGCGCCGTCCGCATCCTTCGCGATGCCCCCCTGCAATCCCGCAATACGTTTGGCGTGCCCGCGCGCGCGCGCCTGCTCGCCGAGGTCGACGATGCCTCGGCGCTGCCGGGACTGCTGGCCCGCGATGAGTTCGCCGGACCGCCACCGCTGGTGCTCGGCGGCGGCAGCAACCTACTGTTCGTCGATGAGCCCCAGCAACCGCTGCTGGTCCTGACCGGCCGGGAAGTGCGCAAGATTGCCGATGACGGCAATCGCGCCATCGTCCGCGCCGATGCCGGCGTGCAATGGCACGGCTTCGTTCTCGACACCCTCGCCCGCGGCTTCGCCGGACTGGAGAACCTCGCCCTGATCCCCGGCACCGTCGGCGCCGCGCCGATCCAGAACATCGGTGCCTACGGGGTCGAGGTCTGCGAGTTCATCCATGCGGTGGAAGCGTTCGAGCCGGCTACCGGCCAGACACATCGACTCGGCCGCGCCGACTGCCGGTTCACCTACCGCGACAGCGTGTTCAAGCAGCAGCCCGACCGCTATATCGTCACCGCGGTGGAATTCGACCTGCCGCGCCAGCACGTACCGATCCTCGACTACGCCGGCCTTGGCGATGAGCTGGCGGCAACGGGCATCGACCGTCCCACCCCACGGCAGGTCGCCGACGCGGTCATCGCCATCCGCCGCCGCAAACTGCCCGACCCGGCAGTGCTCGGCAACGCCGGCAGTTTCTTCAAGAACCCCATCGTGCCGTCGACCCAGGCCGATGCGTTGCTCGCGCAATACCCGACCCTGCCCGCGTTCGGCGGCGGCGAGTCCGGCAACCGCAAGCTGTCGGCCGGCTGGTTGATCGACGCCTGCGGCTGGAAAGGCCATCGCGATGGCGATGCCGGCGTCGCACCCTCGCACGCATTGGTGCTGGTCAACCACGGCAACGCCACCGGACGACAATTGTTCGACCTCGCGCGACGCATCGCCGAATCGGTGCACGCGCGTTTCGAGGTCTCGCTGGAACCCGAACCCCGCATGATAGGCACCCACTGGTAATGGCTCTCCCGACGCATACCCGCGCTGCGCTGCTGATGTTGGGCAGCACCGGATTCTTCGCCCTGATGGTGATCGTGATCCGGCTCGCATCGGAGACCCTGCACACCTTCGAGGTCGCGTTCTTCCGCAGTTTCTTCGGCCTGATCGCGGCCTTGCCGCTGCTGCTCAAGCACGGCCCGGGGCTGCTGCGGACCCAGCAGTTGCCGCGCTACCTGGTGCGCTGCGTACTCGGCACGCTGTCGATGTTCTGCGGCTTCTGGGCGATCGGCAACCTGCCGTTGGCGCAGGCGGTGTCGTTGTCGTATTCGACCCCGTTGTTCGCCACCATTGCTGCGGTGCTGTGGCTGGGCGAGCAGGTCCGCGCGCGCCGCTGGAGCGCGGTGGTGCTGGGCTTCATCGGCGTATTGGTGATCGTGCGGCCGGGCACCGAGGGGTTCAGCGCCGGGACGCTGGTCGCGGTTTCCGCGGCTGTGATCAGCGCCATCGTCGCGATCCAGATCAAGCAGCTGTCGCACACCGAGCCGGCCGATCGCATCGTGATCCTGACCACCCTGTTCTGGGTGCCGTTGTCGCTGCTGCCGGCGCTGGCGGTCTGGGAATGGCCGCAGGGCATCACCTGGTTGTGGGTCGCCGCCGCCGGCGCGCTCGGCACCGCCGGCCACATGCTGTGGACGCGGGCGCTGAAGATCGGCGATGTCTCGGCGCTGCAGCCGATCAGCTTCATGCAATTGCCGATCGTCGCGGTGCTTGCGTTCTTCCTGTTCAACGAGGGCGTCGACCGCTGGACCGCCGTCGGTGCGGCGATCATCCTCGTCGCCAACGGCTACATCGCCCACCGCGAGGCGCAACTCGCGCGCCGCGCCGCGACCACGGCACCGACCAGCGCGGTCAAGCCCGGCGAGTAGGCGCAAGTATTGCCTTACCGCACGCCGTGATCCTGCAGGAGCGCATGGCGGCGCGTTTCAGGGCACACCCGGCCGCAGCGCCACCCGGTCCACCACCCACATCGTCGGGCGCGTGTCACCGGTGAACACGATGCACAGGTCGGCATGGGCGGGATGCTGCGCCGGCAATCGCGCGCGCAGGGTGACGAAACCGCCGGCGTCCGGCTCGGCCGGCAGCGGCACGCTGGCCAGCAGGTCGCCATCGCAGCCGTCACGCACCTCCAGTTCTCCGTGCGCGCTGTGGGCGGGGCGGAACTTGCGGCTGGACTCGTCGCCGGCGAGCTGGAAGTAGTAGGGAATGCGTCCGGCAACCACGTCGACCGCACCGATCCCGTCCAGCGGCGCGTCGCGCCACAGCCAGCAGGGATTGAAGATGTCGACGTTGTAGATCGCGCGCGGCCCTTCGAACGGGCCATCGTCTTCCAGTCGCAGCATCAGGCCCTGGCTGCACATCGCCAGCGCCTCGTCCTCGCGCTGCAGCAGCGACGCCGCGTCGAAGCGCCGCGACTTCGGGGTTTCCAGCGCGCGGCCATCGACGAAGGCAGCGGCCTGCACTTCCGTCGGCAGTTGCAGTTGCAGCGGCGCGTCGTAGGCCGGGGAAACCGGCGTGGACGGGCTGCCGTCGACGGTGTAGCGGATCGTCCCCAGCCCCACCGGCTGCGACAGGGTGACGGCGATGGCCTCGTCGCCGCGAGGTGCACCCTCGATCTGCACGTCGAACGGCGTGCGCGCGTAGGCAATCCCGAAACGGCGGTAGCGGTCCAGTTGCGTCGGCAACCGGGCCAGGAAACCGGCGTAGTCCTTGCGCGCGCGCGGCGTCCAGCCGATCTCGGCGACCGCGGCGATGCGCGGGAAGAACGCGTGCTCGACGCGCTCGAAGCTGCGCATGTGTTCGGTCCACACGTTGGCCTGCAGGCCGAGGATGTGACGCGCCTGCTCCGGCGTGAGCGCGGCCGGGACCGGTTCGAAGTCGTAAACCTTGCGCAGCGGGATGAGCATCGGCCGGCCCGGCGGCTCGTCCGGCGAACCGGTCTGCAGGTAATCGAAATACAGCTCCGACACCGGCGACATCACCACGTCGTGGCCCTTGCCGGCGGCCTCGACGCCACCCTCGATGCCGCGCCACGACATTACCGCGGCGTCGGCGGGCAGGTCGTCCTCGAGGACCTCGTCCCAGCCGATCACGCGCTTGCCGTGCTTGGCCAGGAAACGCGCCATGCGCTCGACGAAGTAGCCCTGCAGTTGCGCTTCGTTCTCAACGCCCAGTTCGCGCATGCGCGCCTGCACGCGCGACGACTGCTGCCACTGCTGCTTGACCGCCTCGTCGCCGCCGATGTGGACGTAGCGGCCGGGGAACAGCTCGACCACTTCCGCCATCACGTCCTCGAGGAAGGCGAAGGTGTCTTCCTCCGCGTTGAACAGGTACTTGTGCACGCCCCACTCGTTGGATACGCGCGTCGGACCTTCCACGCTGCCCAGCCGCGGATAGGACGCCACCGCCGCCTGCGCGTGACCGGGGATGTCGATCTCGGGCACCACGGTGATGTGGCGCTCGTCGGCGTAACGCACGATCTCGCGCACCTGGTCCTGGGTGTAGAAGCCGCAGTACGGCGCGGGCTTGCCGGTGGCGGGGTCGATGCCGCCGTCGCCGGCGGGAATCCGGCAGCCACCCACTTCGGTGAGCTTGGGGTACTTGCGGATCTGCAGGCGCCAGCCCTGGTCGTCGGTCAGGTGCCAGTGGAAGCGGTTGAGCTTGTGTCGCGCCATCGCGTCGAGCAGTTGCTTGATCTCGTCGACCGACTGGAAATGCCGCGCGGAATCGAGCATCAGCCCACGCCAGCCGAAGCGCGGCGTGTCGTCGATATGCAGCGCGGGGATGCGGGCGGGCAGGCCGTCGTCCACGTCGGACGTGGCCAGCTGCCACAGCGTGACGGCGCCATAGAACAGGCCCCTTTCGTCGCCGGCGCTGACCACGATGCGCCGCGGCGAGACATCGAGCGAATACGCTTCCGGCGAGGCGCTCGCGTCGGTGGGCACGACCCGGAATTCGACCGCCGGCGCGTCACCCGCCCCGGCATCGTCGAACCGCGGCGCGACGTCGCGACCGCGCTGCATGTAGTCGGCGAACTGCCGCGCGACCCGCGCGGCCCGAGGATCGGTCGCGACCAGCGGTGTGTCCGCGCGCAGTTCGAACGCGCCCTCGCGCAACGTGAGCGAGGCAGGCTCGGGGATCAGCGACAGCGGCGCGTCCGCGGGTGCGCCGGCGGGCGCCGCGATTGCGGCGATGGGCAGCAGCGCGAACAGCAGCAGGAGTTGTCGGAGCTTCATGGCGATTCCTTGCGGGCACGGGAGTTGTGCCGAAAAGATGCGGGCCCGGGAATCCCGGGCCCGCAGACAGCGCGCAGGCCGGACCGCGCTCAGTACCTCAGGCGGACGTTGAAGTAGTACTGCCGGCCGTTGTTGTAGAACGAGGTCGGGATGGTCGCGCTCTGGTAGTAGTTGATGGTCGGGTTGTTGAGGTTCAGCGCATCGAGGCTGAAGCTCAGCCAGTCGGTGGCCTTGTAGCCCAGCGATGCCGACAGGGTGCCGAAGTCGTCCTGGTAGTACGGGTTGGCACCGGACAGGCCGATCAGGAACGAGGAGCGGTAGGTATAGCTGACCCGCGCACCGAAGGTGTCGTTCTCGAAGTAGGCGCCCACGTTGTAGGTGTCCTGCGAGTTGCCCAGCAGGTTGTGACTGCCGTCGGCCCAGGTATGTGAGGTGCTGCCGTCGGAATAGGTGTAGTTGGCGTGGATGCCGAAGAAATCGCCGATCGGCTGTTCGTACGCCACTTCCAGGCCCTGGACCTCGGCGTCGGCGTTGATCGGCACGGAGACGCTGTAGGCCTCGAGCTGGTGGGTCAGCTCGCTGAACAGCATCTGCGTCTCGGTGCCGTAGGCGACGTAGTCCTTCATGTCCATCGCGAAGGCGCCCACCGACAGCAGGCCGCGCGGCATGAAGTACCACTCCAGGTTGGCGTCGACGTTGGTGGACAGCACCGGCTCCAGGTTCGGGTTGCCGCCGCCGCCGGTCTTGTTCAGGTCCGAACCCCAGCTTGAGGCGCCCAGCGCGGAGTAGTCCGGCAGGGTCTGGGTCTGCGAGGCGGCAAAGCGGAGGACCAGGTCGTTGGCGAAGTCGAACTTCAGGTTCGCGCTCGGCAGCACGCGGCTGTGCGTGTTGTTGGTGGACTTGCGGATCCAGTTGCCGAACAGGCTGGACACCTCGGCATTGGCCGGGTCGGCGACCGCCTGATAGGAGTCGATGTCCTGGTCGATGTCGACGTAGCGCAAGCCGACGTTGCCGCTCCAGCGGTTGCCGGTGAAGTTGGCCTGCACGTAGGCGGCCAGGTTCTTCTCGGCCACCGTCCACTCGGCGCCGTAGTTGTGGCGGCCGGTCGGGCCGTCGTCGTTGGACAGCCAGGTCGAGTTGTTGAGGATCGCCTCCTTCAGCGCATCCGGCGTGAAGTACCAGATGTCGCGCGGGAAGTCGCCGCCGATGTCGCTGGCGAACCCGCTCGGATACGAATCGGTGGCGCCACCCTGCAGCGCCGGCCAGATATCGCCCGGGCTCGCGCCTTCCGGCGACAGCGCCTTGCGCTCGTGGTCGGCGTAGCGCGCGCCGAAGTCGATCGACGACAGGGTGCCGGTGTTGAAGTAGTAGCTGAAATCGGCAGTGAACCAGTCCTCGTCGTCCTCGGCCGTCACCTGCTGGTTGCCCCAGGTGCCGAAGCTGGTCACGCCGCCCGGGGAAATGTCGCCGCCGACGCTCCAGTCCACCGGCGCGCCGGCGCCATGCGTGGCCCAGCTGGCGCCACCGCCGTCGGCCACGGTCACTTCGGCGATGAACTGGCGCGCGGTCGAACCTTCGCCGCTGGTGGTGCCGGCCTGGAACTTCGAGCCGAGGTTGTCGCTGATCTGCCAGTCGACGTCGAAGGTGGCGTAGCTGCTCTTGGCGGTGGCCTCGCGGTAGATCATGTCGTACACGGCATAGGGGGTGCCGGCGATGCCGGTGTACGTGGCATCGGTCAGCACGCCGTCGCTGACGACGTAACCGGGGTCCGGCGCCTGCGCCCTGGCGAAGTTGCCGCCCCACAGCATGAAGTTGCGGTTGTAGTTGTTGGCCTCCATGTCCGAGCTGAAACCGCTCACGCCCAGGGTCAGGTCGTCGCTGGGCTTGAACTGGATATCGATCAGGCCGCCCTTGCGGTCACGGGTCTGTTCGAACAGGGTCGAGCCCAGCAGGCCCGGCGCATAGACGCCGACCAGGTCCGGGTTGGCGATGCCGGCCGGATCGGTGTCCGCGATCTGGAAGAAGCCGCCCGGGACTTCCTGCGCCTGCCGGCTCAGTTCGCGCTCCTGTTTGAACACTTGCACCAGCACGCCGAAGGTGCCGGCGTCGTTCCTGTAGTTGAACAGGCCCGACAGTTGCGGGTCGGTGCTCTCGGCATTGTCGGAATGCACCGCGCCGATCGAGGCTTCGGCGCTGATCCTGTCGGCGAACTGCAACGGTTTGCGGGTGAGGATGTTGACCGTGCCGGTGGTCCCGCCGGCCTGCAGCTTGGCCTGCGAGGACTTGTTCACTTCCACCGAGCTGACCAGTTCGGATGGCAGCAGGGAGTAGCTGACGCTGCGGCCGACGTTGCTGCCCTGGCTGAGTACGAACCAGTCGGCCGAGCCGACGCTGTGGCCGTTGATCAGGGTCTGGGTCAGGCTGGGACTGGTGCCGCGCAGGCTGACGCGGTCGGCTTCGTCGAAGCCGCCTTCGTCGGAGCTGGAGGAGCTGATGTTCACGCCCGGCAGCCGCTGCAGGGTGTCGGCGACGTTGTGCGCCGGCAGCTTGCCGACGTCTTCGGCGGTCACGACTTCCAGGCGCGAGTTGGCTTCGCGCTTGGTGTCCAGCGACTTTTCCACGGCGCCGCGGATGCCGGTCACGATGACCGCATCGAACTCCGTCGTGTCGTCGGCCTGCGACGACTGGGCTTCCGCCTGCGGCTGATCGGGGTCGCTGGTGGTGTCCTGCGCCTGGGCGTGGACGTGGGCGCTGAAGCCGAGGCAGGCGACGATGGCGGCGGACAAGGCGGATTTGCGGTACGTCATGGTCTCTCTCCCTCTTGCGTTGGAATGGCCGGCGTCGACTGCGTGGTCGTGCCGTGTGTCTTGCCGGCCAGCGCACGTCGCGACGGAGATCGCCACGCGCGCCGACCTATTGCTTCGGTGCCCGTACTCCTGCGCCGGACAGGTACCAGTTGGCGGCACCGATCACGCCCAGCTGCCCGTGTTCGACCAGCTTCACCGGAATGCGCTCCAGCGCCTCGCGCATCGGCCCCTTGTTGAGGAAGCGCTCGACGAAGCTGCTTTGCAGCACGAATTCGCGGATCTGCGGCAGGATCCCGCCGGCCAGGTAGATGCCGCCCTGCACGCCATACAGCAACGCCATGTCGCCGACGGTGCTGCCGAGCAGGCCGCAGAACACCCCGAGGCTTTCCCGCGCGCGCTCGTCTTCGCCAGCCAGGGCGGCGGCGGTGATCGCGTCGGGCGAGGAATAGTCGGAGCGGGTTCCATGCAGCGCACACAGGGCGGCGTGCAGGTTCATCAGCCCGGGGCCGGACAATGCATGTTCGACCGGCACATGGCTGCGCTGGCCGAGCATCTGCCGGAGCAGCGCCATTTCCAGCTCGGTGCCGGTGGTCAACGCGGCCTGGCCGGCTTCGGTAGCCAGCACCACCGCGCCGTGCGCGGAGGGAATCCAGACCGCGGCGCCCAGGCCGGTGCCGGGGCCGACGACCAAGGTCGGGCCGGATGGCACCGTGTCCGGGCCGGTGAGCTGCAGCACTTCGCTGGCGTCCACGTAGGCGGCGGCATGCGCCACTGCTTCGAAATCATTGACCAGACGGAAGGCGCGGAAGCCCAGCCGCGCGCGAATCGCTTCCAGCGATATCCGCCAAGGCAGGTTCACGGTGATCAGCGAGCCGTCCTCGAGCGGATAGCCGGCACTGGCGATCGCACCTTCGCTGACCGCGATGCCATCCAGCCCGGACACGAAGTCTTCGATGATCTCGGCCAGCCCCGGGTACTGCGCACAGACGTACTTGCGGTACTTGAGCACCTCGACCGGATGCGCGGGATCGCCGCTGGCGCGGACCAGACCGATGCGGACGTGGGTGCCGCCCACGTCGGCGGCGATGAACGGCGCTTCGGCGCAGCTCATGGTGTCCACTGGCGTTTGGCTGGCGACTGCGGGCACGTCGTCTCCGGTCGGTCACCGCATCCGCGAAGCGCGGTAGCAGTGAAGTGGCCCGGAGTGTGAAAGTGCGCTGACAACGATGTCAACACATGGTCACAAACGACTGACCGGACGGCCGGCAGCGGTGACAAAAATGGCGTTGATTGCATCCGATTGGCTCCTTTGAATACAGCCGTGCGTTGAATAGTGCGCGTTTTACGATTATTGCGGTGCAACAACGGGACACGTCATGCTGCGTCGCACAAGCCATGGATGCGCAAACCAGCCACCCGCCGCTCGGAAAGCGTGGCTTGTGCCGAAAAAATATGACAACGTTATTCCCGGGGGCTGTCCGATGCGTCAAGCAGCGGCGGCCGGCATCGCTTCCGTCGCGCACAGGAGATATTGTCCATGGCCGTCGCCGCATCCGCATCAAAACCCGCCGGCAACATCGGCTCGATCGCCATCATCGGCCTGCTGTTCTTCATCTTCGGCTTCGTCACCTGGCTCAACGGGCCGCTGATCTCGTTCGCCAGGCTTGCCTTCGATGTCAGCGAAACGCTCGCGTTCCTGATCCCCAGCGCGTTCTACATCTCCTATTTCTGCCTGGCGCTGCCGTCGTCCTCGGTACTGCGGCGCACGGGCATGAAGAAGGGCATGGCGCTTGGCCTGTTCGTGATGGCGATCGGTGCGGCGGTGTTCGGCCAGTACACGACGCTGCGGGTGTACCCGGGTGCGGTGGCGGGCGTGTTCGTGATCGGCGCGGGGCTGGCGATCCTGCAGACCGCGGTCAATCCCTATATCAGCATCCTCGGGCCGATCGAGAGCGCGGCCCAGCGCATCGCGGTGATGGGCATCTGCAACAAGGTCGCGGGGATCCTGGCGCCGCTGCTGATCGGGACGTTCGTGATGCACGGCATTGGCGACCTGGCGGTCGAGGTCGCCGGCGCCGATGCCGCCGCGCGCGAAGTGCTGCTGGCGGAGTTCGCCGCCCGCGTGCACACGCCCTACATGGTGATGGCCGGATTGCTCGCGCTGCTCGCGGTCGGCATCGTGTACTCGCCGCTGCCGGAAGTGCGCGCCGAGGACGCCAATGCCAGCGACGGCGGCGCCACCAAGCGGGGGCTGCTGCAATTCCCGCACGTGTGGCTGGGGGCGCTGTGCATCTTTGTCTACGTCGGCGTGGAAGTGATGGCGGGCGATGCGATCGGCATCTATGGCCAGGGATTCGACCTGCCGCTCGACCAGACCAAGTTCTTCACCTCGTTCACGCTCGGGGCGATGCTGGTGGGTTACCTGGTGGGGCTGGTGGCGATTCCGCGCCTCATCTCGCAGGAGCGCTACCTGAGCCTGTCGGCGGTGTTGGGCGTGCTGCTGGCGCTGGGTGCATTCCTGACCCACGGCTACGTCTCGGTCGGCTTCGTCGCCGCGCTGGGCTTCGCCAACGCGATGATGTGGCCGGCGATCTTCCCGCTGGCGATCCGCGGTCTCGGGCGCCTGACCGAGACCGGTTCGGCGCTGCTGGTGATGGGCATCGCCGGCGGCGCGGTGATCCCGCAGCTGTTCGCGGTGCTCAAGCAGCATCACGATTTCCAGCTGGTGTTCGTCGCGCTGGTGGTGCCGTGCTACCTGTATATCTTCTATTACGCCCGGCGCGGCCACCGCGTCGGGCTGGACTGACCGGCCGGGTACGGACAATGAACGATTGCGGGCAAGGCGGAAATTGAACATGCGCAGGCCGACCATCAAGGACGTCGCCGCGCGCGCCAAGGTCTCGCTCAAGACCGTGTCGCGGGTGATCAACAACGAGCCGTCAGTGATGCAGGCCACGCGGGCGCGGGTGCTGCACGCGATCGACGAGCTCGACTACGAGCCCGATCCGTCCGCGCGCAGCCTGCGCAGCGCCACGCCCTACGTGATCGGGCTGGTTTACGACAACCCGAATCCGTACCACATCATCGGCGTGCAGAACGGCGTGCTGGCGGCGTGCCGCGAAACCGGCTTCGACCTGCAGATCCATCCCTGCGACTCGAGTTCGCCGTTGCTGGCCGACGAGCTCGGCGAGTGGGCGCGGCGCTCGCGCCTGGCCGGGCTGGTGCTGACCGCGCCGATGTCCGAGTCGACCGAACTGGTCGAGGCGCTGGCCGCGCGCGGAGTGAAGCTGGTGCGCATCATCGCCGCGACCGAGGACCCGAAGGACGGCCATCCCTGCGTGTTCGTCAACGATCGCGATGCCGCCTACGAGATCACCGAACACCTGATCCAGCTCGGCCACCAGCGCATCGGCTTCCTCTGGGGCGGCGCGGCGCATCGGTCCAGTCGTGAGCGCTACCAAGGCTACGAGGATGCGCTCAAGGACTACGGCATCACCCTGGACAAGCATCTGGTGGTGCCCGGCGACTACACCTTCGACGACGGATTCCGCGGCGCGCGCCGGCTGCTGGCGTTGCGCGAGCCGCCGACCGCGATCTTCGGCTCCAACGACGAGATCGCCGCCGGCGTGCTCGCCGCGGCGAAATCGGCCGGCGTCGACGTGCCCTACGAGTTGTCGATCGCCGGGTTCGAGGACAGCCCGATCTCCAAGCATTCGTGGCCCGCGCTGACCACCGCCAAGCAGGCGACCGGCGACATCGCCCGGCACGCCACGCGCCTGCTCGCCGGCAGCCTGCGCCAGCACGCCGACGACGAGCATCCGCTGGGGATCCACAACCAGGGCTTCGTGCCGCAGTTGGTGGTACGCGGCTCGACCGCGCCGATGCGCGCGCGCGGCAACGCCAGCGGCCGCGCCGCGCAACCGGAGCACGAGGCGTGAACACGATGACGTCCGCATCGGCGACCGCTCCGGAATCGACGCTGATGTTCAGCGAGGCCGCCGAGGCCGCCGAGGTGGTCGCGCGGCAGTTCGCACGCAACCGCGACGCGGTGACAAGCCTGTGCGCCGAACTGCGCCGCGCGCCGCCGCCGTTCGTGGTGACCTGCGCGCGCGGCAGTTCCGACCATGCGGCGACCTACGCGAAATACCTGTTCGAGACCCAGCTCGGCATCGTCACCGCATCGGCGTCGCCATCGGTGGGTTCGGTATATGGCGCCACCCAGGCGTTGCGTGGCGCGCTGTACCTGGTGGTCTCGCAGTCGGGCAAGAGCCCGGACCTGCTGCGCAACGCACAGGCCGCGCGGGAGGCCGGGGCGCGTGTGGTGGCGATGGTCAACGTCGAGGACTCGCCGCTGGCGCGCATGGCCGACACCGTGCTGCCGCTGCACGCCGGCGCGGAGCGCAGCGTGGCGGCGACCAAGAGCTACCTCGCCTCGCTGTCGGCGATCCTGCAACTGGGTGCCTGCTGGAAGGACGAGCCGCCGCTGCTCGATGCGCTCGATGCCCTGCCCCGGGCGTTGCACGCGGCGTGGCAGGCCGACTGGTCGTCGCTGGTCGACGGCCTGCTGGAGGCGCGCAACCTGTTCGTGCTCGGTCGTGGCCTCGGCCTGGCCGCTGCCCAGGAAGCTGCGCTGAAGTTCAAGGAAACCTGCGGGCTGCACGCCGAGGCCTTCAGTTCGGCCGAGGTGAAACATGGGCCGATGGCACTGGTGGGGCCCGGGTTCCCGGTGCTGGCTTTCGCGCTGGCCGACGAAACCGGCGCCGGCACGCGCGCGCTGGGCGAGGAGTTCCGGGCGCGCGGCGTACCAGTGTGGATGACCACGGGCGCTGGCGACAGCGGCGGCCTGCCGATGGCCGCCGCACCTCACCCGGCCTGCGCGCCGCTGCTGGTGGTGCAGAGCTTCTATCGCGCGATCAATGCGCTGGCGCTGCGGCGCGGCTTCAACCCGGACCTGCCGCCGCACCTGAACAAGGTGACGGAGACGGTTTGATGACGACTGTGCTGACCAACGGTAGGGTGCTGCTCGACGACGGCCTGCACGACGGCCTCGCCGTGCTGCTCGACGGCGGCGACATCATCGACGTCATGCGCGACGACGATCCGCGCCTGCGGAACGCGGACGTCCAAGACCTGCACGGCGGCACACTGCTGCCCGGATTCATCGACGCCCAAGTCAATGGCGGCGGCGGCGCGCTGTTCAACAACACGCCGGACGTCGAGGCGCTGCGCAGGCTCGGCGCGGCGCACCGGCGCTTTGGCACCACCGGGTTCCTGCCGACGCTGATCAGCGACGACCTCGACGTGATGCGCGCGGCGATCGATGCGGTGCGCGAGGCGATCACGCAGGGCGTGCCGGGTGTGCTCGGAATCCATCTGGAAGGCCCCTACCTCGCGCCCGCACGCCGGGGCACCCACGACGCCGGCAAGTTCCGCGTGCCCGACGCCGCCGAGATCGAGCTGGCCACCTCGCTGGGCGCCGGCGTCACCCTGCTCACGCTCGCGCCCGAACGGGTGTCGACCGAAAGCATCCGCGCGCTGGTCGCGCGCGGCGCGATCGTCGCCGCCGGCCACAGCGCGGCCGATTACGAACAGGCGCGCGCCGGCCTAGATGCCGGCGTGCGCGGCTTCACCCATCTCTACAACGCGATGACGCCTCTGCAAGGCCGCGAACCCGGCGTCGTCGGCGCTGCGCTCGAGGACCGCGACAGCTGGTGCGGGATCATCGTCGACGGCGTGCACGTGCATCCGGCCAGCCTGCGCGTGGCGCTGGCGGCCAAGCGGCGCGGGAAGGTATTCCTGGTCACCGACGCCATGCCGCCGGTCGGCGCGAACAATCCCGATTACGTGCTGTACGGCGAGACCATCACCGCGCGCGACGGCGTGGTGCGCAACGCCGCCGGCGCGCTGGCCGGGTCCGCGCTCGACATGGCCACCGCGGTGCGCAACGCGGTCGGCATGCTCGGCCTGCCACTGGAAGAAGCCGCGCGCATGGCATCGCTGTATCCGGCGCAGTTCCTGCGGATCGACGACCGCCGCGGGCGGATCGCGCCGGGATACCACGCCGACCTGGTGTTGCTCGACGACGACCTCGATGTCGCGACCACCTGGATCGCCGGCAAGCCCTCGTAGGAGCGCAATGCACGCCACGTCGCGACGCTTCGCCTCGGTCGACGCCATGCGCGGCCTCACCGTCGCGGCGATGCTGCTGGTCAACACCCCCGGAGACTGGGGTCACGTTTACGGGCCGCTGCTGCACTCGCAATGGCATGGCTGCACGCCGACCGACCTGGTGTTCCCGTTCTTCCTGTTCATCGTCGGCGTGTCGATCGCGCTGGCTATCGTGCCGCGCATGGAAAGTGGCGTTGGCCGCGGCGACCTGCAACGGGCGCTGCTATGGCGCTTCGCGCGCATCGTCGGCATCGGCTTGCTGCTGCATCTTACGGCGTGGTGGCTGCTCGACACGGACCATTTCCGTCCCTGGGGCGTGCTGCAACGCATCGGCCTGTGTTTCGGCGTCGCCGGCCTGCTCGCGCTGCACACCCGGGCGCGCGTGCAGTGGCTGTGTCTGATCGTACTGCTGCTCGGCTACTGGGGCCTGCTTGCGTGGACCGGCGGTTTCGAACCGTGGACCAGCCTCGCCAGCCGCATCGACACCGCGATGCTCGGCCCGCACGCCTACCTGTTCGACCCGGCCACCGGTCACGGCCACGATCCGGAAGGACTGCTGAGCACGCTGCCGGCGATCGCAACCACCCTGCTCGGCCTGCGTGCCGGCGACTGGCTGCGCCACGGCCACGTGCGCCGGCTGTGCCTCGCCGGCGTGACCGCGCTCGCGCTGGGCGCGTTGTGGTCACAGGTGTTGCCGTTCAACAAGAACCTGTGGACCTCGTCGTACGTGCTGTGGACCGGCGGCTGGGCGATGCTCGCGCTCGCCGCCTGTCACGTACTGGTCGACGTGCATGGCTGGCCCGCGCTGGGCCGCAGCTTCGGCGTCAACGCCATCGCCGCGTATGCGGGCTCGGCGCTGATGGTCTATGTGTTCGCCGCGCTCGGATGGTGGGAGCCGATCTACCGCATCGGCTTCAGCGGCTGGATGACGCCGAGCTTCGGACCGACCCTGCCGTCGTTGGCATTCGCGCTCGCATTCGTCGCACTGTGGTGGGGCATCGTGCGCTGGATGGACCGGTGCGGCTGGCATCCGAAGATATGACCGGAGGGGAATGACAAGAACCCCGCGCAAGGCTGGGAACGCTTTAAGAAGAACCCCGGCACAAGGCCGGGGTTCGGTTTGCATCACTCAACCATCAAGCCTCAGAACTGCAGGCTCCACAGGTCGATCTTGCCGGTGTCGTAGGTGTAGTTGTCGTTGACCCGCAGCTTCCAGGTGCCGTCGGCCGACTCCGATGAGGCGTTGACGGTGTAGGTCGCGTCGATGTCGTTGGAGCTGCCACCGCTGCGGTTGCGCAGGTTGTAGACGCTGCCATCGGGCGCCACCAGGTCGACACGGAGATCGCCGACGTAGGTGTGGTCGATGCTCACCGTGACTTCGAGGTTGGACGGGGCGTTGCCGCCGACGCCGCTGACACTGATGGGGCTTTCGACCGTGGTGTTGTCGGGGATCGCCACGTCGTTGCCATTCTCGAAGTAGGTGTTGCCACCGCCGCCACCGCCATCGAAGCTGCCGGTCAGGCTGACGCCCGAGAACGAGCTGTAGCCACGCAACATCACGTGGTAGGTGCCTTCCTGCACGTTGCCGATGCTGCAGGTCTCGTTGTTGCCGCTGCGATACGGACGGCAGTCGTAGCTGGTAGTGGTCGGCGCGGAACCGAACTTGACGTACATGTCCGCGTCACCGCTGCCGCCCGACGTGGTGAACTCCAGGTTGGACGCGCCGGCCGGCACTTCCAGGGTCCAGAACTGCTGGCTGCCCTGGTTGCCGGCGATGCCGCTCACCGGCACGCCGTTCTCGAGTTCGCCGCCACCCGGGGGCGGATCCTCGCCGCCGTCGCAGCTGACGCCGACCGCCGCGAACGCCGCGGTGACATCGGCCACCGGCAGGCCCAGCGCGGTGGCACCGGCCTCGACGCCGCAAGCGCCTTCGTCGAAGGTCGAGTTGGGCTGCCACGCGAACTGGTTGGCGTGGGCGAACACCTGGAACGCTTCCTTCGCGTCCCAGCCGCTGCTCTGCGCCAGGGTGCAGTAGGCCTTGTTGTAGACGCCGCTGGAGTAATGCACGTCGAGGCCGTCGTAGTAGTCGTCGGCGTGGTCGATCGACCTGCCGTCCTGGGTCGGGTTGCACATGTAGCGCAGCGAGCCGTTGCCCTTGAAGATGTCGGCGCCGACCAGGAAGTCGTTGCTGCCGCGGTCGAAGAACTCCGCCGCCTCGCCGGCCATGTCGGAGAACGCCTCGTTCATGCCACCGGACTGGTACTGGTACTCCAGCCCTGAATTCTGCTCGGTGAAGCCGTGGCTGACCTCATGCGCGCTCACGTCCAGCGACACCAGCGGATAGAACGTGCTGGCACCGTCGCCGAAGGTCATCGACGAACCGTCCCAGAACGCATTCTCGTAGCCGTTGCCGTAGTGCACGTTCATCTTGAGCCGGAACGTCAGCGGAGGCGCGCCGACGTAGGCGTCGTACATGTCGTAGACCACGCCGCCGAAATGGTGGGCGTCGTTGAGCGGCGAGTACGCACCGTTGATCTGCTTGACGGTGTTGGTCGGGCAGTTGAACGTGTGGATCGGGCCACTGGAACCGTGGTTGAAGTTGTGGGTCTCGACGTTGGTGTTGACCATCGAGCACGTGCTGCCCGACTGCTGCACGTCCAGCGCCGGGAAGTCGGTGCCGTACTGGTACTGGCCGATCTTCTGGTTGCCGCCCGGGCCGAAGCCGTCGGCGAAGGTCAGGCCTTCCCACTGGCGGATGATCTCGCCGGTGTTGGCGTCGATGATCGCGGTCGGACGGGCTGGGGCGTCGCCGTTGACGAAGTACGAGGTCAGGTACACCAGGCGTGCCTGGCCCTGCGGCGCATAGACGAACAGCTGCGTCTTCTGGTTGCTGACCTGGCCGCCGCGCGCGAGCACGGACTGGCTGTGCCGCGCGAGTGCGGCCTGCGCGCGGGCCTTGCTCAACTTCGGCGTGACCGACGGCAGGTCGGCCTGCACGCCTTGCAGCAGCTGGCCCTGCGTGTGCAGAGCGTTGCCGCGGGCGTCCTGGACCACCGCGACGCTGTGGCCGTAGACCGGCACGCCGCGATAGGTCTGCTGCATGCGGACCGTGCGGGTGTTGCCGGGAGTGGCGGCGGAACTGCGTGCCTTCAGTGCCATGCCTGCGCCAAGGCCAAGCTCGCTGGCGAGCTGGTTGGCGGGCGTGGCCACCAGGTTCTGGCGCTGGACGTGCTGGGTGTTGGCGGCCATCGCGGTCGACGCGGTGGCCAGGCCGAGTGCCGCAACCAGTAGTTTCACTTGATTGCTTCGGGCTTGATTGCTACGGGAAGTGCGTGCCATCCGAATTTCTCCTTTCCATGAAGAACTGCAACCGCCGGAGCGGTGCCGTGGATTCAACAAGTCCCCCTGTTCCGCACGCATCGCCGTGACCGAGGTTGTCGGTGGCACCCATCCAGGTGCCGGCTCTGCGTGCGGATCATCGGCACCGGGACAGGTGCGCGACCGGGTGACGCTAGGAGCGGCCGGGCTTGGCGTCAATTTCCGTTGGGGCCCCGCCCGGCGCGGCGATTCCACCGGACCGTTTCACACGATTCGCTGAACGCGGCCAAAACCCATGCCCTTCGGGACTTGCAGCGCTATCGATACACGTGCTTAACCTAAGCGAGTGACGTCCAAAATTGGAACAATATTCCAAAAATTATCGTGCAGCGCAGCAAATATTTCCGCGTGATGACGGTTCGCTTACCGATCAACCGGGCGCCGCCACGGCCGCCCGCGCAGGCGGTACACCGCCAGGTAGCTCACGGCCGCCCATACGCTGGCCGCCGCCCAACCGGCGAGGATGTCGGAGGGGTAATGCACGCCCAGGTAAATCCGCGAGAACCCGACCAGCAGCACGAACGGCACCAGGACCACGATCACCGGCCAACGCCAACGCGTCCGCCACGCCAGCAGCACCAGCACCCAGGCCAGCGTCGCCGATCCCATCGCGTGGCCGCTGGGAAAACTGTAGGTCAGCTCCGGGGTGATCGACTCCCACAACGACGGCCGATCGCGGGCGAACACCAGCTTGGTGCCGACGTTGAGCAGGCCCGAACCCGCCAAGGCGACCGCCGCGAATGTCGCCGCACGCAACCGGTGCAGCACCAGCAACACCAGCACCAGCGCGATGTCGAACGGCACCACGCCGTGCAGGTAGCCGATGTCAGTCAGCGTGACGAAGAAGCGGTCGAGCCCCGGTGTCGCCAGGCCATGGGCAAAGTGCAGGACCGGCTCGTCGAAACCGATGGCTTCCTGCTCGTGGATCTCGTCGGCAAGTTCGGCAAAGCCCCACAGCGGCAGCAGCAGTCCGATGAACACCAGCACCAGCCGCCAACCATGCTGGTGCAGCAGGTCGCTGGCGAGGCGACGCTCCTCGCGCAACACCCCGCCGGACTTTGGCAGCCCTGTGCCGGGCGGCCTGGTATCGGGCGGCCTGGAGTCAGGCGACCCGGGCGCCGCCATAGTGGCGCTCGACGTAGCTATCGATCAGGCCGACGAACTCGTCGGCGATGTTCTCCCCACGCAGGGTGACGGTCTTCTGGCCGTCTTCGAACACCGGCGCCGACGGCGCCTCGCCGGTGCCCGGCAGCGAGATGCCGATGTTGGCGTGGCGCGATTCGCCGGGGCCGTTGACCACGCAGCCCATCACCGCGAGCGTCAGGTTCTCGGCGCCCGGGTGGGTCACCTTCCACTGCGGCATCTTCGCGCGCACGTGCTCCTGCACCGTCTTCGCCAGTTCCTGGAAGAACTCGCTGGTGGTGCGGCCGCAACCCGGGCACGCGGTCACCATCGGGGTGAACGCGCGCAGGCCCATGGTCTGCAACAGCTCTTGCGCGACAATGACCTCGTTGGTGCGCGACTGCCCCGGTTCCGGGGTCAGCGAGATGCGGATGGTGTCGCCGATGCCTTCCTGCAGCAAGACCGCCAGCGCCGCGCTGGAGGCGACGATGCCCTTGCTGCCGATACCGGCCTCGGTCAGGCCCAGGTGCAGGGCGTAGTCACCGCGGGTCGCGAGTTCGCGATATACCGCGATCAGCTCCTGCACGCCGCTGACCTTGGCGCTGAGCACAATGCGGTCAGCCGGCAGGCCGATCTCGACCGCACGGTCGGCCGAGTCCAGCGCCGAGCGGATCAACGCCTCGCGCAGCACCCGGCCGGCCTCCCAGGGTTCGGCGCGGGTGTGGTTCTCGTCCATCAGCCGAGTCGCCAGCGACTGGTCGAGCGAACCCCAGTTGGCGCCGATCCGCACCGGCTTGCCGTACTTGATAGCCAGTTCGATCAGGGTCGCGAACTGACTGTCACGCTTCTTGCCGAAACCGACGTTGCCCGGATTGATCCGGTACTTGGCCAGCGCCTCGGCCGCGGCCGGCTCGGCGGTCAGCAACTGGTGGCCGTTGTAGTGGAAGTCGCCGATCAGCGGCACCGGTGCGCCCATCATCGCCAGCTTGTCGCGGATGCGCGGCACCGCGGCGGCGGCCTCGGGGGTGTTGACGGTGATACGGACCAGTTCCGAGCCGGCGCGCCACAGGTCGGCGACCTGCTTGGCGGTGCCGGCGACGTCGGCGGTGTCGGTGTTGGTCATCGACTGCACCACCACCGGTGCACCGCCGCCGACCTGTACGCCGCCGACGGTCACCGAACGGGTCAGGCGACGCGATTGGGGCCCGAAGGCGGGGTGGATGCAGGGAATGGAAGCTTCGGAATTCATGGCCGCCATTGTACCGCCGGAGTCGCAATGCACCCTTGGCGCCGCCCCTGATCGTGCGCCCTTTCCGCGCGCCCTCGCTTTCTGTAGGAGCGGCTTCAGCCGCGATCGGGAGCCGGCCCGCGCGCACCGGTTTCAGATCGCGGCTGAAGCCGCTCCTACAAAAGCCCGCAGCGACCACTACGTGACCACTTCAGCCCCCTGCGCTACCGTATCCAGCCGCACCGCCCCACTCCGATGATCTCCGACGACCGCAACCACGTCCTCACCCCCAGCCAGCTCAACACGCTGGCGCGCGACCTGCTGGAAGGCGCCTTTCCGCTGGTCTGGGTGGAGGCCGAACTCGGCAACGTGTCGCGGCCGGCCTCCGGACACCTGTATTTCACCCTCAAGGACGCGCGCGCACAGGTCCGCTGCGCGATGTTCAAGCCGAAAAGCACCTGGCTAAAATTCCAGCCACGCGAGGGCCTGCGGGTGCTCGCGCGCGGCCGCGTCACCCTCTACGAGGCCCGCGGCGAGTACCAGATGGTGCTCGACCACATGGAGGAAGCTGGCGAAGGTGCGCTGCGCCGCGCGTTCGACGAGCTCAAGGCCAAGCTGCAGGCGGAGGGCGTGTTCGACGAGGCGCGCAAGCGGCCGCTGCCGGCGTTCGCCACACGCATCGGCGTCATCACCTCGCCCAGCGGCGCCGCGGTGCGCGACGTGCTCAGCGTGCTGGCGCGGCGCTTCCCGCTGGTCGAGGCCGACGTGCTGCCGGTGCAGGTGCAAGGCGCGACCGCGGCCGCGCAGATCACCGCGATGCTGCAGCGCGCGGACGCCTCCGGACGCTACGGCGTGCTGGTGCTGGCGCGCGGTGGTGGGTCGCTGGAGGACCTGTGGGCTTTCAACGACGAGCACCTCGCCCGCGCAATTGCGGCCTGCGGAGCTCCGGTGGTATCCGCCGTCGGCCACGAAACCGATTTCAGCCTGGCCGACTTCGCCGCCGACATTCGCGCGCCGACGCCATCGGTCGCGGCCGAGCTGCTGGTGCCGAGCCGCGACGATCTGCAGCGCCAATTGCGCACGCTCGCCGTCCGACTGCAAAACCTGCAGGCGCAGCACCTGCGCCAGCGGATGCAGCGCGCCGACCGCGCCGCGTTGCGCCTCAACGCCCTGCGCCCGCGCGCGCGCCTCGATCTGTTGCACCGACGCCAGACCGAAGCGGTGCGCCGGCTGGCGGCCGCGTGGCAGCAACGCATCGATCGCGAGCGCGCCCACCTGCGCCATGCCGACGCGGTACTGCGCGCCGCCCACCCGCAACGGCGTATCGCCCGCCTGCGCGAGCGCCTCGCATCATTGTCGAATCGTCCGCAGGCCTGCATTGCCCGCCGGCTGGGCAGTGACGCGCTGCGACTGCGCGCCCTCGCCCGCTCGCTGGAAGCGGTCAGCCCGCTGGCCACCGTCGCGCGCGGCTACGCGATCCTGCAGCACGACGACGGCCGCATCGTCCGCAGCGTGCTGGATGCCGCGCCGGGCGACCGGCTCGATGCACGGCTGGGTGATGGCAACCTGCGACTGAAGGTCGAGCCGAAAAGCTAGCTGTGTTGTAGGAGCGGCTTTAGCCGCGATGGGGAGCAGGCGCGGGCGAACGATTCCCGATCGCGGCTAAAGCCGCTCCTACACAAGCCGCATGACAAGGCTCCCATCGTCGCTTTGCGCTAACGTGATCCCATTCAGACTGCGCCATTCAATCGCACCATGGAGGCACGCATGGCGAAAGCGTCCGATCTGTTCGTCGCCGCGCTCGAAGCCGAAGGCGTCGAGTACATCTTCGGCATCCCCGGCGAGGAGAACCTCGATCTGCTCGAATCGCTGCGCACATCGAAGATCAAACTGCTGCTGACCCGCCACGAGCAGGCCGCCGGTTTCATGGCCGCGACTTGTGGCCGTCTGACCGGTCGCGCCGGGGTCTGCCTGTCGACGCTCGGCCCCGGCGCGACCAACCTGGTGACCGCCGCCGCCTACGCCCAGCTCGGCGCGATGCCGATGCTGATGATCACCGGCCAGAAGCCGATCAGGACCAGCAAGCAGGGCCACTTCCAGATCATCGACGTGGTCGACACCATGCGGCCGCTGACCAAGTACACGCGCCAGATCGTGGCGGCCGGCAGCATCCCGGCGCGTGTGCGCGAGGCGTTCCGGCGCGCGCAGATGGAGCGGCCGGGCGCGGTCCACCTGGAACTGCCGCAGGACATCGCCGGCGATCCGACCGACGCCCACCTGCTCCCCGCGTCGTATTCGCGCCGCCCGGTGGCCGAGGCCAAGGCGATCGCCCACGCCGCGCGGACCATCGCCGACGCACGCCACCCGCTGCTGATGATCGGCGCCGGCGCCAACCGCCAGACCACCGCGAACTGCCTGCGCGCGTTCGTCGACAAGCTCGGCATCCCGTTCTTCACCACCCAGATGGGCAAGGGCGTGCTCGACGAGGACAGCCCGCTGTGGCTCGGCAACGCCGCGCTGTCGGACCACGATTTCGTGCACCGCGCGATCGACAGCGCCGACTGCATCGTCAACATCGGCCACGACGTGATCGAGAAGCCGCCGTTCTTCATGCGCGAGGGCCGACGCAAGGTCATCCACGTCAACTACGAAGGCGCCGAGGTCGACGCGGTGTACTTCCCGCAAATCGAAGTGGTCGGCGACATCGCCAACGCGGTGTGGCAACTGGGCGAGGCGTTGCAGCCGCAACCGCATTGGGATTTCGGCTTCTTCCACCGCGTACGCGAGGCGCTGGCCGCGAACATCGCCGAACGCGCCGCGGACGACCGTTTCCCGCTCACCGGCCCGCGGCTGGTCGCCGACGTGCGCCGCGCGATGGGCGACGAGGACATCGTCTGCCTCGACAACGGCTTGTACAAGATCTGGTTCGCGCGCAACTACCGCTGCCGCCGGCCCAATACCCTGCTGCTAGACAACGCGCTGGCGACGATGGGCGCCGGCCTGCCGTCGGCGATCGCCGCGCGCATCGTGCATCCGGACCGGAACGTGCTGGCAGTCTGCGGCGATGGCGGCTTCATGATGAACTCGCAGGAGTTGGAGACCGCAGTGCGGCTCGGCATCGACCTGACCGTGCTGCTGCTCAACGACAATGCCTTCGGCATGATCAAGTGGAAGCAGCAACACGAGGACTATCCCGATTTCGGCATGGACCTGGGCAACCCGGACTTCGTGAAGTACGCCGAGAGCTATGGCGCGCGGGGGCATCGTCCAGCCTCGGCGTCGGAGTTCCTGCCGCTGCTGCGCGAAGCGATCGCCCGCCCCGGCATCGACCTGATCGAGGTGCCGATCGACTACAGCGACGACGACCGGATTCTCAACGAGGAGATTCCGCGGCTGAGCGCGGCGCTGGTCGATGCTTCGTAGGGACGAGGTATCCCTGTAGGAGCGGCTTTGGCCGCGATCGGGAATTGGCACGGGCGAACGATTCCAGATCGCGGCTAAAGCCGCTCCTACAAGAGCTTGCAACCCCGGAGAGATGTAATGGTCACCCTGAAAAAAACCTACCCCTACTACCTCGCCAACAAGCCGGTCGCCGCCAACACCGACCTTGAAGTGTTCGACAAGTACAGCGGCAAGCGCGTCACCCGAGTGGCGCTTGCCGACGGTAAGGCCGTTGGCAAGGCGATCACCGCCGCGTACAAGGCGCGCGAGGCGATGGCCGCGTTCCCGCCCGGCGCGCGGCGCAAGGTGCTGGAGCATTGCGTGCGCCGCTTCGAGGAGCGTCACGAGGAACTCGCGCTGGCGCTGTGCATCGAGGCCGGCAAGCCGATCGCTGATGCCCGCGGCGAGGTCGACCGATTGATCGACACCTTCCGCGTCGCCGCCGGCGAGGCGACCCGGATCGGCGGCGAGGTGATCGAACTGCAGATCTCCGAGCGCACCGTCGGCTACCGCGGCATGGTCAAGCGGGTGCCGGTCGGCGTGTGCAGTCTGATCACGCCGTTCAACTTCCCGCTCAACCTGGTCGCGCACAAGGTCGCCCCGGCAATCGCCGCCGGCTGCCCGTTCGTGCTCAAGCCGGCGCCGAAGACCCCGATCGGCGCGCTGATCATCGCCGAGGTGCTGGCCGAGACCGACCTGCCCAAGGGCGCGTTCTCGGTGATGGTCTGCAGCAACGAGGACGCGTCGCAACTGGTCGAGGACGAGCGCATCGCCTTGCTGAGCTTCACCGGCGGCCTGATCGGCTGGGACCTCAGGGCGCGTGCGGGACGCAAGAAGGTGGTGCTGGAACTGGGCGGCAACGCGGCCTGCATTGTCGATGCCGACCCCGGCGTTGCGCTGGACGAGGTGGTCGAGCGGCTGGTCTCGGGCGCCTACTACCAGAGCGGCCAGAGCTGCATCGGCGTGCAGCGCATCTACGCCCACGTCGACATCCACGACGCCTTGCGTCGCAAGCTCAAGGCCGCGGTCGGCAAGCTGCGCATGGGCGACCCGCGTAGCGAGAAGACCTTCATCGGCCCGATGATCGACGAGGAGGCGGCCAAACGCGTCGAGGACTGGATCGCCAAGGCCCGCAAGGCCGGGGCGAAGAAGCTCGCCGGCGGCGAACGCGAGGGCAACATGCTGCCGGCGTGGCTGCTGGAGAAGGTGCCGCACGACAGCGACCTGTACCGCAAGGAGGCGTTCGGCCCGGTCGCTTTTATCGAGCCGTTCGAGGATTTCGACGACGCCCTGGCGGCGGTCAACGACAGCGAGTTCGGCTTGCAGGCCGGCGTGTTCACCGCGCGCCTTGACCATGCGATGCGCGCCTGGGACCGGCTCGATGTCGGCGGCGTGGTGGTCGGCGACATCCCCAGCTTCCGCGTCGACAACATGCCCTACGGCGGCGTGAAGGCGTCCGGGCTGGGCCGCGAAGGACTGCGCTATGCAATCGAGGACATGACCGAGCAACGACTGCTGGTAATCCGCGACCGTTAAAGCCGGCCGGCGATTCGCAAATCCAGCCCGGGGACTAACCCCGTCCCGGGCGCAGCCGCGTTTGATCTCCTGCACGAACCAAGGAGACCACCATGCGCCGCACGCCCCCGACCGCCAACGTCGCCCGCAACCTCCTATCCGCCGCTCTGCTGGGGGGCCGTCTTCATCACGGCCTGCACCAGCACCGGCGAACCCACGACCGCGCCCGAGGAAATCGCCACTGCAAAGCCTGTCGAACCGGCGCCCCTTCCCGTCGCGCCGCCGCGCAAGCACATGGCGCCGCCGGCTCCACCCGCTCCGCTCGCGGCGCGCTCCGCTTATGCCGACGCCTCCTCGCGGCTCGCGTTTACACGGATCGCCATGCCCCCGGCCCTGCATCACCCGCCGCCGGCCAACACCGAGAACTACGCCGACTTCGACGATAACCCCGTCCACCGCGTTTCGGACCAGCCGGTATCGACGTTCTCGATCGACGTCGACACCGGCAGTTACGCCAATGTGCGGCGGATGCTGGTCGATGGCGTGCGCCCACCCGCCGATGCGGTCCGCGCCGAGGAGTTCATCAACTATTTCGACTACGGCCATCCGGCGCCGGCCTCGCGTGAGGTTCCGTTCCGGGTCAGCACCGAACTGGCGCCGGCGCCGTGGAACGCCGACCGGCAACTGCTGATGATCGGGATCAAGGGCTACGACATGCCACGCGCGGAACTGCCGCCGGCCAATCTGGTGCTGCTGGTCGACACGTCCGGCTCGATGCAGTCGACCGACAAGCTGCCGCTACTCAAGCGCGCGATGGGCATGCTGGTGCGCCAGCTGCGGCCGCAGGACACGGTATCGATCGTGGTCTACGCCGGCTCCGCAGGGCTGGTCCTGCCGCCTACGGCGGGCGACCGCCAGGGCGAGATCCTCGCCGCGCTGGGACAGCTGCAGGCCGGCGGCAGCACCAACGGCGGCGCCGGCATCCAGCTGGCCTACGACATGGCGCGACAGGGCTACGTCGAAGGCGGGGTCAACCGGATCCTGCTGGCGACCGATGGCGACTTCAACGTCGGCACGGTCGACCAGGGCGCCCTGGAAACCCTGGTCGCCGACCAGCGCAGGAGCGGCATCGCCCTGACCACGCTCGGCTTCGGCAGCGGCAACTACAACGACGCGCTGGCCGAGCGCCTGGCCGACCTGGGCAATGGCAACCATGCCTACATCGACAGTGCGCTGGAGGCGCGGCGGGTGCTGGTCGAAGCGATGGGCTCGACCCTGTTGACGATCGCCAGCGACGTCAAGATCCAGGTCGAGTTCAATCCGGCGGCGGTCGCCGAGTACCGCCTGGTCGGCTACGAAAACCGGCTGTTGCGTAACGAGGACTTCGCCAACGACAAGGTCGACGCTGGCGAGATCGGCGCCGGCCACCAGGTCACCGCGCTGTACGAGATCACCCCGGTGGGGTCGCCCGCGATGCGGCTGCCGCCGTTGCGCTACGGCGAGACCGCGCCGGCGATCGGCAGTACCGACGAGGTCGCCCACTTGCGACTGCGCTACAAGCAGCCGGGGAGCGACAGCAGCCAGCTGATCGAGACCCCGATCCTGCGCTCGCAGTTGCGCGCCCGGCCCAGCGATTCGCTGCGGTTCGCGGCGGCGGTGTCGGGGTTTGCCGATGCGTTGCGCGGCGGCACCCATACCGGCGACTGGGGTTGGAACGGCATTCTCGCGACTGCGCGGGCCGCCAATGGCAAGCGGGTCGATCCCAGCCGCGCCGAGTTCGTCGAGCTGGTCGAACAGGCACGCGTGCTGGTCGGTGCCGGGGACGTGGCGGAAATCGTCAGCGAATAAGCGCGATCGACTCCGCCGGCAACATCTGCTCGGCCGGCCGGCCGAGCAGGTAACCCTGACCGTAATCGCAACCCAACTCGCGCAGCATCGCGCGTTGCTCATCGGTCTCGATGCCCTCGCCGATGGTGTGGATGCCCAGCGCACCGGCCAGTGCCTGGATCGCACGGACCACCGCGATGCTCTCGTGGCGGCTGTCGCCAGTCAGGCCGGCGACGAAGCTGCGGTCGATCTTCAGGCATTCGATCGGGAACCGGTGCAGGTAGGACAGCGCCGAGTAGCCGGTGCCGAAATCGTCGAGCTGCGCCAGCACGCCGTGGTGGCGCAGCAGGTGCAAGGTGCGCAACGCGCGCGGCACGTCGTCGAGCAACGCAACCTCGGTGATCTCGATCCGCAAGCGGCGCGGATCGGCACCGGCGGCATCGATCAGCCGCAACAGGCGGTCGGCGAAATCGTCGCTGCGGAAATGCCGCGGCGAGACGTTGATCGAGATGTAGCCCTCGCTGGCGACCGACAACCGCGAGATCACCTGCGCATACATCAGCCAGTCGATCTCCTCGATCAGGCCGTTGTCCTCGCCGACGCCGATGAACTCGCCGGGGCACAACAGGCCTCTCGAGTGATGGCGCCAGCGCAGCAGCGCCTCGTGGCCGATCACCGCGTTGTCGCCCAGGCGCACGATCGGCTGGTAGTGGGCGATGAAGCTGTCGCCGTTGATCGCCCGCCGCAGGTCGGCCTCCAGGTCGAGGATCTGCAGCGCCTGCTCGCGCATGGCCTCGTCGAACACCGCGCAGCGGTCGCGGCCGGATGCCTTGGCCCGGTACATCGCCGCATCCGCATCACGCAGTAGCTCGGCGCCGGTGTGGTAGCGCGGATGCCACAGGGCGATACCGAGGCTGGCCGACGGGAACACCTCGCGACCGGCGACCCAGCACGGTTGCCCGAGCGCATGGAGGATGTGCTGGGCGAGTTCCTCGGCGACGTGCAGGCCGTCGATGTCCTCGACCAGGATGGCGAACTCGTCGCCGCCCAGGCGCGCGACGGTATCGCCGTTGCGCACGGTGGCGACGATCCGGCGACCGGCCTCGATCAGCAGGTCGTCGCCGGCGGAGTGGCCGACGCTGTCGTTGACCAGCTTGAAGCGGTCCAGGTCGAGGAACAGCACCGCGAATACCCGCGGCGCCTCTCCCATCGAACTGTGCCGTGCATTGGTCCGGGCGCTACTGATCGCGGTGCTCAGGCGATCGAGCAGTTGCGGGCGGTTGGGCAGGCCGGTCAGGGCGTCGTGGCGCGCCTGGTGGGTCAGCTTCTGTTCCGCGCGCAGGCGCTCGCCGATCTGCTCCAGCAACTCGGCATTGGCCATCGCCAGTTCGCGCGTACGCGCCTCGACCCGCTGCTCGAGTTCGGCATGCGCGGTGACCAGCCGGTCCTGGCCCTGCTTGCGCGCCAGGCCGATGCTGATGTGGTGGGCGACGAAGGTCAGCAGGTCCTGGTCGCGCGCGCTGAAGTTGATCGCGTTGGAGTAGCTCTGCACGGCGATGACCCCGACCACCGCCTCGTTGCGGACCAGCGGCACGCCGAGCCAGCAGTGCGACAGGCTGCCGTGGCTGCGCCAGTGTCCCTGCGCCTCCAGCTCGGCGATCCGCTGGCGATCGGCCAGCACCGCGCGGCCGCTGGTGATTACGTACTCGGTCATGCCTGCGCCCAACGGGCGAGTGACGCGGGCGGCGTCGCGCTCGTCGATCGAGTACGGGAACTCGAGTCGCTCGCCGTCGTCGGACAACAGCGCGATATAGAAGTTTCGCGCATACAGCAGCTCGCCGACGACGTCGTGGACCTGGGTGTAGAAGCGCTCCAGGGTCTCGGAAGTGATCGACAGCTCGGCAATGCGGAACAGCGCGCGTTGCAGGCGCTCGGCGCGCTGGCGTTCGACGATCTCGCCCTGCAGGTCGCGGTTGCTCTGGCGCAGCGCCTGGGTCCGCTCCTCGACCCGGCGCTCGAGTTCCTCGCGCGCCTGGTGCCGGTCCAGGGCGGTGAGGATGTGCTGGGCGACGAATGCCAGCAAGGCACGTTCCTCGTCGCCGAAGCAGTCGGGGCGGTCGTAGCTCTGCACCACGATCGCGCCGCAGACGTGATCGTCGCGCCGCATCGGCACACCGAGCCAATCGACGCTGTCGGGACCATGGTTGTCGTCGCGGGCGACGCCCAGCCGCACCCGTACCTCGTCGGACGAACCACGCACCGGCTCGCCGAGGTGCAGCAACGCCAGGGTCAGGCTGTTGGGCGAATCGTTGGCGAGGATCTCGTGTTCCGGTTCGGCGACATACGGGTCGAGGCGGTCGGCGAAATACAGGAACCGGTAGCTGTCGCGCACGTCGTCGAACAACACGATGTAGAAGTTTTCCGCGTACATCAGGCCGGCAACGACCGCGTGCAGGCGCTGCAGCATCTCGTCCATCTCGAGGTCGGAACCGGCGAGGTCGGCGATCTCGTACAGGGCCTGCTGCAGGCGTTCGGACTTCTCCAGCGATTCGACGCGTGCGCGTGCCTCCCGCAACGCCGCGGCAAGCGCATCGGCCTGGAGTGGATCACTGGTCGAGTTGCTCGCCCTGATGGCCTGTGCACCCTTGTTCTGCACCAATACCGCCCCCTGTCTGCCCGGGCAGGATAGCGCGCCTTCCCCAGCCATGGGGCGGCACCCACGACCTGCCAGTCCAAGCCCCGCAACCCCGCGGCCGATCAACCCCGTGGCGCCGCCATGGCCGTTGCCCCGTACATGCTCCTGCCCAGCCGCCCGGTGGCGCGCCCCGTTCGGCGGCCGCCCCGATTGCCGCACCGGCGCCAAGGCTTTGCCTCGGCGCCGCCAGCCCGTACCCTGCTGCCGATGAATGGCGCGGCCGACTCGAGCGACGAGATGTTGATGCTGGCCTGGGCTGGCGGCGATGCGACGGCGTTCGATCTGCTCTACGCACGCCATCGGGGGCCGCTGTATCGGTTCCTGTTGCGCCAGTTGCGCAACCCATCGCTGGCCGATGAACTGTTCCAGGACGTCTGGCAGCGCGTGATCGGTGCCCGCGAAGGCTGGAAGCCGGACGCGGCGTTCCGCACCTGGCTGTTCCGGATCGCCCACAATCGCCTCAACGATCACTGGCGCGCGCTCAAGCACCGGCCACCGGCGCCGGCCGATGGCGACGAACGCGCCAGCCGCCAGCCCGACCCGTCCAACCCGGAACGCGAACTGTCCGAGTTCGAACAGCGCCGCCAACTGCAGTGCGCCATCGAAGCGCTTCCCGACGAACAGCGCGTGGTCGTGCTGTTGCGTCTGGAGCAGGATCTCAGCCTGGAAGAGATCGGCGCCATCACCGGCAGCGGCCGGGAAACCGTCAAGTCGCGCCTGCGCTACGCGATGGACAAACTGCGCGCGGGACTGAACCCATGACCCACCAGGCCCACGACCCGCTGACGTCTGAAGAACGCGAGCTGGCTGCCCGCCTCGCGCGGATTGGGCCACATGGCGAGCCATCGCCGGCGTTGGACGCCCGGATTCTCGGCGCCGCCCAGACCGCTGCGGCGCGAAAGCCAGCCCCCGGCGGGCAGCGACGGTGGCCGGCATGGGCCGGTCTCGCAGCGACCCTGGCGTTGGCGCTGGGGGCGGTATGGCAGCTGCGGCCGGTGCAGGAGATGCCCGTCGTGCTGGAAGAGGCCCCGTCCGCCGCGATCATGCGCCAGCCATCCGACGCGGCCGCACCGGGCGAAGCGGCGGTCGCCGTGGACATGATCTCCGGGAACGGCGAAGCCGAGCCGGAGCGCGCTGCCAAGGCCATCGCCACGAGGCCGCCCCCAGCGGCTGAAGCGCGCGCCGCAAAGGTCGCGCCGCCAGAGTCGACCGCACGCGCGCAACGTTCGCGAATGCCACCGCCCCCGGTGGTATTCGACGATCCGTCGCCGGTCGATGTCCCGGCTCCCGCGCCGCCGGCAGCCGCAGCGCCCCGGTCGCGCAATTTGCTGGCACCGTCGGCCGCACCGATGTCCGTATCGACGGAGTCCGTCGCCAGCGATGCGCAATCGGCCGATGCCGCCACCGGCGCGACCGTGACCGTCATCGACCTGCCGGTCGCCAGCGACAGCCGGCTTCCGCCAGTGGACTGGATCGAGCGCATTCGCCAGCGCCGCGACGCCGGCGACCTCGCCAGTGCCCGCGCCAGCCTGGCGTTGCTGCAACACGATTACCCGCGGCTGCCGCTGCCCGACGACGTGCGCGCCATCGCGGCGCCGCCGCCCTCGGACCGATGAACAACGACACCCTCGCCGACCGCGTCCACCACGAAACCGAGGTCAAGCACAGCCGCTTCCTCGCCCTCGCCGCCCCGGTCCAGACGCCGGAACAGGCGTTGGCCTTCCTCGCCGAAGTCGCCACCGCCGATGCCACCCACAATTGCTGGGCCTACCGCATCGGCGGCCTGTACCGCTCCAGCGACGACGGCGAACCGGCCGGAACCGCCGGCCGGCCGATCCTCGCCGCAATCGATGGCCAGGGTTTCGACCGGATCGTGGTAGTGGTGACGCGCTGGTACGGCGGCATCAAGCTCGGCGCCGGCGGCCTGGTCCGTGCCTACGGCGGCTGCGCGGCCGAGTGCCTGCGCACCGCCGCGCGCGAACCGCTGGTCGAATATCGCGAACTGCACCTGAGCTACCCGTTCGAGCACACCGGCGCGGTGCATGCCGCGTTGGGCCAGCATGGCGCGGAAAAGCTCGACGAACGCTTCGATGCCGGCGGCGCACATCTGCGCCTTCGCCTGCCCGCCGAACATGTCGAAGCCTTGCAAACACAACTGCGCGACGCCAGCCGCGACCAAGTGCGGATCAAGCCCGGGTAGGAACGAGGTAAGTCGCGACCTGCAGATGCCGCCACCCCTGCAACGGGCTCCACCCCCACGCCAGATGCAGCAGACACCGCCGATAGCGGACAATGCTCCGATGACCGCTGCGCTCGAAGCCGAAATCCCCTCGCCCTCCCCAGCCAAAGCCCCGATCGGCAGCCTGCGCATGCTGTGGCCGTTCGTGCGCCGGCACCGCGGGCTGTTCATGGCCTGGTTGCTGGCGTTGGCATGTTCCTCGACCGCCACCCTGAGCCTGCCGGTCGCGTTCCGCACCATGATCGACCAGGGCTTCGCCCAGGGCGGCGGCGGCGCGATCGACCGCGCGTTCGCGCTGCTGTTCATCGTCGCCGTCGCCCTGGCGCTGGCGACCGCAGCGCGTTTCTTCTTCGTCTCCCTGCTCGGCGAGCGGGTGGTCGCCGACCTGCGCGAGCGCCTGTACGCCCACCTGATCGGGCTCGACGCCGGCTTCCATGAGCGCAACCGCAGCGGCGAACTGGTGTCGCGCCTGACCGCCGATGCCGAACTGCTGCGCGGCGTGATCGCGACCAGCATGTCGGTCGCCTTGCGCAGCCTGGTGACCTTCATCGGCAGCATCGCGATGCTGTTCGTGACCAGCCCGCACCTGGCCGCCTACGCGCTGGTCGGCATTCCGCTGGCGGTGTTGCCGATCGTGGTCGGCGGGCGCCGGCTGCAGAAGATCTCGCGCGCCAGCCAGGACCGGGTCGCCGACGCCAACGCCCTCGCCAACGAAACCCTTGGCGCGGTGCGCACGGTGCAGGCGCACGCCCGCGAACCGTACGAACTCGGCCGTTTCGACGAGGCACTGAAGCTCGCCGTCGCCACCGCCCGCCGGCGCATCCAGGCCCAGGCGTGGGTCACCGCAATCGCGATCGTGCTGGTGTTCGGCGCGATCACGCTGGTGCTGTGGTCGGGCGCGCATGACGTCGTCGAGGGCGAGATGAGCGCCGGCCTGCTCGGCCAGTTCGTGCTGTACGCGCTGATCGGCGGCGGCTCGGTCGGCGCCCTGGCCGAGGTCTGGAACGAGTTGCAGCGCGCCGCCGGCGGCATGGGCCGGATCACCGAGCTGCTCGCCGAACACCCGACCGTCGTTGCGCCGGCGCAGCCCCGACCGCTGCCACGGCCGGTGCGCGGCGAGCTGGCGTTCGACGATGTCACCTTCCACTACCCGATGCGGCCGGACCTGCCAGCGCTGGATACCTTCAACCTGCATGTACAGCCCGGCGAAACCGTCGCCCTGGTCGGGCCGTCGGGCGCCGGCAAGAGCACCGTGTTCTCGCTGCTGCTGCGCTTCCACGACCCACGTACCGGCACCTTGCGAGTCGACGGCCACGACATCCGCGCACTCGACCTGGCGGAGTTGCGCGACGCGATCGCCCTGGTCCCGCAACAGGCGACCATCTTCGCCGCCAGCGCCCGCGCCAACATCCGCTACGGCCGCCTGGAAGCCAGCGATGCCGAGGTCGACGCCGCGGTCGAGGCCGCACACGCGACCGACTTCATCAGCGCCCTGCCCGAGGGTCTGGACACAGAATTGGGCGAACGTGGCGCGCGGCTGTCCGGCGGCCAACAACAACGCATCGCGATTGCTCGCGCACTGCTCAAGGACGCCCCAATCCTGCTGCTCGACGAAGCCACCAGCGCACTGGACGCGCAAAGCGAGCGTGCCGTGCAGCAAGCCCTGGAAACCCTGATGGAGGGCCGCACCACCCTGGTCATCGCCCATCGCCTGGCCACCGTGCTCAAGGCCGACCGCATCGTGGTGATGGACCACGGCCGCATCGTCGCCGAAGGCACCCATCAGCAGTTGCTGGCCGAGGGCGGCCTGTACGCGGAGCTGGCGAAGCTGCAGTTCCTCGACTGACGCCCACACCCCTCATAAAGCTTTCACCGCCTCGGTTGTACGGTCAACGGGACCCTTCAGATCCCCCGACCTCCTCCGTGGAAAACCAGCAGAGCCGCCGAATAGTCGCCGCCCTGGCACACCGGGTCGAAACCGGCGCCGATGCGCAGCAGATCGCCGACGCGATCGTTTCGACATGGCGGGAGATCGATACCGCCCTGTCGCCCGTGCTGGGGCCGCAGGCCGTCGCGTTGCTGTACCAACGCAGCATTTGCCTCGCCGCCGGATCCCGGCCGTGGCTTGCGGAGATCTGCGAAAGCGGCCAGACACTGGTGCCCGAGGCGCTGAAGGCCGCCTTCGCCCAACAGAGCACCGACACCGCTGCTGCGAGTGGATACGAACTGCTACAGGCATTCCATGGGATGCTTGCGAGCCTGGTCGGCCTGCCGCTGACCGAGCGCCTGCTGCGCTTCGTATGCGCGCCGGATGCTCCGAACGCGCGAGTCCCGGAACCGGCTCAGCGCGAGTCAACGAGCAGGAACCTGCACTCGTGAGCGCCTGCCCCCTCGACCCGGATGAGCGTCCGACGGCGCAGGCCGCGCGCGAACTGGCACGACTGAAGGCACAGATCGAAGAAGCGCGCGCCGAGCTGGTTCGCCTGCAGCAGGCGGTGATCGATGCCGAGTGCCGGCTCGGTCGCAACCTGGCAGCCGATATCGTCGACGCCAACGAGCGGCTGGTGTCCGCCGCGCTGCAGGCCCGTCTCGACGCCGAGACCGCCGCGCGGGCGTTGGCGGATGCGGCCCGCTCGGCCCGCCTCGATGCCCTGACCGGGCTGCCGAACCGGGTGCTGTTGCTGGACCGGTTCGCCCACTCGATCGCCAACGCCAACCGCCGCGGCAGCCGCCTGGCGCTGCTGTTCGTCGACCTCGACAACTTCAAACAGATCAACGACAGCCACGGCCACGCATTCGGCGACGAAGTGCTCACCCTGGCGGCACGCTGCCTGGCATCCACCGTGCGCGAGGTGGATACCGTCAGCCGCCACGGCGGCGACGAATTCCTGATCCTGCTCGACGAAGTGGCGCAACCCTCCGACGCCGTCAAGGTCGCGGACAAGTTGATCGGGGAGCTCGCCCTGCCGCACCAGGTGAACGATTACGAGCTGTCGCTCACGGCAAGCATCGGCATCAGCCTCTACCCCGATGACGGCGACGACGCAGACACCCTGATCAAGCGTGCGGATGCCGCGATGTACCGGGCCAAACGGCAAGGCCGCGGCAGCTTCTGCTTTCATGGGGACCCGCCGGTGAGTGAGGGTGACTCCATGGCTCGGCCGCCAAACGATGCCTGACCCGACTGTCGACCATATTATCGGCTGTATTCAACCAGGACATCACGAATGTCCTGCTTGGAAAGCTGACTACTCTTCAATATTGACGCTAGCTCACCTTTGGTAAGCGGATACTCGCGCAAGAGTTTGGCCAACGCAGCCTTGTCAACAGGATAAGCAGAGATCGGACGAATCTCACTTGGATCTTCAAGTGTGCTGGACTGAAGATCAACCCCCTCCACATTAAAATACACACGATATCTAATAAACCCTTCTGGAAAAGCCTGGTCGAAGTACAGGGTTGTACCTATAGGCAGAAGGTAGTTATGGCCGGCTTCTGCCGAACCTTCGAGCATCAAGGGTTGTTCAAGTGTATGAATTCGCTGGCTCATATAGTGCCTCTCTAGCAGTCCTGCAAAAAAAATAGTCGCGATCGCAACAGCAGCTGACCATATGATGAAAAAAAACACAGTCCGCAATTTCATTAGCTCCCTCCGTACTCGTCAGTGCGATCCACTCTGACAGCCTTTTCGGCCGCGAGGAACTTTTGGAGATTTGCGGGCAGGAACAGCCTTTTTGAGCCTCCGTTTGCAGAGAGCGCGAGACGCTCCTTCCAATCAAGAACATCTTCAGGCTTGTTGTATGTGTCGGACCCACGGTCAATATTCTTGATAGCCGCCCTCGCGCCCTCAACGCTTAACGTCGTGCAATTCGGTCCAAGAGCATGGTAATCCATGGCCAGCTTGTATGTTTTCATGCTGGCGCGGTTCTTCCTTGGCAGGGGAGTTGCTGTGCTGATCTTTTCGTCAAAGAACCCGTTTGCAGCATCTGCTTGATGATCGAATACGTAGTAAACGAAGCCCATTGTGGTTCGATGAAGCGCGTTCTCGCCTTTTATGTAGGCGTCAAAATCAGTCCAGACCCGCAATATGCCGTCGCCAGATTCCCCAAAGGTGCCTCTAGTGGCACCGTATCTCCCGAAATCGTACGTCAGATCGGAACCCTTAAACTTCACTCGCAACGCGGTATGGCCATAGCGATGCTCCTCGCCATCTTTAACATACGGACCGCCCACAAGAATATGAATCTCAGCGACAGGCTTGATTTTTGCTTGCACAACGCTGTTCCGGGGCGAAACGGTTTGTGCCTTTGTAGTTGGCTTAGGCATTGGACGTGCCTGCCTGTGTTTCGCCCCATATGACTTTTGCTTCCTCGCTTGCCACAGAGCCAATGCGTAGCGTTTTGCCCTCGTGATCGGTAGTGCCGAAGTACTTGTCGCCCGACGCAAGTACCAGCTTGTACGGCATGTCTTCGACCGGCTCTCCTGTCAGTTCGTTGATCAGCTGGAACTGCTGATCGAATCGTTTGATGCGGGTGTCCGGCAACTTCGTCAGCTGTGTCGCATTTGATGCCCCACCCTTGAACGGCTGCTGCCCGGACTTGACCGTGAAGTTGCCCGGGCAGGCGAACGTGATGTCTCCGCCCTCCAGCGTGATCTGGGTCTGGCCTGCTTGCAGGACGACCTTCTGTTTCGCCAATACGTCGATGCGCTCGTCGGTGGCAATGACGGTGACGGATTGGTCGGCCAGCAGTTCCAGCGGGCCGGCGTGGGCTTGCAGGCTCAGCGGGCCGTTGCCGGCGATGGCCTTGATCGGGCCGTGTTGGGCGAACAGGGCCACGTGGCCGCCGCTGACGCCGGCGAAGGTGTGGCCGGCGGTCAGGTGGGCGTCATGCTGGGCGGTCAGGTGGACGTTGCCGCCGGCATAGGCCAAGGCGCTGTTCGGCGTGGTTAGCGCGATGGCGTCGGGAGACTCGACGAACAGCAGCGGGGTCGCGAACTTCTCGACCGGGTCGCCGCCATCGCGG
>JBOHYB010000013.1:0-78815 GCA_050737695.1 Lysobacter sp. | reverse complement strand
ACATGGCGACATGGAGCGCCATCCGGACGCACCCGGAGTTGAAACGCCGATACCTGGAACTACGAAGTCGCGGCAAGTGCGCCAAGGTGGCCCTGGTCGCCTGCATGCGCTCTTTCCTGGGACGACTACGCCATGATCCGCGATGGCGCACCTTGGGTCCCGCAGCCGATTTGAAGAAGACAGTTGCTCCTACAAAAAACTGGCTCCGCCGAAACCGATGACATCCGGGCGGGGGTCGGCCTGCGGGGGGAATTGCGGAAAGCCGACCATGGATGGTCGGCGGCCCCGAGTCAGGGCAGGAAGCCCTGACCGAGGGGAGTAGCAATCCCCCCGCGGGCCGGCTCCCGCGTCTACCGCGTGCGATCGGATACAAAAAACCCCGGGGCGATAACCCCGGGGTCCCTGAGCTTCCAGACGCTTCTTGGAACCTACTGCAATAACGAACGCAACATCCAGGCGTACTTCTCGTGCGTGTGCAAACGCTGGGTCAGCATGTCGACGGTCGGGTCGTCTCCAGCATCGTCGGCGGTCTTCAGCACCTTGCGCGCGGTGCGGCAGACCGCCTCGTTGCCGACGGTCAACTGGCGCACCATTTCCTTCCAGTCGGGAATGTCGGACAGGCCCGGCTCCTCCGGAATCGACGACAGCTCGATGAACTCCGCGTAGGAACCCGGCGCATTGAAGCCCAGCGCGCGAATGCGCTCGGCGATCTCGTCCAGCGCATTCCACTGCTCGGTGTACTGGTCCTCGAACATCACGTGCAGCGCATTGAACATCGGCCCGGTGACGTTCCAGTGGAAGTTGTGGGTCTTCAGATACAGCGTGTAGGCGTCGGCAAGGAAGTGCGACAGCCCGTCGGCGATCTTCTTGCGATCGGCGTTGCCGATCCCGATATCTATCGCCGGGGCGCTGGAGCCGCTCGCGGGCGACGCTGCCGGTTTGCGCGCCGCGGACTTGTTGCCGGTGGACTTGGTCTTGCCGGGTTTGGTGGTCTTGGCCATGCGTTTCTCCCTTTTTGCCTGTTGCAGCGACAATAAGCGCCGCGATCTGCCGTGTGAAATGGTTTGTTTCTTCCGCCGTTATCAATGAAGCCTATCGACGCCACTGCTAAGACCGCGTCACGACGCCCAGCGCCGCTGCCACCCGAACTGCGGCAGGCCCGCCGTGCGATCGACGACGCGCTGACCCGTGACCGCGGCCGCCTGCACGGCCTGTGGTCGCGTTGGCGTGGCAGGCCCGATGACAGCGGACTGCAAGCGGCGTTCGAACAGGCACTGGCGAACTCGGTCGCGATGCGCCAGGCCCGCGCCGCCCGGTTGCCGTCGGCACCGGTCGACCCGTCCTTGCCGATCGCCGCCGAGGCCGAGCGCATTGTCGCGTTGATCCGTGAACATCCGGTGGTGGTGATCGCCGGCGAGACCGGATCCGGCAAGACCACCCAGATTCCCAAGCTGTGCCTGGCCGCCGGGCGCGGCGCCGCCGGCATGATCGGCTGCACCCAGCCGCGCCGGATCGCCGCGCGCGCGGTGGCCAAGCGTGTCGCCGAGGAGTTGCAGGTGCCGCTCGGCGGCGCGGTCGGCTACCAGGTGCGCTTCAACGAGAAGGTCGGCGACGACACCGCGATCAAGTTCATGACCGACGGCATCCTGCTGGCCGAGATCCAGTCAGACCGCTGGCTGTCGCGCTACGACACGATCCTGATCGACGAGGCCCACGAGCGCAGTCTCAACATCGACTTCCTGCTCGGTTACCTCAAGCAGCTGCTGAAGAAGCGCCACGACCTCAAGGTCATCGTGACCTCGGCGACGATCGACACCGCGCGCTTCGCCGAGCATTTCGACGACGCGCCGGTGGTTGACGTCGAGGGCCGCAGCTACCCGGTCGAGGTGCGCTACCGGCCGCTGGAAGGCGAGGGTGAGCGCGAAGGCGAGCGCACCGTGGTCGATGCCATCGTCGGCGCCTGCGACGAGGTGACCCGGGAAGATCCACGCGGCGACGTGTTGATATTCCTCCCCGGCGAACGCGAGATCCGCGACGCCCACCAGGCGCTGGAGCGCCGCAAGTACCGCCATACCGAGGTGCTGCCGCTGTACGCGCGGTTGTCGGTGCGCGACCAGGACCGGGTGTTCAATCCCGGCACGCTGCGCCGCATCGTCTTGGCGACCAACGTCGCCGAGACCTCGCTGACGGTGCCGCGGATCCGCTACGTGGTCGATCCCGGGCTGGCGCGGATCAAGCGCTACAGCCCGCGTGGCAAGCTCGACCGGTTGCACATCGAGCCAGTCAGCCAGGCCAGCGCCAACCAGCGCAAGGGCCGCTGCGGCCGCGTGTCGGAAGGCACCTGCTACCGGCTCTACAGCGAGGCCGACTTCGAGTCGCGGCCGGAGTTCACCGACCCGGAAATCCGTCGCGCGGCGTTGGCCGGGGTGATCCTGCGGATGCTGTCGCTGGGGTTGGGCGACATTGAAAGCTTCCCGTTCCTGGAGCCGCCCGATTCGCGCGCGGTCGCCGACGGCTGGCAGCAGCTGGCCGAACTCGGCGCCACCGACGCCGCTTCCGACAACAGCGGGCGCAAGCTCACCGCCACCGGCAAGCTGATGGCGCGCATGCCGATCGACGTCAAGCTGGCGCGGATGCTGGTCGCCGCCAACGCCCGCGGCTGCCTGCGCGAGATGCTGGCGATCGCCTCGTTCCTCGGCATCCAGGACCCGCGCGAGCGGCCCGCCGACCAACGTGCCGCGGCCGACAACGCGCATGTGCAGTTCGTCGATTACAACTCCGAATTCGTCGGCATCCTCAAGCTATGGGCGGCCTATCAGGAGCAACACGAGGCCTCGACCCAGTCGCAGCTGCGGCGCTGGTGCGATAAGAACTTCCTCGGCTTCCTGCGCATGCGCGAATGGCGCGAGCTGCACCGCCAGCTGAAGCTGATGGCCGATGAGCTCGGCTGGCAGCAGAGCGCGGTGGCCACCGAACTCGATGCCGGCGCGTTCGCCAACCTGCATCGCGCATTGATTACCGGCCTGCCGACCCAGATTGGCCACCGGGTGCCGCCGGCCGATGCCAAGGCGCCCGCCAGGAAGCCCGGCGAGCGCAAGCCCGCCGCGGTCTACGATGGGCCGCGCGGTCGCAAGTTCGGGCTGTTCCCGGGCTCGTGGCTGATCCGCAAACCGCCGCCGTGGGTACTGTCGGCGACCCTGCTCGATACCGAGAAAGTCTGGGCGATGAGCAACGCCTCGATCGAGCCGCAGTGGGCGATCGACGAGTTGCCGCACCTGCTCGCGCGCCGCCATTTCGACCCGCGCTGGTCGCGTTCGCAGGGTCGCGTGCTGGGCAGCGAGCAGGTCAGCCTGTTCGGGCTGGTGCTGGCGCCGAAACGGCCGATCCACTACGGCGGGCTGTACCCTGAGGAAAGTCGCGCGATTTTCGTGCGTGACGCGCTGGTCACCGGCGAGATCGACAGTCGCAGCGGGTTCCTCAGGCGCAACCTGGCCACCGTCGACAAGGCCCGCGAGGAGGAGGCCAAGCAGCGTCGCGCTGGCATCGTCGTCGACGAGGACTGGATGGCGCGCTGGTACCTCGACCGGTTACCGCCGGACGTGCACAACGCGCAGGCCCTCGATGCCTGGTTCAACAAGCTGCCACCGCCCAGGAAGGTGGCACTGGAATGGTCACTCGACGACCTGCTGATCGGCGACGAGACCGACGCCGCGCGCTTCCCGCCGGTGATCGAACTCGGCGACGCGCGGTTGGCGGTGAAGTACCGCTTCGAGCCCGGCGCGGTCGACGACGGCATGACCGTCGCGGTGCCGCTGCACCTGCTCAATGCACTCGACCCGATTCGGCTCGGCTGGCTCGCGCCGGGCTTCGTCGTCGACAAGGCGGCCGCGCTGATCAAGTCGCTGCCGAAGGCGCAGCGACGCAACTTCGTGCCGGCGCCGGACTTCGCCCGCGCATTCGCCGAGGCGTATCCCGGGCCCGGGGCGGACGCGTTTACCGGCACGCTCGCGCGCTTCCTGCATAAGGTCACCGGTGCCGCAGTTGCGCCGACCGATTTTGACGAAGCCGCGCTCGAGCCGCACCTGCGCGCCAACCTGCGGCTGCACGACCGCGACGGCCGCACGGTGCTGGCGGATTCGCGCGACCTCGACGCGTTGCGCGCCGATTTCGGCGTCCGCGCCGCCCGTGCATTCGCCGCGCACGCGGCCGACGGCCTCGGCCAGCGCGGCCTGGTCGATTTCCCCGACACGCCGATCCCGGCCAGCGTGCCTGGCGCTGCCGGCGTGCCGGCCTACCCGGCGCTGCACGATGACGGCGACAGCGTCTCGCTGCAGGTCCACGCCGAGCGCGACACCGCCTTGCGCCACCATCCGCGTGGCGTCCGCAGACTGTTGTCGCTAGCGCTGGCCGACAAGCGCAAGCAGGCGCGCAAGCAACTGCCGGTGTCGCCGAAGGCCGGCCTGCTCTACGCCGCGATCGAATCGGCGGCGCCGCGCGGGCAGGGCGGTGGCGACCGCCTGCGCGACGACCTGGTCGACGGCGCGTTCGCCGCACTGGTGGCCGAAGACCTCGATGACATCCGCGATACCGATGCGTTCGTCGCGCGCCGCGATGCCGTCGGCAAACAACTCTTTCCCGAAGCGATCGAACGCCTGCGCCAGGCCGAGACCATCCTCGCCGCGGTGTCCGAAGTGCGCGCCAAACTCGAATCGCCGCTGATGGGCTGGGCCAGCGGCAACCTCGACGACATGCGCGCGCAGCTCGCCACGTTGACTTCGCCGGGCTTCCTGCGCGACGTGCCGGCCGAGGCGCTGCGCGACTACCCGCGCTACCTGAAGGCGCTGGCCCTGCGCGGTGAACGCGCGCTGCGCGACCCGATCCGCGACCAGGACAAGATGTTCGAACTCAAGCCGTTCGCCGACGCACTGGCCAACGCCACCGCTGCCGACAGGGGCGACGAGCCCGAGTGGCAGGCGTTGCGCTGGGACCTGGAGGAACTGCGGGTCTCGCTGTTCGCGCAGGAACTCGGCGCGCGCGGCATCTCGCCGAAGAAACTCGCGGCGCGGCTGTCGCGGATTACTTGATCCGCTGGACCTTGGCGGCGGTGTTGTAGCCCTCGACCTTGAGGTACCAGGCGCTGCCGATCATCGATGGTTTGATCGTCACCTGCGGGCTGTCCAGCCGCGCTCCGGCGAGGGTGGCGTTGTCGGTCTGGCGCCACAACTGTCCGTTCTCGAGCCGGTACTCGCGCCCCTTGCCGAAGCCACGGAACTCGCCCTGCAGCCGCCCGGTGACCGGCTCGTCCGAACCGAAACTCAGGAAACCCCGGTTTTCGTCCTCCACCATTTCCTTGGCCTGCTTGGCGGCCTTGGTGGTTTCAACCACCAGAGTGCGGTTGAGCCAGGCGTTGAGGTTTTCCAGCTGCTCCGCGCTGAGCTGGTCCAGCCCCGCGGCTTCGAACTGCTCGGGTGTCATCTGTTGCTCGATCCGGTCGCCGGCCTGCTGTGCGAACGCCAGCGGCGCGGCGAGCAGGGCCGCCAGCAGCACGCCGGCCAGGGCGAATGAACGGGAAAGGCGTGGGAACGGTTTGGTCGGGCAGCTTGAACGGTGCATTTGACGGGTCCTGAGGCTATGACTGCGAACAGTTGCTCGCTAGTGTAGTCATTCCCCCCTGCGTCGAAATGAACCTGCGTCGCCATGAGTACGCGCCGCCATGAACCCGGGCCCGCTGCGCCCGCCCCCGACGATCCGGCGCCGGATCTGGAGTCCGTGCTCGCCCGGCTCCCGGCTGAGGCGATCGCGCAACCCCTGCAGCGTGCCCTGCGCGAGGCCGCCGGAGCAGACGCCGGGCGCGAGGCCCGCGATCCGCCTGCGACGGTCACGCGGATGCTCGCCGCACTGCAGCGCCTCGATGCCGACAGCGACACCCTGGTCGCTGCGATCGTCCACGGTTACCCGCTGCTGCAGCAGCGCCTCGGCCCCACGTTCGAACGCGAACACCCGACCATCGCCCCGCTGCTCGATGGCCAACGCGCGGCCGAACAGGTGTGGGCACTGCACGCCGAGCAGGGGCCGCGCAACGGCAGCGAGGGCCTGCGTCGGCTACTGCTGGCGATCGTGCGGGACCTGCGCGTGGTGCCGATCCTGCTGGCCCGGCAACTGGCGCGGATGCAGGAGGCCGCCAACCTGCCGGAGGACCGCCGCCTCGCCCTGGCCACGCTGACCCGCGACATCCACGCGCCGCTGGCGAACCGGCTGGGCATCTGGCAACTCAAGTGGGAGCTGGAGGACCTCGCGTTCCGCTACCTGCAACCGGACACCTACAAGCAGATCGCGCGCCTGCTCGACGAAAAGCGCACCGATCGCGAACGCTACATCGAGGCGGTCAAGCAGACCCTGCGCGAGGCGATGGACGCGCAGGGCCTCAAGGCCGACATCGCCGGCCGGCCGAAGCACATCTACAGCATCTGGAAAAAGATGCAGCGCAAGGACGTGCCGATCGGCGAGCTCTACGACTTGCGCGCGGTGCGGGTGCTGGTCGACGGCGTCGGCGACTGCTACGCCGCGCTCGGCGCGGTGCACGCCAGCTGGACGCCGGTCCCGAGCGAGTTCGACGACTACATCGCCCGGCCCAAGCGCAACGACTACCGCTCGCTGCACACCGCGGTGATCGGCCCCGAGGGCAAGACCCTCGAGGTGCAGATCCGCACGTTCGAGATGCACCGGCAGGCCGAGCTCGGCGTCGCCGCGCACTGGAAGTACAAGGAAGGCGCCGGCGGTGGCGATGTCGCGTTCGACCGCAAGATCGCGTGGATGCGCAAGCTGCTGGAGCCGGCCGCCGACGGCGCCGAACCCGACGAGGCGACCCTGGCGCGCGAGCTCGATACCGAGCTGGTCGAAGACCGCGTCTACGTGTTGACCCCGAAGGGCGAGGTGATCGACCTGCCGTCCGGCGCCACCCCGCTGGACTTCGCCTACCGCGTGCATACCGAGGTCGGTCACCGCTGCCGCGGGGCCAAGGTCGACGGCCGGATCGTGCCGCTGGACCACAAGCTGGCCAGCGGCGACCGCGTCGAGATCATGACCGCCAAGACCGGCGAGCCGCGGCGCGACTGGCTGATCGAGGCCAACGGCTTCCTCGCCAGCAGCCGCTCGCGCGAGAAGGTCCGCAACTGGTTCCACAAGCTCGACCGCGCGCGCAACGAGGCCGAAGGCAAGGACCTGCTCGACAAGGAACTGCGCCGGCTCGGCCTGCTCGGCGCCGACCTCGCGCCGGCGCGCGAGCGTTTCAAGCTCGCCCATGACGGCGATCTGCATGTGCTGGTCGCGCTCGGTGACGTCGGCCCGCACCAGGTCGGCCGGATCCTGCTCGAACACGAACGCGCCGCCAGCGCCTCGTCCGCCAGCGAACCGGCCGCCCCGGTGCTGCCGCGGCGGGTGCCGCGCGGCAAGGCTTCGGACTTCACCGTGCAGGGCGTCGACAACCTGCTGGTGCAGATGGCGCGCTGCTGCCAGCCGCTGCCGGGCGAGCCGATCGCCGGCTACCTGACCCGCGGCCGTGGGGTCACCGTGCATCGCCGCGACTGCGCCTCGTACCGGCGCCTCGCCGCGGCCCAGCCGCAGCGCAGCCTGCCGGTGGAGTGGGGCCGTGCCGGCAGTGCCTACGAGGTCGATATCGAGGTGCTCGCGGTCGACCGCAAATGGCTGCTGAAGGAGGTTACCAACCTGATCGCGCAGGGTGACGCCCACCTCACCAGCATCCACAGCGATCACCAGCGCAATGGCGCGCGGGTGCGGTTCCTGATGCGGTTGAAAGTCGATGACTACGGCCAGCTGTCGACCCTGCTCGGCAAGCTCGCCGCGCTGCCCGGGGTCGAGCAGGCGCGGCGCGGCTGACGAGCGGCGCGACACCCGCGGTTTGACGCACCGTTGCCGCGGCGGAGGACTATCCTGCATCCATGCGCAAGTCGGGTGACGGATACGGTGGTGATCGCGACCGGGAATGGCGGTCCCGGAGGATCGAGCCGTCGCTGGGGCGGGACGCGCCGGCGACGGATGCCTCGCCGAGGGATGAGCCGCCCCCGCCCCCGCGCCCACGCCTGCCCTCGCGGCGGCGCTGGACCGTGGCTGTGCTTGCGGTTGCCGGTATCGGCCTGCTTTTGCTGGCGCGCGAACCGATTTCGGACTGGCTGTGGCCCGAGACCCGCATCCAGCAGTTGCGGGCCGATGCGGCCCAGGCACTGCAGACCGGCGAACTGACCCGTGTCGACGGCCGCGGCGCGCGCGAACTCTACGAGGCCGCGCTGGCACTCGATCCCGATCGCCCCGACGCGCGCGAGGGTCTGGCGCGGGTCGGGCGAGCGGCCCTGGCAAAGACCGAGGTTGCGCTGGCGCAGGGACGCGATGCCGACGCTCGCCGGCTCCTGCAGCTCGCCCGCGAACTCGAGGTTCCGCGCGCGCAAACCGACACATTGGCGCGACGCCTGCGCCAGCGCGCCGGCGACGGCGACAGCCTCGACCAGTTGCTGGCCACGGCCGATGCCGCGCTCGAGGCCGGTCGACTCGACGGTTCCGACGACTCGGCGCTGCCCCTGTACCAGCGGATACTGGCATTGCGGCCGCACCACACCGCCGCACTGGAAGGTCGCGAGGACACCCTGGCCGGACTCCTGCAGCGCGCCGACGAGGCCATGCAGCGGGATGATCCGACAGGAACGGCGGCGTTGATCGCGCGGGTGCAGATGGTGGACCCGGGCCACGTCGGCTTGCCCGCCGCACTGGCGGCGCTGGCCGGACGCGTTGACCAGCGTTTGCAACAGGCCGATGCCGACCTGCAGGCGGGACGCTGGTCGCAAGCCCTCGATGGCTACCGGGCCGTCGCGACGATCGACTCCGCCAACATCGCCGCCGCGCGCGGGGTGGTGCGCGTCGCCAACGCCCACGCCGCCCGCAGCGAGCGGCTCGCCGCGGATTTCCGTTTCGTGGAAGCCCGGGCCGCGTTGATCGAGGCACAGCAGATCGCCCCGAATGCGGCGGCGGTGATCGCCGCCAAGGACCACCTCGCCCGTGCCCGGCGGTCGCAGGCCAGGCTGGAGAGCGACATGCCACCGGCCCAGCGCGACCGCCGGGTGCGGGAGTTGCTCGATGCCGCCGCGGCGGCCGAAGCCCGCGGCGACCTGCTGGCCCCCCCGGGCGAAAGCGCATACGACAAGGTGCGCGCAGCACAGGCGATCGCCCCGCGGGATCCGACGGTCGATCGCGCCACGCAAAGGTTGACCCCGGCCGCGAGGGATTGTTTCCGGCGGAACCTGCAGGCCAACGCGTTGTCCCGCGCAGGTGCCTGCCTGGATGCCTGGACGATGCTGGGTGGCGACGATGCGCAGGTCGGCGACGCCCGGCGACGGCTGGCGACACGCTGGGTGGCATACGGCAACGAGCGGCTCGGCGCATACGAACTGGCGGTCGCCCGTTCAGCGCTTGCCAGGGCACGCGAACTGGATCCGCAGACGCCGGGGATGACGGATCTCGCAGACCGCCTGGCGCGGGCTACATCCGACTAACCGTTCTCGCGGGAGCAGCAATCGCGCAGCACTTGCTCCAGCTGACCGGCGAGGCGACCCCAGCCGAACTCCGACACACCCTCACGGTCCAGCGACAAGCCCTCGTCGAGGCGACCCTCGGAGCGCCTCTGTACCAGTTGCCGCAGCCTCGCGGCGACCGCCGGCGATTCCGGCGGGCATACCCAACCGCGATGCCGTGCACGAATCTGGCTGGCCACCGCATCGTCCGTATCGTCACCGAGGTGCAAAATCGGACGGCTGGCGCCCATGTATTCGTAGCATTTGCCCGGCACCTGCGCCGGATCGCTGTTCGACAGGTTCACAAGCACGTCAGCCCGGCGCTGCCAGGCCAGTGCATCCAGATGCGGCAGGAAACCCAGCAGGCGGATCCGGTCCGGATTTCTCCGACTGGCCGCCAGTAGTTCGCCGGGGACGTGGATGGTCGCCACGTTCAGACGGACTCCGGGGGTCTCCAGTACGGCCTGCAGTAGCACGTCCGCGGTACGGAAACGGTAGAAGCTGCCGGTATAGAGCAGTTCGAGCTGGTCCGGGGCGGTATCGACGTGCCCAATGGGGGGGCGTTCGCCGTCGTCGAAGCCCTGGGTCAGTACCGTGATTGGGGCCGTTCCGGCGTGGCGGTCGAGCAGCAGTCGCCGTGCCGAGGGCGTGGTCACCAGGATGTGGTCGGCAAGATTGCAGACATCGGACTCGAGCCTGCGCGCCTTGTCCTGCCAGCGGGGCAGCGTGTAGGGCGCGAGGACCGGGTCGGCCAGGTCAGCGATCCATCCGAACCCCGATTGCTTGGCCCGCAGCCCGAGCTGGAGGGTGGTGGCAGGCTCGTGCGAGCTGATCACCACGTCGGGCTGCAACTGGGTGAGCAGTTCATCCATGCGCGCGCGCGCGCGGGCATGCCACTCGCCGCGCAGGTCGGGGAACCACAAGGATTCGCCCACGCGCTGCAGTGCCACGGATACCCGATGCTTCCAGCCGCCGCGTGAGGGCACGGCGGCGGCGGGGACGGAAGGTGCGGCCGCCGCCCGTTTCCGTTCCCGATAGCGCCGGAGGATGGCGACCAGTCCGCGGACGGGGCCGGGATGGGTGCGATGCACGGTGACGCCCGCCGGCAACGCAGGCAGCCCCGGGGTCGAGCCACCCAGGTCGATGGTCAGGACATGGATCTCATGACCCAGCCGGTGCAGTTCGCGACTGAGATAGGCCCAGCGCAATGATTGCGGCGAAGGACTGGGGAGGAATTCATAGGCGATCAGCAGGATCCGCATCGAGAGGAACTCGGAGGTATTGGGTGTCGTGGTCATGGGCTTGGTGCCCATGGCGGCCCCAGAGAAGCCTTTGCGGTGGCGATCGCAGCCTCTGGCGAGAAGTGCCGGCGCACGTTGGCACGACCCTGGTCGGACAGCCGTTGCCACAGGGCCGGGTCGCGATACAGGCGGACGACCTCGGCGGCGAAGGTTTCGGCGTCGCTGGCCACCAGTACGTCGATACCGGGTTGCAGGTGCATGCCTTCGGTAGCGCAGGCGGTCGCGACCACCGGCTGGCCATGCGCCATGCTGAGATTGACCTTGCCCTTGACCCCGGCGCCAAAGCGCAGCGGTGCCAGTGCTATCCGGCAACCGTCCAGGCAGGACGCGATGTCCGGCAGGTGGCCGTGAACCAGGATGCCGGACTCGGCCGGGAGGGTCATCGCCGGGCCGGTGCCGGTCGAACCGACAAGGTGCAATCGCACCCCCGGCAACTCCGCCCGGATGCGTGGAAAGATGTCCCGCGCCAGCCATTCGACCGCATCTCGGTTGGGCGGGTGGCGGAGGCCGCCTACAAACAGCAGGTCACGTCGCTGTTCGAAGGGTTTCCCGGGGGTGTCCTCGTCGATGATGTTGGACACGATCCGCACGTCGGCGTCCGGCCTGGCCTGGAGTAACAGGTCCCGTTCGATCGGGCTGACCACCCAGGTGGTGTCCGCCCAGTCGACCAGGCCAAGTTCGCGTTGGCGTGTCGATTCCGCGTGCCGGTGCAATCGCCGATCATCGTGCAGTTCGGCCTCGCGCATCTCGCGGAGGAAGTGCAGGTCGACCGTGTCGAACACGATGGATGCCTGCGGAGCCACGGCTCGTACGAATGGAAGCCAGTGTCCCGCGGCGTGGTGCCGACACAGGATCGCCGAGACCAGCGACCGACGATGCCGGCGAAACCAGGCTGGTCCATCGCGGGGACCGTGCAGTCGGGGCACGTGGATGCCCGATGCGCGCAGTCGGGCCGCATTCGCGCAATCGGTCCCGCCCTCATCGGGGACGAATGCAACCCGGTAACCCGCGGAGACCAACGCTTGCATCAGGTTGCAGAGGCGCAATGATCCTGAATCCCTGTCGGGCGCCGGCATGGCGCTATCCACGACGAGTATCCAGGGATGGTTGCCCCAATCCGACGCGGCCGGCGCAGGCTCCCCTCGTGCGGGTTCGCTTGTGCCCGTCGATCTGACCCGTTGCCAAGTGGCATGCCAGCCCTTGGCCTGCAGGCTCCCCAATGCCCGGCGCAGCAGGTGCAGGTGGCGCCGGAGATGGAACTGCAGGGAAATGAGCACGAAGGTTCGACGACGGTTGATGAACAAACGGGACATGGTAACCGGCGACGCGCCGGCACGAGGCGATGCCGGCTTTTGGGGTGCGCTAGACTCGGAAATTCCAAGCACTTACGGCGATTGTCGCACCTGTGGCCCGAATCGATTACGAAGACGACGACTTCAACCCCGACACCGGCAACGCGCCGCAATGGCGGCGCCGGCTGGTCACCTGGGTCCTGGCGGCGATCGGCTTGGGGCTCGGATTCCTGATCCCGTATTCGCTGTACCTCAACCACGAGGTCGGGCAGCGTTTCGACCAGTTGCGCTGGCAGTTGCCGACCCGTGTCTACGGGCAGCCGCTGGAACTGGCTCCGGGGCTGGCGTTGGACGCCGAGACCCTGAAGACCGAGCTCGACGCCGCCGGTTACCACACCGGTGACGGCACCCGCCCGGGCAGCTACCTGCGCGACGGCGGCCAGTGGCTGATCTCCAGCCGCGGCTTCAACGATGTCGACGGTCCGGTGGCACCGCGGCGGATCGAGGTCCGGCTGTCGGGCGGCAAGGTCGCCCGGCTGGAGGACGCGGCCAGCGACAGCAAGCTCAAGGCCGCGCGGCTCGATCCGGCACGCATCGCCACCCTGTACGGGCAGAAGCAGGAAGAGCGCCGGCTGGTGCGGCTGGAGGAAGTGCCCGAACTGCTGGTCACCGGCCTGCAGGCGGTCGAGGATCGCGACTTCGCCCATCACCACGGCATCGACGTGTCCGGCATCCTGCGTGCCGCGTGGGTCAACCTCAAGGCCGGCGAGGCGGTGCAGGGCGCCAGCACCCTGACCCAGCAACTGGCGCGCAGCGGCCTGCTCGGGATCGGTCGCGAGCAGACCTTCACCCGCAAGTTCAACGAGATGATCTACGCGTTGCTGATCGAGGCGCGCTACGACAAGAAGACCATACTCGAGGCCTACTTCAACCAGGTCTACCTCGGCCAGCGCGGCGCGCAGGCGATCCACGGCGTCGCCGCGGCGTCGGAGTTCTGGTTCGGCCGCGACCTCGCCGACCTCGGCACCGAGCAGATCGCGCTGCTGATCGGCATCGTTCGCGGGCCGTCGTACTACGACCCGCGCGACCATCCCGAGCGCGCCACCGCGCGGCGCAACTTCGTGCTCGGCGAGATGCACGAGACCGGGCTAATCGACGACGCCGAATACCAGCGCGCGCTGAAGGCCCCGCTCGGCGTGACCGAGCAACCCGGCCTGTCGGCCAACCGCTTCCCCGCCTATGTCGACCTGGTTCGGCGCCAGCTCGCCAGCGACTACCCGGCCGACGCGCTCGCCGGCGCCGGCCTCAGCGTGATGACCGGGATGTCGCCGTCGACCCAGGCCTATGCCGAGGGTGCGGTCACCAAGACCCTGGAAAGCCTCGACAGCAAGAATCGCCCCGACCTGCAGGCCGGGCTGGTGCTGACCGACGTCCACGACGGCGAGGTGCTGGCGGTGGTCGGCAGCGGCACCCCGGCGCGGCCGGGCTTCAACCGCGCGGTCGAGGCGCGCCGTCCGGTCGGTTCGCTGCTCAAGCCGTTCGTCTACCTGCTGGCGCTGGCCCAGCCGGATCGCTGGTCGCTGGCGACCTGGGTCGACGACTCGCCGGTCACCGTCGCCCTCGGCAACGGCAAGCGCTGGACCCCGGGCAACTCCGACAACCGCAGCCACGGCAGCGTGCGGCTGATCGACGCGCTGGCGAACTCGTACAACCAGGCCACCGTGCGGATCGGCATGCAGGTCGATCCGCGCCGGATCGCCGGCCTGATCCAGACCCTGGCCGGGATCGAGGCCGAGCCGAACCCGTCGCTGATCCTCGGTTCGGTCGGCCAGAGTCCGTACGCGATGGCGCAGCTGTACCAGTTCCTGGCGTCGGGCGGCGAGATCCAGCCGCTGCACGCGGTGCGTGGCGTGCTCGATGCCGACGGCCGCGCGCTGAACCGCTACGACACCGAGCCGGCGCCGGCGCAGGAGGGCGACGCGATCGCCGCGCGGCTGATTACCATCGCCCTGCAGCGCACGGTGAGCAGCGGTACCGCCCGGCGGCTGGTCGCCGACGGTCTGGGCAACCTGCAGGCGGCCGGCAAGACCGGCACCAGCAACGACAGTCGCGACAGCTGGTTCGCCGGCTACACCGGCGACCATCTCGCGGTGATCTGGGTCGGCAACGACGACAACAAGCCGACCGGCCTGTACGGCTCGACCGGCGGCATGCGGGTGTGGTCGAACCTGTTCAACCGGCTGCCGAGCGCGCCACTGAAGGTTGGCGACAAGGGGCTGGACTGGCAGTGGGTGGTCGGTTCGCAGACCACCGATGCCGGCTGCCCGGGGGCGCGCCGGTTCGCGTTCGTGGCCGGGTTCGCGCCGGCCTACCAGCCCTGCCAGCCGCCGGAACCGGTGGTCGAGGAAGGTGAAGGCGGCTGGCGCGAGTGGTTCGGTTTTGGCCGTGACGACGACGAGCGGGAAGCTCCACCGGAGCCGCCGCCACCGCCGCCGCAACCCATGGAGGTGCCATGAATCGCCTGTTGCCGATGGCGGCGCTGCTGGCGTTGTTGGCCGGCTGCGCCAGCACCGCGCCGGCGCCGTCGCAATCCCAGTTCGATGCCGCCGCCGCGGTCGCCGCGATCCGCGCGGCCGGCACGGCGACCTCCGCCGAGCTGGTGGTCAAGCCGCTCGGCAGTTCGCAGGTCGGCGACCTGCGCGAGCAGGCTGTCGCACTGCAGGCGCAAGGCCGGCATGCCGACGCCGCGTCCGTGCTCGACCAGGCGCTGGCGATCAGTCCGGACGATCCGACGCTGCTGCAGGAGCGCGCCGAGGCGGCACTGCTGCTGCACGACCTCGACGATGCCGAGCGGTTGGCGCGACGGGCCATCGCGATCGGCACCGAGGTCGGCCCGCAATGCCGTCGTCACTGGGAAACCGTGGCGCAGGTGCGCGAGATTCTCGCGCCGTCGCCTGCCGAAAGCAGCACGGCCGAAGCCGGCGCCATGGCTGCGGCGGCCGCCGTTTCGGCCGTGGCGGAGGCACGCCGCCAGCGCGACGCCTGCACCGTCGCCGCGCCGCCGCGCTACTGAGATGGACGAGGGCGGCAGCCGACTTGGCAGCGCCAGCCGCGCGGCCTTGAGCGAGGGCGGCGACCTGGCGCGCAACATCGCCGCGTTCGCCCCACGCAGCGCCCAGCAGGATCTCGCCGGCGCCGTGGCCGATGCGTTCGACAGCCGCGGCATGCTGCTCGCCGAGGCCGGCACCGGCACCGGCAAGACCTTCGCCTACCTCGTCCCGGCGATCCTGTCGGGGCTGAAAACGATCGTCTCCACCGGCACCCGCGCGCTGCAGGACCAGCTCTACCACCGCGACCTGCCGCGGGTGCGCGATGCGCTCGGCATCGGCCTCAAGACCGCGCTGCTGAAGGGGCGCGCCAACTATCTGTGCCACTACCGGCTGGAGCAGGCCAAGGGCGAGGGGCGCTTCCACAGCCGCGAGATGGCCGGCCAGTTCCAGCGCGTCGTCGCCTGGGCCGGGCGCACCCGGATGGGCGACCTCGCCGAGCTGGAAACCCTGCCCGACGACTCGCCGCTGCTGCCGATGGTGACCTCGACCACCGACAACTGCCTCGGCAGCGAGTGCCCGTTCTTCTCCGACTGCTTCGTCGTGCAGGCGCGGCAGCGCGCGCAGGCGGCCGACCTGGTGGTGGTCAATCATCACCTGCTGCTGGCCGACCTCGCGCTCAAGCAGGAGGGCTTCGGCGAGATCCTGCCGGGCGCGCAGGCATTCGTGGTCGACGAGGCCCACCAGTTGCCGGAACTGGCCGCGCAGTTCTTCGGCGAGGCGTTGAGCGCGCGGCCGCTGGTCGAACTCGCGCGCGATGCGCTGGCCGAATGCAAGCAGGCGACCGGCGCACTGGCGGTATTGCAGGAGCCGACCCGGGCGCTGGAGCAATCGGTACGGACCCTGCGCGCGGCGATGGACGAACTGCCGGTGCGGGGCACCCGCCGCCGCGCCGCCGAGGACGCAAATGTCGAAGCGGCGGTCGATGGCCTGCTGCAGGCGTTGCGCGACCTGCACGCGGCGCTGCTGCCGTTGCGCGAGGCGGCGCCAGGCTTCGACAGCTGCACGGCGCGGGCCAAGGAGTTCGAGAACCGCTTGCTGCGCTGGCGCGACGAAGGATTTGATGACGAAGACGACGGTGCCGGTGCATCCGATGAAGCCACCGGTGCCGAGGCCGACCCCGAGCCGCTGGACGACCGCGGTCCGCTTAGCGCCGACGACGCCCCCAGCGTGCTCTGGTACGAACTCACCGCGCGCGGCTTCCGTCTCAGCCGCACCCCGCTCGACGTCGCCAGCCCGCTCGCCCAGCACCGCGCGCGTTCGCAGGCGGCGTGGGTGTTCACCTCGGCGACGCTGGCGATCGGCGGTCGCTTCGAGCACTACGCGATCAAGCTCGGCCTGAAGGATCCGATCACGCTACTGGCACCGAGTCCGTTCGATTGGCCGACCCAGGCCTTGTGCTACCTGCCCGGAGGCCTGCCGGAACCGGCGGCGCGCCATTACACCGCATCGATCGTCGACGCGATTCGGCCGGTACTCGAAGCCTCGGCCGGCCGCGCGTTCGTGCTGTTCGCTTCGCACCGCGCCCTGCGCGAAGCCGCTGAATTGCTGCGCGGCGGCCCGTGGCCGCTGTTCGTGCAGGGCGAGGCGCCGCGCTCGCTGCTGCTGGAGCGCTTCCGCGCCTCCGGCAACGGCGTGCTGCTCGGTGCCGCGAGCTTTCGCGAGGGCGTCGACGTCGCCGGCGACGCGCTCAGCGTGGTCGTCATCGACAAGCTGCCGTTCGCCGCGCCGGACGATCCGGTGTTCGAGGCCCGGCTGGAGGCGATCCGCCGCGGTGGCGGCAACCCGTTCCGCGACGAGCAGTTGCCGCAGGCGGTGATCGCGCTCAAGCAGGGTGCCGGCCGGCTGATCCGCAGCGAGACCGACCGCGGCGTGTTGGTGCTGTGCGACCCGCGGCTGCTCGGCAAGAGCTACGGCCGGGTGTTCATGGAGTCGCTGCCGCCGTTGCCGAAAACCCGCAAGCTCGAAGACGTGCAGGCATTCTTTACGCCAGAATCGTTGGCCCAGGTTGACGATGAAGCCGGCGCAATGAAGGTCCATCCATGAAACTGCTGGCATTCGAACTGGCGACCGAGGCCTGCTCGGTGGCGCTGTGGGTCGACGGCGAGGTGCGCGAGCGCTTCGAACTCGCGCCGCGCCGGCATGCCGAACTGGCGCTGCCGTGGGCGGGCCAATTGCTGGCCGACGCCGGCATTGCCAAGTCGCAACTCGACGCGATCGCACTTGGTCGCGGCCCGGGCGCCTTCACCGGCGTGCGCCTGGCGATCGCGATCGGGCAGGGCATCGCGCTGGCGTTGGACCGGCCGATCGTGCCGATCTCGACGCTGGCGGCGTTGGCGGCGTTGGCGATGCAGGCCCCAGGCCCGCGCGCGTTGGCGGCGATCGACGCCCGCATGGGCGAGGTCTACAGCGCCGCGTTCGAACTGCGCGACGGCGACGCGGTCGCGCTCACCGGCGAAACCGTCGGCGCACCCGATGCCGTGCAACTGCCCGACGGCGAACACGACTGGCACGGCGTCGGCACCGGGTTCGGCGCCTGCGATGGCGCCCTGCGCGAGCGTCTGGCGAGCCGCCTCGGCAGCATCGATGCGACCGCATTGCCGCACGCCGGCGATGTCGCGCGACTCGCGGCAATCGCCTTCGCCCGCGGCGAAGCGTTCGCACCCGAGCGGGTCGAGCCGGCCTACCTGCGCAACAACGTCGCCCTTACCAGCCGCGAACAACAGGCCTTGCGCGATGCGCGCGACAATCTCCCGCTCGCCTAGCGGTCGACCAGTTCACCGCCGGCCAGGAACGCCCAGGTCCGGGTGACATGCAGGACGTCCGGGTCTTCCTCGGTCTTCGGCAACGGCGGGTAGGGCTCGGCCAGCCGGGCGATGCGCAATGCAGACGCATCCAGCAGCGGAATGCCGCTGGACACCACGATCTCCGAGTTCTCGACGCTGCCGTCGCGGCGCACCGCGACGCTGATCACCACCTGTCCGGCGAGCCGGCGCCGCCGCGCTTCATCGGGATAGTTGAGGTTGCCGACCCGCTCGACCCGGTCGACCCAGCCGCGCAGGTAGCCGGCCCAGGCGTACTCGGTGGTGCTGGCGGAGACGAACTTGCGCTTGGGCCGCTTGGCGTAGCGTTCCGAGCGCAGGTGGATCTCGGCGGCCAGCCGCGCCATCTCCATGTCGTGAGCGATCTTGCGGTCGCCGCGCGGCAGCGGCCGTTCGTCCGGGTCGGGAGTGGCGCGTGCGGTCGCGGTGGCGGTGTCGCCGCGCACGCTGCTGATCACCCGCGACTGCGGCGGCGGTTGCGGCGCCGGAGATTGTGCGCGCAATTGCCGCGGGGCGACGCCGCTGGCCGCCTGCGGCAACGGCCCGGACTGGCGCTCGGTCGGCCGGTTGCTCTTGTCGTGCTCGCCGCCGCCCTGGTTGTTGGCCTGGGCGAGGAAGTCGGCCTGCTCCGGGGTCAGCGCGGTGCTGGTCCGGGTCAGGATCACGTCCAGCGTCGGCATTACCGGCGCCGCGCTTTCCAGGGCGAAGCCGACCCCGAGCAGCAGCACGCCGTGGACCAGCAGCGACAACACCAGGGTCGCGCCGAGGCGCTGGCCCTCGTGGATGCCGGGCGGCTGGACGACCGCCGCGTTCATGCGGCGCTGGCGCGCGCTTCGATCGCCTCGAACAGGCCGGCGCAGATGTTCAGGCCGAACTGCGCATCGAGTTCTCGGATGCAGGTCGGGCTGGTGACGTTGACCTCGGTCAGGTAGTCGCCGATCACGTCGAGACCGACGAACAGCATGCCGCGGCGCTTCATTTCCGGTCCGACCTGGGCGGCGATCCAGCGGTCGCGCTCGCTCAGCGGCCGGCCCTCGCCGCGGCCACCGACGGCGAGGTTGCCGCGGAACTCGTCGCCTTGCGGGATCCGCGCCAGGCAGTAGTCGACCGCCACCCCATCGACCAGCAGGATGCGCTTGTCGCCGTCCTTGATTTCCGGCAGGTAACGCTGTGCCATCGCCAGTCGCCGGCCGTTGTCGGTCAGGGTTTCCAGGATCACGTTGGTGTTGGCATCGCCGTGGCCGACCCGGAAGATCGAGCGCCCGCCCATGCCGTCCAGCGGTTTGAGCACCGCCTCGCCGTGTTCGGCGATGAACGCCTTCAGGCTTGCCGTGTCGCGGCTGACCACGCTCGGCGCGCAGCATTGCGGGAACAGCAGCGCGGCCAGCTTCTCGTTGTAGTCACGCAGGCCCTGCGGGTCGTTGACCACCAGCGCACCGGCGCGCCGGGCGAGATCGAGCAGATGGGTGTCGTGGATGTATTCGTCGTCGACCGGCGGGTCCCTGCGCATCAGCAGCACGTGGCCGCGGCGTAACTCTATCTGCGACGGCTGTCCCAGATCGGACCAGTGCGCCGGATCGTCGTGCACCCGCAATTCGGCCATCCTTGCGACCGCCGTATCGCCGTGCGCCGCCAATCCTCCCGGCAGCACGTACCATAGGCGGTGTCCGCGCCGTTGTGCCTCCAGCAGCATCGCGAAGGTGGAGTCCTTGGCGATCTTGATCGACCCGATCGGGTCCATGATGACAACGATGTCCAGCGGCATGGCGGCAGTGGTCGGGGGGAGGGAGATGGAACCGCGGCGATGGTAGCAGGCGGATCACATGCCATCGCGGCACTGCACCCGCATTCATGTTGGTGTTGGCGAAATGCGTGCTTGACAGGCCGCGTCAGGCTTGGAATAAAGGGAGCCTCGCGACGCACCGGGGTCCGGCGTCGGCGATCTGATGCAGCAAGAAAAGTCGAGACAGGGGATACAGCACAATGCAGGACGAGGGTCGCAGCGGCAGCCTCGATGGTTTGCGGGTCATGGTGATCGACGACTCCAAGACCATCCGCCGTACCGCTGAAACGCTGCTCAAGCGCGAGGGCTGCGCGGTGGTGACGGCGACCGACGGGTTCGAAGCGCTGGCCAAGATCGCCGACCAGCAGCCACAGATCATCTTCGTCGACATCATGATGCCGCGCCTGGACGGCTACCAGACCTGCGCGTTGATCAAGAACAACCAGGTGTTCAAGGACACGCCGGTGGTCATGCTGTCGTCCAAGGACGGCCTGTTCGACAAGGCGCGCGGCCGCATCGTCGGCTCCCAGCAGTACCTCACCAAGCCATTCACGCGCGAGGAACTCCTCGACGCCATCCGCACACACGTCAACGCCTGACCGGGGGGTAAGGCAACCAATGGCACGTATTCTTCTGATCGAGGACTCGCCGACCGATACGGCGGTCCTGACCCAACTGCTGGAACGCAACGGCCACGACGTGCTGGCCTCGGGAAGCGCCGAGGACGGCATCGACGTATGTCGCCGCGAGCAGCCCGATCTGGTCCTGATGGACGTGATCCTGCCGGGCATGAACGGCTTCCAGGCGACCCGCGCACTGTCGCGCGACGATGACACCAAGGCCATCCCGGTGCTGATCGTCAGCACCAAGGGCATGGAGACCGACAAGGCCTGGGGCCTGCGCCAGGGCGCCAAGGACTACATCGTCAAGCCGCCGCGCGAGGACGAGTTGATCGCCCGGATCAACACGCTGCTGGGATCGTGAACGGGTCGCCGTCAGTGGGGTCTCCGGCAATGAACATTGCCCCGTTCGATGTGCTGGTCGATTACGAGCGCCGCAGCCTGGCCCACGTCGCCGGCCTGCCGGAGCAACTCGACGCCCCGGGCCTGTGGCGCGGCGTCGGCTATCGCATCGGCAACCGCAGGCTGGCTTCCGACTTCGGCGAAGTGCTGGAAATCCTGCCGCTGCCGCAGGTCACCCCGGTGCCGGGCGCGCAGTCGTGGATGCTCGGCCTGGCCAACGTCCGCGGCAACCTGCTGCCGATCGTCGACCTCAAGCAGTTCCTCGAAGGCGAGCGCACCGTGCTGCACGAGAGCCAGCGGATCCTGCTGGTGCGCCAGCCCGGCGGCGACGTAGCGGTGCTGATCGACGAGCTCTACGGCCAGCGCAGCTTCAACGAGCAGCATCTGCTCGATCTGGAAAGCGATGCCGGTGATGACGCCGCGGCCCATCTGGCCGACGGCCGCTATGCCAACTTCATCGGCCGGGCCTATCGCCTGGACGACACCACGTGGGGAATCTTCAGCCTGGACCGGCTGGCGCGCACCCCCGAATTCAGACAAGCCGCTTCCGACATGCCGCGGCCCGAACACCACAGCGGTACACCCCGCGCCAGCAACGTACCTGAGGTCGAAAATGAGCACTGAGATGAATTCCGCCGCCGGCAAGGCGCGCAATGTCGGCGTCAATACCTGGCTGATCGTGCTGGGCCTGGCGGTGCTGGTGTTCGGCCTGAACACCGGCTACGCGACCTGGAAAGCCGCGCGTCTCGGCGGCGCCAGCGCCTCGGCATCGAGCCTGCAGGTGCAGTCGCAGCAGTTGGCGGTGCAGGGCCAGGAGGCGGTCGGCGGTGACGCCGCCGCGTTCGACGCGTTCAAGGCCACCCAGGCGCAGATCGACGAGAACATCAGCGACCTCAACGCCAACTTCGGCGCGACCCCGGGCGTGACCGGCCCGATCGACGCGGTGACCCAGACCTGGGCGCCGCTGGACAAGAGCGCCCAGCAGGTGCTCGCCAGCCAGAAGGCGGTGCTCGGCCTGGCCGACAACGCCGACAGCTTCACCGGCGAGGTGCCGCAGTTGCAGGCGCGCCTGGACGAGCTGGTCCGCGCGATGTCGGGCAGCGGTTCGCCGTCGTCGCAGGTCTACTACGCGCTGCGCCAGGTGGTGCTGTCGGGCACCATGGCCCGCCGGGTGACCGAGATCCGCGCCGGTGGCGCCGGTGCGCAGGCCGCGGGTGACGGCCTGGTCCGCGACGCGGCGATCTTCAACAACGTGCTGACCGGCCTGCGCAACGGCGACGAGGCCGGTGGCGTCAACAAGCTCAGCAATGGCGGCGCGCTGGCCGCGCTGGAGCAGACCGAGACGCTGTGGAAGGAGATGCAGGGCGACCTCGACGCGATCGTCGCCAGCTCGCAGAACCTGTTCCGCGCGCAGGCCGCGGCCGAGGCGATCACCAACGGCTCCGACCAGCTGCTGGCCGACAGCCGCTCGCTGTTCGACGCCTTCACCGCGTTCGGCTCGCTGAAGGACACCAGCCTGCTCGGCAACCTGTGGATCTCGATCGTTTCCGGTGTGATCGCGCTGCTCGCGATCGTGTTCCTGGTGCTGTCGCTCAACAGCCAACAGAAGAAGCGCTACGAGACCACCAAGGAACTCAACGACCGCAACCAGGAGGCGATCATGCGCCTGCTGGACGAAATGGGCTCGCTCGCCGAAGGCGACCTGACCGTGAAGGCGACCGTGACGGAGGACATGACCGGCGCGATCGCGGACTCGATCAACTTCGCCGTCGAGCAGCTGCGCAGCCTGGTGCAGACCATTACCGACACCTCGGTGCAGGTCGCCTCCAGCGCGCAGGAAACCCAGGCCACCGCGATGCACCTGGCCGAGGCCGCCGAACACCAGGCGCAGGAGATCACCTCCGCCTCCAGCCGCATCAGCGAAATCGCGGCCAGCATCGACCAGGTGTCGAAGAACTCCGCCGAGTCCGCCGACGTGGCGCAGCGCTCGGTGCAGATCGCGACCGCCGGTGCCGGCGTGGTGCGCCAGACGATCCAGGGCATGGACAACATCCGTGACCAGATCCAGGAAACCTCCAAGCGCATCAAGCGCCTGGGCGAGTCCTCGCAGGAAATCGGCTCGATCGTTGAACTGATCAACGACATTTCCGAGCAGACCAACATCCTGGCGCTGAACGCGGCTATCCAGGCGGCCTCCGCCGGTGAGGCCGGCCGCGGGTTCGCGGTGGTGGCCGACGAAGTGCAGCGCCTTGCGGAACGCTCCTCCAACGCGACCAAGCGAATCGAATCGCTGGTCCAGGCGATTCAGGCCGATACCAACGAGGCGGTCAGCTCGATGGAGCAAACCACCTCGGAAGTGGTCGCCGGTGCGCGACTGGCCGAGGACGCGGGTACCGCGCTGGGCGAGATCGAAAAGGTGTCGTCGGATCTGTCCGGATTGATTCAGGGAATCTCGTCGGCGGCGCAGCAGCAGTCCGGTGCGGCGGCCAACATCACCCAGACCATGAACACGATTCAGCAGATCACCTCGCAGACCACCCAGGGTGCCAACCAGACCGCGCAGTCGATTGGAAACCTGGCCCAGCTCGCCGCCGACCTGCGTCGTTCGGTCGCCGACTTCAAGCTGCCGGCCTGAGCCCGGGATTGGATCGAGTAATGAACAGCATGACCCCCGGCCGACGACGCCCACGGCGCGGCCCCGCTGACCGGTGGGGTGCACGATGACCGTGATGCGCGACGCTATCGACACCACCACGCTGGGCTGGATCAAGCCGGAGCTGGACGAAACCCTGCGCCAGGCGCGGCAGGAAATCGAGGCCTTCGTCGAATCGCCCGGCGACAGCGACCGCATGCGTGCTTGCGCCAGCCACCTGCACCAGGTGCACGGCACGTTGCGCATGGTCGAGCTGTACGCGCCGGCGATGGTGGCCGAAGAAATGGAGCGGCTGTCGTTGGCGCTGGTCCACGGCGACATCGGTGACCGCGACGACGCCTGCGCGATGCTGATGCGCGGCGTGGTGCAGTTGCCCGATTACCTGGAGCGCCTGCAGGGCGGCCACCGCGACATCCCGATCGTGCTGCTGCCGCTGCTCAACGAGTTGCGAGCCACCCGCGGCGAGACCGGGCTCAACGAGAGCGTACTGTTCGCGCCCAACCTCGACCGGCCCTTGCCGACCGACTTGCCGGCGCCCGCGCCGGTGGCCTCGACGACGATCCGCAGCGGTGCGCAACCTGCCAGCGCCAACCTGACCGCCCTGCGCCATGCACTCGCGCAATGGCCGGAAGATGGGGCACCGGCCGACGCCGCGCACCTGGCCACCGTAGTCGATGGTCTGCTTTCCGAAGTCTCGGTCGAACCGCTGCGACGCATGCTGTGGGTGGCCTCGTCGGTCGCCGGCGCCCTGCGTGACGGCGCCCTGCCGCCGACCCGCGCGCTGCGCCTGGCGTTCGGCGGGGTCGAACGCGAAGCGCGGCAGATGCTCGACGACAACGGCTTCAGCGCGCCGGCCAACGAGCCCAACGCCGAGCCGACCCGCCAGTTGCTGTACCACGTCGCCCACAGCGATGGCGGCCACCCGGCGCTGGACAACCTGCGCCAGACCTTCGAACTCGACGCGGTGCTGCCGAGCGAGTCGGAGATCGAGCACGCCCGCGGCAGCCTCAGCGGCCGCAACCGCGCGTTGCTCGACACCGTCTCGGCGGCGATCAAGGAAGACCTGCTGCGGGTCAAGGACGCACTCGACCTGCACCTGCGCACCGGCAAGACCGACGTCGCCGAGCTGCGCCCGCAGGTCGAGGCACTCGGCCGGGTCAGCGACACCCTCGGCATGATGGGCCTGGGGATCGCCCGTGGCGTCGTGCTGCAACAACGCGATGCGATGCACGAGATCGTCGCCGGCCAGCGTGCGGCGGACGAATCGGCCCTGCTCGATGTCGCCGGCGCGCTGCTGTACGTCGACGCCTCGCTCGACGAACAAGTCTCGCGGCTCGGCCTCAACGACAACCGCGCCGACGAGGACCTGTTGGCCAGCGAGTCGCGCAAGGTGCTGGAAGTCGTGGTGCGCGAGGCGATCGCCAATTTCGGCGATGCCCGGCAGTCGTTCGTGGCGTTTGTCGAGACCAGTTGGGATCATGCCGAACTGGTCGAGGTTCCGCGCCTGCTGGACGAGGTCTGCGGCGCCCTGCGGATCCTCGACTTCAGCCTGCCGGCGGACTACCTGCTCGGCATCAAGCGTTACACCGAGGTCGAGCTGATCGGCCGCAAGCGCGTGCCCAACGGCCAGCAACTCGACATCATGGCCGACGCGCTGGCCAGCGTGGAGTACTACCTCGAGGCCCTGCGCGAGCAGCGGCCCAACCGTGACCGCATCCTCGAGATCGCCCGCCACAGCCTGGAGTCGCTGGGCTATTGGCCGTTGCCGATCGAGGTCGTGGCCTCGCAGGCCGAGCTGCCGTCGCTGATTTCGGCCGAGGAGGAAGACCTCGCCGCCGCCGCGCTCGATATGGCGTCGCAGAGCATTCTCTCGCAGGACATCGCCGCGCCGCCCGTTGCCAGTCCGCCGCCGGCCGACGTGGATGTCGCGATGCCGGAAGCGATCGCTATCCCGGTCGTCGAGGCTGTCGCGCCGATTTCCAGCAACGAACCCATGGTCGCCGCGACCGGTGGGGTCGATGGCTTCGCGCACAGCGACGACATCGACGACGAGATCCGCGAGGTCTTCCTCGAGGAACTCGAGGAGGAGATCGGCAACCTCGACCAGTTGCTGGCCGTGTGGCGCCGTGCGCCCGAGAACATGGAGCAGTTGCGCTCGATCCGCCGCGTTTTCCATACGTTGAAGGGCAGCGGCCGCCTGGTGGGCGCCAAGACCCTGGGCGAGTTCAGCTGGAAGATCGAGAGCATGCTCAACCGCGTGCTCGATGGCAGCCGTCTGGCCAGCCCGGCCGTGGTCGCCGTCGTCGACCACGCCCACGCGGCGTTGCCGCAGCTGCACGAGGCGCTGGCAGGCACCGGAACGATCAGCGCCGACCTGGACGCGATCGCTGCGATCGCCGAACGCGTCGCCGCCGGCGAGGAAGCGACCTACACCGCGCCGTTGGCCGGGCCGGACGCAGTTGCGGACGACGCCATCTCGTTCGACCGCGCGCTCGATGACCTCGCGATCGAAGTCGACACGCCCGAAGAGGAGCACGGTATCCCGGCGTCGGTCGACTCGGTGCTGCTGGAAATTCTCGACAACGAAGTCACTGGCCACCTGGCCACCATCGAACAGTGGCTTGCCGCCAACAAGGAGCAGCCGCAGCTCGCCGACGATCGCCTGCAACGCGCGATCCACACCCTCAACGGCGCGCTCGCGATGACCGAGGTGCCGGTGATCACCGACATCACCGCGCCGGCCGAAGCGTACGTCAAGCGGCTCCTCGCCGCAGCACAAGCCCCGGGGGCGGAGGGTGTCGCCGCCATCGCCGCGGTCGTCGATGCCGTTGCCCGCACCCTGGCCGCGCTGCAGTCCAGCGCGCCGCGGATTCCCGAGTTCAAGGGCTTGGCCGAGCGCATGCTCGCCCTGCGCGACAGCCTGCCGCCGGCACGTCCGCCGTCGGACGACGACCTCGACGTGCCACTGCCGACCCGGCGCACCAGCGGCCTGTCGGTGGTCGACCTGACCCCGTTCGCCGGGCTCGAGGCCGACAGCGCGGCCGTCAGCTGGGACGAAGACGATCTCGGCTTGCCGTCACTCGAAGCCACCGAACGCGCCGGAACCGAGAGCACTGAAGCGGAGCGTCTGGAAGCCGAGCGGATCGAAACCGAACGCCTCGAAGCCGAGCGTGTCGCAACTGAACGCGCCGAAGCCGAACGCCTCGAAGCCGAGCGTGTCGCAGCCGAACGCGCCGAAGCCGAACGCCTCGAAGCCGAGCGTGTCGCAACTGAGCGCGCCGAAGCCGAACGCCTCGAAGCCGAGCGTGTCGCAACTGAGCGCGCCGAAGTCGAACGTCTCGAAGCCGAGCGTGTCGCAGCCGAGCGCGCCGAAGTCGAGCGTGTCGCAACTGAGCGCGCCGACGCTGAGCGCGCCGAAACCGAACGTTTGGCCGAAGAGCGCGAGTACGCGCGCCTCGAAGCCGAGTACGCCGAAGCCGAGCGCGTTGCCCGGGCGCAGGCCGAGATCGAGGCGGCCGCATTGGCAGCCGCTTCAGGCGCCTCCATCGATCAGATGACGGCCGACACCGCTCCGGCGGATGCCGGTGACGATGTGGAGGCCACCGCTCAGCCGTCCGAAGCCGAGCAGCACGAGACCGTGCCGGTCGTCGCGCTGGCCGTGGTCGACCCGGACGAGGCGCTCGATCTCGACGGACTCGATCCGGAACTGGTTGACATCTTCGTCGAGGAAGGCGGCGACCTGCTAGACCATTCCGACGGCCTGCTCACCCAGCTGCGCGAGACGCCGACCGAACGCGAACCGCTGGTCGGCCTGCAGCGCGACCTGCATACGCTCAAGGGCGGCGCGCGGATGGCCGGCATCATGGCGGTCGGCGAGCTCGGCCATGTGATGGAGTCGCTGCTGGAGGCGGTCGTCGACCAGCGCTGCGAACTCGGTGCTGATGGCGTACCGCTGCTCGAGCGCGGCTTCGACCGCTTGCACGCGATGATCACCCGGGTCGGTACACGCCGCGCGATTGCGATGCCGGATGCGCTGATCGCCGAGTTCGAGGCGCGCTCCCGCGGTGAAACCCGCTTGCCGACGGCGGCTGCCGACACTCGCGATGCCGAAGCATCGGCGATCGTTGCGATGACCGAACCTGCGGTGGACACCTCCGGCAGCCGTGTGCAGCCGGCCACGTCGACCGGGTTGGCCAGCCTGGCGCCACTGTCGGCTCCGGTCGAGGATGCCCAGGCCGGCGACGAGGATGACATCGGTGTCCGCGCGCCGCAGGAACAGGTGCGCATCCGCGCCGACCTGCTCGATCGACTGGTCAACTACGCCGGCGAGGTCGCGATCTATCGCGCCCGCCTCGAGCAGCAGTTGGGCGCGTTCCGTGGTGCGATCGCCGAAATGGGCGCGACCAACACCCGCATGCGCGACCAGTTGCGTCGTCTCGAAATGGAGACCGAGGCGCAGATCGTCGCGCGCTACCAGCGCGAGGCCGAGGACGCCGAGCAGGCGTTCGATCCGCTCGAGCTCGACCGCTTCTCGACCCTGCAGCAGCTCTCGCGCGCGCTGTCGGAATCGGCGGCCGACCAGGGCAGCCTGCAGGTCACCCTTGACGACCTGACCCGCCAGTACGAGACCCTGCTGCTGCAGCAGTCGCGGGTCAGCTCGGAGCTGCAGGAAGGCCTCATGCGCACGCGCATGGTGCCGTTCGACGCGCTATTGCCGCGCCTGCGCCGGGTCATCCGGCAGGCGTCGGGCGAGCTCGGCAAGCAGGTCGCGCTCAAGCTCGACGGTTCGCAGGGCGAACTTGACCGCAACGTGCTCGAGCGCATGACCGCGCCGCTGGAGCACATGCTCCGCAACTCGGTCGCACACGGTCTGGAAACGCCGAAAGAGCGCAAGAAGGCCGGCAAGCCGGAAGAGGGCAGTGTCCGCATCGCGATCCGTCGCGAAGGTTCGGAAGTCGTGCTGGAAGTGGCCGACGACGGCCGCGGCCTCGACCGCGACGCGATCCGCCGCCGTGGCGAGGAACGCGGCCTTGTCCGCAGCGACGCGGTGCTGAGCAACTCCGACCTCGACGCGTTGATCCTGGAGCCGGGCTTCTCCACCGCCGATGCGGTCAGCCGCCTGGCCGGCCGCGGCGTCGGCATGGACGTGGTTGCCAGCGAGGTGCGCCAGCTCGGCGGCCTGCTCGACATCCATTCCACCCCGGGCCAGGGCGTGCGCTTCACCCTGCGCCTGCCGCAGACCCTCGCGGTCACCCAGGCCGTGTTCGTCAAGATCGGCGAGACCACCTTCGCGGTGCCGATCGCCTCGGTCCGCGGTGTCGGCCGCATCGCCCGCGAGGACCTGGTCGACGCCGATGGCCATCCGGTCGAAGCGGTCTATCGCTACGGTGGCGACGACTACCTCGTGCACGACCTTGGCGACCTGGTCGGACACGGCACGTCGAAGGCCGAAGGCCAACTGCAGATGCCGGTGCTGCTGATCCGTTCCGGCGACCTGCATGCCGCGGTCACCGTCGATCAGGTCATCGGCAACCGCGAAATCGTGGTCAAGCCGGTCGGCCCGCAGGTCGCCTCGGTGCCGGGCATCTTCGGCGCGACCATCATGGGTGACGGCCGGGTGGTCGTGATCCTCGACGTCGCCCCGCTGGTGCGCCGCCAGGCCACGCTGCCGCGCGAGCTGCGCGCGGCCCCGGCGCCGGCGGGCGAGTACCGCCAGGTGCCGCTGGTGATGGTGGTCGACGATTCGGTGACGATGCGCAAGGTCACCGGCCGCGTGCTGGAGCGCCACAACTTCGAGGTCGCCACCGCGAAGGACGGCGTCGATGCGCTCGAGCGCATGGTCGACGTGGTGCCGGACCTGATGCTGCTCGACATCGAGATGCCGCGGATGGACGGCTACGAGCTGGCGACCCAGATGAAGGCCGACCCGCGCCTGCAGAACGTGCCGATCGTGATGATCACCTCGCGTACCGGCGACAAGCACCGCCAGCGTGCGATGGACATCGGCGTCGACCGTTACCTCGGCAAGCCGTACCAGGAGCCGGAACTGATGCGCAACGTGTTCGAGTTGCTTGCGATCGAGCCGCGTCATGGCGGCTGAGATCCCGCGCGTCGCCCTGCTGGCGCGGCCCGGCGTCGCCTGCGATCGTCTGCGTGGCGTGCTCGACGAGGCCGGTGCCAACCGTGTGCTGGAGGCCGACCCGACCGCACTGGAACTGCCGACGCTGGTCGAGGCGGCCCCGCAGGTGGTGCTGGTGGCGCTGGATCCGGCGACCGAGGACGTGCTCGACCGGTTCGACGACGTGCTGTTCGATCCGGCGATCGACGTGATCTACGAGGAGGCCGAGCTGACCGCCTCGCGCGAGGGCTGGGATGTCGCGCGCTGGCAGCGCCACCTGGTCGCCAAATTGCAGCGCCACGGCGACGTGTTGCCGCCAGGCCGCGAGCCCGACGATGCGGACGAGGTCCCTGCCGCGGGCGATGAACTCGAGCCGGCACCCGCCGTCGCAGCGGCCCCGGCGATCGAGTCTGAAACGTCACCGAAGCCGGTGGCGCACAACCCCTTCGATCCGGTGGCGGCCGAGTCCGACGACATGGCTTTCGGGCTAGACGAGTCGTTTGCCTCCGAGTTTGGGTCGAGCTTCCAGATGGACGAGGACACCACGCTGGCAACTGCGGCGACACTCGAGGTCGACACCGACTTCAGCCCGGCCGTGGCCGAAGCGGTGACTGACGGCGATCGCATGATCGCCACCGAAGTCGATGCTGTCGAACCGGTGCAGGACCCCGCCGATGGCATCCGCTCCGACCCGGTCCCGGCCACGCGTTTCGGCGAATTGAGCCTCGATGACGGAACTGCCGACACCGGCCAGAGCCCGGAAATCGACCACAAGTTCAAGCATGATCTGAGCGAGCTGGAGCGTCGCATCTCCGGCCTGGAACTGGTCGACGACACCCCGGTGCGTGGGCCGGAGCAGGCGCATGGCGCGGTACTGGTGCTGGCCGGCATTGGCGGCCCGGATGCGGTGCGACAACTGCTCGGTGCGCTGTCGCCCGGCTTCCCGCGACCGATACTGGTACAGCAGCGCCTCGACGGCGCGCGTTACGACAAACTGGTCGCGCAGATGCAGCGTGCCACCACGTTGCCGGTGAACCTGGCCGAGCCGGGGCAGACGGCGCAGGCGGGCTTCATCTACATCCTGCCGGCCGAGATCGGGATCGAGGCCGGCGACGCCGGTATCCGCTTCAACCAGGGCGGCGACCTGTTGGCGGCACTGCCGTCGGCCGACAGCGCGGTGCTGTTGCTCAGTGGCAGCGACCCGGAGCAGGTCGATGCGGCGATGAAGCACAGCTGGGCCGGTGCTGTGGTCGCAGGCCAGGCGGCCGATGGCTGCTACGACGCCGCTGCCTCCAATGCACTGGCCGCCCGTGGCGGCGACACCGCGCCGGCGATTGAACTTGCACAGCGACTCTCGGAGCGCTGGTCATGACCCCACGCGATTCCAGGACACCCGACATGTCGAACTCCACCGCGGCGCAGCCGACGACCCCGGCAGGCTCCGAAGTGGATATCCGCGGCGTGGTGATCCAGCTGGCCGGCGCGCGCCTGTTGCTGCCCAACGCCGCGATCGCCGAGGTGCTTTCGTACGCACCTCCCGAGCCAGTGGCCGATGCGCCGGCCTGGCTGCTGGGCCGGATGCGCTGGCGCGGCTGGCAGTTGCCGCTGATCAGCTTCTCGCGACTGGCCGGCCTGGCCGAGGAGCACGGCGGACTGGGCAGCAAGGTGCTGGTGTTCAAGGCGCTCGGCGGCGACGCCAAGGCACCGTACTTCGCGATCCTGACCCAGGGCTTCCCGCGCCTCGTTACGGTCTCGCGCGCCGGCCTGACCGTCGATGCCGACGGTGGTGAACTGCCCCCGGCAGTGCTGGCGCGGGTGATGCTCAACCAGGACGATGCACTGGTGCCCGACCTCGAGGCGATCGAGAAGCTGATCACCGAAGCGCTGGCCGAGGCGGCCTGAGCCTCACGGCTCACACCAGATCGCCGAAACGCGCCTGCAGCGCTGCGACCGCGGCCAGGCCCGCCGTCTCGGTTCGCAGGATTCGCGGGCCCAAGCGCAACCCCTGGAACCCGGCCTCGCGCAATTGCTCGCGATCGGTCGGCGACCAGCCACCTTCCGGCCCAACTGCCAGCAGCAGTGGGCCGGCAGAGACTTGCAGCTTCGAGATTGCCAGCTTGCCTTCGGGGTCGAGCGTCAGTCGCAAGCCGCCCGCGGGCAGTCCCGCCAGCACGTCGGCCAATGACCCGGGCGCAGCCACCTCCGGCACCGTCGCCCGCCCGCTCTGCTCGCACGCGGCGACCACCACGTTGCGCCAGTGCGCCAGGCGCTTGGCCGCGCGCGGCTCGTCGAGCTTGACCTCGCTGCGTTGCGAACTCAGCGGCCGCACCCCGGCCACGCCCAGTTCGGTGACCTTCTGCAGGATCAGGTCCATCTTTTCGCCGCGGGCAATGCCCTGCAGCAGGATGACCTGCAATGGCGACTCCGATTCGATCGCCACCGCGCCGGTGACGGCGACGCGCAACTCGCGCTTGCCGATGGCGGTCACGCGGGCCGGGTAGTCAAAGCCGTCACCGTTGAACAACACGCAGGCATCGCCGATGCCGACCCGCAACACCCGGGCTAGGTGCACGGCCGGTGCTTCCGGTAGCGACAGGTCCATGCCCGGCGCCAGCGGCAGGTCGACGTGGACGCGGGTCAGGCGCATCGGGTTTCCCGGATCGCCTGGTCGATCACCGCGCCGGTGGTGTCGGCTAGCAGGGAAAGGGCGTCGTCGTCGACCGTATAGGGCGGCATCCAGTACAGGGTGTCGCCGAGCGGGCGCAGCAGCACGCCGCGATCGAGCGCGGCGCGGTACGCGTGCAGGCCGAACCGCGCGGCCGGGTCGAACGGGGCAGCCTTGTCGCCGTCGCGGCCGAACTCGAAGGCGACGATCATGCCGGCCTGACGGACATCGGCGATATGCCGATGCTCGCCGATCACGGCAGCCAATCCGGCCATCTTCGCGGCGGTGGCCTGGTTGCGTGCGATCACGTCGTCGGACTCGAAGATGTCCAGCGTCGCCAGCGCTGCGGCGCAGGCCAGCGGGTTGCCGGTGTAGCTGTGCGAATGCAGGAACGCGCGCTCGCGCGAGTCGTCGAGGAAGCCTTCGTACAGCTCCTGCGTCGCCAGCACTGCACACAGCGGCAGGCTGCCGCCGGTCAGGCCTTTCGATAGGCACATCAGGTCCGGGGCAACGGCAGCCTGCTCGCAGGCGAACATCGTGCCGGTACGGCCGAAGCCGACCGCGATCTCGTCGGCGATCAGGAATACCCCGTGCACGTCGCACAACTCGCGTGCGCGCTTGAGGTAGACCGGGTCGTGCATCCGCATGCCGCCGGCGCATTGCACCCGAGGCTCCAGGATCAGCGCGCAGATCTCGCCGGCGTGGTGGTCGAGCAGTCGGGCGAGGGCGTCGGCGGCTTCCTCGGCATGGCTGGCGGCGCTTTGTCCCGGGCGGGCGAAGAACGCGTCCGGCGACGGCGTGAACAGCGCCTCGGTCAGCAGCGGCGCGTAGACCCGGCGGTACAGCGGGACGTCGCCGACCGCGAGCGCGCCGAGCGTCTCGCCGTGGTAGCCGCCCTCCAGCGCGACGAACTTTGTCCGACGGTCCTCGCCACGGTTGCGGAACCAGTGGAACGCCATCTTCAGCGCGACCTCGACCCCCGCCGAGCCGTTGTCGGCGTAGAACACCTTGGCCAGCGGCGCGCGGCCCGGCTCGCGCGGCGCCAGCGCCAACAGCCGTTCCGCCAACTCGACCGCCGGCGCATGCGAGCAGCCGGCCAGGATCACGTGCTGCAACTGCCGCGCCTGCGCCGCGATCGCCTCGGCGATGCGTGGTTCGGCATGGCCGAACAGGTTGACCCACCAGCTCGATACCGCATCGAGATAACGGCGGCCATCGCGGCCGATCAGCCACGGGCCTTCGCCGCGCGCGATCGGCAGCAGCGGCAGGGTATCGGTGCGCGGGCCCGGCGCGCGGTCGCGCTGGTGCTCGCGCATTTGCGTGCACGGGTGCCACAGCACCGCCAGGTCGCGTTCGCGCCAGGTATCGGCGACGGCATCGCTGTCATCGTCGCCATGGCCCTCTGCTAGCATCGCTGGATCGTGAATCGTCTTTTGCATCCGTCCATTATCGCTTTTCATCGGCGCTGCGTTTTGGCCTTGGCGGGCGCGCGATGAGCCGGCGCCTGCCCACGATCCACAAGATCGTCACCGACGATGCCGGCCCGTACCGGATCGACCACCTCGACCTGGAGTTCAGCAACGGCGAACGCCGCCAGTTCCAGCGCCTGCATGGGCGCGGCCACGGCGCGGTGGTAGTGGTGCCGATGCTCGACGACGACACCGTGCTGCTGGTGCGCGAGTATGCCGCCGGCATGCATCGCTACGAGCTGGGGCTGGTCAAGGGCCGGATCGATGCCGGCGAGACGCCATTGCAGGCCGCCGACCGCGAACTCAAGGAAGAGGCCGGCTACGGCGCCCGTTCGCTGGTGGCGCTGCGCGAACTGACCCTGGCGCCGACCTACATGAGCCATGTCGCTCACCTTGTGCTCGCGCGCGATCTGTACCCTCAGCGACTGCCCGGCGATGAGCCCGAACCGCTTGAGCTGCTGCCGTGGCGGCTCGACGCGCTGCACGAGCTCATCCTGCGCGAGGACTTTTCCGAAGGCCGCAGCATCGCGGCACTGTTCATCGCAAGAGAGTGGCTGCAAACGCGTGGCCAGCAACCAGGACAAACGAATGACCCATGACCTGCGCGAAGGCGTCATCCGCATCGCCCGCGCCGCCGCGGCCAAGATCATCAAGGTCTATGACAGCGAGTTCGCGGTCGAGCACAAGGACGACCGCTCGCCGCTGACCGCCGCCGACCTCGCCGCCCACCACTGCATCGTCGATGGCCTGCGGCAACTGACGCCGGATATTCCGGTGCTGTCGGAGGAGTCGGCCGGCATCACCACCGCGCAGCGACGGCAGTGGTCGCGCCTGTGGCTGGTCGATCCACTCGACGGCACCCGCGAGTTCGTCAAGCGCAACGGCGAGTTCACCGTCAACATCGCCCTGATCGAGGATGGCGTGGCGACCTTCGGCGTGGTCCAGGCGCCGGTGACCGGAGCGCTGTGGCATGGCGGGCAGCAGCTGGGGGCATTCCGCCGCGATGGCGACGGCGACGACCGGCCATTGCGCACGCGCGTGCCGGCCACCGCACCGCGGCGGGTCGCCGCCAGCCGCTCGCACCGCGACGAACGCACCAACACCTTCATTGAGCGAATGGGCGAGTGCGAGCCGGTCGGGCTCGGTTCGTCGCTGAAGTTCTGCGCGGTCGCCGAGGGCGACATCGACGTCTACCCGCGCTTCGGCCCGACCAGCGAGTGGGACACCGCCGCCGCCCAGGCGGTGCTGGAGGGCGCCGGTGGCGCCGTGCTCGACCTGTCCGGTCGGCCGTTCCGCTACAACCAGCGCGACACCCTGCTCAACGGCGGCTTCATCGCGATCGGTGACACCGCCCTGCCGTGGCAGGCGTGGGCGCAGGCGTGAACCTGCAGCGCCTGCTCGACATCATGGCGCGCTTGCGCGACCCGCAGACCGGTTGCCCGTGGGACCTGCAGCAGACCTTCGCGACGATCGCGCCGTACACGGTGGAGGAGGCCTACGAGGTCGCCGATGCGATCGACCGAAATGATCTCGACGCGCTGAAGGACGAACTCGGCGACCTGCTGCTGCAGGTGGTATTCCATGCACGGATGGCGCAGGAGCAGGGCGCGTTCGACTTCGACGACGTGGTCGCTGCAATCAGCGACAAGATGGTGCGACGCCACCCGCATGTGTTTGGCGACGAAGCCGTCGCGGACGCCGACACCCAGACGCGCGCGTGGGACCAGCACAAGCAACGCGAACGCGAGGCCGCCGGCGACAGCGATACCTCCGCGCTGGCCGGCATCGCCCGCGGCCTGCCCGAGTGGCAGCGTGCGCTGAAGCTGCAGAAGCGCGCCGCCCGCGTCGGCTTCGACTGGCCCGGCCCCGCGCCGGTGATCGCCAAATTGCACGAGGAAATCGAGGAGGTCCGGGTCGAGTTCGCCGCCCGCGAGGCCGCGCCCGACGACCCCGAGGTGCAGGACCGGCTGGAGGCGGAAATCGGCGACCTGCTGTTTGTCGCCGCCAACCTCGCGCGGCACGCCCGGGTCGATGTCGGCAGCGCGCTGCGCCGGGCCAACCACAAGTTCGAACGGCGCTTCCGCGCGATGGAAGCTTTCGCGACTGCCGACGGCGTCTCGCTGGACGGGCAATCGCTTGACGCCCAGGAAGCCTATTGGCAGCGGGTCAAGGCCGCGGAACCGTGAGCGTTGGCATCGCCTTCACGGCGCGTCGACCCCCATGTCGGCAGCCTTCACAAAACTGAAGGGTGGAGAGCGTCTATGCCGGGCACGCGTGATGGTGGTTTGGTCCTCATCGTCGAGGACAATCGCAATATTTCCGAAATGGTCGGTGAGTATCTTGAGAGCCGCGGCTTCGAGGTCGACTTCGCCGCCGATGGCCTCGACGGCTACCGCCTGGCCGCGGAAAACAGCTACGACGTGATCGTGCTCGACCTGATGCTGCCGCGGCTGGACGGCATCGAGGTCTGCAAGCGCCTGCGCGAGGAAGCGCGCAAATCGACCCCGGTGCTGATGCTGACCGCGCGCGACACCCTCGACGAGAAGCTCACCGGCCTGTCCGCCGGCGCCGACGATTACCTGACCAAGCCGTTCGCGATCCAGGAACTGGAAGCTCGCCTGCGTGCGCTGATCCGCCGCGAGCGCCGCCAGGTCGGTGGCGAGGTGCTCAAGGTTGCCGACCTGGTGCTCGACCCGGCGTCCTTGCGCGTCACCCGCGGCGGCAGCGAATTGCAGTTGTCGCCGATCGGCTTGCGCCTGCTGACGATCCTGATGCGCGAATCGCCGCGCGTGGTCAGCCGCCAGGAGATCGAGCGCGAGATCTGGGGCAATGGCCTGCCCGATTCCGACACCTTGCGCAGCCATCTCTACAACCTGCGCAAGACCATCGACAAGCCGTTCGACAAGCAGTTGCTGCACACCGTGCAGTCGGCCGGCTACCGGGTCGCGGACATTTCGCAGCCGCCGGAGTGACGGTGTTGCGCGTGCCATGACGCAGGGCCTTCCCCGCCGCATCAAGCTGGCCTTCATCGCCCAGGCGATCCTCGGCAGCATCGTCATCACCGCCGCGATCCTGCTGGCGGGGTTGCTGGTGCGCCACGGCATCCTGTCGGCGCACATGCAGCGCGAGGCCGATGTGTTCTGGACCGGCCGTGCGGCCAGTCCGGCCTATCCGTTGCCGCGCTCTTCGGTCCTCGCCGGCTACCTCGATCCCGCCGCCCCGGGCGACCGCAGCGCACCGCGCGAACTGCGCGAACTGGAGCCGGGCAATCACCAACAGGCTGTGCCGGGCGTCGCGGACAGGGCACTGGCGGTGCTGGTCGACGAGCGCCCGCAGGGCACCCTGTATCTCACGCTGGATCCGGAGCATATCGACCGCGCGATCCTGCTGACGGCGATGGTCGCGCTGGTGCTGTCGTTGCTGGCGACCTACCTGATCTCGTGGCTGACCTACCGCACCTCCAAGCGGCTGGTCGGGCCGGTCAGCTGGCTGGCCGATGTCGTCGCCCAGTGGGACCCGCGCGACCCCGACGCCAATGCGATCAAACCCCGCAACCTGCCGCCCGAGGCCGGCAACGAGGTCCGGCACCTGTCGAACGCACTGTCCGGCCTGGCCGACCGGGTCGCCGATTTCGTCCAGCGCGAGCGCGATTTCACCCGCGACGCCAGCCACGAACTGCGCACCCCGTTGACGGTGATCCGGGTCGCCACCGACATGATGCTGGCCGATCCGGAAACCCCGCCGCGCACCTTGCGCTCGCTGGCCCGGGTGCAGCGCGCCGGCCGCGACATGGAGTCGGTGATCGACGCCTTCCTGATCCTCGCCCGCGAGGCCGACATCGCGCCGCAGAGCGCCGAGTTCGAGGTGCGCGACATCGTCCACGACCAGGTCGAGCGGATGCGGCCGATGTTGCAGGACAAGGCGGTGGCGATCGAAGTGATCGACAACGGCGCGCCGCGACTGTTCGGGCCGCCGCACGTACTCGCGGTGATGATCGGCAACCTGCTGAGCAACGCCGCGCGTTTCACCGACCACGGCAGCATCGAGATCCACCTGGCCCAGGATCGGGTAGAGGTCCGCGACAGCGGCATCGGCATGGACGCCGAGACCCTGGACAAGGCGTTCAACCCGTTCTTTCGCGCCGACCCGTCGCGGGAGCAGGGCAGCGGCATGGGCCTGTCGATCGCGCGCCGCCTCGGCGATCGCATGGGCTGGCCGGTCAGCCTCGACAGCCAGCCGGGGCAGGGCACCGTCGCGACCATCCGGTTCATCGGCTAGCGTCGGTAGCCATCCGTGCCATCGCGTTATGCTCGCGGCTGCACCTCGCGGAGCCGACCATGCGCCGATCCATCCTGTTGCCCGTCCTGCTGCTTGCCCTCGCCGCCATGAACAGCCACGCCCAGGAGTCCACCAGCACTCCCGCGCCCGCGCCGGTCGCGAAGACCGCGCTGGTGATCCACGGCGGCGCCGGCTATGTTCCGCGCGCCTCGCTCAGTGCCGAGGACGAGCAGGCCGCGCGCGCCGACCTCGGCCGCGCGCTCGACGCCGGACACGTGATCCTCGCCGAGGGCGGCAGCGCGCTCGATGCGGTCGAGGCCGCGATCCTGGTGTTGGAGGACTCGCCGCGCTTCAACGCCGGCAAGGGCGCGGTGTTCAACGCCGAGGGCGGCCACGAACTCGATGCCTCGATCATGGAAGGCCACACCCGCCGCGCCGGCGCGGTCGCCGGGGTCACCACCGTGCGCCATCCGGTCAGCCTCGCCCGCGCGGTGATGGAACACAGCGAACACGTGATGCTGGCCGGCGACGGCGCCGAGGCGTTCGCCGGCTCGCGACCGGAGATCGAGCGGGTGCCGAACGACTGGTTCGACACCGAACACCGCCGTCGCGCGCTGGAGAAGGCGCAGGCCGCCGTGGGCGGCGACGCGCCCGGGCAGTACTTCGGTACCGTCGGCGCGGTCGCCCTCGACCGCCACGGCCATATCGCCGCGGCGACCAGCACCGGCGGCATGACCAACAAGAAGTGGGGCCGGATCGGCGACTCGCCGATCATCGGCGCCGGCACCTGGGCCGACGACAACTGCGGCGTGTCGGGCACCGGCTGGGGCGAGTTCTACATCCGCAACGCGGTCGCCCATGAAATCTGCGCGCGCGTGGCCTATCGCGGCGACTCGCTGGCAGAGGCGGCCGAGGAAGTGGTCAACCGGATCGTCCCGGCGGCCGGCGGCGACGGCGGCGCGATCGCGCTCGACCGCGAAGGCAACATCGCGATGCCGTTCAACACCGGCACCATGTACCGGGCCTGGATCAAGCCCGACGGCAGCCGCGGCATCGCGATCTTCGAGGAATAGCGCCAGGAAGCTTAGCGCCTACCCGTCCTGCTGCTTCGACCAGGCCGCCATACGCTTTTCCATCTCCTCCGGCGGCACGTCCTCGACGTGGGTCGCCAAGGTCCACTTGTGCCCGAACGGATCGAGCACCGTGCCCATGCGGTCGCCCCAGAACTCGTCGGTGACCGGCTTGCTGGCCTTGGCGCCGGCGTCGAGTGCCCGCTGGTAGGCCCGGTCGACGTCCTCGCCGTAGACCATGAGGCCGACCGTTGTGCCGCCGCGGGCGTTCGGGCCCAGCGCCTGCATGTCGGGCCACTCGTCCGACAGCATCAGGATGCAGTCGCCGATGCGGATCTCGGCGTGGCCGACCTTGTCGCGGCCATCGGTGTCCTTCATCGGCAACCGGTACAGCTCCTGCGCGCCGAATGCCTTCTGGTAGAACGTGATCGCAGCCGCGGCGTCGTCGACGATCAGGTAAGGGGTAACGGTGTGGTAACCCTCGGGGGTGGTGTTCACGGCCATGGGATTGCCTGCAGGAGCGATGGCGGGGCCAACGGGGCCGGCAGTGTGCTGCCCAGGGTGCTAACGCCGTGCGAAGACCGAAAATGCCGGCGACACCGGCGGCGGCCCGGGAGTTTCCGGTGCGGCGGGCGTCCGCAGGACCCTTGTGGCAAAATTGGCGGTCCGGCGCGGTTTTCGGTGCGCCTTCCCGAAGCCGCGCGACGACGCCCCGCGAATGATGCCGACTCCATGTTGACCCACGAGCAGCGCCACTGACATGGCCGACGAGATCGGTCACCTGCCGCGCGGCCCCGCTCGCATGCTGAAAGCCGCCAAATGGTCGATCCAGGGGCTGGTTGCGGCGTGGTTGCACGAGTCCTCGTTCCGGCTCGAGGTCTATCTGTTCGTGGTCCTGGCGCCGCTGGGCTGGTGGCTTGGCGAGACCCCGGTCGAGCGCGTGCTGCTGATCGGCTCGCTGTTGATGGTGCTGAGCGTCGAGTTGCTCAATTCCGCGGTCGAGGCGGTGATCGAGCGCTACGGCGCCGAGTTCCACGAACTGGCCGGCCGCGCCAAGGACATGGGGTCGGCGGCGGTGTTCGTGTTGATGCTTAACGTGTTGCTGACCTGGGGCGCGATCCTGCTGCCGCGCCTGGCCTGACCTCTCCAACCTCTTTTGAACGTCTAGGAATTGCCCGTGATTGAAATGCTGATGGATCCGGAAGTCTGGATCACCCTGATCACCCTGAGCGCGATCGAGATCGTGCTCGGCATCGACAACCTGGTGTTCATCTCGATCGCGGTCAGCAAGCTGCCGCCGCACAAGCGCGAGGTGGCGCGCAAGTTCGGCATCGCGGTGGCCTGCCTCAGCCGTATCGCGCTGCTGCTGACGCTGGCCTGGCTGGCCGGTCTGACCCACGATCTGTTCCAGTTGTTTGGCCAGGGCATCTCGGTGCGCGACCTGGTACTGATCCTCGGCGGCGCGTTCTTGGTGGTGAAGGGCGTGATGGAGATCAAGGACGGGATCATCGGCGAAGCCGTGTCCGAGGACATCCACACCCGTCCGGTGACCTCGTTCTGGGCGGTGATCGCGCAGATCGCGGTGATCGACATCGTGTTCTCGCTGGACTCGGTGATCGCCGCGGTCGGCATGGCCAACCAGACCTGGATCATGGTCTGCGCGATCCTGCTGGCGGTCGCGGTGATGCTGCTGGCGGCCACCCCGCTGGGCAAGTTCATCGACCGCAATCCGACCGTCAAGATGCTGGCGCTGGCCTTCATCGTGCTGATCGGCGTGTACCTGGTGCTGGACGGTTTCGAGATCCACATCTCGAAGGGCTACATCTACGGGGCCATGGGCTTCTCGGCGATGGTCGAGGTGCTCAACCTGTGGGCCAAGCGCCGCGCCTCATTGCCGCGCGCGGACGGCTGACCCCGGGCGTGGCCCGCGACTGGGCCGCCCGGCTTCACGTCGCGTCCATTGCGCAGCGTGATGGCCGGTGGTGCAATGCCGGCTATTGCCCTTGAGGCCACGCAAGGAGTCGTGCCATGCGCCTGTTTTTCTTGCTGTTTCTCGTGCTGTTGTCGTCCTTGTCGCTGAGTGGCTGCGGCTACAACACCATCCAGCAGAAGGAAGAGGCGGTCAGCGCGGCCTGGTCGCAGGTGCTGAACGTCTACAAGCGCCGCGCCGACCTGGTGCCGAACCTGGTCGCCACGGTCAAGGGCTACGCCGCCCACGAACAGCAGGTGCTGACCGAGGTCACCGAAGCGCGCTCGCGGGTCGGCAGCATCAACGTCAACGCCGATGATCCGGCATCGCTGGCGCAGTTCCAGCAGGCCCAGGGGCAGTTGCAGAGTGCGATTGGCCGGCTGTTGATGGTCAGCGAGAACTATCCCGACCTCAAGGCCAACCAGAACTTCCTGCAGCTGCAGGCGCAACTGGAAGGCACCGAGAACCGGATCACGGTCGAGCGCATGCGCTATATCGAGGCGGTGCGCGACTACAACACCTACATCCGCAAGTTCCCGACCAACCTGACCGCGATGGTGTTCGGCTACGACACCAAGCCGAACTTCACGGTCGAGAACGAGGCGCAGATCCAGCAGCCGCCACAGGTGGATTTCGGTACGCCGCCGGCGTCGCCGCAACCGGCCCCACAGCAGCCGGCTCCGCAACAGTCCGCGCCGCAGCAGCCCGCGCCTTCCAACGGGTGAGTGATTCGCGGCCGGGTGCCATGACCTTCGTGCGACGCGGCCGGGTGCCGGGTTGGCCGATGCGACTGGCGTTGCTGCTGCTGTTGTCGCTGTCCAGCCTGCTCGCGACCGCGCAACAACTGGCGCCGATTCCGCCGCTGGATTCGCCGGTGGTCGACACCACCGGCACCCTGGACGCCGCCACCCGACAGCAACTGGAGGCGCAGGCACTGGCGCTGCAACAGCGCAAGGGCAGCCAACTGCAGGTGCTGGTGGTGCCGACGACCCAGCCGGAAGACATCGCCCAGTACGCCGTGCGGGTCTATGACCAGTGGCGACTGGGGCGCGAGAAAGTCGATGACGGCCTGTTGCTGGTGGTCGCCAAGGACGACCGGCGGGTGCGGATCGAGGTCGGCTACGGCCTGGAGGGCGCGATTCCGGATGCGACCTCGATGCGGGTGATCCAGGAGTACATGGTGCCGCGGTTCCGCGCCGGCGATTACGCCGGCGGGATAAGTGACGCCACCGCGGCGCTGGTCAGCCTGGTCGATGGCGAATCGTTGCCGCCGCCGATGGCCAGCCCGCGGAAGCAATCGGACGGCGGCGGCAGCGGTTGGCTGTTCGCGGTATTCGCCGCCTTCATCGTCGCCCAAGTCGCGCGCGGCATCCTCGGCCGCGCGCCGCGGGCGATGCGCGGGATCGGTGCCGGCCTGGCCGCGGGCGGGGTCGCATGGCTGTTGTCGTCGCTGTTGCTGGTGGGCGGCATCGGCGGATTGATCGGTCTGTGGTTTGGCCTCGCCAGTGGCTCCGGTGGCCGCTTCGCGCGGGATGGCGGCTGGGGTGGTTTTGGTGGCATGGGCGGCGGTGGTTGGGGCGGTGGCGGCTTCGGAGGCGGTGGCGGTTTTGGCGGCGGCGGCTGGTCCGGCGGCGGTGGCATGAGCGGGGGCGGCGGCGCCTCCGGCAGTTGGTGAGGATGGCCTGATGCGCGTGCTCAAACACCTGTTCGCTCCCTCGGCGCGGCGCCTGTTCCCGGAAGCGCGCCTGCAACGGATCACCGACGCGATCGCGGCCGGTGAACTGCGCCACGGTGGCGAGATCTGCTTCGCGGTCGAGGCGGCGCTGCCGGCATCGGCGGTGCTTGCCGGCCGCCAGGCGCGCGAGCGTGCCGGCGAGATATTCAGCCAGTTGCGGGTCTGGGATACCGAGGCCAACAACGGCGTGCTGCTGTACCTGCTGCTGGCGGACCATCGGATCGAGATCATCGCCGATCGCGGCTTCCGGGACCGGGTCAGCGCCGAACAATGGCGTGGCGTGTGCAAACTGATCGAGGAGCGGCTGCACGCGGACGATCCCGAAGCGGCGGTGGTCGGTGGCATCGAAGCCTTGTCGACGCTGGTGGCGAAGCACTTCCCGCGCCGCCGCGATGAGGTCGACGACAACGAGTTGCCGGATGCGCCACACGTTTTCTGATCGCCGTGCCGGGCAGGGTCGCGGTGGCTCGGGCACAATGGCCGCTGCCCCGTAGTGAAGCCGCGCGCTCCATGATCATCCTGCACCAGATCGACCCGATCGCCTTCGGCCTCGGCCCGCTGCAAGTTCACTGGTACGGAATCATGTACCTGCTCGGTTTCGGCCTGGCCTGGTGGCTCGGTCGTCGCCGCATCCGCGCCGGCCGGCTGCCCGGGGTCGACGAGCAGGGTTTCGGCGACCTGCTGTTCTACGGCATGCTCGGCGTCGTCCTCGGTGGCCGCATCGGTTACGTGCTGTTCTATTCGTTCGGCGAGCTGCTCGACGACCCTTTGATGCTGTTCCGGATATGGGAAGGCGGCATGAGTTTCCATGGCGGCCTGCTCGGGGTCATGGCGGCGACGCTGTGGTGGGCGCACAAGCATCGCCTGCACTTCTTCGACGTCGCCGATTTCATCGCCCCGCTGGTGCCGCCGGGATTGGGTTTCGGCCGGCTGGGCAATTACATCGGCGGCGAGTTGTGGGGCAAGTTCACCGGGGGCGGCTGGGGCGTGGTGTTCCCGCGCGCGCGCGAGTTCGCCGGCTGGAGCGAGGCCCAGTTGCAGACGCAGTTCGCCAGCGGCGCGCTCGACCGCTTCGCCCGCCATCCCTCGCAGCTGTACCAGGCCGCGCTGGAAGGGCTGGCGATGTTCTGCATCCTGTGGTGGTTCTCCCGCAAGCCGCGGCCGCGCTACGCGGTGTCGGGGATGTTCGCGCTGCTGTACGGCGTGTTCCGGTTCCTGGTCGAGTTCGTGCGGGTGCCGGATGCGCAACTGGGCTACCTGGCGTTCGGCTGGCTGACGATGGGCCAGGTCCTGAGCCTGCCGTTGATCGCGATCGGGCTGTTCTGGCTGTGGTTGTCGCGGCGCGCGCCGACGCTGCCGTCGGCCTGACTGGAGCCCTCATGAAGCCGGAGCTGTCATGAAGCAATACCTCGACCTGCTGCGCCACGTGCTCGAACACGGCAGCGAGAAGTCCGACCGCACCGGCACCGGCACCCGTTCGGTGTTCGGCTGGCAGATGCGCTTCGACCTCAACGCCGGTTTCCCGCTGGCCACCACCAAGAAGCTGCACCTGCGTTCGATCGTGCACGAGTTGCTGTGGTTCCTGCGTGGCGAGACCAACATCGCCTACTTGCAGGAACACAAGGTCCGGATCTGGGACGAGTGGGCCGACCCGTCCGGCGAGCTTGGCCCGGTGTATGGCAAACAGTGGCGACGCTGGGCCGGTGCCGACGGCATCGAGATCGACCAGATCAAATGGGTGGTCGAGGAGATCAAGCGCAATCCGGATTCGCGACGGCTGATCGTCTCGGCCTGGAACGTCGCCGAGTTGCCGCAGATGGCCTTGATGCCGTGCCACACCCTGTTCCAGTTCTACGTGGTCGACGGCAAGCTCAGCTGCCAGCTGTACCAGCGCAGCGGCGACATCTTCCTTGGCGTGCCATTCAACATCGCCAGCTACGCGTTGCTGACCCACATGGTGGCTCAGGCTTGCGGGCTGGGCGTGGGCGACTTCGTCCACACCCTTGGCGATGCGCATCTGTATTCGAATCACTACGAGCAGGCGCGCGAGCAGCTGGCGCGTACGCCACGGGCCCTGCCGACGCTGAAACTGAGCCCGGCGGTGACCGACATCTTCGCCTTCGGTTACGACGACGTCGTCATCGAGGGCTACGACCCGCATCCGGCGATCAAGGCGCCGGTGGCGGTATGACGCGATCGCTGGCGGACCGATGATCGACCTGGTGCTGATTGCCGCGCTCGACCGCAATGGCGCCATCGGCCGCGGCAACGACCTGCCGTGGCGGTTGCCGGACGACCTCAAGCGTTTCAAGGCGCTGACCCTGGGCAAGCCGGTGTTGATGGGACGCAAGACCGCGCAGTCGCTCGGGCGCGCGTTGCCCGGACGACGCAACCTGGTATTGACGCGCTCGGGCGCGGTGCCGTTCGAGGGTATGCAGGCAGTGGCGTCGGTCGACGAGGCGCTCGCGCTTGCGGGCGAGGATGACGCCGCGGAGTTGTGCGTGATCGGCGGCGGCGAGGTCTACGGGTTGTGCCTGGCGCAGGCGATGCGTATGCACTTGACCCACGTCGATACCGTGGTCGAGGACGCGGATGCGTTCTTCCCCGCGTTCGATCCTGCGCAGTGGCAGGTGTTGGCCCGGGACGCGCACGCGGCCGATGCGAAGCATGCCTGCGCATTCGAGTTCGTCGACTATCAGCGGATCGGGTTGTTGTAGGAGCGGCTTTAGCCGCGATCGTGGAATCGTTCGCCCGCGCCGATTCCAGATCGCGGCTAAAGCCGCTCCTACAAATAGCCCGGCATCGCGGGCGATTGCATCTCAACGCCGCGAGTGGTGCCGCGCTTTCGGCGGATTCGCCGGCACGTCGCGACCGGGCACCTGCACCACCCGCAACTCGTCGGTGTCGAGTTGCAGCGCGGTCAGCTTGCCGCCCCAGACCGCGCCGGTGTCGATCGCATGCACACCGTGGCCGACGAACAGGCCCAGCGCCGACCAGTGGCCGCAGACGATTTTCAGGTCGCGCTCGGCGCGTCCCGGCACTGCGTACCAGGGGTACAGGCCCGGCGGCTGGGTGCCGGGCACGCCCTTGTCGTCGTAGGAAATGCGCCCGCGCGGCGAGCAGTAGCGCAGCCGGGTCAGGAGGTTGATGATCGCGCGCTGGCGGTCCAGGCCGGCCAGTCGCGGGTTCCACACCGGGCCGTCGCCATACATGTTCTTCAGCAGCCGGCCGTACTGGTCGCCTTGCAGTCGCTCCTCGATCTCGTGGCCGTGCTTCTCGGCCTGCTGCGTCGTCCATTTCGGCGCCAGTCCGGCGTGCACCATCATCCAGCCGAGCTCGCGATCGACATGCACCAGTTTCTGCTTCCGCAGCCAGTCGAGCAGGACCGGGCCATCCTCGGCGAAGACGATGCGCTGCAGGTCCGGGTTGACCTTGCGTTGCTCGTCCTCGCGACGCTGGCCGACCGCCAGCAGCGACAGATCATGGTTGCCGAGCACTACGGTGGCGTTGGCACGCAACGAATGCACCAGCCGCAGGGTCTCCAGCGACTGCCCGCCTCGGTTGACCAGGTCGCCGCAGAACCACAGCCGGTCGCGCGCCGGGTCGAACGCGATCTTCTCCAGCAATCGCTGGGTCACGTCGTAACAGCCCTGCAGGTCGCCGATCGCCCAGACGCTCATGTCGCGCTCGCCATCAGTGCAGGGTGCGCGGCACGGTCAGGGTGAACGGCGGGATCGGCGCGTCGAAGCCGGTGCCGTCGTCGGCCAGCATCGCGTAGCTGCCTTCCATCGTGCCCAGGTCGGTTTCCAGCACCGCGCCGGAGGTGTATTCGAAACCCTCGCCGGGGCGCAACCACGGCTGTTCGCCGACCACGCCTTCGCCCTCGACTTCCTGCACCTTGCCGTTGGCGTCGGTGATCAGCCAGTGGCGCGACAACAGGCGCGCGGCCACACTGCCGCGGTTGCGGATCTGGATGGTGTAGGCGAAGACGTAGCGGTCCTGCGCGGGCTCGGACTGGTCGTCGAGATAGCGGGTGGCGACATCGATGTCGACGGCGTACTTGTTCGAGCTTTCGTCGGTGCGGCGTTCCATGCCGGTAGTGTATGACGTCGGCAGGTGAAGCGGACATCGCGATGCGCGCCGCGACAGGCGCGCGCATGCGGATTCATGCGGATTCATGCGGACAAGGCGTTGGCCAGGCGCACGAAATCGGCCACCTCGATCTGCTCGGCACGCGCGGTCGGCGACACGCCGGCGGCTTCGATCGTGCTGGCGTCGCAGACGTTCGACAGCGCGTTGCGCAGTGTCTTGCGGCGCTGGCCGAAGGCATCGCGGACGACGCGGGCAAACAGTTCGCGGTCGCGGATGCCGATGGCCTCCGGCGCGCGCGGCACCAGCCGGACCACGGCCGAGTCGACCTTCGGCGCCGGCCGGAACGCACCGGGCGGCACGATGAACAGCGGTGTCACCGTGCAGTACGCCTGCAACATCACGCTCAACCGGCCGTACACCTTGTTGCCGGGACCGGAGGCCATCCGGTCCACCACTTCCTTCTGCAGCATGAAGGTCATGTCGCTGATCGCCGCGGCGTGGTCGAGCGCGTGGAACAGGATCGGCGAGGACAGGTTGTAGGGCAGGTTGCCGATCAGTCGGATGGTATTGCCGGATGGCGACGACGCATCGCCGTGGTGGCCGTCGTCGGAGGCCAGCGCGCTGAAGTCGACCTTGAGCACGTCGCGATGGATTACCGTCAGGGTGCCGTGGGCGCGGGCGGCCTCGGTCAGCGGGAAGATCAGGTCGCGGTCGAACTCGATCACGGTCAGTTCGCCGTGGCGGTCGAGCAGTGGAAAGGTGATCGCGCCCTGGCCGGGGCCGATCTCGACCAGGCGGTCGCCGGGCTTGGGGTTCACCGCCTGCACGATCTTGTCGATGATCGTGCGCTCGTGCAGGAAGTTCTGTCCGAGGTGCTTCTTGGCCTCGGTGGCGAAACCGACGGGACCGTGCGACGGCGCGCTGGAGGGGCGGTTACGGGTCATGCGGCATTATCGATCAAAAGCGCGGCGGGTCCGTGCCACCCGCGCGCAGGTACGCGCCGCGGCGAACAGGCTCGATGGATCGGCCACGCCCTGGCCGGCGAGTTCGAGTGCGGTGCCGTGGTCGACCGCGACGCGCGGATAGGGCAGGCCAAGGCTGAGGTTGACCGCCTGCTCGAAGCCGCTGAACTTCAGCACCGGCAGGCCCTGATCGTGGTACATCGCCAGCACCGCGTCGAAGTCGCGAAGCTTCGCCGGCAGGAATGCGGTATCGGCCGGCAGCGGGCCGACCAGGTCCATGCCCTGGCAACGCAGCGCGGCGATGACCGGTTCGATGACCTCGATCTCCTCGCGGCCGAGGTGGCCGGCTTCGCCGGCGTGGGGGTTCAGGCCGAGCACCGCGATCACAGGTTCGGCAATGCCGAAGTCCGTACGTAGCGCCGCGTGCAGGATCTCCAGGGTGCGGGTCAGCGCCGCCGGGGTGATCGCATCGGCGACCGCGCGCAGCGGCAGGTGGGTGGTGGCCAGGGCGACGCGCACGGTCGGGTTGGCCAGCATCATCACCACGTCGGTGCCGGCCTGGGTGGCGAGCAGTTCGGTGGTGCCGCTGTAGGCGATGCCGCCCTGGTTGATCACCGCCTTGTGGACCGGGCCGGTGACGATGCCGTCGAAGTCGCCGCGCAGGCAGCCGGCGCCACCGAGATGCAGGGCCTCGATCACCGCGCGGGCGTTGCGCGGGTCGGGCTGGCTGAACCGGCTCGGCACGGCGTTGGCAACCTCGACCAGCACCAGCTCGCCGGCCGCGCCGGTTGCATGTTCGGGCCCGACCCACTGCAGTGGCAGGGCGAGCGCGTCGGCGGCCGCCTGCAGGGTCGCGCGGTCGGCGAAAACGGTCAGGGAATAGTCGCGAGGCTGCTGGACCAGTCGCACGCACAACTCCGGCCCGACGCCGGCCGGTTCTCCCGGGACCAGCGCGAGCCGGGTCGGTGTCATCTCAGCCGCCGTCGGCCGGCGGGGTCGCCGGCGGATCGCCGGCCGGCGCGGCTTCCGGGGTCGTTTCCGGGGTCGTTTCCGGGGTCGTTTCCGGGGTCGTTTCCGGGGCGGCGCCATTGCGGAAGTCGACGTAGGCTTCGCCACGCATTTCGCGCAGGAACCGGTTCCACTCGTCCTCGACCTTGCGGCGGCCAATCGTTTCGCGCACCTGCGCGCGCTGGTTGTCATCGCCGACATCGGCCTCGCGGACGCCCGTGCGCTTGACGATGTGCCAACCGGCCGGGGTGCGGAAAGGCGCGGACACCTCGCCGTCGGCGAGCGCGGCGACCTGGCCGCCGAAGTCCGGGCCGAACTGCTCCTGGGTGAACCAGCCCAGGTCGCCGCCCCGGGCTTGCGAGCTGGGGTCCTCGGAGTGCTCGCGGGCGAGTTCGGCGAAGTCGGCGCCGCCGACGATGCGGGCGTGCAAGGTGTCGGCCTCGGCCTTGGCCTGCTCGGCACTGGTGGCGTCGTCGACTCGGATCAGGATATGGCTGGCCTGGAACTGGGTCACGACGCTGGGGCCGGCCTGCGAGGCGTCGCGGGTCTCGACCAGTTGCAACAGCTGGAAGCCGCTGGGGCCGCGGATGGGATCGGTGACCTGACCAGGCTGCATGCCGCGCACCAGTTCGGCGAACGCGACCGGGATCTCGTTGGCCGCGCGCCAGCCCAGGTCGCCGCCTTCCAGGGCGTTGGGGCTGTCGGAGTAGCGCACCGCGGCCGCCGCGAAGTTCATCTCGCCGCGCTCGAGCAGGCTTTTGATGCCGTCGACCTTGGTCTTTCCGGTGGCGATCTGTTCCGGGGTCGCGGCTTCCGGCAATGCGACCAGGATGTGGGCGAGGTGGAATTGCTCGCCGCTGGCCTGTTGCGACTCGAGCGCGGCGTCGACTTCGGCATCGCTGACCGAGATCTGGGTCTGGGCGAAGCGCTGGCGCAGGCGCTGGACCAGCAGTTCGTCGCGGATCGAGTCGCGGAACTGGCCGGGCGAGGTGCCATCGGCAGCCAGTTGCGCGCGCAGTTGATCGACGCTGACCCGGTTTTGCGCGGCAATCGCGGCAATGGCCTGGTCGACATCCTGGTCGGTCGTGCGCACGCCGGTGGCTTCGGCGCGGGCCACCTGCAGCTGCAGCAGCACCAGGCGCTCGGCGACCTGGCGCTCGAGCACGTCGTCCGGGGGCAGTTGCTGGGTGCGGTCGGCGTACTGGGCGCGGATGTTGGCCACCGCGCGGTCGAGCTCGCTCTGCAGGATGACGTCCTCGTCGACCACCACGGCGATGCCGTCGATCGGCTGGACCTGCTGCGCCTGGACAGGCACCGACAGCAGCGCGGCGGTGAGGACACACGCGAGAAAATTCTTCATGGGATCGGATCGAGGGGGTTGTCGAGGTCGCCGGCGTCCAGGGAGGAGGGCGGCACTAGATAGAGATCGTCGCGATCGTAACCGAGGATAGCACGGCTCAGGATGTCCTCGGTCTTCTGGCCGGCCGAGCCCAGGCCCTTGAGTTCGAACTCCAGCCGCAATGAATCGTCGAGGTCGCCGTTGCGGTCGCGGATGTAGCGGCGCGCGACCAGGCGCACGGCCATGCAGCAGCTTTCCCATTGCACGCCGGCGATCGATTCGATCAGCTTGGCGTCGATGCCCCGGCTTTCGTCGCCGAGCGAATAGTAGTAACGCCCCACAACGCTCCAGTTCGGAGTGACGGGGTACAGGAACGAGAGGTCGACCTGCTCGGTCAGGTCGCGACGGTAGCGGTAGCCGAAGTTGATCACGCCGACGTCGCCGACCAGGTAGCGTACCTGCAGGCTGGCCAGATCCTCGCGGCGGAAATTCGGATCCCACTGGTAGGCGGCATGGATGTCCCAGCGATCGGACGGCGAGATGCCGAGGTCGGCGACCCAGGCCGACTTGCCCTGCTCGATCGGCGGGCCGCCGGTGGTGACGCGGGAGTCCTCGAAGTACTGGATCTGGCCGATGCTGGCAGACAGCCGCTCGCGGCCGTCCTCGCGGCTGATCAGGCGGGTGGTGAGCGCGGTGGTCAGTTGGTTGGCGTCGACCTGGCGGTCGCCGCCGGTGAAGCGGTTGTCGCGAAACAGTTGTCCCCAGCTGAACGTCATCGGCCGGGTGTCGAATCGCGGCAGCGTGCTCTGGTCCTCGTACGGGACGTTGAGGTAGTAAATCCGCGGCTCCAGCGTATGCAGGTAGGACTCGCTGCCGAAGCTGAAGTTGCGGTCGAAGAACAGGCCGGCGTCCAGCGACGCGATCGGCAGGCTGCGGTTGGGCGAGGCATCGCCACCGTTGGCGGCGGCGAGGGCGTCATCGAGCCGGTAGGCGGTATGGCGCCACGCGAGCTTCGGCGTCGCGAACCAACCCGCGCCCTCCAGCGGAGCGCTGATAAACGGCTTGAGGTCGATGCGGCTGCCTTCGTTGCGGACGTCATGGCTGAAGCGCACCGCTTCGGCATTGATTCCGGCTTCGAACCAGGTCCCCAGTGGCTGCGCCCAGTTGAGATGTGCCCGCGGCAGTTTGTCGTAGCGCACGCTGCGCTCGGACAGGGTGTAGTCGGCCAACTGGTTGTGGGTCACCGCCAGGCTGGCGTCCCAGTAGCGGCCGCGACCGTACAGGCCGGCGGAGCTGGCCAGGTGGTAGGCCGACCTCCCGTACTGGCTGTTGCTGAAGTCTTCCAGGTAATGGGTGTCGCTGACCCAGGCCAGGTTCGCTCGTGCCGACCAGCCGCGTCCCAGGTGATGGCGGCCATTGAATTGGAAACTGCCGCGGTTGTCGGTCGGCAGGGTCGGCTCGTCGGTGTAGCGATAGGACTCGCGCTCGGGCAGTTCGTCCTTGGGTATCCACTCGCCGGACAGCGTTCCGCTGCCGCCCGGGTACAGCCAGCGGAATTCGCCCCCGAGCTGCACGCCGCGCTGGCTCATGTAGCGCGGGGTGAGGGTGGCATCGTAGTTGGGCGCCAGGTTCAGGTAGATCGGCTGCAACCAGTCGAATCCGTTGCGGTTCGATAGCTTGATCTTCGGGTACAGCAGGCCGGTGCGGCGGCGGTCGTCGATCGGGAACATCAGCCACGGCACGTACAGCACCGGCACCTTGCCGATCCGCACGGTGGCTTTGTGGGCGACGCCAAGACCCTCGGCGGTGTCGATGTCGATCCGCTTGGCGCGCAACTCCCAGGCGCGCTGGGAGGGCGGGCAAGTCGAATAGGTCGATCCGGTCAGGGCGCCCTCGGTGCCGTGCAGCTCGATCTGCTCGGCGCCGCCATTGCCGCGACGCGCGATCAGCTGGTAACGCAGGTCCTCGATCGTGTGGCGGTCGGCTTCCTGGTCGCCATGGGCGCGCTCGGCCAGGATGCGCAGGCCGGAGTCCTGGTAGCGCACGCTGCCTTCGGCGACGTAGGTGCCGTCCTCGCTGTTGTAGGTGAGTTTGTCGGTGCCCAGGAACTGGTCGCCGCGGCTGAGCTCGACATTGCCCTGGAAGACGGTGCTTTCGGTTTCGCTGGCCGTGAACGCATCGCCGGCGATGTCGGTCGGCTGCTCGGCGCGATCTTCGGCGGCGACAAGGCCGCTCGATACGGGTGCGTCCTCGAACGCCGGTACCGCGTCCTCGATCGGGCACAGCCCCCAGTTCTCGGTGTCCTCGTCGGCATAAGCCGGCAGGGCCAGCGCGATGCACAACGACAATGGAAGCAGGCGGAAGCTGGGACGCACGCGGCCATCCGATGGGCGGAAACGGTCGCTAGCTTGCCGCATCGCCGGGATGGCGGCAACGCGCGCCAATGTCATCGGTCCGGGACATTCATGTTGGCGTCGGCGCTCGCGGCGTCGGCTCCTGCAGCAGCGCGCCGACATGGGCGAGGCTGCTTTCGCGCAGGGCGTCGAGGTCGTAGCCGCCTTCGAGCATCGAGACCAGGCGGCCCCCGGCATGGCGGTTGGCGATCGCGACCAGTTCGGTGGTCAGCCACCGGTAGTCGTCGGCGTCGAGCTCAAGTTGCGCCAGCGGGTCCAGCCGATGGGCGTCGAAACCGGCGGAAACCAGCAGCAGTTGTGGACGGAGGGCGTCCAGTGCCGGCAGCAATTGCCGGCGCCAGGCGACGCGGAAAGCCTCGCCGCCAGTGCCGGGTGGCAACGGCAGATTAAGCACGTTGCCAACCCCGCGCTCGTCGGCGAAGCCGCTGTCGGGATATAACGGCGACTGGTGCGACGACAGGTACATCACCCGCGGGTCGGTCTGGAAGATCGCCTGGGTACCGTTGCCGTGGTGGACGTCGAAATCGACCACCGCGATGCGGGCGAGGCCGTGGCGGTCGCAGGCGTGCGCGGCGGCGATGGCGATGTTGTTGAACAGACAGAAGCCCATCGCGACCGACCCGGTGGCGTGGTGGCCGGGTGGGCGCACCGCGCAGAACGCGCGACGCGTCGAGCCGGCCATGACGGCATCGACCGCGGCGATGCCGGCACCGGCGGCACGCAGCGCCGCTTCGGCCGAGCCGCAACCCAATGCGGTATCCGGATCGAGCGCGAGTGGCGCGTCGCCAGTCTCGATGCCGGTGTCCAGCACCAGGGCGAGCAGGGCGTCGTCGTGGACGCGCAGCAACTGGCTGCGACTGGCGCGCGGGGCGTCGTGCCATTGCAGTTCCGGAAACGCGGCGTCGATCACCCCGGTCACCGCCTGCAGCCGCGCCGGGCGTTCGGCGTGTGTCGTGCCGGGCTGGTGGCCCAGACAGGCGGCATGGGTATACAGGCGCAAGCGGTTCACTTGCGACCCGCCGCCATCACTCAGGCCTTGCGGCGATCATGGTTCCACAACACTTCGCCGTGGCCACTGGCGCGGGCGAGTACGCGCGCCAGCACGAACAGCAGGTCGGACAAGCGGTTGAGGTAGCGCACCGCCTGCGGGCGCACCGGTTCCAGCCGTGACAGCGCGACGGCCTCGCGCTCGGCGCGGCGGACCACGGTGCGTGCGATGTGGCAGCGCGCCCCGGCCTCGCCGCCACCGGGCAGGATGAAATCCTTCAACGCCGGCAGGGCTTCGTTGAAGGCATCGAGGTGTTGTTCGAGACGTTCGACATCGGTATCGCTGATCGCCGCGTGGCCGGGGATGCACAACTCGCCGCCCAGGTCGAACAGCTGGTGCTGGATCGCCACCAGCAGGGTGCGGACGTCGTCGGGCAGTTCGCTGGCGAGGACCAGGCCGATCGTCGAGTTGGCTTCGTCGACGGTGCCGTAGGCCCCGACCCGGGCCGAATCCTTGGCTACGCGGGTGCCATCGCCGAGGCCGGTGGTGCCGTTGTCACCGGTCCGGGTGTAGATCTTCGAGAGCCGGTTGCCCATCCGCCGGGCTTAGACCGTCTGCGAGCGCAGCGCCGGCAACTGCGAGCGCAGCGCGGCGAACCCGCCAAACAGGATCGCCGCATAGAACAGTGTGCCCAGCACCGACCACTGGAAGAACGGGATGCCCGCGGCATAGGCCGCCGTCAGCCCGGCGATGGTCTTCGGGTACATCGGGTCGCTGAGCCAGGCACCGAAGTTGGTGACTACGAAGAACAGCACTGAGCCGGCCAGCGAATAGCCGAGCACCGAGGCGCCTCCGACCTTGCCGCGCAGGCCCAGGCCCATGACGGTGGTCAGCGCGATGCAGCCGTAGACCAGCCAGATGCCGGTGCTGCCGAACCAACTGGCGTAGAGGCCGCCGTTGATCGAGGCCAGTACCAGGTCGGACAGGAACAGGCCGACCAGCGGCACGATCAGCGCCCAGCTGCGGTTGGCGAAATAGGCGCCACCGAACAGCGCGATCGCCGCCACCGGCGAGAAATTCGGCGGATGCGGCAGCACCCGGGTCAGCGCGGCGAGCACGATCAGGCCGACGAGGACCAGCGGGCCGGCGGCGAAAATGGGGGAAGCAGCGGGACGGTTCATCGTGACTCGGTACGGGCCGACAGGAGCCGTTAGCATAGCGCAATGCCCGCCCCAGCTTCCGCTGCACCACCGTCCGCCGAGCCCACTCCGCTGCACGACGTGTTGATCGTCGGTGGCGGCCTGGTCGGCGCCAGCCTGGCGATCGCGCTCGATCGCGTCGGCGTCGATGTCGGCCTGGTCGAGGCGTCGCCGCCGGGCGCGCTGCCGGCGGTGTTCGACGAGCGCAACCTGAGTTTCGCCGAAGCCACGGTCAACGCACTGACCGCGCTCGGGGTGGTCCAGCACCTGCGCGCTGCCGGCGGCGCAATCGAGCGGATTCACGTCAGTCGCGCGGGCGATTTCGGCCGCAGCGTGTTGCGTGCGGCCGATCATGGCCGTCGCGAGTTCGGCCGGGTGGTGGTCGCGCGCGATTTTGGCGAGGCGCTGGAATCACGGCTGGCCTCGCTGCCTCGGCTGACGCGCTACCGGCCGGTGCGTTTCCTCGGCCTGGCCGGGGGCGAGGGCGAGTGCGTCGGCGACGTTCATGCGATCCGGGTCGCCGACGACGGCGGCGAACGGGTGCTGCGGGCGCGGCTGCTGGTCGGCGCCGACGGCACCCGCAGCGGCGTGCGCGAGGCGCTCGCCATCGATACCGATCGCCACGACTACGGCCAGACCCTGTTCGTGACCCGCCTGCGCACCGAGCGTGGCCCCGATGGCACCGCCTACGAACGTCTTGGCGAGCATGGCCCGACCGCGTTGCTGCCGCGCGGCGACGGCCATTTTGGCCTGGTCCACGCGGTCGCGAGCGAACAGGCCGAGGCGGTAGCCGCGCTCGACGAGGCTGACTTTTTGGCGCACGCCCAGGCGGCGTTCGGCTGGCGGGTCGGACGTTTCCTGGCCTGTGGCACGCGCGCGGCGCATCCGGCCCAGCGGGTGCTGGCGCGACGGACCACGGCGGCACGCGCGGTGCTGATCGGCAACGCCGCGCAGACGATCCATCCGATCGGCGCGCAGGGCTTCAACCTCGGGCTGCGCGACGCGCTGACTCTGTCCGAGCTGATCGGACAGGCCCGTGCGGACGAACCCGCGGCCGATTGTGGCGATGCCGGCCTGCTCGATCGCTACGTCGCGCGCCGTCGTGAGGATCGCGAGCGCACCCTGCAGTTCTCCGACGGCCTGGCTCGGTTCGGCGCCAATCCGAGTGGATTGTTGCGGCCGCTGCGCAGCCTCGGCCTGTTCGCGCTCGATCGCTTGCCGTCGGTGCAGGCGGCGCTGGTCGGCGGCGCCCTGGGCTACCGCGGTGAGGTGCCGGCACTGTGCCGCGCGCAGGGGTTGGACGCATGAGCGCGAACCGGCGTGCGGGCCGCGGCGACGTACTCGACGTGATCGTGGTGGGCGCCGGCGTGGTCGGCGCTGCCGCCGCGTTGGCGTTTGCCCGCGACGGCCTGCGGGTGGCGCTGGTCGAGAGCCGCGAGCCGCCGCCGTGGCGGGCGGAGGCCCCGGACCTGCGGGTGTATGCGTTCGCGCCCGACAACGCCGCGCTGCTCGACGACCTCGGGGTCTGGACATCGGTCCGTGCGGCGCGGTCGCAGCCGTACCGGGCGATGCGGGTGTGGGATGCCGGCGGCGGTGGCGAGCTGGTGTTCGATGCCGATCGCCTCGCCCGGCCCGAACTGGGCTGGATCGTCGAGCACGGCCTGCTGGTCGACCGCCTGTGGTCGGCGCTGCCGGCGGCCGGGGTGCAACTGCATTGCCCGGCGCGGGTGGTCGGGCTGGAACAGGACGATGACGGCGCGACGCTGGAGGTCGCGCAGGAGCAGGCGGAGGACGTGCATGCCGCCCGACCCCGACGCCTGCGGGCACGACTGGTGATCGCCGCCGATGGCGCCGATTCGCAATTGCGCGCCCTGGCCGGGATAGAAGCGCCGCGCCACGACTACCACCAACGCGGCCTGGTTGCGTTCGTCGAGCACGCCGCCCCGCACCAGGCGACCTGCTGGCAACGCTTCCTGCCGAGTGGGCCGCTGGCGTTCCTGCCGTTCGTCATGAGTGACATCGAATGCGAGGCCGATGGCGGCACGACACGCAGCTCCATCGTCTGGACCTTGCCCGACGACGAGGCCGCGCGCCTGCTCGCGGTCGACGATGCGGCGTTCCTGATCGAGCTCGAGCGTGCTTTCGACGGGCCGCTCGGGCCCATGCTGGCGGTGTCGAAGCGGGCTGCGTTTCCGCTGCGCCGCCAGCTTGCGCGCTCGCAGGTGGCCGGGCGGGTCGCGGTAGTCGGCGATGCCGCCCACGTCGTCCATCCGCTGGCCGGGCAGGGGGTGAACCTCGGCCTGCGCGATGTCGCGGCGTTGCGTGCGACCTTGGCCGACACCATCCGCCGCGGCGGCGACCCCGGCCGCCCGGCACGCCTGCAGCGCTGGGCGCGGCAGTGCCGCAGCGACAACGCTGTTGCGGCCTTTACGCTCGAAGGCCTCAACCGGTTGTTCTCCAACGACGCGCTGGCGCCGACGCTGTTGCGTGGCCCCTTGCTCGGTCTCGCCGGCCGGTTGCCGCCGCTGACCGCGGCGCTGTGGCGCCACGCCGCTGGTCTGTAGGCGCGCGGCGCAACCCCGCCCGGTGTAGGAGCGGGGGTCGAAGCGGACTCTGCCGCGACACCGGTCTGGCTGGCGCGCGCAGGCCGCCATCAACCCGAAATAGCGACGCCCCGCACGGGCGGGGCGTCGTGGTTGCGGAAACCGCAGTGCATCAGCGGGCTACATCCAGCCCTGCAGTTCCGACTTGCTGAGCCGACCGTTGTTGTCGATGTCGACCGCGGCGTACTCGGCGGTCAGGGTCGCGTTTGACTTGGCCTCGGCGCGGCTGATGTTGCCGTCGCTGTCGCCGTCCATCGCGGCGAAGTCGATCGTGTAGTCGCCGACCACCGAATTGGACGGGCTCGAGGTGAACGTGACCTCGGCATCGGCACCCGCGGTTTGCGGCGTCGGCGGTGCCGGGGGCATCGCCGGGGTGGCCGGCACTGGCGGCACCGGAGGCGCGGTGGTGGCCTGCGCGGTGGCGATCGCGGCGGCCTCGGCGACGTTGCTGGCATCGCGGGCGACCGCGCCGGCGATTTCAGCCTCGGCGGCTGCCTGGTTCGCCTGCGCCGCGGCCGCGGTCTGCAGGTCGCCACTTTCGGCGGCGCTCTGTGCACCCAGCGCGCCCTGGGCGGCCTGCGATGCCTGGTGCGCCGCGGCCTGGGCATCGATCGAGGCCTGGTCGGCGATTTCGGCGGTGGCCTCGGCAGTCAACTCGCCGCGGGTACTGGCGGCGGGGGTGTCGCTGATCGCTTCTGCGGTCACCGCGGCGTCCTGTGCGGCTTCGGCATCGGCGCGCGCGGCCTGGGCTTCGTTCAACGCAGCCTGGGCCTCGGCGGTGGCTTCGGCCTGGCCTTCGACCGCCGTCATGGCGTCCTGGGCCCCGGCGATCCCGCTGATGCCGAGGGTGGCCAGCAGCGCCAAGGTCAGGGCCTGTGGTTTCAGAGTTCTGGCTTTCATCGGAGACCCTCGCGGGTTATGGGGAACGCATCGACGTTAGCCCCACCCAAGTCAACCGTTTGTAAATGCGGGAAACCCCCGCTGAACGCGGACGTGCTGCCAGCTGAACACGTTGTGCCGCCGCGCTCGACCGCGCCCAGATCAGCCCGCCGGCATTGCGAACACGGTGATCTCTTCGCGGTCGTGGAACAACTGGCGGGCGCGGATGGTCAGCTTGCGATGGCTGCCATGCTCGAACGCCTCCAGGCAGATCCGGGTCTCCTCCCAGCGCTTCTTCATCGGCAGCTTGAGGTTGAACACCGCGTGCCGGCACCAGTCCTCGCGGAACCAGGTGGCCATGCGTTCGGCGACCCGGCGTGGCTGCTCGACCATGTCGCAGACCATCCAGTCGAGCCGGCGCCGCGGCTGCCACTGGAAGCCATCGGCACGCAGGTGGTCGACCCGGCCGCTGTCGAGCAGGGCCTGGCGCAATGGACCGTTGTCGACCGCGGTGACCTTCATACCGTGGCGCATCAGCACCCAGGTCCAGCCGCCCGGTGCGGCGCCGAGGTCGGCGGCCTGCATGTTGTCGCGCAGCAGGCGCTCGCGCTCGTCGTCGTCGAGCAGGGTCAGCAGGGCTTCTTCGAGCTTCAGCGCCGAGCGGCTCGGGGCGTCGGCGTTCATGCGCAGGCGCGGGATGCCGAGCGGCCAGCGCGAACTGTCGTCGGGGTCGCTGCAGGCCAGCACGAGGTGGTGGCCGCCGAGGAAGACGACATGCAGCCGCGGCAACGTGGGGTCGTCCTTCGGTGCCAGCCAGCCGGCCTTGCGCAGAGCCGGCCGCAGGGCGTTGCCGAAGCTGCGGGCGAGTCCGGCCAACGGCTTGCCGGTATCGGAATCGGGGTGCTCGGTCCACAGCTCGCCAAACGGCTGGGTCGGCCCGAGCGCAGCCAGGGCGTCGATCACCGGACTGATCCGGTCGGTCGGGTTGAGGCCGCGCAGGTCGGCCAGGCGCAGCAGCTTCTGCCGCGCGAACACCAGTTGCTCGAACGGCAGCGCGCGCGACAGCGCGGCGGCGTCCTCGCCGATGAACTCGACATAGCCGGCACCGCGTTCGGCGCGGGCGTAGCCGGGCTGGCCGGCCAGGGCAGCGCGTTCGGTGAGTTCGGCGGCGAGCTCGGGCTCGAAGCCGGCGCGGCACCAGCAAAACAGGGCGTCGGTCATGGAGGGCGCTATGTAGGAGCGGCTTCAGCCGCGGTCGATAATCGGTGTGACCATACGCGCACCGGTCGCCGGCGTCTGCCCGGCGCGGCTCGCGCGTCACCCCATTGGACACGCAAAACCTCAGTAGCCGGGGCCACCGAGTTGGCCGTAGTCGCGCAGCACCGCGCAGGCCCGGTCGCGTTGCAGGTCCCGTACGACCTCGATGTCGCGGCGCTGCAACTCGCCGATCCAGTCGGCCGGCAGCGGGCCTTCGTCGAACTCGGTCAGCGCCTCGACGTCCTCGCTGCGCGCGCCGATCAGGAGGCGGTCGATGCCGGCCCAGAACGTTGCGCCGTAGCACTGGCAGCACGGTTGCGCCGACGTCGCCAGGGTGACCGGGCCGGCGTGGACGCCGGACGCAGACTCGTTGAGGCGGGCGCGCTGGGTGCGCTGCTGGGCGAGCATGTAGGCCGTGGTCTCGGCGTGCGCCAAGGAGCACGACTGCGGCAGGACCCGGTTGACCCCGACCGCGATGATGCGGTCGTCGGGGCCGAATACCGCGGCGCCGAACGGGCCGCCACTGCGCGCCTCGATATTGCGGCGTGACAGTTCGATCGCGAGGTCGACCTTGGCTTCGTCGCCCGGGTAGGCGCGGTCGCTGTCGACCGCTTCATGCACCCAGGCGGGCAGGGTCAGGTGGATCTGCGCGTACAGCATCGCCGTGCCCCTATTCCAGCAACGCCTTGCTGCTGCCCTGGCACTGCCCGGCAACGCATTGGCAACTGGTGATCGCGGGAAAGCCGCAGACCGAGGCCATGCCGGTCTTCGCGCACTGCGCCTTGACCCCTTCCGGGTCGGTCGGGCTGTCGACGTTGACGCAGGCCGGGTAGTAGCCACAGCAGTTGCCGACGTCCTTGACCGTGCACTCGGCGTCGGTGTTGCAGCTGCGGTCGATCTCGACCGTGTCGCCGCCGGGCCTGGCATTGCCGAGCCCCGGTCCCAGCGCCGGTCGCGGCGAAGGGCGCTTGATCGGTGGAAGCTGCGGGGGGCGCGGCGGGTTCTGGATCGGTGCCGTAGTCGAGGCCGGCGTCGTTGCCTCGACCGGGAGATCCACCGCGGTGTCCCGGGTCGGTGCGTCCCCGTGGTCGTTGGTCGATGGTGCGGCGCAGCCGGAGACGGCAAGCACCAGTGCGGTCAAGAGCAACAGGCAGCAGTGGCGGGCGACGGCGAAGATCGGTGCGGGGAGTGGCATCACGGTTCTCCGTCCGGGTTGATGGCTCAAGCCTTGCCCGCCCAGGTGTCACGCAGCGTTACGCTGCGGTTGAACACCGGCGCGGCGGACGAATGGTCGCGGCGGTCGGCGCTGAAGTAGCCCAGGCGCTCGAACTGGAACGCCTGCTCCGGTACGGCCTGCGCCGCCGACGGCTCCACAAAGCCGGTCGCGGTGCGGCGCGAATCCGGATTCAGGTAGTCCTGGTAGGTCTTGCTGTCACTGTCGTCATCCGGATTGGCCACCGAGAACAGGCGGTCGTACAGACGTATCTCGGTGGCGACCGCGTCGCGCGCGCTGACCCAATGGATCGTGCCCTTGATCTTGCGGTTGGCGCCTTCCATGCCGGGGCGCGACTCGGGATCGAGGCTGCCGTGCAACTCGACCACGTGGCCGGCGTCGTCCTTGATGACCTCGTCGCAGCGCACGATGCCGGCACCGCGCAGGCGCACTTCGCCGCCGGGGATCAGGCGCTTGAAGCCTTTCGGCGGCACTTCGGCGAAGTCGTCGCGCTCGATCCACAGCTCGTTGGAAAACGGCACTTCGCGGCTGCCGAAACTTTCGTCCTTAGGGTGGTTGGGGAACGTCAGCGACTCGGCGTGGTCATCGGCCAAGTTGGTCAACACCAATTTCAGTGGCTCGACCACCGCCATCCGGCGTGGCGCAGCGGTATCGAGATCCTCGCGCAGGCAGCCTTCGAGCACCGAGAAGTCGATCAGCGAGTTCTGCTTGCTGACGCCGAGGCGCTCGGCGAACAGGCGCAGCGATGCCGGGGTGTAGCCGCGGCGACGGATGCCTTGAAGGGTCGGCATGCGCGGGTCGTCCCAGCCGTCGACCAGCCCGGCCTGGACCAGCGCCATCAGCTTGCGCTTGCTCATCACCGTGTAGTTGAGGTTGGCGCGGGAGAACTCGATCTGGCGCGGCTTGCGCGCCTCCAACGGCAGGCCGCGGTCGGTCAGCGGCTTCAGCAGGTCCGGCGAATGGGCGAGGTCGACCTTGTCGACGCACCAGTCGTACAGCGGCCGGTGGTCCTCGAACTCCAGCGTGCACAGCGAGTGGGTGATGCCCTCGATCGCGTCGCTCAGCGAGTGCGCGTAGTCGTACATCGGGTAGATCGGCCAGGTATCGCCGGTGTTCTGGTGCGGCACCTTCTTGATCCGGTACAGCGCCGGATCGCGCAGGTTGATGTTGCCGCTGGCCATATCGATCTTCGCGCGCAGGGTGCGGCTGCCGTCGGCGAACTCGCCCGCGCGCATGCGGCGCAGCAGGTCGAGGTTCTCGGTGACCGGGCGGTCGCGGAACGGTGAGGGACGGCCCGGTTCGGTCAGGCTGCCGCGGTACTCGCGCACCTGCTCGGCGGTCAGGTCGCAGACGAACGCGTCGCCCTGTTCGACGAGTTTTTCGGCGGCGAGGTAGAACACCTCGAAATAGTCGGACGCATGGCGCAGGTCGTTCCATTCGAAGCCGAGCCAGCGCACGTCTTCCTGGATCGCGGCGACGTACTCGGGGTCTTCCTTGATCGGATTGGTGTCGTCCAGGCGCAAGTTGCAGACGCCGCCGAACTCGCTGGCGATGCCGAAGTCCAGGCAGATCGCCTTGGCGTGGCCGATGTGCAGGTAGCCGTTGGGCTCGGGCGGGAAGCGGGTCTTGATCGCGTCGTGCCTGCCGCTGGCGAGGTCGTCGCGGACGATCTGGCGGACAAAATCCTGCTTCACCGGAGCATCGGCGGCGGGGACGTTCGGGTCTGGCGTGGCGGACATGCGGCGGCTGCGAGCGGGTGGGATCGGGCAGTTTAGCGGTTGGGCGCGTCGTCCGCCGGTCTCCCGGGGTTCACGCGGGCGGGGCGTATGCTGTCGATACGCTTCGGTGGAGCCCCATCATGAAAGTTGTCTACGAAGCCGCCGGCATCATTGACGCGCACCTGGTCAAGCATGCGCTGGAGGCGGCCGAGATCCCGGTGTTCCTGAAAGGCGAGGCGCTGCTGGGCGGCATGGGCGAATTGCCGCTGTTCGGGGTGGTGCAGGTCTGCGTGCCCGATAGCGCATGGCCGGAAGCGCGCGGTGTGGTCGACGCGCTCGAGCTCGGTTCGGAAGCGGCTGGGACAGAAGACGCGCGCTGGGAGGGTGGCCTCGTGCCCGCGTCCGGATAGTCGTTGCCGGATCTGCGGCCGGTAAGTCGCCACCCGCGTTTTCGCTACAACCGCTCGATCGCGCAGACGTAGATCAGCTCGCAGGCCCCCGCGCCGGCGTCGGTGCGCGTGGTCGAGCTGCGCCAGCGCCAGCCGTCGCCAGCGTGCGCTTCCACCAGCCAGCCCTGGATGCGCACGTGGTCATCGGCATCGATGCCCTGCAGGGCCTCGGCGACCACGGTCGTGGCCGGAATCAGATGCATGTTGGCGGCGGAACGCGCCAGCTCGGCGGGCGGCAACGGTGGTTGGTCCCGCCAGCGGTAGCTGAAGAAGCGGCCGCCCTGGGAGATATCCAGGCGCGCCAGCACTGCGTCCTCGCGCATGCGGCCCCACGCGAGGGCCAGGTCGGTGGGCGACAGCTCGGCCTCGCGGCCCGTGCGGTAATCCTCGCGGGAGAGTACCCGGGCGTCGATGCTGAAGCCCGCCAGCGGTGTCAGGGTGGCGGCCTGCAGTGCGAAGGGACGCAACGAGGACGGCACCGGGGTCTGTCGCGGCTCGCCGCCGCGCTCGACTGGCGGTGGCATCGGGCAGTCGATGCTGGAGCCGTCAACGACCGCCGGCACCGGCGCCGGACGGGGCGACAGCGGCGAGTGCCACCATCCGATCGCGCTCAGCAACACGGCCAGCGCGATCCAGGCACGTGTGCTCATGCCACGGCATCCCGGTCAGGCGTCGGTGTCTGTAGCAGCTCCGGCGGCAAGTTGCGGAACTCGGCCGTCAGTTGTTGCAGAAATGGGGCCATCGCCGTGCTTCGGCGCCAGACCATCGCGATCTGCCGGTGCGGCGGCTGTTGCCGGAACGGCAGCAGGGTGATGTCCGGCGACGGCGGGACTGGCGGTCGCGTGGCCAATATCGGCAGCAAGGTGATGCCGACACCGGAGGCGACCATCTGCCGCAGGGTTTCCAGCGAGGTGGCGCGGAAGCCGTCGCGCTCGTCGGCGCCGGACATGCGGCAGACGTCGAGCGCCTGGTCGCGCAGGCAGTGGCCTTCTTCCAGCAGCAGCAAGTGCTGGTCGTCGAGCTGGCTGAGTTCCAGCGAATCCTGTCCGGCCATCGCGTGGCCGCGCGGCACCGCCAGCAGGAATGGTTCGTCGAACAGCGGCTCGATGTGCAACTGCTCGTCGTGCAGCGGCAAGGCGAGGATGCCGGCGTCGAGCCGGCCGTCGCGCAGGCGCGCGAGGATCTGGTCGGTCTTCTCCTCGACCAGCAGCAGCTCCAGCCGCGGGAAGCGCTGGCGCACGGCCGGCAGCACGTGCGGCAGCAGGTAGGGGGCGAGGGTCGGGAACAGCCCCAATCGCACCGTGCCGGCCTCGGGATCCTGGCTGCGGCGGGCGACCTCGGCCATCTGCTCGACCTCGGCGATCACCCGCCGCGCACGCTCGGCGATGTCACGGCCGATCGGTGTGAGCATCACCCGGCGCGGCGCGCGCTCGACCAGCGACACCCCGAGTTCCTCCTCCAACTTCCTGATCTGGGTCGACAGGGTCGGCTGGCTGACGAAGCTGGCCGCGGCGGCACGACCGAAGTGCTTGTGGTCGGCGAGGGCCAGCAGGTATTTGAGATCGCGCAGGTTCATCTGGACTCTGCTTTCCTTGCTCCCGCGGGCGGGAGAAGGTGCCCGAAGGGCGGAGAGGGAGCGAAAAGCCTATGCCGCTTGCGCCTCGGTGGCATCGGCCGGCACCGAGGTGCGGATCAAATGATCGAACGCGCTCAATGCGGCGGTGCTGCCGGCGCCCATCGCGATCACGATCTGCTTGTACGGCACCGTGGTCGCGTCGCCGGCGGCGAACACGCCCGGCATCGAGGTCGCGCCGCGCTCGTCGATCACGATCTCGCCGCGCGGCGACAGGTCGATGTCGCCCGTGAGCCATTCGGTGTTCGGCAACAGGCCGATCTGCACGAAAATGCCTTCCAGTTCGATCGTGTGCATGTTGCCACCCTCGCGATCCTTGTAGACCAGGCCGGTGACCTTCTGGCCGTCGCCTAGCACCTCGGTGCTCTGCGCGCTGACGATGATGTCGACGTTCGGCAGGCTGCGCAGCTTGCGCTGCAGCACCTCGTCGGCGCGCAGTTGGCCGTCGAACTCGACCAGGGTCACGTGCTTGACGATGCCGGCCAGGTCGATCGCGGCTTCGACGCCGGAGTTGCCGCCGCCGATCACCGCCACGCGCTTGCCCTTGTACAGCGGGCCGTCGCAATGCGGGCAGTAGGCCACGCCCTTGTTGCGGTACTGCTCCTCGCCGGGCACGCCGATCTGCCGCCAGCGCGCGCCGGTGGACAGGATCACGCTGCGCGATTTCAGGCTCGCGCCGTTCTCCAACTGCACCTCGACCAAGCCTCCCGGCTCATTCGCCGGAATGAGTTTGGTGGCGCGCTGCAGGTTCATGATGTCGACGTCGTACTCGCGCACGTGCTGCTCCAGCGCGGTCGCCATCTTCGGGCCCTCGGTGTACTGCACCGAGATGAAGTTCTCGATCGCCATCGTGTCCAGCACCTGGCCGCCGAAACGCTCGGCCGCGACACCGGTGCGGATGCCCTTGCGCGCGGCGTACACCGCCGCCGACGCGCCGGCCGGGCCGCCGCCGATCACCAGCACGTCGAATGCGTCCTTGGCCTTGATCTGCTCGGCCGCGCGCGCGCCGGCGCCGGTATCGAGCCGGGCGATGATCTGCTCGACCGTCATCCGACCAGTGTCGAACGCCTCGCCGTTGAGCACCACGGTCGGCACCGACATGATCTCGCGCGCCTCGACCTCGGCCTGGAACAGCGCGCCGTCGATCGCGACATGGTGGATGTTCGGATTCAGCACGCTCATCAGGTTGAGCGCCTGCACGGTGTCGGGGCAGCTCTGGCACGACAGCGACATGAAGGTCTCGAAATGGTACTCACCCTCCAGGTCGCGGATCTGGTTGGCCAGCGCCTCGTCGATCTTCGCCGGATGGCCGCCGACCCACAGCAGCGCCAGCACTAGCGAGGTGAATTCGTGGCCCATCGGGATCGCGGCGAAGCCGACGCTGACGTCGGTGCCGGCGCGGTTGATCGTGAACGACGGCGTGCGCGCGCCGGCCGCGCTGTCGTCGCGGCGCAGGCCGATCCTGTCGGACAGGCCGGCGATGTCGGTCAGCAGGGCTTCGAGCTCCCGCGACTTGACGCCATCGTCGAGTGAAGCCACCAGTTCGATCGGCTGGACCAGCTTCTCGAGGTGGCCCTTGAGTTGGGTCTTGAGGTTGTCGTCGAGCATGGGGATGGCTCCAGTGACTGGAAATCGAAAGTTAAAGGGTGCTTGCAAAAGCGGCCTGGGCCGGGAGGGAGAGGGAGCCGGCGGGGAATGTTCCGGCGCGGCGCAGGCCGCTGGTGCAAGCATCCGGATAGCGGGGACGCGTCCTGATCGGGGTGGGGCGGCCTGGGCGAGACCGTAGGCAACATAGATGTTGCCTACGAGCCCCCATGGACGGGTTTACGGCGTGTCTCGCCCAGGCCGCCCCGCCCCGGTCAGGACGCCGGGGTCGCGGCGGATGTTGTTAGATCTTGCCGACCAGGTCCAGCGACGGCTCCAGGGTCTTCTCGCCTTCCTTCCACTTGGCCGGGCAGACCTCGTTCGGGTGGGCGGCGACGTACTGGGCGGCCTTGACCTTGCGCAGCAGCTCGCTGGCATCGCGGCCGATGCCGCCGGCATTGATCTCGACGATCTGGATCTTGCCGTCCGGGTCGATCACGAAGGTGCCGCGATCGGCCAGGCCTACTTCCTCGATCATCACGCCGAAGTTGCGGGTGACCAGGCCGGTCGGGTCGCCGACCATCGTGTACTGGATCTTCTTGATCGCCTCGGAGCTGTCGTGCCACGCCTTGTGCGCGAAGTGGGTGTCGGTGGAGACGCTGTAGATCTCCACGCCCAGCTTCTGGAACTCGGCGTAGTTGTCGGCCAGGTCCTCAAGCTCGGTCGGGCAGACGAAGGTGAAGTCGGCCGGGTAGAAGAACACGACCGACCACTTGCCCTTCAGGTCGGCGTCGGAGACTTCGAAGAACTTGCCGGCCTTGAACGCCTGGGCCTTGAACGGCTTGATTTCGGTGTTGATCAGAGACATGGATCAGTCCTTGGTGGTGGGGTGGGTGGAAAGTGCAGCCATGGTAGGCCGGGGTATCGAATCGTTCAAATCGATTGATGAAATAGATGCAATAGACGTTGTCTATCGATTTGTCGGTAGTGACCGCGCAGCGAAACGATACGGCCGCGCTCGTAAGCTGGGTGTCGCGGTTGGGGGTATGACTATCGTCATGGGTCGGCTACGCACGCGGTCGTTAAGGTCGAGGTTTGCCTGAACACAAGCTTGGGGGTTCCGCCAGTGCATCGCATCCGCCACCTTGCCTGCGCCGTCGCGCTGGCGCTGACCACCTCGACCGCCGCTGTCGCCGCCCAATCCGAGGCGCCTGCAACCGCCACCGCCGACAGCGCCGACAGCGCCGTCCCTACGGGTCAACTGCCGCGCACCGTGGTGCCGAGCCTGGTCGAGTTGGAACTCAGGCTCGATCCCGCGCAGGAGCGCTTCTCCGGCCGCACGGTCATCCACGCCGATGTCGCCGAGTCGACTGACGTGGTCTGGATGCACGGCCGCGATCTCGACATCAAGTCCGCCGAAGCGACTCTGCCCGACGGCAGCAAGGTCGCGCTGGAGGCCGAGCAGGTCCACGTCTCCGGCGTGCTCAAGCTGACCGCCGCGCAGACCCTGCCGGCCGGCAAGCTCGACATCGAGATCGCCTTCGAGGCGCCCTACGGCAACCTGATGGGCGCCTACCGGGTCAAGCCGAAGGACCAGAACTACGTCGTCACCCAGATGGAGCCGCTCGGCGCGCGCAGCACCTTCCCGGGCTTCGACGAACCCAGCTTCAAGCAGCCGTGGGACGTGACCCTGATCGTGCCGGATGCCGACACCGCGATCGCCAATGCCCCGGCGGAGAAGACCGAAGACCTCGACGGCCCGTGGAAGAAGATCAGCTACGCCCGTACCGAGGCGTTGCCGACCTACTTGCTGGCATTCGTGGTCGGCCCGTGGGACGTGCCGGTGGCGCCGGACATCGGCCCCAACGGCGAGCGCAGCCGGCCGATCCCGCTGCGCGGCGTTGCGGCGCAAGGCGAGGGCGAGCGCATGGCCTATTCGCTCGAGCACACTCCGGCGATTACCACTGCGCTGGAGGACTACTTCGGCATTCCGTACCCGTTCGCCAAGCTCGACAACGTCGCCGCGCCAGATTTCGGCGCCGGGGCGATGGAGAACGCCGGCCTGATCATCTACCGCGACACCCTGATGCTGATCGATGACGAGGCGTCCGCCCGTCAGCGCCAAAGCTTCTGGGGGGTCAGCGCGCATGAGTTGGCGCACCAGTGGTTCGGCAATCTGGTGACGATGGCGTGGTGGGACGACCTGTGGCTCAACGAGGCGTTCGCGACCTGGATGGGCAACAAGATCACCGGCCAGTTGCAACCGGAATTCCATACCGACCGCAACATCCTCGAGGGCGGCCTGCGCGCGATGGGCGCCGACAGCCTGGCCTCGACCCGCCGCATCCACCAGCCGATCGGCGACTTCACCGAAATCTCGTCCGCCTTCGACGGCATCACCTACCAGAAGGGTGGCGCGGTGCTGTCGATGTTCGAGAACTTCGTCGGCGAAGAGAACTTCCGCAAGGGCATCCACGACTATCTGGTCGAGCACGCACGCGGCAACGCCACCAGCACCGATTTGATCGAGTCGGTGGCGGCGCAGAGCGATAACCCCGAAGGCATCACTGCCGCGTTCCTGAGCTTCATCGACCAGCCCGGCGTGCCGATGGTGAAAGTCGACGTCGACTGCGCCGACGGCAAGGCGCCGGCGCTGACCCTCTCGCAACAGCGCTACCTGCCGATGGGTTCGACCGCCAGCGCCGCGCAGACCTGGGGCATCCCGATGTGCGTGCGCTACGCGGCCGACGGCAAGGTGCACGAGCAGTGCGGGCTGGTCGAGGGCCAGCAGGCACGCTTCGAGTTGGAGGACGCGCAAAGCTGCCCGGCCTGGGTGATGCCGAACGCGCACGGCGACGGCTACTACCGGTTCGCCCTGGCGCCGAAGTGGCAGCAGTCGCTGTCGGACGCGTTCGCCGACCTCGACGAGCGCGAGCAGCGCGTCTACGCCGACTCGGTCACCGCGGCCTACGGCGCCGGCGACCTGACCGTCTCGCAGATGATCGCCGCGTTGCCGCAGTTCGCCACCGCCGATGCGCGCCAGACCGCGACCGCCGGTATGTGGACCTACGAGTGGATCAACGAACACCTGCTCGATGACGAGGCCGAACAGGCCAGGCTGCGCGCCCATTTCGCCGACATCTACCGCCCGCGCCTGCAGGCCCTGGGGATGACGGCGAAGGACGGTGAAAGCGATGACGAGCGCCTGCTGCGCAGCCAACTGATCGGCTACTTCGCCGAGGGCGTGGAAGATCCGACCGTGCGCAGCGATTTCGTCGAGCGCGGCAACACCGTGCTCGGTCTGGGCGGCGGCGGCCAGCTGCACGCCGACGCGGTCGCCCGCGACCTGCGCGACACCGCGGTCGCGGTGGCGGTGCAGGAGGGCGGCAAGGACGCCTTCGACCTCGCCGAGAAGCACCTGCGCGCCAGCGACGACGCGGTAATCCGGCGCGAGCTGCTGGGTGCGATGGGCGGCGTCACCGATCCGGCTTTGGCGGAGCGCGCGCGTGGCTTCGTGCTGGAGCCGGGCCTGCTGCGGCTCAACGAAATTTTCTCGGTGATCTTCGGCCAGGCCGGCGAGGAGGCGTTGCGCCCGGCGCTGCGCGAATGGCTGGAGGCCAACTACGACGCCTTGCAGGCCAAGCTCGACCCGGGTGGCTCGGCGATCGTCAGCGCCTACGCCGCCGGCATGTGCAGCACCGGGGACGCGGCCGCCTTGCAGACCCGCTTCGGCAAGCGCATGGAAACCGTCGAGGGCGGCCCGCTGGACCTCAAGCAGCAGGTCGAGGCGATCAACCTGTGCGCCGCCGCCAAGGCTGCGCGCGCCGACCAGCCGATCTAGTACTGAGTATCTGTGTGGTGGAGACGGCCCCGGTCGTCTCCGCCGGCTCTTCACCGGGCGGCTTGCCTTCCGTAGGAGCGACGTAAGTCGCGATTGCGCTGATACCCGGTTTCGCCGTGCGTTCGCGACTTACGTCGCTCCTACATTGGTGCGGGCACCGGACGACGCGGGTGGTCCGGTTGATCGGTCGGTCGCGTACGATGCCCGGCGTCGATTGCGCCGAGTTCCCATGACTTCCTGCAACACCACCCGATGCCCCGGATAGACGCCGCCTTGCGCAATGCTCGCCCCGGTCTTGAACCCGGCGACGCCGAGCTGCTGCTCGCCCACGTGCTCGACCGCCCGCACAGCTGGCTGTACGCGCACGGCGACGATGAACTCGACGCCGATGCCCTGGCCCGCTTCGAAGCCCTGCTCGCGCGCCGCCGCGCCGGCGAGCCGGTGGCCTACCTCGTCGGGCACCGGGGTTTCTGGCGGTTCGACCTGCAGGTCAGCCCGGCGACCTTGATTCCGCGGCCGGAAACCGAGTTGCTGGTCGAACTCGCGCTGCAACGCCTGCCCACCGACCGGCCGCTGCGGGTCGCCGACCTCGGCACCGGCAGCGGCGCGATTGCGCTGGCGCTGGCGCACGAACGCCCCCGTGCCGAGGTCGTCGCGACCGATGCCAGTACCGGGGCGCTGGTCGTCGCCGCCGCCAACGCGCGCACGCTCGGACTCGATACCGTGCAGTTTCGCCAGGGCGACTGGTTAGCGCCGCTGGCCGCTGAGCGCTTCGACCTGATCGCCAGCAACCCGCCGTATATCGCCGAGGGCGATGCCCATCTGGGCGAGGGCGACCTGCGTTTCGAGCCGGCCAGCGCGCTGGCCTCCGGCATCGACGGACTGGACGCGATCCGCCGGATCGTGACGGCTGCGCCAGCCCACCTGGTGCCCGGCGGCTGGCTGCTGCTGGAGCACGGCCTGGAGCAGGGCGACGCCGTGCGGGCGCTGCTGGTTTCCGCCGGACTGGTCGAGGTGGGCACCGCACAGGATCTCGAACACCGCGACCGGGTCAGCTTCGGCCGCCGTGGATAACGTCGGCACCGACCTTGCGAATCGCAATGCTCCGGCCGTCGCGGCTGCGAGCCCACGTTGGGCTCGTTAAACTGATTGTTTTCACCGCGAGCTGACGCATGCGCACCCTCTATCCCGAGCTCCAGCCCTACGACACCGGCACCCTCAAGGTCGACGAACGCCACACGCTGTACTACGAGCAGTGTGGCAATCCCGACGGCAAGCCGGTGGTGCTTCTGCATGGCGGCCCGGGGGGCGGTTGCAGCGACAAGATGCGGCGCTTCCACGATCCGGCCAAGTACCGCATCGTGCTGTTCGACCAGCGCGGCAGCGGTCGCTCGACCCCGCACGCCGACCTGGTCGACAACACCACCTGGCATCTGGTCGAGGACATCGAGAAGCTGCGGGTCAAGCTCGGCATCGACAAATGGCAGGTGTTCGGCGGCAGCTGGGGCTCGACCCTGGCGCTGGCCTACGCGCAAAAACATCCCAAGCGCGTCACCGAACTGGTCCTGCGCGGCATCTTCATGCTGCGTCGCTGGGAACTGGAGTGGTTCTACCAGGAAGGCGCCAACCGGCTATTCCCGGATGCCTGGGAGCACTACCTCAAGGCGATCCCGGAGGTCGAGCGCCACGACCTGATCAGTGCCTTCCACCGCCGCCTCACCAGCGACGACGAGAAGACCCGCCTGTCCGCGGCCAAGGCCTGGAGCGTGTGGGAGGGTGCGACCAGTTTCCTGCATGTCGACGACGATTTCGCCAACAGCCACGAGGACCCGCAGTTCGCGCTGGCGTTCGCGCGGATCGAGAACCACTACTTCGTCAACAGCGGCTTCTTCGAGGTCGATGACCAGTTGCTGCGCGATGCCGGCAACATCGCCGACATCCCCGGCATCATCGTCCACGGCCGCTACGACGTGGTCTGCCCGGTCGCCAACGCCTGGGACCTGCACAAGGCCTGGCCGAAGGCCGAACTGGCGATCACCCCGGCCTCGGGCCACTCCGCGTTCGAGGTCGAGAACATCGACGCGCTGGTGCGGGCGACCGACGGCTTCGCCGACTAGTCAGCCGGCCGGCGAGCCATCCGGGTTGTGGTCGATCATCCACAACCCGGCCCACAGCTTGAGGTCGAGCTCGAAGCCCTCGGCCTGCTTGCCCATCAACCACGCCGGCGCCTGCGCGCGCGGCACCTTGTGCACGGTGATGTCCTCGTTGTCGACGCCGCCGCCTTCGCCGACCTTCACCAGGTCGAGCGCGCGCACGAAGGCGATGCGCTCGCTGCTCATGCCCGATGAAGTGGGGCCTATCAGCAGCACGTCGACCCGCGCCGGCTCCCAGCCGGTTTCCTCGATCAGTTCGCGTCGCGCCGCCGACTCCAGGGTGTCGTGGGCGTGGTCGTCGCCGACCAGTCCGGCCGGCATCTCGATCGTGCGTGCGCCCAGTGGCACCCGGTATTGCTCGACGAACAGCACGTCGTCGTCGGGGGTGACGGCGATGATGATCACCGCCATGCCGTTGCCGTGGGTGCGCTCGGCGTATTCCCAGCGGCCGCGACGGACCATGCGTAGCCACTGGCCGTCGTAGAGGATTTCGGGGGGGGCGTCGTGTTCGGTCATGCGACAAATCCTAACCGCGCGAGGCGCCTCTTGTAGGAGCGGCTTTAGCCGCGACCTGGAATCGTCCGCCCGCGCCGGTTTCCGATCGCGGCTAAAGCCGCTCCTACAAAGGCGGGGCGAACGCGAGGCCGGCAGCGTCGTACAGCCGACGTCGGGTCATCGGGCCGAAACGCAGGCTGTCGCACAATGCGGCGAGGCCGTCACCGTCGGCGCGACGACGGACGAAATGCGTGTCGGCATTCTCCAGCGGCACCGCGCAGGCAATCGTCGACAGCTGCCGGCACAACAGCGCCTGCTCGCGATGCAGGCGCAACCGCTCGGCACACGCCTTGGCCCCGCGCAGGCGCAGGAATGGCACTTCCTCGACCCGTTCGAGCAATGCATCCAGCGTGTCGAAATGCGCCAGCAGCGCCGCCGCGGTCTTGGCGCCGATGCCCGGCACGCCGGGGATGTTGTCGACCGCGTCGCCGCACAGGGCCAGGTAGTCGGCCATCTGCCGCGCTTCGACGCCGTGCCGCGCCGGCACCCCGTCCGCGCCCCAGCGCTGGCCGCGGGCGAAATCCCACTGTTCGTCGTGTTCGCCGAGCAACTGCGACAGGTCCTTGTCGGCCGACACGATCACCGAGCGGAAGCCGTGCGCGCGGGCGCCAAGGCACGCGCTGCCGATCAGGTCGTCGGCTTCGTACTCGCGGTGGCCCAGCACGCTCAGCCCGAGCGCCACGCACAGCGCGCGGCAGTGCGCGAACTGGCGTTTGAGCTCCTCCGGCGCCGGTTCGCGGTTGGCCTTGTACGCCGGGTAAAGGATGTTGCGGAAACAGGAGTCGAGCGCCTCGTCGAACGCCACCGCGACGTGCTGCGGGCGCGCGCGGTCGAGCAGTTCCAGCAGGAACCGCGCGAACCCGTGCACCGCATTGGTCGGCCAGCCTTCGGCATCGCGGAACTCGTCGGGCATCGAGTGCCAGGCGCGGAACACGTACAGGCTGGCGTCGACCAGATAGAGCGTTCGCGTCGGCGCGTGCGCGGCGTTGCCGTCGCTCACGGGGTCCACTCGCCGAGCAGCGCGTCCGGGTCGGGACGGTCGCGCTCGGGCACTTCGATCTTCGCCGTACCCAGGTGGATGAAGCCGATCACCCGCTCGTCCGCACCGAGCCCGAGCATGCGCGCGACCTCGCGGTCGTAGGCCGCCCAGCCGGTCAGCCAGCAGCCGCGGAAGCCGAGCGCCTGCGCGCCCTGCAGCAGGGCGAAGCAGGTGCAGCCGGCACTGAGCAGGCGTTCCTGTTCGGGGATCTTGGCGTCGGCGCCGAGCCGGGCAATCGCGATGACGATGAGTGGCGCGTGCAGGTAGCGGTCGCGGTCCTTGTCGATCACCGCCTCGCCGGCATCGGGATCCACTTCGCGATGACGGGTAGCCAGGCGTTCGCCGAATACGCGCCGCGCATCGCCGCGCAGGCTGAGGAAGCGGAACGGCACGCGCTTGCCGTGGTCGGGCACCCGCATCGCGCTGCGCAGCAGCCGGCGCAGGGTGGCGTCGTCGGGGCCGGGTGCCTGCAGTTGCAGGAAAGGCACCGAACGGCGCGAATCGAGCGCCGCCAGCGGGTCGGTCCCGGACAGGGGAAATGCGGGGTGCGCGGCCGGTTTGCAGGTCGCGCCACGATCAATTGGTGACATGGATCACAGGATGGAAGGCGGGCGGAAACGCTGACGCATATTGCCACTATGCTCCGCCGTACGTCTTTACAGACCCTCCGCGTCACATTCGTCTGGGGAGCAGAACGTGTCCATTCATCCGCTTGGCGACGCCCACGCCGCGCGCACCGAACCGATGCGCGTGCTGGAGGAGATCAAGCGCCTCGCGCTCGAGACCCTGGGCGGCCTGCCTGGTGGCTTGTACGAGCCGGTCGAGGACGCGCTCAAGCGCTCGGTGCAGGGCGACGATGGCCACGACGCGCCGCAATTGCTGTACCAGAACCAGGCGGCATTGTGGGTGCTGCGCCAGCACCACGCCACCCATGTGATGCGCTATCGCCAGCAGGTCGCGCGGGGCTTCGACGACTTCCGCGTGCTGCGCATCCGCAACCGCGGCGAGCTGCCGCTGGGCCTGATTGACGAAAGCCAGATCGATTTCCACCTCGCCGGGCAGACCTTGGCCGAGGCCATCGAGCACAACCACACGCGGGTGCTGGAAACGATGGACGGCGGCTTGCAGGCGGTCGCGGCGGTGCTTGGCCTGCCGCCTACCGTGAACCCGATCGGCCCGACCCGGCTGGCGACCGCGTTCGTCGAGACCTTCAATGACGAGCAGGTGCCCGCGCCGCTGCGGGTGCTGCTGTTCGCCCAGTACCAGCGAGCGCTCGATGGCGAGCTTGGCGGACTCTATGCCAAGGTCAACGAACTGCTGGCAAGCTGCGGTTACGGCGCCGCCGAGCGATTGCCGGCCGAGGCGATGCCGATCCGGCCGCCCGCGCCACGAGCCGATTTCGATGGCGTCGGCCAGGCCGGCGGTGCGGGTGGCGCAGGTAGCGCTGCCGGGGGATACGGTGGCGGAGCACAGCCCGACCCCGCCGGCAACCGATACGACCGCGAAGATCGCCGGGAGCAAGGTACGTATGCGCCGCCCGCATCCGGCGCGACGGGCGCCGCCCCGACCTCGGCCGAATTGAGTGAGCTTCGCAGCATGCTGCACGCCTGGCGCGACGGCCGGCTGAACGCCGATGCCGACGCCACCGACGCCGTGGCGGAGGTGCCATCGATGCCGCCGCGACGCCAGTTGCGGGTCGAGGAGGTGGTCAGCGTCGCCTCGCTGCTGCAGGGTGAGCCGTCCGACGTGTTCGCCCGCGCGCTGGCCGATTCCGGCCGGCTCGCCAGTGCGATCCGCGACCAGCTCAACGACGGTTCCCGCCGGCTCGGGCTCAACCCGGAGCAGATCAGTTTCAGCGTCGAGGAAGAAGATGCGATCGACCTGGTCGCATTGCTGTTCGACTCGGTGTTCAGCAGCCATCACCTGGAGGATCGCGCGCGACGTCTGTACGCGCGGCTGGTGCTGCCGTTCATCAAGGTGGCGTTGACCGACCAGGCGATGTTCGTGCAGTCCGCCCATCCCGCGCGCCGCCTGCTCGACGCGATCACCGAGGCCTGCGCCGGCAACCGCGCCGAGACCCCGCAGGAGCGCGAATTGCTCGACCGCGCCGCGGCCGCCTCGCAACGCGTGGTCGCCGAGTACAACGAGGACCTGGCGATCTTCGAGACCGCCCATGCCGAACTCGACGCGCTGCTGCAGCAACAACGCCGGCGGATCGAGCTGCAGGCCGAGCGCGCCGCCAAGGCGACCTTCGGTCGCGAGCGCCTCAACCATGCGCGCGAACAGGCCGATGCGGTGCTGACGCGGCGGGTCGCGGCGCCGCCGCTGAGTCGCGCGGTGTCCGATTTCCTCGGCACGTCCTGGCGCCACCACCTGGTCCAGACGCTATTGCGCGAGGGCGAAGACAGCGAATCGTTCGCCGAAGCGGTCGGGCTCGGTGATGCGCTGGTCGAGGCCGACCGGATCGCCGCCGACGGCCGCGGGCGCGACCTCGCCCAACGCCTGTTGGCGCTGGAGCCGGTGATCGTCGCCTGCCTCGGCAGTTCCGGCCTGGACCCCAGCTCCGCCGACCACGCGCTGGCGGTGCTGGTCAAGGGCCTGGTCTACCCCAACGCGCCGCGTGACCTGCACGATCCGCCGGCGGCGCACACCGACGACGACGCGGCCGAGCGCGAGCGCTGGCTGGTCGGCGGGATCGACCCGCTGCGCTTCGACCCGGCCGTCTCCGAACGCATGCGCGCGCTGCAGCCCGGCGAATGGTTGCAGCTGACCGACATCCAGGGTGAAACCGTCGACGCCAAGATCGCCTGGATCAGTCCGTTGAGCGCGCGGCGCCTGCTGGTCAACCGGCGCGGCCTGCGCGTGCTGGTCGCCTCCGCCGAGGAACTGGCGAGCCTGGCCGCCGCCGGGCGCCTGCAGGTGGGCTGCGAGCCGACCGCGTTCGAGCAGGCGATGCGGCACATGCGCGAACAGCTCGACCGCGGGGTCACTCGCCACTGACTACGTCGCGTCGACCCGGGCCTTTCGCTACGATGCGGTGATCCCGGTACGGAGCGTGCGCATGGCGGCGGCGAAGATCACGATTGGTGTGGCACGCGAAACCGCATCCGGCGAACGCCGGGTCGCGTTGACCCCGGAAACCGCGAAGAAGCTGGTCGCCGCCGGCGCGCTGGTTCGGATCGAACGCGGTGCTGGTTTCGCCGCTGGTTTTACCGACGAGGCTTATGCCCAGGCCGGCGCACAGCCGGTCGACGATGCCACTGCGGCGCTCGACGAGGCCGACGTGGTGTTGTGCGTGCAGCCGCCGGCGGCGGAACGCTTGCGGGGACTGCGCGAGGGCGCGGTGCTGGTCGGGCTGCTCGCCCCGCAAGCCGATCCCGAGCGCGCCGAGGCGATCACCGCGCGCGGCCTGCTCGCATTTCCGCTGGAACGCCTGCCGCGCACCACCCGCGCGCAGGCGATGGACGTACTCAGCTCGCAGGCCGGCATGGCCGGTTACAAGGCGGTACTGATCGCCGCCCAACTGGCGCCGCGGTTCTTCCCGATGCTGACCACCGCCGCGGGCACGATCCGGCCGTCGAAGGTGCTGATCGTCGGCGCCGGGGTCGCCGGCCTGCAGGCGATCGCGACCGCCAGGCGGCTGGGCGCGCAGGTCGAAGGCTTCGACGTGCGTCCGGAGACCCGCGAGCAGATCGAGTCGCTGGGCGGCCGCTTCCTCGACCTCGGCGTCAGCGCCGCCGGCGAGGGCGGTTACGCGCGGTCGCTGACCGACGAGGAACGCGCCGAGCAGCAGCGCCGGCTCGGCGAGCACCTCAAGGGCATCGATGTCATCGTCACCACCGCCGCGGTACCGGGCCGGCCGGCGCCGAAGATCATCAGCGCGGCGATGGTCGCCGGGATGAAACCCGGCAGCGTGATCGTCGACCTGGCCGCCGAGACCGGCGGCAATTGCGAATCGACCCGTCCGGGCGAGACCGTCGAGATCGACGGCGTCACCGTCGTCGGGCCGCTCAACCTCGCCAGCAGCGGCGCGGTGCACGCCAGCGAGATGTATGCGCGCAACGTCTACAACTTCGTCAGCCTGCTGGTCAGCGACGGCGCGTTGGCGTTCGACTGGGAAGACGAGCTGCTGGCGAAGACGGTTTGGCCGGAGCGACAGTCGCTGCAGGAGGAGTCCTTGTAGGAGCGGCTTTAGCCGCGATCGGGAACCGTGCGTGTGCCCGCGGCGACTCCAGATCGCGGCTAAAGCCGCTCCTGCAAAAGCGCGGGCCGGACCCGCAGGCAAACGCTCCGCAGCGGTGCTACTCCTCGCAATCGCGCTCCGGCGCCGGGTGGGCTTCGACCCAGGCCGTACGCTGTTCCGCCGTCATCGCCCGCCACTTGGCTTTCAGCGCCCGGCGTTGGTCTTCGTCGAGGCTGCGCATGCGCGCATACAGCGCACGCGCCTCGGTGCGCTGCTCGTCGGACATGTGGCGCCAGCGTTTGACCCCGTGATGGGCGTGCTTGCGTTGTTCCGGAGTCATCTGCTGCCAGCGCTGCGCGCGTTCGAGCAATTCGGCGCGCTGCCCGGGTTCGGCGTTCCAGCGTTCGCGGGTCGGGGCGATCAGTTGTTCGCGCTGGTCCGCGGTCAGCTGCTCCCAGGCCGGCAGCGCCTGCGATTGCGCGGCGGCCGCCGGCGCCGCGGCCAGCAGCATCGGCAGCAGCCAGCGGGCGAGATGCGAGCCGATGGGTCGGTGGGTCATGGTCAATACTCCGAAGGCGGTGGCAGGGCGTCGTCGTTGGCGGCCAGCCACAGGTAGAGGTCGGGGTTCTCGTCGAGGGCGGCGAGCATGTCTTCCAGCTCGCGGTCGAGTTCGGCGTGCTGGCTGGCGCGTTCGGCCGGGCCGGGTGCAGCGGCCAGCGCGGGCGTGGGCGCCGGTTCCGGCGTGGCCGGTCGCAGTTGCAGCGCCAGCACCAGCGCCGCCGTCGCGGCGACCGCGCCGCCGGCCAGCAGCCAGCCGAAGCGG
>JBOHYB010000012.1:0-81616 GCA_050737695.1 Lysobacter sp. | reverse complement strand
CCTCACCCGTCCGCCACTCGCCACCCAGGGAGCAAGCTCCCCTGTGCTGCCGTTCGACTTGCATGTGTTAGGCCTGCCGCCAGCGTTCACTCTGAGCCAGGATCAAACTCTTCACTTAAGTATTGCGACGCAGCCCGAAGGCCGTGTCTATGCTTTGAGTGCAGTGTCGTTTCCCAGCCCAAATTACTCGATCACTCGCATCTTGCGATGCTTGTGCTTGATTCATTTGGACTGTGTCGAACATCTGCGAATGGACAACCATCCACCCGCCAGACGCCCGCACAAGTCACCTGCGCACACTGTCAAAGATCGCTGGAACCGGCCTCAGCGCCGCGTTCCGTACTCGTTCACCGTAGTGCCCGAGTGAGCCGCACATCCTACAGCAGATTTCGTGGTCGTCAACACCTTCCCGACCACTTTTTTCGTCCCGCTGTCCCCGCCAACTCCGGCGAACCGTCCGTGGCGGGCCGCGCATTATGCACACCCGTTCACGATCCGGGAAGGGGTAGATGAAATTTTTTTGGATGAAGCGGCCGCGACCCGCTTGACGGGCCGATGGCACTGATCGAAGGTCGCACCATCACACAGATAAGGGGTGCGTCGATGCGTGGATTGCCATCCGCCGTGCGCGGCATGATCGTTGGTTGCGGGCTGTTGTTGAGCGGCTGCGCGTCCGGCGGTGACCTGTGGGTGGAGGTCGGCGGCGCGCGTTACGCGGTCGAGATCGCCAACGACGATGCCGAGCGCACACGCGGACTGATGTTCCGCGACGAGATGGCCGCCAACCACGGGATGCTGTTCATCCACGAGCACGAACAACCGCTCGCGTACTGGATGAAGAACACCCACATCCCTCTGGACATCCTTTACTTCGACGACGAGCGGGTGCTGGTGTCGCAGCAACGCGACGTGCCGCCGTGCTCGCTGGGCAACGGTTGCCCCTCGTACCCCAGTGACGGTCCGGCCCGCTACGTGCTGGAACTCAATGCTGGCGAGGCGGCGAAGCTCGGGCTGGAGGATGGTGCGGAACTGCGCCTGGCGCCGGCGATCTCGGCGCCCTGAGCGTCTTACAGTTCCATCATCTCGAAGTCATCCTTGGTCACGCCGCAGTCCGGGCAGGTCCAAGTGTCCGGCACGTCGTTCCAGCGGGTGCCCGGCTCGATGCCTTCTTCCGGCAGTCCCTTGGCCTCGTCATAGATGAAGCCGCATACAACGCACATCCAGGTGCGGAATTCGGTGGTCGTTGCGGTTTCGGACATGGGCGGATAATGGGGCGACTGCGAAGCGAACCCGCATTGTCCCACCCCATTCGCATCGACGAAAGCTCTGCATGAACCCACCCCGCATCAACCGGTCCTGGCCGGCCTCCGGCCTGTACGCGATCACCCCCGACGAACCCGACAGCCAACGCCTGCTTGAGCGCGTGGACGCGGTGCTTGGAGCCGGGGCGGTGTGGCTGCAGTACCGCAACAAGACCGCCAATGCGGAGCTGCGCTCCTGCCAGGCGCGGTTGCTGCAACCCTTGTGCGCGCGCCACGGGGTGCCGCTGATCATCAACGACGATTGGCGCCTGGCGGCGACGATCCGCGCCGACGGTGCGCACCTGGGGGAAGATGACGGCGAACTCGCTGCCGCGCGCGACGCGCTTGGCGGTGACGCGATCATCGGGGCATCGTGCTACGACCGCATCGAGCTGGCCCGCGAGGCGGTGGCCGCCGGCGCCAGCTACGTCGCATTCGGCGCGTTCTTTCCATCGACGACCAAGCCGCATGCACGGGCCGCCCGCCCGGCGGTGCTGGCCGAGGCCGCGACGCTCGGCGTGCCGCGGGTGGCGATCGGCGGGATCACCCCGGACAATGGGCGCACGCTGGTCGATGCCGGCGCCGACCTGCTTGCGGTGATCAGCGGCTTGTTCGACGCGCCCGACCCTGCCGCGGCGACCCGCGCTTACCGGGCCTGCTTTCTACAAGCCCGATCCATCCCCTAACCAGAGTCCCCCATGAATCACGATCGTTCGCACGCCCTGTTCATCCGCGCTTCCGAGCTGCTGCCCGGCGGCGTCAACTCGCCGGTGCGCGCGTTCAAGTCGGTCGGTGGCGAGCCGTTCTTCGCCGCGCGGGCGGGGGGTGCGTACCTGTTCGATGTCGACGGCAACCGCTACGTCGACTACGTCGGATCGTGGGGGCCCATGATCGCGGGCCATGCCCATCCGCAGGTGCTCGATGCGGTCGCCAGGACGATGCGCGACGGTCTCAGCTTCGGCGTGCCGAACGCGCTGGAAGTGACGATGGCCGAGGCGATCACCGCGATCGTGCCGAGTTGCGAGATGGTGCGGATGGTCAACTCCGGCACCGAGGCGACGCTCTCGGCCATCCGCGTGGCGCGCGGGGCGACCGGACGTTCGCGGATCGTCAAGTTCGAGGGCTGCTACCACGGCCACGGCGACAGCTTCCTGGTCAAGGCCGGCAGCGGCGCGCTGACCCTCGGTTTGCCGAATTCGCCGGGCGTGCCGAGCGCGCTGGCCGACCTGACGATGACGATCCCGTACAACGATTTCGACGCGGCGACCGCGCTGTTCGACGAGATCGGCGGCGAGATCGCCGGTCTGATCATCGAGCCGATCGTCGGCAACGCCAATTGCATCCTGCCGCGCGACGGCTACCTGAAGCATCTGCGCGAGCTGTGCACGAAGCACGGCGCGCTGCTGATCTTCGACGAGGTGATGACCGGCTTCCGGGTTGCGCTCGGCGGCGCGCAGCAGCGCTACGGCATCACCCCGGACCTCAGCACGTTCGGCAAGATCATCGGCGGCGGCATGCCGGTGGGTGCCTATGGCGGGCGCCGCGAGTTGATGTCGCAGGTCGCGCCGAGCGGGCCGATCTACCAGGCCGGCACGCTGAGCGGCAATCCGGTGGCAATGGCGGCGGGACTGGCGACTCTGGAGTTGATCCGCTCGCCGGGCTTCCACGAAGCGCTGGAAGTCAGCACCCATGCGCTCTGCGACGGACTCGAAACGGCCGCGCGCGAGGCCGGGATCGCGTTCCACACGACGCGCGCGCCGGGCATGTTCGGCTTGTATTTCCGCGAGGGCCCGGTCGAGAGTTTCGCCGATGCGATGGGTTCGGATGCGGCGAAGTTCGGCCGGTTCTTCCACGCGATGCTCGAGCGCGGCGTGTACCTGGCGCCCTCGGCGTTCGAGGCCGGGTTCATGTCGAGTGCGCATGGCGAGGCCGAGATCGCGCATACGATCGAAGCCGCACGCGCGGCGTTTCGCGAATTGGCCTAAGCCCGCGCCGCGACGAGTCAGCCGTCGACGAATGCGGCGAGCGTGGTACGCAGCCGCGCCAGTCCTTCGGCGACATCGGCATCGGTGATGTTGAGTGCCGGCACGAAACGCAGCACGTCGGGACCGGCCTGCAGCATCAGCAGGCCATGCTCGATTGCACGGTCGACCATTGCGCCCGCCTGCCCGGCATGTTCCGGGCGCAGTTGCGCGCCGAGCATCAGGCCGCGGCCGCGGATTTCACTGAACAGTCTGAACTCCACTTCGAGCGCGGCGAGTCCATCGCGCAGAGCTTGCGACTGCCATTCGACGTTCGCCAGGAGCGCCGGCGACGACAACTCGCGCAATGCCGCGCCGGCGACGGCGGTGGCCAGCGGGTTGCCGCCGAACGTGGTGCCATGCTGGCCGAACTGCAGCGCATCGGCGGCGCGCGCGCCGACCAGCATCGCGCCGATCGGGAAGCCGCCGCCGAGCGCCTTGGCCAGGGTCACCACGTCCGGACGCACGCCGTAGCCATCGCAGGCGAACAGCTTGCCGGTGCGGCCCATCCCGCACTGGATTTCGTCGAGCATGAGCAGTGCATCGTGGCGATCGCACAGCGCGCGCAGGCCGTGCAGGAATGCGTCGCTGGCCGGGGTCACCCCGCCCTCGCCCTGCACCGGCTCGACCAGTACCGCGCAGACATCGCCGGCCGCCATCGCCGCCTCGGCCGCGGCGAGGTCGTTGAAGTCGCTGTAGCGGAAACCCTCTGGCAACGGTTCGAAGCCCGCGTGGTACTTCGGCTGTGCGGTCGCCGTGACCGCGGCGAGGGTGCGGCCGTGGAAGCTGCCACGAAAGCTCAGGATCACCCGACGCTCCGGCGCGCGGCCCCGTGACGTCGCCCACTGGCGTGCGAGCTTGATCGCCGCCTCGTTGGCCTCGGCGCCGGAGTTGCAGAAGAACACCCGCTCCGCGAAGCCGGCCGATTCGACCAGCATCTGCGCCAACCGCAACGGCGGCTCGCTGACGAACACGTTGCTGGTGTGCCACAGCTTGCCGGCCTGCGCGGTCAGTGCCTCGACCAGCGCCGGGTGGGCGTGACCAAGCGCGTTGACCGCGATGCCGGCGCCGAAGTCGACGTACTCGCGGCCATCGCGATCCCACAGTCGTGAGCCGAGACCATGGTCGAGCACGATCCGCCGCGGCCGATAGACCGGCAGGTAGTAGCGATCGACGAGGTCGTGGAGATCGGTGGTGGTCATGGGTCGCGTCGTGACGGGGGAAAGCTCTATTGTCGTCGATCCGAGGCTGCTGCGATCCGTCCGGACCGGTGCGGCACAATGACCGCGGAGGTCCGCCATGCGCCTGTTTTCCACCCCGCAACTCAACCCCGCGACCGAATCCGGCTGGCGTCGGCGCTGGTTCGACATCATCTACCGCCACGACACCCCGCCGTCGCGTAATTTCGACCTCGTACTGATCGCGGCGATCCTGGCCAGCGTGGTCGTGATCATGCTCGACAGCGATCCGTGGCTGCACATCGATCACGCGCGGATCCTGTACGTGATCGAGTGGGGCTTCACCGTACTGTTCACCGCCGAATACGCGATGCGCCTGCTGGTGGTGCGCCGGCCGCTGCGTTACGCGTTGAGCCTGTGGGGGATCATCGACCTGCTGTCGATCCTGCCGACCTACCTGTCGCTGCTGTTCCCCGGCAGCCAGGCGCTGCTGGTGGTGCGGATCCTGCGGGTGCTACGGCTGTTCCGCATCCTCAAGCTGACCCAGTATGTCGAGGAAGGCGGACTGCTGATGACCGCGCTGTGGCGCAGCCGGCGCAAGATCTTTCTGTTCGTCAGCGCATTGCTGACGATCGCGGTGATCTTCGGCGCGATGATGTTCATCATCGAAGGCCCCGAGCACGGTTTCAGCACGATCCCGACCGGGATGTACTGGGCGATCGTGACGATGGCGACGGTCGGCTATGGCGACCTCTCACCGGCCACCCCGCTGGGGCGATTCATAGCTTCAGTGCTGATCTTGATCGGTTACAGCATCATCGCGGTGCCGACCGGGATATACACCGCCGAACTGGCCAGCAGCCTGCGCGAGGCGACCCGAGGCGAGGGCCATCTCGACCACCGCGGGTGTCCCGAATGCGGATTGGAAGGCCACGACCCCGACGCCGCGCATTGCCGGAACTGCGGCCACCTGTTGCCCAAGCGGATGGGCTAGGCGGGGCTACCAGTTGCCGATATTGGGCATCGACCGCCACGGCTCGACGGGCGTCAACGCCGCGCCCTTCTGCAACAGCTCGATCGAGATCAGGTCGGGCGAGCGCACGAACGCCATGCGGCCATCGCGCGGCGGCCGGTTGATGGTGATGCCCTGCGCCTGCAGGTGAGCGCAGGTGGCGTAGATGTCGTCGACCTCGAACGCAAGGTGGCCGAAGTTGCGCGCCGAGCCGTAGTCCTCGTCGTCGTAGTTGAAGGTCAGCTCGACCTCGGCCTCGGGGTTGGCCGGCGCCCCGAGGTAGACAAGGGTGAAGCGGCTTTCGGGGTAGTCGCGGCGGCGGGTTTCGACCAGGCCGAGGCCGTCGCGGAAGAACCTCAGCGAGGCGTCGAGGTCGCGGACCCGGACCATGGCGTGGAGGTAGCGCATCGGTTGTCTCCGTTGGATCGCGTGCGGGATAGCGGGTTAGTCCAGGAACAGATCCGGCAGCAGTGACTGGCCGGGATCGACGGCGTACTGGCTGAAATCCCCGACGCCGGCCTCGCGCAGGACGTCTTCGTCGATCAGGAATGCGCCCGTGCGCGCCGACGCCGGCGCGACGAGGATGGCATGGGCGGCATCGGCGACGATTTGCGGGATCCGGCAACGCGCCGCGTCGACGCCGGGGATCATGTTGATCGCATCGGTGGCGATGATCGTGCGCGGCCATAGCGCGTTGATCGCCACGCCCTGCCCCGCGAATTCGGCGGCCAATCCCAGCGTGACGAAGCTCATGCCCATTTTGGCCAGGGTGTAGGCAGTGTGTGGCGCCCACCATTTCGGGGCGAGGCTGGGCGGAGGCGCGAGGGTGAGGATGTGCGGATTCGGCGCCTGCAGCAGCCACGGCAGGCAGGCCTGCGCGCACACGAAGCTGCCGCGGGCGTTGACCTGCTGCATCAGGTCGAAGCGCTTCATCGGGGTGTCGAGGGCGCCGCGCAGCCAGATCGCGCTGGCGTTGTTGACCAGGATGTCGATGCCGCCGAAGGCGTCAGCGGTCGCGGTGACCGCGGCGCCGACCGCCTCCTCGTCGCGGATGTCGCATTTGAGCGGCAAGGCCCGGCCACCGGCGGCCTCGACCTCGGCGGCGACCGAGTGGATGGTGCCGGGCAGCTTGGGGTTGGCGACCGCGGACTTGGAGGCGATCGCGACGTTGGCGCCGTCGCGGGCGGCGCGCAGGGCGATCGCGCGACCGATGCCGCGCGAGGCGCCGGTGATGAAGAGGGTCTTGCCGGAGAGGGTGGTCATCAGTGTTCCAGGCGCCGGGGTCGGTCCATTGTAGGAGCGGCTTCAGCCGCGATCTGGAACCGGGTAGCGGGCCGACCCTGGATCGCGGCTGAAGCCGCTCCTACAAAAGCACCGGAAATCGGCGGAAGCGTGGGAAAGCTGGGTCAGGGCTTCGGGCCTTGTCCCTCGTTGTCCTCCCACTTCAGCAGCTTGCGGGTGACGAAGCGGTAGACCGGCTTGCCGGTGGCGAACCAAGCCTCGCGCAGCCAGGAGTGGCGCTTCAGCAGTCGTTGTTCAACTGGGGTCAGGTGCTCGCGACAGTACATCCGCTTGTGCTTGAGCAGGTGGCGCAGGTCCTCGCGGGCAAGCAGGCGCAGCCAGCGCGAGCGCGGGTCGCCGCGGGTGGCGAGCTGGAAGTCGATGATCGCCGGGGCGCCGTCGTCGAGCACCAGCCAGTTGGCCTCCTTGGCCAGGTCGTTGTGGGCGAGGCCGCGGCGATGCAGTTGGTGCAGCAGCTGGCGGGCCTGACGGAAATAGTCGAGGTCGCCGTGCGGCGGACGCTGGTACATCGCCGCGCCGGCCATGTAGCTGCGGTCGAGCCGGCGGCCGTCCCAGCGCAGCAGTTGCGGGGTCGCCGGCAATCCATCGACCTGGCGCAGCGCGCGCACTTCGCGCCGGGCCAGCCACCACGCCGGCAGCCGCAGCCACAGCGGCACGTGGGTGAGGTCGCGGCGCACGAACAGGCCGTCGGCATCACGCATCAGGACAATCCTGCCGAAACTGTCGGCCTTGAACGCGGCGACTTCACGCGCGAGAGAGGAAGGGGGTGCAGGCATCGCGGCAGTTTACGCAAGCACCGTCGGGCGGGCCCGGATCGGCCTGCAATGCAAGGCAAATTCATCGCACGCTGCCATAATTGCGCGATGAACCCGGCCTGGATCGAAAGCGCGACCGCATGGATCAGCGCAAACCCCGTCGCGGCCGGCGCGCTGATCTTCCTGGTCGCGTTCTGCGATGCGCTGGTGGTCGCCGGCATCGTGGTCCCGGCGCTGCCGTTGCTGTTCGCGGCCGGCGCCCTGGTCGGGCTCGGCCATCTCGATGGCCCCTATGCGCTGGGCTGCGCCGCCGCGGGCGCGTTCGCCGGAGATTCGCTGAGCTACTGGATCGGCTACCGCTGGGGCCCGCAATTGCGTCAGCGCTGGCCGTTCACGCGCTATCCGCAATGGCTCGACCGCGGCGAGTCGTTGTTCCGCCGGCACGGGGTCAAGAGCATCCTGATCGCGCGCTTCGTCGGCGCGGTGCGGCCGTTCGTTCCGGCGATCGCCGGCATGTTGCGGATGCCGCTGCGCCGTTATGCCTTGCCGAGCCTGTTCGCCTGCGTGGCGTGGGCGGCGCTGTTCCTCGCTCCCGGCTGGGTGCTCGGAGTCTCGTACGACGCGGTCGCCGCGGTTGCCGACCGCCTGACCCTGGCACTGGGCACGATGGCGGTCGCGGTCGCGCTGGTGTGGGCCGGGGTGCTCTACACCTGGCGCTGGTTCGCCGCGCATGCCGACCACCTGCTCGCGCAGGCGCTGCGCTGGACCCGTGCCCACCCAAGGCTGGGCCGCTACGCTGGCGCGTTGATCGACCCGAACCGGCCGGAGTCGGCCTCGCTGGCGATGCTCGCCGCCTGCCTGCTGGCGATCAGCTGGATCTGGTTCACCCTGCTGGCGATGCTGCTGGCCAGCGGCGGGCCGCTCGCGCTCGACCACCATCTGCACGAGCTGATGTGGACCCTGCGCAATCCGCTGGCCGACCGCCTGATGGCAGGCCTGGCGAGCCTCGGCGACGGCGAGGTGCTCGGGGCGGCGGCGGCGATCGCGCTGGCGTACCTGTTGTGGCGGCGGCGCTGGATGGCCGCCGCGCACTGGATCGCGGCGCTGGTGTTCGGACTGGTACTGACTGCGTTGCTGGAGGCCGCCATCGTGATGCCGCGGCCGCCGACCGCACCGGCCGGGTTCGGCTTCCCGTCGGTCGCGGTGACGATGACCACGATCGTGTTCGGCTTCTTCGCGGTGCTGATCGCGCGCGAGTTGCCGGGTCGCAAGCGGGTCTGGCCGTACCTGCTGGCCGGCGTGGTGACCACGGTGGTCGGGTTTGCCCGGCTGTACCTGGGCGCGCACTGGGCCAGCGACCTGGTCGGCGGCACCCTTTTCGGGCTGGCCTGGGTGCTGGTGCTGGGCATCGCCTACCGCAGCCACGTGGCCCGCTCGTTCTGGATGCGGCCGCTGGCGGTGTTGTTCTACGGCAGCTTCGTCGCCGCCGCGTTGTGGCATGCGCCGCGCGCGGCCGATGACATGCTGGCGAAGTTCAGCGCGCAGCCGCCAACCGAGGTGATCGCCACCGCCGACTGGTGGCAGCAAGACTGGGCGACACTGCCGGCGCGGCGCAACGAGGGCGACGAGCGTCAGCGCTGGCCACTGGACCTGCAGGTCGCCGGGCCGTTGGCACCGCTGCAACAAGCGCTGGAGGTCGACGGCTGGCGCGCGCAGCCGCAGGCCGACTGGCTGGCGACGATCACCCTGCTCGACGACGACACCCCGCAACGCGAACAGGTGGTACTGCCCGCCACCCTGGATGCCCACGCCGAGGCGCTGCTGATGCTCCGCGATGGCGACCGGCCCGGCGAGCAATACGCCCTGCGGCTGTGGCCGGCGCCGACAGCCCTGGCCGACGGCATCCCGCTCTGGCTCGGCACCACCCAGACGCTGCACGTGAACAAGCCGCTCGGGGCAGCGGTGCTGTGGCGTCCGCTGGCCCATGACGGCGCCGCCCATGCCGCCGTGCAGGCGGCGCTGGGCCGATTCAACACGATTGAGATGCCGCACCCCGACAGCGGCGTGCCGGTGCTGCGCGTGCGCACCGACACCCGGCGCTAGCGCAACGTCAACGCAGGCGTCGCGCCGTCCGCTCCATATCAGGCGTCAGGCGTCCGGCAGCAGCGACAGCAGGTGGTCCATGCGCTGGTGCGGATCGTCGATCTGCAGCAACTGCTGCCGCTGGGCATCTTCCAAAGGCAACATCTCGGCCAGGCGCCAGCCCACCCAGGCGGCATCGTCGATGCGCGCGTCGGCGGCCTTCGCGTGCTCGCCGCCGACCCGGTCGAGAACAGTCTGCAGCAGGGTCGCCAGCAAACCGTGCTCGGGTCGCACCGGCTCGATCGGATCGGACTCGCACCATTCGATGTCGGCGACCTGCAAGCCGTTGTCGCGCACCCGCACCTTGTGCGCGCGGAACCGCCGCGCGCCGCGCACGCGCAGGGTCAGCAGGCCGTCGTCGCCGGTATCGAAATCCTCGATCAACGCTTCTGTGCCATAGGCGGCGGCCGAGGCGGTTTCGGTGCCCGGAACATCGTCGATGACCAAGCAGATGCCGAAACCACACTCGTTGCGGCCACATTCACGAACCAGGTCGAGGTAGCGCGGCTCGAACACGCGCAGGCCAAGCGAGGCGCCGGGCAGCAGCACGGTGGGCAACGGGAACAGTGACAATGAAAGGGGCGACGATTCGCTCGGCATCGGCGACAGCCTAACGCAGGCCAGCGTGGTTCCGGAACGGTGCCGGAACATCGTGCCAGTGCACCTCAGTCCTGCTGAAGGGCCGCAAGGAAGCGTCGCGGCGCGCCGTCGAAGCCGCCGTTGGACATGAACACCACGTGGTCGCCGTCACCGACGCGCCCGCGCAGCGCCGCGACCAGCGCATCGACGTCGGCCGCGGCGATGCCGTCGCCGCGCAGGCCGGCCACCACCTTGCCGGCGTCCCACGCCAGTTCCGGCCGGTGCAGGAATACCACCACGTCGGCGGCGTCCAGCGACGGCGCCAACGCCTCGGCATGCGCGCCCAGCCGCATCGAGTTGCTGCGCGGCTCCATCGCCACCACGATCCGGGCGTCGCCGATGCGGGCGCGCAGGCCGGCCAGGGTGGTCGCGATCGCGGTCGGGTGGTGGGCGAAGTCGTCGTAGACGGTGGCGCCACGGGCGCGGCCGATCACTTCCATGCGCCGCTTGACGCTGCGGAAGTTCGCCAGCGACGGCAGGATTGCGCTGACGTCGCCGCCGACCGCATTGACGGTGGCCAGCGCGGCCAGTGCGTTCATCACGTTGTGCCGGCCGAGCAGCGGCCAGTGCACTTCGCCGAGTTCTTCGCCATCGTGGACGACCGCGAACGCACTGCCGTCCTCGGCCAGCAGCCGCGCGGTCCAGTTGAAGGCCGCGCTCGCGGCGGCGCGCTGATCGGCGCGGTCACCGTGGGTTTCGTGCCGGGCGGCTTCGGGAAACAGGCTCGGGTCGAGCCCGAAGGTCTCGACCGGGGTCCAGCAGCCCATCGCCAGCACTTCGGCCAGGCGTGCGTCCTCGCCGTTGACGATCAGCCGGCCGCGCCGCGGCACGGTCCGCACCAGGTGGTGGAACTGGCGCTGGATCGCGGCGACATCGGGGAAGATGTCGGCGTGGTCGAACTCGAGGTTGTTGAGGATCGCCACCAGCGGCCGGTAGTGCACGAACTTGCTGCGCTTGTCGAAGAACGCGGTGTCGTACTCGTCGGCCTCGACCACGAAGTCGCGGCCGCCACCAACGCGCGCCGATACCCCGAAATCCTCGGCCACGCCGCCGATCAAAAACCCCGGCTCGCGCCCCGCTGCCTGCAGCAGGTAGGTCAGGATGGTGCTGGTGGTGGTCTTGCCGTGGGTGCCGGCGACCGCGAGGGTGTCGCGCCCGGGCAGCACGTTCTCGGCCAGCCACTGCGCGCCGGAGATGTACGTGCGGCCGTCGTCGAGGACCTGCTCGACCGCCGGATTGCCGCGCGACAGCGCGTTGCCGACCACGATCTGGTCGCAATCGGGCGCGATGTTGGCCGCCGCATAGCCCTGTTTCAGCGCGATGCCGAGTGTTTCGAGCTGGGTCGACATCGGCGGATAGACCGCCTGGTCGCTGCCTTCGACCGCGTGGCCGAGTTCACGCGCGAGCGCGGCCACGCCGCCCATGAAGGTGCCGGCGATGCCGAGGATGTGCAGTTTCATTCGTGCGGTTGGGTTCTAGCCGACCGCCGGGACCGGCGCCAGCGCCTCGACGATGCGGGTGAACACTTCGTCGAGCGAACCGACGCCGTCGACCACACTGAGCTTGCCGCGCTGGCGGAAGAAGTCGACCACCGGCGCGGTCTGTTCGTTGTAGACCTGCAGGCGGGTGCGGACGGATTCCGGGCTGTCGTCGGCGCGGCCCTCGGCGGCGGCGCGACCGGCAATGCGCTCGACCAGCAGTTCGGTCGGCACCTCCAGTTGCACCGCGGCGTCCATCGGCTGGCCAATCCGCTCCAGCAACGCGTTCAGGGCGTCGGCCTGGGCGAGGTTGCGCGGGTACCCATCGAGGATGAAGCCGCCGCGGGTGTCATCGCGCGAGAAGCGGTCCTCCAGCATCCCCAGCAGGATCGCATCGCTGACCAGCTCGCCGCGGGCCATGATTTCCTTGGCCTCCAGCCCGAGCTTGCTGCCGGCGGCCACCTCGGCGCGCAGCAGATCGCCGGTGGAGACGTGCGGCACCTGCAGGTGCTCCTTGAGCCGCGCTGCCTGCGTGCCCTTGCCCGAGCCGGGCGCGCCAAGAAGTACCAATCGCATCGTGTCGCTCCTGGAATGCGTGTTGAATGCTGAAACCTGCGGCTCACGGGGCCGGCGCTACACTCGCAGCGACCTGTCCACCTGCCGGGGCAAACGGCGTCCAGTTTAGCGCATCCCGCCCCTCCCCCGGCCCCCACTCTGGAAGCCCCATGGCCTCGGGAACCCTGCTCTACGCCCAGTCCGGCGGTGTCACCGCCGTCATCAACGCCACCGCCGCGGCGGTGATCCAGACCGCCCGCGCGAAAAAGGTGAAGGTGCTGGCGGCCCGCAACGGCATCCTCGGCGCACTGCGCGAGGAGCTGATCGACACCTCGAAGGAGTCGCCGGCGGCGATCCGGGCGCTCGCCCACACTCCCGGTGGTGCGTTCGGCTCGTGCCGGGTCAAACTCAAGTCGCTGGACGAGGATCGGGCGAAGTACGAACGTTTGCTCGAGGTGCTGCGCGCCCATGACGTGCGCTGGTTCCTCTACAACGGCGGCAACGACTCGGCCGACACCGCGTTGAAGGTGTCGAAGCTGGCCGCCGAGTACGACTACCCGCTGACCTGCATCGGCGTGCCCAAGACGATCGACAACGACCTGGCGGTGACCGACTGCTGCCCGGGCTTCGGCTCGGCCGCGAAGTACACCGCGGTGTCGGTGCGCGAGGCGGCGCTGGACGTGGCGGCGATGGCCGATACCTCGACCAAGGTGTTCGTGTACGAGGCTATGGGGCGGCATGCCGGCTGGCTGGCGGCGTCGGCCGGACTGGCCGGCAACGGGACGGATGAAGCGCCACACCTGATCCTGTTCCCGGAACGACCGTATGACGAGGCCGATTTCTTCAAGCGGGTGCAGGCCACGGTCGAACGCGTCGGCTACTGCGTGGTGGTCGCAAGCGAGGGCATCCGCACCGCCGATGGCCGCTTCGTCGCCGATGCCGGCGGCGGCAAGGATTCGTTCGGGCATACGCAGCTAGGCGGCGTGGCCTCGCACCTGGCCGGGCGGGTCAAGGATGCGCTCGGCTACAAGGTGCACTGGACCCTGCCCGACTATCTGCAACGCTCGGCGCGGCACATCGCCAGCAAGACCGACCTGGCGCAGGCGCAGGCGGTCGGCAAAGCGGCGGTCGAGTTCGCGCTGAAGGGGATGAACTCGGTGATGCCGGTGATCGTGCGGACCTCGGATGCGCCGTACCGCTGGAAGATCGAGGCTGCGCCGCTGTCGAAGGTCGCCAACCACGAGAAGACCATGCCGGCCGGGTTCATTCGCCGCGACGGCTATGGCATTACCGACAAGGCGCGACGCTACCTGGAGCCGCTGATCCGCGGCGAGGCGCCACCGCCGTACGGGCGCGATGGGTTGCCGAAGTACGTGACGCTAAAGAACGTGGGAGTGCGGCGCAAACTCGGGGATTGGGTGGGGTGACCGATTTTCGATCGCGGCTGAAGCCGCTCCTACAGAAGGCGGCCGATTCCGGGCTCTTGTAGGAGCGGCTTCAGCCGCGATCTGGCAACCGGCTCACTCGCAGGCCTCGCTCTCGACCGCCATCGACGCGGCGAACACCGGGATCGCGGCCAGCTTGTCGGCCTCTGCCGCCTGTTTGGAATCGCCGAGGTAGATCCGCGCCCGCCCCTGGGCGTCGAGTTCAGGACCTCCGGCGGCACCCGGCTTGCGCCAGACCTTCACCACCGCCTGCTGCGACGGGCAGGACGCGTTCGGCACCCGGATCAGGTCATTGAATATCCAACCCGTCGCTACCGACGGCCGTGCCTTGGCAGCATCGACGAAACGCGCGCGCGGCTGGCAGTTGGGGCTGGTGCGGACGACGGCGAACTTGTAGGGGTCGACGGCCTGGCCGGTGAACATGCCTTCGATCCGGGCGCAGGCTTCGGGGATCGAGCGCAGGGTGTGGGCGGCGCCGACCGCCTGCGCGGTGGCGTCGGGGCGGTCGATCTCCGGCTTGGGGTCGGCGGCCGACACCGGCATGGCGGCGACAGCGAACATCAGCGGCAACAGCAACGTCAGGCGCATGCGGCGCTCCGGCTGGGGGACATGCGGCGCAGGCTGGCACGAACTGCCTGAACCGGCGATCGACACGGAATCGCGGCCTCGACCTATGCCATAGTCGGCCCACTGCCGGCCGGCCCCACCCGCCCCGCAGTCACAACACGAAGGCGCGTAATCCGAAATTCCATGTTGTCCACTTTCTATGGGGAGGGGTTCATGCTGGAGCAGTACGGTTTGACCTTGGCGCTGGTGTGCGCCGTCATCGCGATCCTGTACGGGATCATCTCGGCGCGCTGGATCAGCGCGCAGCCCGCTGGCAACGAACGCATGCAGGAGATCGCCGGCGCGATCCAGGAAGGCGCGCGCGCCTACCTCAACCGGCAATACACCACCATCGGCATCGCCGGGGCGGTGCTGTTCCTGGTCATCGGCTTCTTCCTCAACTGGCCGACCGCGATTGGCTTCGCGCTCGGCGCGGTGCTGTCGGGCGCGGCCGGTTACATCGGCATGAACGTCTCGGTCCGCGCCAACGTGCGCACCGCCGAGGCCGCGCGCAAGGGCATCGGCCCGGCGATGGACGTGGCGTTCCGTGGCGGCGCGATCACCGGGATGCTGGTGGTCGGGCTCGGCCTGCTCGGCGTCGCCGGCTACTGGTGGGTGCTGGACTCGATGGGCATCGTCGGCGAGGCGGCGCTGCACGCGCTGGTCGGGCTGGCGTTCGGCGCGTCACTGATCTCGATCTTCGCCCGCCTCGGTGGCGGCATCTTCACCAAGGGCGCCGACGTCGGCGCCGATCTGGTCGGCAAGGTCGAGGCCGGCATCCCCGAGGACGATCCGCGCAACCCCGCGGTGATTGCCGACAACGTCGGCGACAACGTCGGCGACTGCGCCGGCATGGCAGCCGACCTGTTCGAGACCTATGCGGTCACGATCATCGCGACGATGCTGCTCGGCGGGCTGATGGTCGCCGAGGCCGGCGCCAACGCGGTGCTGTACCCGCTGGTGCTGGGCGGGGTATCGATCATCGCCTCGATCATCGGCGCGATGTTCGTCAAGGTGAAGCCGGGCGGCTCGATCATGGGCGCGCTGTACAAGGGCGTGATCGTCTCGGCGGTGCTGGCGGCGATCGCGTTCTATCCGATCACCACCGGGCTGATGGCCGACAACGCGCATGGCGCGATCAACCTGTATGGCTGCGCGCTGGTCGGCCTGGTCCTGACCGGGCTGATCGTGTGGATCACCGAGTACTACACCGGCACCCAGTTCAAGCCGGTGCAGCACATCGCGCAGGCTTCGACCACCGGCCATGGCACCAACATCATCGCCGGGCTCGGGGTGTCGATGAAGTCGACCGCGCTGCCAGTGATCGCGGTGTGCGCGGCGATCTGGGGCGCGTTCGAGCTCGGTGGCCTGTACGGCATCGCGATCGCGGCGACGGCGATGTTGTCGATGGCCGGGATGATCGTCGCGCTCGATGCCTATGGGCCGATCACCGACAACGCCGGCGGCATCGCCGAGATGGCCGAGTTGCCGCCGGAGATCCGCAACATCACCGACCCGCTGGATGCGGTCGGCAACACCACCAAGGCGGTGACCAAGGGTTACGCGATCGGCTCGGCGGCGCTGGCGGCACTGGTGCTGTTCGCCGACTACACCCACAACCTCGACACCATCGGCGCCGCCGAGGCCTTGGCCGCTGGGGTGCCGTACGAGGCGATGACGTTCGACCTGTCCGACCACATGGTCATCATCGGCCTGCTGATCGGCGGCCTGATCCCGTACCTGTTCGGCGCGATGGCGATGGAAGCCGTGGGCCGCGCGGCCGGTGCGGTGGTCGAGGAAGTGCGCCGGCAGTTCCGCGAGATTCCCGGGATCATGGAGGGCACCGGCAAGCCGGACTACTCGCGCGCGGTCGACATGCTGACCAAGTCGGCGATCAAGGAAATGGTGGTGCCGTCGCTGCTGCCGGTCGCGGTGCCGGTGGTGGTCGGCCTGCTGCTCGGGCCGAAGGCCCTCGGCGGCCTGTTGATCGGCACCATCGTCACCGGCCTGTTCGTGGCGATCTCGATGACCACCGGCGGCGGCGCCTGGGACAACGCCAAGAAGTACATCGAGGACGGCCACAACGGCGGCAAGGGCAGCGAGGCGCACAAGGCCGCGGTCACCGGCGACACCGTCGGCGACCCGTACAAGGACACCGCCGGCCCGGCGATCAACCCGCTGATCAAGATCATCAATATCGTGGCGCTGCTGATGGTGCCGTTGCTTTAGAGCCACTGCGCGGCGGATCGAACGAGGCGGCCTTCGGGCCGCCTTTTTCGTGGCCGTCGTCAGCCAGGCTGAACGGCACGCCAACGTGATGTTCACCCGTCGTTTGGCATGGTCGGGGGGCCGCGTTCGCGGAGCACGACTCACCACACCACGCGCGCCGCCCATGCCGCGCGTCTCTCAGGGAGGGAGATCGCATGCAAGCTGTCACCTGGCAAGATTCCGTGCAGAACTCGTTCGGGCCGTACCTGCCGAGCATCCTCGGCGGACTGGCGATCCTGCTGGTCGGCTGGATCGTCGCGCTGATCGCCAGCGCCCTGACCCGCAAGGGCCTGGATGCCCTGAACGCCAACCAGCGCCTGTCGGCGCAGACCCGGTCGAGCGTCGACATCGAACGCATCGCCAGCCGCATCGTGTTCTGGACGATCCTGCTGGTGGCGCTGATCGGCGCGCTGAGCTTCATGCATGTCGACGGCGTGTCCGGCCCGTTGTCGTCGTTCGCCTCGACGATCATTCCGGCCGCGGTGCTGGCGTTGGTCGCCTGGCTGGTGGCGACCGTCGCCCGGGTGGTGGTCAACAAGGCGCTGGCGGCGAGCCAGCTCGACGAGAAGCTGTCGGAGAAGGCCAACGCCCAGCCCATGTCGCAGACCCTGGGCAACGTCGCCTACTGGCTGGTGCTGCTGCTGTTCCTGCCGGCGATCGTCGGCGTGCTGCAGATCGAAGGGCTGATGGCGCCGCTGTCGAACATGATGAGCGACCTGCTCGGGATGCTGCCCAACCTGTTGGCCGCGGCGATCATCGGCGTGATCGGCTGGGTCATCGCCAAGGTGGTCCGCGGCATCGTCAGCAACCTGTTGGCGGCGACCGGGATCGACCGCTTCGTCGAGAGCAACGAGAACACCAAGGGCATCAAGTTGTCGCAGTTGGGCGGCACCCTGGCCTTTATCCTGGTGATCGTTCCAACCCTGATCGCGGCACTGGATGCACTGCGGATCGAGGCGATCTCGCGACCGCTGACGCGGATGCTCGACGTGTTCCTGCAGGCGGTGCCGAACGTGCTGGCGGCGGCGGCAATACTGATCCTGGCCTGGTTCATCGGCCGCTTCGTCGCCGAACTGGTGGCGCGGCTGCTGGCCAACCTCGGCTTCGATCGGTTGCCCGAACGGATCGGCCTGGGCCATGCGTTCAGCGACGCCGCCGCGCCCGCTCCGACCACCGACGCCACCATCGCCCCCGACGGCACCGTCATTCCCATCGATGCGCCCGCCGGGGTCGGCACCTCGCCCTCGGCCGGCGCCACGTCATCATTGTCGGACCTGGCCGGCAAGGTCGCGTTGTTCTTCATCATGCTGTTCGCCACGGTCGAGGCGGCCGCCCTGCTCGGCTTCGGCGGCGTGCACAGCCTGCTGGAGCAGTTCATCACCTTCGGCGCCGACATCCTGCTGGGGCTGGTGATCTTCGTGGTCGGCTACTGGCTGGCCGACGTCGCCGCCAAGGCGATCGAGCGCGCCAGCAGCGACGGCCACGGCATGGCCCGGATCGCGCGCATCGCGATCCTCGGCCTAGTGATCGCGATGGGCCTGCGGGCGATGGGCGTGGCCGACGACATCGTCAACCTGGCCTTCGGGCTGGTGCTGGGCGCGGTCGCGGTGGCGGCGGCGCTGGCGTTCGGGCTGGGCGGGCGCGATGCCGCCGGCCAGGTCGCCAACCGCTGGGCCAGCCAGTACCTGAAAAAGCCACCGCAGCCGTAGGAATGTGCGGAAGGGAGCCCGGTTGCTGCAGCGCAGCAGCCGGGCCGGTAAACTGCGCGGCTATCTGCGTCGCCAGCTGGCGAACGCGCCCTCCCCGCACTGATTTGGAGCACCCGCATGGGCCTGGACCTCGTCGCCACTGGCAAGAATCCGCCGGATGAGATCAACGTCATCATCGAAATCCCCAAGGACGCCGAGCCGGTCAAGTACGAAGTCGACAAGGACTCCGGCGCGATCTTCGTCGACCGCATCCTGTCCACGCCGATGCGCTACCCGTGCAACTACGGCTACGTCCCGCACACCCTGTGCGGCGACGGCGACCCGGCCGACGTGCTGGTGATCCTGCCGCTGCCGCTGATCCCCGGCTCGGTGATCCGGTGCCGCCCGGTCGGCGTGCTGAAGATGTCCGACGAGGCCGGCAGCGACGAGAAGATCCTGGCGGTGCCGGTCGACAAGGTGTTCGCCGGTTACGCCCACATCGACGACATCGGCAAGGTCAGCCCGCACTGGTGCGAGCGCATCGGCCACTTCTTCGAGCACTACAAGGACCTGGAGAAGGGCAAGTGGGTCAAGCTCGATGGCTGGGGTGGCGCCGAGGAGGCCAAGGCGATCCTGGTCGATTCGATCAAGCGGTTCGAGGCCTCGGCGGACAAGCCGAACTTCTGAACCCGCCGACGACGTAGTCGCCGACACAAAAAAGCCGCCTGCGGGCGGTTTTTTTGTGTCCGGTTGCCGGACGGCCAAAAAGAAAACGGCCCCGTTTCCGGGGCCGCCTCCTTTACCGATCGAGGAACGATCAGAAGCGCTGCTGGTACTTCATGTAGACGAAGCGACCGATGTCGAAACCACCGTAGTACGAGTAGCCGGAGTCCGGGGCATCGTAGTTCGGCGACGCGTAGTGCTCGAACACGTTGTTCGCACCGACCGAGATGGTGGCGTTCCACGGCGCGGTCCAGCGGACCTGGACGTCATGGAACGTGGTCGAACCCAGCTCGTTCATCGGGACGTTGTTGCCCAGGGTATCCGGTGCGGCGTAGTCCGGCAGGCTGCAACGGTCGTCGAAGTAGCACTCTTCCTTGACGCCGGAGTAGTAGCGGGTCGACCAGCTGGCGCCGAAGTCACCCATGTCCCACGCCAGGGTGGCATTGGAACGCAGGCGGAAGTTGCCACCGAAGCCGTTCTGCTGCTGCGGCGCGCCCTCCAGATTGTCCGTCTTCAACTCGTTCTTGGTGACGTAGGTGTTCAACCAGGCCAGGCCGAAGTTGCCGTAGGCGGTCTGCATCCGGTAGTTGAGGTCGAAGTCGAAGCCTTCGGTCTCGATGAAGCCAGCGTTGCGACCACCGAACGACAGCGAGGTGATCTCGCCGGTGACCGGATCGCGGACGAATGCGTCCGAACCCAGCGCGTCACAACGCGAGCTGATGCCGCGGATGTAGCAGTCGCCGAGGATCGCGGTCGGCGAGTCGGAGACGATGGTGTTCTCGATGCGGATGTTGAACCAGTCCAGCGACAGGTTCAGGCCTTCGGCGAAGCCGGGGCTCCACACCACACCGAGGGTCTGCGACTCCGAGGTCTCCGGGGTCAGGTCCGGGTTGGAACCCGACAGGAACGGGATCGGGGTAGCGGTACCCGGGCCATCGGCGATGCCGTCCGGATCGCTGGCCGGCTGGCGGTACCCGACCGGAACGTCGGCCAGGCACTGGGCGCTACCGCCCACCGAACCGAACTCGGTATCGCACGGATCGGTGTAGGTCTCGAAGCTCTGGCCCACACCGCCGTACAGGTCGCCCACGGTCGGTGCACGGAAGCCTTCCGACCAGGTACCACGGACCAGCAGCGAGTCGATCGGCTTCCAGGTGAAGCCGAACTTGCTGTTGGTGGTGTCACCGAAGGTGTCGTAGTCGGAGTAGCGGCTGGCGAGGCTGATGTTCAGCTCCTGCGCGAACGGCAGGTCGGCGAGGATCGGCACCAGGAACTCGACATAGGCTTCGTCCAGCGAGTAGCCGCCACCGGTCGGGCCGGAGGCCAGGTCGGTGGAGGTGCCGGTCTGGGCCAGTGCGTCGGGCGAGAAGAAGCCGTCTTCGGCGCGATGCTCGAAGCCGACCGCGACGCCGACGTCACCCGCGGGCAGGCTGAACAGCGAGCCGGCGATGTTGGCGTAGTACGCCTTGGTGGTGGTTTCCGACAGCGCCTGGCCCGGCAGGTACAGATAGGCCTGCACGCCCGGGTCGGCCAGGCCGCCCTGGCCGGTCACGCCGTCCGGAACCAGCGGGTTCCACGGGGTGCACGCGCCCGGACCGAAGCCCAGCGGGATCGGGTTGGCCGCGGTGCCGCACTGGACCACGCCCTGGCTGTTGAGGAACGACGGACCCACCGCGCCCTGCACGGCAGCCAGGCTCAGGTTGCCAGTGCTGATCTGGGTGCCCTTGTTCTGGTTGTACAGGTAGCCGACGTCCCAGTCCCAGTACCTGTCGGCGATCTGGAACGCACCGGCGAACTCACCGGTGAAGCGGAAGGTGGTCAGGTTGTTCTGGACCTCGCGCGGCACTTCCCAGCCACGACGCCAGAAGTTGATCGCCTGCTTGTCGCCGGCGTAGTCGCTCTGGTTGCCCAGCGGGTTGTAGTAGCTGTCGATCGACATCGGGGTGCCGAACGCGTTGGACCGGAACGGGTAGCCGGCGTTCTGCGCGAACGACTCACGGTCGGTGTACAGCACGTCGCTCTCGAAGCGGATGTCGTCGGAGATGTCGTAGACACCGTTGAAGAACATCGACTTGCGCTTGACGCCGGAATAGACGGTCGAGGCAAGTGCCGGGTTGGTGACGTCGTCGCCGTTGGTCTCGTGGAAATCCGAGAAATCGGTGGCATCGCCGCCGGGGCGGTTGAGGGTGTAGGACGTGTTGTAGATCGGCTCGCCGGTGACCTTGTCGTGACCGATGACCGAACCCTGCGGGCCGTCGACAATGCTGCCCCATTGGGTGATCCCCGACAGGCCGCCAGGCCGCGGGGCCGACCCCTTGTCGGTCGGGAAGGCATCGCGGCTGAACCAGCGGTCCTTGGCCCACACCGGGTCTTCCTCGGTGAACTCGACACCCACGGTGACCGAGCCACGCTCACCGGTGTTGCCCATCACGAAGCTGTACTGCTCGCGGGTGCCGTCGCCCTGGCCGTACTGGCCGATGTAGGCGTTGGCTTCGGCGCCATCGAAGTTCTGGCGGGTGATGATGTTGATCACGCCGGCGATCGCGTCGGAACCGTAGATGGTCGACGCGCCGTCCTTCAGCACTTCGATCCGCTCGACCATCGCGGCCGGGATCGAGGCGACGTCCTGCAGGCCACCATTGGTGATGCCCAGGCGCTTGCCGTTGACCAGGATCAGGGTGCGCTCGGGCTCGAGGTTGCGCAGGTCGATGTAGGAACCGCCGACGGCTTCACCCGAGGACAGCGGCGAGGTGCGGCTGATCGCCGGCGAGCCGGCGGCGCTGATGTTCTGCAGGATGTCGGCAACGGAGTTGAAGCCCTGCTGTTCGATGTCCTCGCGGTTGATCTGCAACACCGGTGCCGAGGTTTCCAGGTCGACCTGGCGGATGCGCGAACCGGTCACCTCGATGCGATCGAGGGTGGTGGCGTCCGCGGGGGCTTCCTGCGCGCCGGCAAGGGCCGGCACAAGCGCGACGGCAATGCCGGCCGGCAGCAAGCCGAGCCGCAGCGCGGGGCGCAAATTGCGGGTTGTCATCTATCTCTCTCCAGATATCGTTATGAGCGCGTTAAAACGCCGTCCCAAGCTAAGGCCCGTCGGCCTACGCCGCTTTGCGGTCGAAGCCGGCTGGCTTTGCCGAGTCGGGTCGCGAGCCGGTATTTGCCAACGTCGAGGCCGACGCCGGCGCCAGCGCGCGCTTGCGGGCGGCGTTGCGGTAGCCGGTCGCGGACGTGCCGTAACGGACCCGGAACGCCCGCGCGAAGCTGCAGCAGTTGTCGAAGCCGGAGGCGGCGGCGACCTCGCCGATCATCATCTGGCTGTTGTCCAGCAGGTCGGCCGCGCGCTCCAGCCGCATCCGCGCCGAGGCCGCTTGCGGGCTCTCGTCGTACACGCCATGGAAGGTCTTGGAGAAGTACCAGCTGGAGAAGCTGGTCAGCTCGGCCAGTTCACTGATCCGCACCACCCGGTCGCAGTTGCCCTCCAGGTACAGGCGGGCGCGTTGCAGGCGGCTGAACACCTGGCGCTTGCGCAACCGCGAGCGTCCCGGGCAGCGTGCGACCCGCGAGGCCAGTTCGCTCTGGACCGCTGCCAGTTGCAGCAGCAACGGCCGCAGCGCGGTGACCTCGGCGGCGCCGTCGGCCGCATCGAGACTGGCCAGGCGACGGCCGGCGCCGCGCCACAGGCGCAGCATGATCCGGGTGTCGCGCAGGCCAAGAACCCCGCGACCGGCATGCAGGTTCAGGTCGGCCAGGCGCGCGGCCGCTTTCAGGGCGTCCGCGCCGAGGCTGATGCCGATGCAGATGCCGTGGCGATCGGCCTGCACCTGCGGCCGGGAGTCGCGCTCGAGCGCCATCCAGTCGCCGCGGCGCAGGCGAAACTTGCCCTCGCGCGCCTCGACCCACGAGCTGCCGCGCAGTTGCACCCAGACCGTGAACACCTGGGCGGACAGCTGCGCGCTGCCTAGGCGTGAAACGCCGATACAGCCGGCCAGCGGCGCCGCCGGGCCGCCGGTGTCGGCCGCGTCAAACTGCAACAGTTGGCCGCGATCGGCCCAGAGTGTCTTGTCCATTGCCTACCCATTTGCCAGGAGTTGGCCCATGGGTTTGCCGGATCGGTCGCCGGGCGTCAGGAAAGTTCGCGGAGAGTTGCCCGAAATCGTCCCGAAACCCGCTCCGAAGGAGTTACGAAAGCACTTTTCCCAATCTGCTCAGTCACTTGACTGCACCCGGCCACAGCTTTTCGGCCGGTGGCTGGTAGGTCGCGAAACCGATATCGCTGTTGTCGTATTCGACAAGTGTGACGTACAGCCGGTTTGAGCGCGGGTCGAGACTGAGTCCGTAGGTCGCCGCGCGGCGATTGGGATCGAGGCAGCGCGGCGGAGTCGCGACCGCGCCGCCGTATACCTCCAGTTGCGCCGAACACCAGGCGGTGCGGTCGACGCCATAGATGCCGCCCATGGGAGCCGCCGTCCACGAGCGATAGCGCGACGGCGTTGGCCGCACGGGATCGACCTGGCGCACGCTGGCCGGATCGAGCCGCAGGTTGGCCTGCCACAACCCGGCCTCGCCGGGGCGTACGAACAGCACGCGCCCGCGCCGGGCGTCGACTTCGACCCGGGAGGCGTCATCGAGGGTGCCGATGCGTTTCCAACCATCGCCGCCGTGATCGAACAGATCGGCCCGCAGCCGCCCCCGCGGGTCGGCGGCCACCACCAGCACGCGTTCACCGCCACCCGCGGGGTCGGGCACGTAGACGGCCTGCAACGGCTCGTCCAGCGGCAACTGCAGGCGCAAGATGCGGCCGCTGGCGGGAGTCAGCTCGTAGACCCCGTGGGCCCCCTGCGGACTCCCGCGCGGGCCGACGCCGCGCCCGACCACCAACAGGCGCTGGCTGTCGGCCGACCAGCGCGGCAGGTAGCGCGATTCGGGCCGCAGGCCGTCCAGCAGGCGCAGGGACTCGGGGCGTTCGACGTCGGCCCACCACAACCGGTGTTCGCCGGAACGGTCGGAGATGAAGGCCAGTTGCCGGCCGTCCGGGGCGATCGAGGGCAGACGGTCGCGGCCCGACGACGCGAACAAGCGCTCGCCCGGTGAGTCGTCGTCGAGGTCGTAGCGGTAGATGCCAAAGCGGGTGCTGCGCTGCACGTAGGCCAGAGCCGGGACATCGGCAGCGGTCGCGGGCTCCTCGCCGTCCTTGAGGCCAAGCTCCACCCGCGCCCCGGTCTCCAGGTCGAGCCGGTACAACCGGCTGGCGTTGTCGTGGTGGTGCGAGTAGATCAATGCCCGCCCGCTCGGGCTCCAGTCCCAGCCGAGGATCTGGGCGTCCAGGTGGGTCAGGCGTTCGGCAGTACCACCGGTGGCCGGCAGTCGCCAGAAATCGCCGACCGGCGTGTTGCGCACGAACACGATCCAGCGCCCGTCGGGCGAATAGTGCGGGGCAAAGTCGTGGTTCTCCGGACTCGCCCGGTATTCCAGCGCGCGCAACTGGCCGCTGGCCAGGTCGAGCAGGTGCAGTCCGGGGCGGTCGTGGTACACCCCATGGCTGCCGAAGATCAGCCCGCTGCCGTCCGGGGTCCAGTCGAAACTCGGCAGGTGGTGGTGGTCGCACTGGCCGACGACGCGCTCGGCGCCGCCGCTGGCGCTGACGATGCGGATCTCGCAACTCTGGTCGGGTATCCGTCGCAGGAAGGCGATCTCGCGGCCATCGGGCGACCACATCGGACTGAAATCCTCGGCCTGCCCACTCGGCCGGGTCAGCTGGCGCGGCGTGGTGGGGGTGGTGGTCTGGACCATGACCGCGATGTTGCGCTGCCCCGGCGGCACCGCCACATACGCCACCATCGATGCGTCCGGGCTGAGGCTGGGCGCCACCTCGAACCCCGGTGACGAGGTGATCAGTCGCGATTCGAGGCCGTAGGCGCGGCCGGTCTCGGGCACTGCGGCGGGTTCGGCGGCGCGGTGGGGCGCATCGCGTGCCACCGACCACCAGGCCAGCAGCCCGACCAGCAACGCGGCCACCGCCACTGCGCCGAGTATCGCGCCCCAGCCGCCACGCTGGCGCGAGGCGGAAGGAAGGAATACCGCACTCGCCGACGGTGCCGTCGGCTCGGCCGCGGGCGGCGCATTGCGGTCGGGCGAATTCCGTGCCGGCGCCATGACGGGAGCATCGGTGGCGGCCGCCGCCGACAACCATTCCACCTCGGCCAGCAACCGGTAACCGCCCTTGGCGATCGTCTCGATGTATTGCGGGTTGTCGCGCGCCTCGCCAAAGGCCTTGCGCAGCTGGGTCACCGCCTGGGTGACGACATCGTTGCTCGGCAAGGTGTCGGGCCACACCCCGGCCAGCAACGCATCGCGACTGACCACCTTGCCGGCGTTGTCGACCAGCATCCGCAGCACGCCCATCGACTTTGGGGTGACCCGCGCCGGCCGCCGCGCGTCGGGCGCACGGATCTCGCGCAGCGCCACGTCGACCATGCATTGGCCTACGCGCAAACGCTCCGACGACAGGGGATCAAGCGGGCTGGACATGTATCCGGACAAGGTGGGCCGCACGGCGGGCGCGGTCATGTGCCGGAAGGTCGCAAGCCGGCGGGGAGGGCGAAGGTGGCAGGCGCCGTCGGCCTGCGAAGGCAGCGCCTGATTTTACCGCGGCGGCGGGTCGGCGCTAGTGGTCGTGGTCGCGGTCCCGGTCGTGCCGCGCGCGAGCCAGCGTCAGACCGATCAGCCGCGACACCACGATGGCCAGGTAACCGACCCCGGCGAACTGCTCCAGCATCACCAGCACCCGTGCCGCCGAACTGACCGGGACGATATCGGCCAGGCCGGTGGCCGACAGGTTGGTGAAGCTCAGGAACAGCAGCTCGATCCACGGTCGGCGCGGAGAATCCGGGGTCAGCGAATTGGCGAAGCTGCCCGGCTCCACCATCTGGCAGACCAGGAACGCGAAGGCGAAGCCCCAGGCCAGCAAGGTGAACGTGGCGCCGGCGGCGAACAACTCGTCGGCGCTGACGATGTGGTCGCTCATCATGTAGGCGATCAGGCCGCCGGCGGCATAGAAGTACAACAGCGCTTCCAGCGTCGACGACACGACCAGCAGGTCGTCGTTGGCCAGGGCAATCGACGCCACCGAGGCCAGGATTGCCGGCACCGCGACCAGCCAGGCCGCCCACTTGACCGCCGGGCTGCGCGAGACCACCCACACCGCCAGCAGCGGGAACAGCACGCCGAACGCGCCGAACAGCGCGCGGCCGCTGTGGCGGCCGTCGAACACCGGATACAGCAACAGGCTCGCCAGCTGCGCCGCCAGCAGGATCGCGGAGGGATGGCGCCTGGCCAGGAATTGCCAGCGGCGGTAGAGGAAACCGTGATAGCTCATGGGCATGGGCGCGAGTGTGCCGCAGATTCCTGGCTTGCGCGCATGCTCAGGCCTTGTGGTAGACCTCGGCGCCGGCGGCGCGGAATTCCGAGGCCTTCTCGGCCATGCCCTCCGCCAGCGCGGCCTGCTCGTCGACGCCGTGTTCGGCCGCGTAGTCGCGCACGTCCTGGGTGATCTTCATCGAGCAGAAATGCGGGCCGCACATCGAGCAGAAGTGGGCGCTCTTGTGGGCGTCCTTGGGCAGGGTTTCGTCGTGGTATTCGGTCGCGCGCTCGGGGTCGAGACCGAGGTTGAACTGGTCCTCCCAGCGGAACTCGAAACGCGCCTTGCTCAATGCGTTGTCGCGCGCCTGCGCGCCGGGGTGGCCCTTGGCGAGGTCGGCGGCGTGGGCGGCGATCTTGTAGGCCATCAGGCCTTCGCGCACGTCGTCCTTGTTCGGCAGGCCGAGGTGTTCCTTCGGGGTCACGTAGCAGAGCATCGCGCAGCCATACCAGCCGATCATCGCCGCGCCGATCGCGCTGGTGATGTGGTCGTAGCCGGGGGCGATGTCGGTGGTCAGCGGGCCGAGGGTGTAGAACGGCGCCTCGCCGCAGACCTCCAACTGCTTGTCCATGTTCTCCTTGATCAGCTGCATCGGCACGTGGCCGGGGCCTTCGATCATGGTCTGGACGTCGTGCTTCCAGGCGATCTTGGTCAGTTCGCCGAGGGTTTCCAGCTCGCCGAACTGGGCCGCGTCGTTGGCATCGGCGATCGAGCCGGGGCGCAGGCCGTCGCCGAGGCTGAAGGCGACGTCATAGGCCCTCATGATTTCGCAGATGTCCTCGAAGTGCTCGTACAGGAAGCTCTCGCGGTGGTGCGCCAGGCACCACTTGGCCATGATCGAGCCGCCGCGCGAGACGATGCCGGTGACGCGCTTGGCGGTCAGCGGCACGTAGCGCAGCAGCACGCCGGCGTGGATGGTGAAGTAGTCGACGCCCTGCTCGGCCTGCTCGATCAAGGTGTCGCGGAAGATCTCCCAGGTCAGTTCCTCGGCGCGGCCGTCGACCTTCTCCAGCGCCTGGTAGATCGGCACCGTGCCGATCGGAACGGGGCTGTTGCGGATGATCCACTCGCGGGTCTCGTGGATGTGCTTGCCGGTCGACAGGTCCATGACCGTGTCGGCGCCCCAGCGCATCGACCAGACCAGCTTTTCGACTTCCTCGGCGATGCCCGACGACACGGCGCTGTTGCCGATATTCGCGTTGACCTTGGTCAGGAAGTTGCGGCCGATGATCATCGGCTCGCTTTCCGGGTGGTTGATGTTGTTGGGGATGATCGCGCGGCCGCGGGCGACCTCGTCGCGGACGAACTCGGGGGTGATCAGCTTCTGGATGTTGGCGCCGAAGCTCTGGCCCGGGTGCTGCTTGAGCAGGTGCGCCTCGGTGATCGCTTCGATCCGCTGGTTCTCGCGGATCGCGATGAACTCCATTTCCGGGGTGACGATGCCGCGGCGGGCGTAGTGCATCTGGGTGACGTTGGCACCATTGAGCGCGCGGCGCGGCTGCAGGCGGCTGCCAAAGCGCACGGCGTCGAGCTTGGGATCGTGCTCGCGCTGGCGGCCGAACTCCGATGACAACCCGGCGAGTACCTCGGTGTCGCCGCGCTCGGCGATCCAACTGGCGCGCAACGGGCTCAGGCCGCGCGCAAGGTCGATCGTGGCATCGGGATCGGTGTAGGCGCCGGAGCAGTCGTAGACCGCCAGCGGCGCGTTGTCCTCGCCGCCGAACAGGGTCGAGGTCGGCGCCAGGGTGATCTCGCGCATCGGCACCCGGATGTCGGGGCGCGAGCCTTCGACATGGATCTTGCGCGAACCGGGGATCGGGCGGACGACATCGGCCGAGAGCTGCTCGGCCTGCTGCTGGAGTTCGGAGGGAATGGCATTCATGGCGTTCGTCCTGTGGCGGCGTGGACGAAGCGGCGGCGCACGGACGCACGGCAGAGCCGGTCCGGCGAAGCTTCCCTACGGCGGTCTCAACCGCATCAGGTTCGAAGGGACTGTCTCAACCGGCCGATGGCGCCGGTACCCCCGCTTCAACGCGCATTTGACCACGGGTGCGGGGCAAGGGCCAGCTTGCCGCTACCGGGCGGTGCGGCTACGGTCCGTCGATGACCAACTCCCTTCGATTCCCCGCCCTCGCCATTCTTGTCGTCGCATTGGTCGCCTGTGACCGCCCGTCGCCCACGGCCGATCTCGCCACCCCGGAGTCCGCGACCGCGCCGCCCGCCACCGCGACCGTGCCCGCACAAGCGCCTGCCGACGCCTTCATGGCCAACATCGCCTCGTTGTGCGGCCAGGCCTTCGCCGGCACGGTGGTCGCCGACACTCCCGCACCGACCGGCGCCGATCCGTTCGCCGACAAGGCGCTGGTGATGCACGTGCGCGAATGCAGCGAGGACGGAATCCGCATCCCGTTCCACGTCGGCGACGACCGCTCGCGCACCTGGATGCTGACCCGCACCGACGACGGTTTGCGGCTGAAGCACGACCATCGCCACGAGGACGGCAGCGAGGACGCCGTGACCATGTACGGCGGCGACACAGCGAACGCCGGCAGCGCGACCCGGCAGGAGTTCCCGGTCGATGCGGAGTCGCGGGCGATGTTCACCCGCGAAGGCATGACGGTGTCCAACAGCAACACCTGGGCGATGGAGATCGAGCCCGGCGAGGCGTTCGTCTACGAACTGGCGCGGCCGGGCGGCCGGCTGTTCCGGGTGGAGTTCGACCTGACCCAAACGGTTGAAACGCCGCCGGCGCCGTGGGGCGCCGACGGGTAGACCGAATTCCTACCTTCCCGTCGGCACCTTGACCTGGAACCACGCCGCGTACAGCGCCGGCAGGAAGAACAGGGTCAGTACGGTGGCGACCAGCAGGCCGCCCATGATCGCCACCGCCATCGGCCCGAAGAACGCGCTGCGCGACAGTGGAATCATCGCCAGGATCGCCGCCAGTGCGGTCAGCACGATCGGCCGGAAGCGGCGCACGGTCGCTTCCACTATGGCGTCCCACGGCTCATGACCATCCCCGCGGTCCTGCTCGATCTGGTCGACCAGGATCACCGAGTTGCGCATGATCATGCCTGCCAGCGCGATCGTGCCGAGCATCGCCACGAACCCGAACGGCACCCGGAACACCAGCAGGAACAGGGTCACGCCGATCAGCCCCAGCGGCGCGGTCAGCAGCACCATGATGCTGCGCGAGAAGCTGCGCAGCTGCAGCATCAGCAGGGTGAACACCACCAGCAGGAACAGCGGCACGCCGGCGGCGATCGAGGCCTGGCCGCGGCTGGAATCCTCGACGCTGCCGCCGATCTCGACCGAGTAACCGAACGGCAACCCGGCACGGATCTCGTCGAGGGTGGGCGATATCTGCGCCATCACCGTCGCCGGCTGGGTGCCGTCGTAGATGTCGGCGCGCACGGTCATCGTCGGCTTGCGGTCGCGGTGCCAGATGATGCCTTCCTCGAAGCCGTACTCCAGCGTCGCGATCTGGCTCAGCGGCACGCTCTGGCCGCTAGCGGTCGGCACCATCAGGCTGCCGAGCTGGTCGAGCCGCATGCGCTCGTCATCGGCGCCGCGCAGCATCATCTCGATCAGCTCGTCGCCTTCCCGATAGACGCTGACCGGATTTCCCGACAGCGACCCGCCGAGCACCTGCGCCAGCTGCGCCGAACTGATCCCGAGCGCGCGCGCGCGGGCCTGGTCGACCTGCAGGCGCACGACCTTGCCCGGCTCGTCCCAGTCGAGGTTGACGTTGGCGACGTGGCCGTTCTCGCGGATCTTTTCGCGCACCGCATAGGCGATTTCGCGGACCTGGTCGATGTGCTCGCCCGACACCCGGAACTGCACCGGGTAGCCGACCGGCGGGCCGTTTTCGAGCCGGGTCACGCGCAGTTGCAGCTCGGGGAACTGCGGCACGATCTCCTCGATCATCCAGCTGCGCACCGCCTCGCGCGCCTCGATATCGGCGGGCATCAGCACGAACTGGGCGAAGTTGGCCGCCGGCAACTGCTGGTCCAGCGGCAGGTAGAAGCGCGGCGAGCCGGTGCCGACGTAGGCGGTGTAATTGACCAGGTCTTCGCGCTTGGCCAGCAGCTTCTCCAGCCGCTCGACCTGGGCCTTGGTGGCCTTCAGCGAGCTGCCCTCGGCCAGTTCCATGTCGACCATGAGCTCGGGCCGCACCGAGTCGGGGAAGAACTGCTGCGGGACGAAGCGGAACAGCATCAGGGAGGCGACGAAACCGGCAACGGTCAGGCCGATCACCAGCCAGCGCCGACGCACGCACCACAGCAGCCACGCGCGGAAGCGCTGGTAGAAACGGGTGCCGTACGGGTCGTGGGTGTGGCCATCGTGCGGCGCCGGTGCGATGAAGTCGGCGAACGCGGGGAAGCGGTCGGCCCAGCGCAACCGCTGCGCATGCCAGCGCGCGGCCAGCGAACCGGGCTTCAGCGCGGCCGAATGACCGTGGTCGGGAAGCAGCTTGTCGCCGAGGTACGGGATGAACACCACCGCTGCGACCCACGACACCAGCAACGCGATCGTCACCACCTGGAACAGCGAGCGCGTGTACTCGCCGGTGCTCGACGCCGCGGTCGCGATCGGCAGGAAACCGGCGGCGGTGATCAGGGTGCCGGTCAGCATCGGGAACGCGGTGGAGTCCCACGCGAACGCCGCCGCGCGCAGGCGGTCGAAGCCCTGCTCCATCTTGATCGCCATCATCTCGACCGCGATGATCGCGTCGTCGACCAGCAACCCCAGCGACAGCACCAATGCTCCCAAAGAAATCTTGTGCAGGCCGACCCCGAACAGCTGCATCACGGTGAAGGTCATCGCCAGTACCAGCGGGATCGACAGCGCCACCACCAGCCCGGTGCGCAGGCCCAGCGACAGGAAGCTGACCAGCAGCACGATCACCACCGCCTCGGTCAGCACCTTGACGAACTCGTTGACCGACTCCTCCACCGCCGCGGGTTGGTCAGACACCTTGGCCAGGGTCATTCCCGCGGGCAGGGTCTGCTGCAGTTCGGCGAACGTGCCCTCAAGGGTCTCGCCGAGTTCGAGGATGTCGCCGCCATCGCGCATCGATACGCCGATGCCGATCGCGTTCTCGCCCATGAAGCGCATGCTCGGCCCCGGCGGATCGGCGAAGCCGCGATGGACCTCGGCGACATCGCCAAGCCGGAACGTGCGGTCGCCAACCCGGATCGGGAAATCGCGAATCTGCTCGACGGTCCTGAACTGGCCGCTGACCCGCAACGGCACCCGGCTGCTCGGGGTCTCGAAGAACCCGGCCGGCACCATCGCGTTCTGCTGGTCAAGCGCGTCCTTGACTGCCGCTGCCGGCACCCCGAGGGTGGCCAGCTTGGTGTTGGACAACTCGATCCAGATCTTCTCGTCCTGCACCCCGAACAGCTCGATCTTGCCGACGTCGGGCACCTGCTGCAGGGCGAGCTGCACGCGCTCGGCATAGTCCTTGAGTACCGCGTAGTCGAAGCCTTCACCGGTCAGCGCGTAGATGTTGCCGAAGGTGTCGCCGAACTCGTCGTTGAAGAACGGCCCGACGATGTCGGCCGGCAGTTCGGGGCGCAGGTCGCCTACCTTCTTGCGCACCTGATAGAACAGCTCGGGGACCTCGCCGGAGCGCATCGAATCGCGCGCGGCGAAGATCACCTGCGACTCGCCCGGCCGCGAGTACGAACGGATGAAGTCGTACTCGCCGGTTTCCATGAGCTTCTGCTCGATCCGGTCGGTGACCTGGCGGCCGACCTGCTCGGCAGTCGCGCCCGGCCACAGGGTGTGGATCACCATCACCTTGAAGGTGAACTCCGGGTCCTCGCTGCGGCCGAGCTGGAAGTACGACATCGCGCCGGCGATCGCCAGCACCAGCATCGCGTAGACCACCAGGCTGCGATGGCGCAGCGCCGCTTCGGAAAGATTGAAGCGCATGGCTCAGCCTTCGTCGGCGGTGGACGCCGGCGCGGCGGCGGCGGGCTTGGCGGTGACGCGGCGGTTGTCGCGATCGACCGGGGTGACTTTCTGGCCCTCGCGCAACAAATGACCGCCGGCGGCGACCACCCAGGCGTCGGGCGCGAGGCCATCAGTCACCGGCGCGCGTTCACTGCCATAGGGGCCGATCCGGATCGGCTGCAGTTTCAGGGTCGAACTCGCAGGGTCGACCACGAACACCGCGACGCTGTCCTCGCCGGTGCGTTGCAGCGCCGACAGCGGCACGCTGAGGGCGCTGTCATCGCTGCCCGCGAAGTACACCCGCGCGCTCTGGCCGAGGTCGAGGGTGCCGGCCGGCGCGTCGATGGTGGCGCGCGCGCCGAACGTGCGCGAAGCCGCGTCGGCGACCGGCGCGATCTCGCGCACGCGGCCCGGCCAGCGCTTGCCGGGCTCGGACCACAGTTCCACCATCACCGCCTGCCCCGGCTTGATCGCGTCGATCGCGCCTTCGGGCACGGCGAACTCGACCTCACGGCGGCCGTCGGCGGCGAGGGTGAACACCGGCTGGCCGGCACCGACGACCTGCCCGGCCTCGGCCTGACGCGCGGCGATCACGCCGTCGGCCGGCGCCCGCAACTGGCTGTACTCGGCCTGGTTGCCGGCCACTTCGAGTTCGGCGCGCGTGGCCTTGACCTGGCCTTCGGCGGCGGCGGCGGCGGCGTTCTGCGCGTCCAGGGTGGAGCGGCTGACCAGTTGCTGTTCGGCCAGGGCGGCGAAGCGGGCGCGGTCGGCGCGGGCGCGGCCGAGTTCGGCTTCGGCCGCGGCCAGTTGCGCACGGGCGGCGCGGGCGCGGGCCTGCAGGTCACCGGCATCCAGCGTCGCCAGCACCTGGCCCTGCTTGACGTGATCGCCGACATCGACCCGGCGCTCGACCAGCTTGCCGCCGACCCGGAACGCCAGCGGGCTTTCCTCGCGGGCGCGGATTTCGCCGGCCAGCGAGGTGAAACCGTCGACGGCCGCCTGCGGCCGGGTCACCAGCACCGGGCGGGCCGACTCCACCGCGGCCTCGTCGCCGGCGCAGGCCGCGAGCATCAGGCTGGCGACGAGGAGTATCGACATCGGCATCAATCGGGGCGGCGCGGAGCGGGCGTTGCGGACACGACTGCGCATGGTCTGGCGTCTCTGGGGGAGGTTGGCAGGGCGGTTGCAATCGATCGATTGCGGTTCAATTAATGGACCAGGCAGTACTGTATAAATAACAAACCGATTAGTCTAGTATTGAATCATGACCGCCCGCCCCTCCGACCGCCCCACCTCCAAGCCCACCACCCTGGCGAGGGCCGCCGGGCCGGGGCGACCGAAAGACCTGGGCAAGCGCGCGGCGATCCTGGAAGCGGCCAAGCAGATGTTCACCCGGCTCGGTTTCGACGGCGCCAGCATGGACCAGATCGCGGCCGAGGCCGGGGTCTCCAAGCTCACCGTGTACAGCCATTTCGGCGACAAGGAGACCCTGTTCGGCGCCGCGGTGAAGTCGCATTGCGAAACCCAGTTGCCGTCGGCGCTGTTCGAACCGTCTCCCGCCACCCCGCTGCGCGAGCGCCTGCTGGCGATTGGGCGGGCGTTCTACACGATGGTCTCCAGCCCCGAGGCAGTCGCCGGCCACCGCATGCTGTGCACCCCGCAGCTCGCCGGCAGCGCGCTGTCGCAATTGTTCTGGGAGGCCGGGCCGCAGCGCGTGCACACGGCATTCTCCGCGTTGCTGGAGCGCCGGGTCGCCAGCGGCGAGCTGGCCATCGACGCCAGCGACCCCGAGGCTTTCCATCGCGCCGCCGCCCAGTTCTTCGCCCTGCTCAAGGGCGAGCCGCACGCGATGCTGGTGTTCGGTTGCTGCGAGGCGACGCCGGCGCAGATCGAAGCGCACCTGGCCGCCTCGGTCGACCTGTTCCTGCGTGGCTATGCCAGCAGCGGTGAACGCCCCCCCGGAGCCCCCAGCGATGGCCCGTGACCGCGGTCGCGGTGACTTCTGGCACTCAGGTGCGCGGCGTCGCAGCGGCGATCCTGTGCCGGTCGCGCCGCGCCGCCAGCCCCGCAACCGCGCCGGTACAATGGGCGGTCAACCGCGAGACTGAGACCTTATTGAAATGAGCACGATCGATTACGCCAAGGCCCGTGAACTGATGGTCGAGCAGCAAGTCCGGCCCTGGGACGTGCTCGATCCGCGCGTGCTCGACGTGCTGGCGACGCTGCCGCGCGAGGATTTCGTCCCCGCCGCCCACCGCGCCCTGGCCTACACCGACGTCGCCCTGCCGCTGGCCCATGGCGAGCGTATGATGAAGCCGGTGGTCGAGGGTCGCACCTTGCAGTCGCTGGCGCTGAACCCCGGCGACGACGTGCTCGAGATCGGCACCGGCAGCGGCTACCTGACCGCCTGCCTGGCGCGGCTGGCCCGCGACGTGGTCAGCCTGGAGCAGCACGCCGACCTCGCCGACGCCACCCGCGCGCAACTGGCCGCGCAGCGGTTGGGCAACGTCAACGTAGTCCAAGCCGACGCGTTCGCCTACGACACCGAGCGCCGCTTCAGCGCGGTCTGCGTAACCGCCGCGGTCGATGCGATCCCGGCCAAGTTCGTCGAATGGCTGCAACCGGGCGGGCGCATGTTCGTCATCCGGGGCCGCTCGCCGGCGATGGAAGCGGTACTGCTGCACAACGATGCCGGCCAGCCGCGCATCGAATCACTGTTCGAGACTGACCTCCCCTACCTCGCCGGCGCGGCCCCCAAGCCCGTCTTCGAGTTCTGAAAAAAACCAAGGACACAGCATGATTCGCCGCCGCCTCGTTCTCGCTCTCGCCGTTGCCCTGCTGCCGGCCACCGCCGCTGCGGAAGACCTGTTGCAGACCTACGAGCTGGCCCGCGCCGGCGATCCTCAGTTCGCCGCCGCCGAATCCAGCCGACTGTTCACCAAGGAAGGCAAGGTGCAAGCGCGCGCAGCGATGCTGCCGCAGATCGACGGCAGCGCCTCGATCAGCCGCTCGCGCAGCAAGGGCCCGGCGACCGAGAACGTCCGCGACCCCGCCACCGGCGAGTTCATCCAGTACTCCGGCAATTCCGATAGCGAGGTCACCACACGGCGGTTCGGCGTCGACGCCACCCAGATGCTGTTCGACATGTCGCGCTTCACCACCCTGCGCAGCCAGAACGCGCTGAGCCGGGCCAGCGACTTCCAGCTCGAAGCCGCCAGCGACAACCTGATCACCCGCACCTCGGCCGCCTACTTCAACGTGCTGATCCAGTTGGAGACCCTGGCCGCCGCCGAGGCCGCCGAGGCCGCGCTGCAGAAGCAGTTCGACTTCGCCTCCAAGCGCTTGGAGGTCGGCCTGGCGCCGATCACCGACGTCCACGAGGCCCGCGCCCAGTACGACAGCGCGCGCGCCAACACCATCCTCTCCCGCACCCAGGTCGCCGACGCCTACCAGGCGCTGGCCGAGATCACCGGCCAGCCGGTCGACAACCTGCAAGGCTTGCCGGCGGATTTCCAGCCGCAGCTGCCGGTCAGCGAGGGCGCCGACACCTGGGTGCAGACCGCGATCGAGAACAATCCGGCGTTGCAGGCCAAGCAACTGCAGGTCGAGTCGACCCAGGCCGACGTCCGGACCGCGCAGGCCGGCCACCTGCCGACGCTGTACCTCAGCGGCGGCTATGCCGACACCAACCAGTCCGGCGACAGCACCTTCAGCGCGGCCGGCTTCAGCCAGACCTTCCCGATCGACAGCGAAAGCCGCGGTCCCGAGGTCGGGATCACCCTCAGCGTGCCGATCTTCTCCGGCGGCGACACCCAGTCACGGGTACGCCAGGCGATCGCCCAGCGCGACATCGCCACCGACGAGCTGGAGCAGCAGAAGCGCGCGCTCGAGCGCAACACCCGCAACGCCTACCAGACCCTCGTCGCCGGCATCAGCGAGGTCGAGGCGCGCCGCCTCGCGCTGGTCTCGGCACAGGCCGCGTACGACGCCTCGCAGGTCGGCCTGGAAGTCGGCACCCGCACCGTGCTGGACGTGCTGAACAACCAGAACAACCTGTTCACCGCGCAGCAGGCCTACGCGCTGGCCCGCTACAACTACCTGCAGAGCCGGCTGCTGCTGGAACAGGCCGCCGGCACCCTGGCGATCGAGGACGTGCAGGACGTCAACCGCCTGCTGACCGTCAACGCGGACGCCCAGGTGCAGTCGGATATCCAGCAGTAACAGCCACCGTCGGGCTTTTGTAGGAGCGGCTTTAGCCGCGATCGGGAACCGTTCGCCCGCACCAACTCCGGATCGCGGCTAAAGCCGCTCCTACATGCCGGACGGTCGTGCGCGCGTTGCCACCGGCGGCAACACCGGCTGCAGCAATGCCATCGTCTGCGCCAGCGCGCCGCGACCGGTCTCGACCAGCCGTCGCCCGGCGTCGGCCATCGCCGCGCGCGCGACCGGGTCCGCCAGCAGTCGTGCCAGTTCGGCCTCGACCGCCTCGGCATCGGCGCCGATCCGCAGCGCACCGGCCTCGTCCAGCCGCCGCGAGATCTCTTCGAAGTTGTGCAGGTGCGGGCCGGTCACGATCGGGGTCCCACCCGCCGCCGGTTCCAGCAGGTTGTGGCCGCCGACCGGCTGCAGGCTGCCGCCGACGAAGGCGACGTCGGCGCAGGCGTAGAAATTCATCAGCTCGCCCAGGGTATCGACCACGAACACCGCGTCGTCGGCGCGCGGCCAGCGACCACGCGAGCGCGTCGCCACCGTCCAGCCGGCCGCGCGCGCGTGCTCGGCGACCATCCGGAACCGTTCGGGATGGCGCGGCGCCCACAGCAGCAGCAGCTCGGGGAACCGGCCGCGCAGGCGACGGTGGATCGCGATCACCGCCGCCTCTTCGTCCTCGTGGGTGCTGGCGGCGATCCACACCGGTCGTCCGCCGCAACACGCCCGGCATTCGACGGCAAACGCTTCCAGCGACTCCGGCACCGCAACGTCGTACTTCAGGTTGCCCATTTCCACCACCTGCGCCGGCCGCGCGCCGAGCCGCACGAAGCGCATCGCATCGGCCAGCGATTGCGCGGCGACGACGCGCACGGTGCGCAACGCACGGCCGACCAGCGGCGCCAGCACCCGATAGCCGCGCAGCGAGCGTTCCGACAGTCGCGCGTTGAGGATCAGCGCCGGCACGCCACGGTCGCGGCAGCCGAACAGCAGGTTCGGCCAAAGCTCGGTTTCCATGATCAGCGCGGCGTGCGGCCGGTAATGTTCGAGGAAGCGGCCGACCGCGCCGGGCAGGTCGTAGGGCAGATAGACGTGTTCGACATCGTGGCCCCACAGCGCGCGCACGCGTTCCGAGCCGGTCGGGGTGATGGTGGTGACCAGCAGACGCAGGTCGGGGCGGCCGCGCCTGAGGGCGTTGACCAGCGGCACCGCCGCATTGACCTCGCCGACCGACACGGCGTGCAGCCACAGCGTCCGCGCATGCGGCGGACCGTGGTAGCGCGCGTAGCGCTCGTGCCAGCGCTGGAAGTAGGCCGGTTGACGGAAGCCGCGCCAGATCAGGTGATAGACGGTGATCGGCACCAGCAGGTACAGCGCGGCCGAATACAGGCCGCGCAACAGGCGCTCGATCAGGTCTGTCCGCATCGTGCCAAGGATAACGAACGACATGCGACGGCGGGGCGTTCGCCGCGAACGGCGAGGCGATCGCACGACGCGGCAACGATAGAATCACCGGCATGTCGACTGCGCCCGCCCCCGATCTTCCCCGCCCGCCGCTGGGGCCCCGCCATTGGCCGACCTGGTTCGCGCTCGGCCTGATGTGGCTGGCGGCACGGCTGCCGTGGGCATTGCAACGCGGGCTCGGGGCCGGCATCGGTGCGCTGGCGCTGCGGCTGGCTGGCGCACGCCGGCGCGCCGCGCGGATCAACCTGGCCCTGTGTTTCCCGGAACTCGACGAGGCCGCGCGCGCGGCGTTGCTGCGCGCGAGCTTCCGCGACCTCGGCATCGGCCTGTTCGAGTTCGCCCGCGCCTGGTGGGGTTCGGCGGCGCCGATGCGGCGCACGGTGCGGATCGAGGGGGTGGGGGCGATCGAGGCGATCCGCGCGCAGGGCCGCGGCGTGCTGCTGGTCTCCGGTCACTTCCTGACCCTGGAGATGTGCGGACGGCTGATGTGCGACCACCTGCCGCTGGCCGGCATGTACCGCCGCCACCGCAGCCCGGTGATGGAGTGGGCGGTCATGCGCGGACGGCTGCGCTATGCGACCGCGATGTTCGGCAACGACGAACTGCGCGGGGCGATGCGCCACCTCAAGCGCGGCGGCATCCTGTGGTACGCACCCGACCAGGACATGCGCGGCAAGGACACCGTGTTCGCGCCGTTCTTCGGGGTGCCGGCGGCGACGATCACCGCGACCCACCAGTTCGCGCGGCTGTCGGGCTGCGCGGTGGTGCCGTTCTTCCACCGCCGCGAGGGCGCCGATTACGTGTTGCGGCTGGGCGCGCCGCTGGCCGACTTCCCGTCCGCCGACCCGACGCTCGACAGCACCCGGGTCAATGCCGCGGTCGAGGCGATGGTGCGCGAGGCGCCGAGCCAGTACCTGTGGATCCACCGACGCTTCAAGCGCCGCCCGCCGGGACTGCAATCGCCGTACCGTTGAACCGGCTCAGCGGGTCGGCGGCGGCTCGGTCGCCCGCCCGGCCAGCAAACTGCCGGCATACAGTGCCGCCAGCAACAGGGTCAGCCCGCCCCAGAACGTCGAGTAGAACGCCAGATGGGTGTTGATCGGGAACACCGTCACCACCAGCGCCAGCATCGCCGGCCGCGCCGACTCGCGCGCGGCAAGGTCGGCGAAGCGCCAGGCGCGCCAGGCCAGCGCGGCACCGGCCAGCCACAGCAACAGGCCGAAGCCGCCGGTCTCGCTGAGGATCTCCAGCACGATCTGATGCGCGTGCAGCGCCGGTCCCTCGCCCCACTGCGCGACTTCGCCGCGCTCGGGATCGCAGGCCGGGAACGCCTCGCGGAAACCGCGCGCGCCGACCCCGTTGACGGGGTGGCGGCCGCTCATGCACAGCGCCGCGCCCCAGATCCGCGTGCGGCCGGACAGCGCCATGTCGACGCCCTCCTGATCGGCCGCGAGCACGTGGGCGGTGCGGGCGATGCGGTCGCGCACATTGGGCGAGCCCAGCGACAACAGCGCCAGCATCACCGCGCCGAATGCGAACACCCCGAGCAGCTTCTTCCAGCCCAGCACGCGCCAGCCCGACAGCACCAGCACCAGGGCGTAGGTGATCCAGGAGGCGCGCGAACCGGCCAGCACCACCACCACCCCGACCGCGGCGGCGGCGATCAGCCAGCCGGCCCGGCCGAAGCGCTTGCCGGCCGCGTGCAGCATGAACGGCGACAGGCTCGCGATCACGATGCCGAGCTTGAGGTTGCACGGCCCGAGGATGCCGCTGAGGCGGTCGAGCCCGGCCATCTCCTCGGCACTGCACATGCCGTAGCCGCTGATGGCGTGCTTGATCGAGTCGATCCCGAAGAACAGCGGGCTGGTCCCGGTGATCGCCTGCAGCAGCGCATCGAGCGTCCAGATCCCGATGATGATCGCCAGTCCGCCAAAGGTGGTGCGGCGGCCGCGGTCGTTGGCCACCGCCGCCGCGGCCAGCCACAGGAACGGCAGGTAGCGCAGGTCGACGGCCGCTTCGCGCAATGCCCGCGCCGGGTCGACCGCGTCGAACGCCGACACCGCTTCGGGCAACCAGTAGGCGAAGAACAGCACGCTGGTCAGCGCCCAGGCCTGGTGGCTCAGCAACTCGCCGCCGCCACGGAAGCGCGAGGCGACCAGCTTGAAGATCGCCACCAGCGCGCCGAGCACGAGGATGCCCTCGGCGTAACCCGGCGCCGGCCACAACGCGACGTAGGCGAGGATCCACGCCGGCGCCCAGCGCCAGCCGCGGACCGGGTCGGTGGCAGGCGGAGGCGCGAGCGTGTCAGTCGGTGAGTTCGGCATAGACGGCGAGGCTGGCTTGTTGCATTGCGCGCAAGGTGTAGCGCGACAAGCGGGTGGGCGGCATGGCGGGCATCGTAGCGGCTGCGGTCGTCGCTTGCGCGAGCAGCGCCCGGGCGCCGGCATGCAGGGCATCGGGATCAAACGGCGCCACCGCGCCAACCGGCTGCAGCTCGCGCAACAACTCGCCGACGCCGCCGTGGGCCCAGCCCAGCACCGGCCGCGCGCACGACAGCGCCTCGACCACGGTGCGGCCGAACGCCTCGGGCTTGCGCGACAATTGCAGCACCAGGTCGCTGGCGGCGTAGGCGCGGGCGATCGCGTCGGTCGGGGCGGTAAACGCGACCGCGTCGGCGATGCCGCGCGCGGCGGCGTCGGCTTCGAGTTCGGCGATATAGGCCTCGCGGCCGGCCTCGCGCGCGCCCGGCAACCACAGGCGTGCATCGATCCGCTCGCCACGCAAGCGCGCCAGCAGCGCCAGCGCGTCGGCGTGGCCCTTGAGCCGGGTGCCGCGGCCGGGCAGCAGCAGCAACGGGCCGTCGCCGCCCAGTGCCGGGTGTTGCGCGGCCGCCCAGGCGCGCGCATCGCGATCGGGACAGGGCGCAGGGGGGAACGCGGCCCTATCGATCCCGCGCGGGATCACCCGCAACTTGCCGGGATCGGTAGCGGGGTAATGCCGCAACACGTACTCGCGCACGGTGTCGGACACGCAGACCACGCGCTCGCCGCGGGTCATCACCGCGCTGTAGCGCGACGGCGAGTTGAGCCCGTGCACGGTGCTGACCAGCCGCGGCCGCGTGGCCGCATCCATGCCACGCAGCGCCAGCACGCCGATCCAGGCCGGCAGCCGCGAACGCACATGGACGATGTCGGCGCGCTCGCGCCGCAGCAGCGCGCGCAGCGGGCGGACGTGGCGCAGGGTCGTCAGCGACTTGCGGCCGATGCCGAGTTCGATGTGTTCGGCGCCGAGCGTCTGCAGCCGCGGCACCAGCCGGCCGCCGGCGGACACCACAATGGCGCGATGGCCGGCCTCGACCAGCGCTTCGGCGATCTCGAGGGTGGAACGCTCGACCCCGCCCGACTCCATCGCCGGCAGCAACTGGACGACGGTCAGCCGGCGCATCGTCGCGGGCATGCGCGTCCCGGCCCGGCGACGGTCAGTCTTCGAGGACGAAGTGCGCGCCGCAATACGGGCAGTCGCACTCGCGCTCGGCCTCGATCGGCAGGTACACCCGCGGGTGTGAATTCCACAGCGCCATCGACGGCAGTGGGCAGCTCAGCGGCAGGTCGGCGCGCGACACGGTGTAGCGACGCTCGGCGTTGGCCTGGGTGGGGTGGTCGTGGGCGGCTGCGGTCATGGTCGATGGCGGCGGGCGATGCGAAGCCGGCAGTCTAGCAGGCGGCCGGCGACCGGCCCCTGTAGGAGCGGCTTCAGCCGCGATCTGGAATTGTTCGCCCGCGCCGATTCCAGATCGCGGCTGAAGCCGCTCCTACAACGGCAGGTCGAACAAGAGCACGTCGGCGCTCGAATCGCCGCGGCCGGTGACTCGCAACGCGGCAGCCTCCTCGACAAGGCCCAGCGCGTCGCCAACCTGCAGTACCCGGTCATTGGCCTCGACCTCGCCTTGGGCGACATGCAACCAGTAGCGCCGCGAGTCCTGCAGTTCGTACTCGGCCACCGCGTCGGCGGCGAGTCGCGCATTGAATACCCGCGCATCCTGCCGGATCGCCAGGCTGTCATCACGGCCATCGGGCGAGGCCAGCAATTGCCAGCCCTCGCCGCCGGCCGCGGCCCGCTGCGCATACGCCGGCGCCGCATTGACCCGGTCCGGCTGCAGCCATATCTGCAGGAAATGCACCGGCTCGTCCTGCGAGCCGTTGAACTCGCTGTGGCGAACGCCGTGGCCGGCGCTCATCCATTGCAGTTCACCCGGCCGGATCACCCCGCCACCGCCGGTGCTGTCCTCGTGCGCGAGCGCACCCGACAGCACGTAGCTGAGGATCTCCATGTTGGCGTGGCCATGGGTCGGGAAACCCGCGCCGGGGGCGACGCGGTCCTCGTTGATCACCCGCAGCACGCCGAATCCCATCCATTGCGGGTCGTAGTAGTCGCCGAACGAGAACGTGTGGCGACTGTCGAGCCAATCGACCTGCGCCGGGCCGTGGCCGCGTTGGTGGGAGGGGCGTTCGACGATCATGGGTCAGGCCTTGTCCGCACCCTTCGGCACCGAGGCTTCGGTGGTGATGCGGATCTCGACCTCGTCGCTGACGTTGGGCGCATACATGCCGACGCTGAAATCGCTGCGCTTGATGGTGGTGGTGGCGTCGAAGCCGACCGCCGGCTGCCCGCCCATGTTCTCGCCGACCTTGTTCAGGGTCACGTCGAGCACCACCGGCTTACTGATGTCCTTGATGGTCAGCTGGCCGGTGACCTTCAACTTGCCTTCACCAGCGGCTTCGACCTTGGTGCTCTTGAAGGTGGCGACCGGGAACGCCGCGGCATCGAAAAAGTCGCTACTGCGCAGGTGTTCGTCGAACTTGGCGGTGTAGCTGTTGAGGCCCGACAGCGGCAAGGTCACCTCGACACTGGAGGCGGCGACGTTGTCGGCGTCATAGACGAGGGTGCCGTCGGCATCGCCAAAGTGCGCCGTCGGGTTGGAGAAGCCGAAATGGCTCCACTGCGCGATGACGTCGGTGTGGCTCGGGTCGATCGTGTAGATGACCGGCTCAGCGAAGGCGACCGTGCTGGCGGAGGCCAGGGCGACGGTGAGGATGAGTTTCTTGAACATGGGAAGTTCCTGAAGTTGCTGGGGGATTTGCCAGGGACGCGGGTGAAACCCGGCAGCGCGGTCAAACGATCCGGGCAGCCTCGTCGAACGGCAACCGCGGCGAACGTGCGAACAACTTGGCCGGGTCGCCGTGGCCGAGGTTGACCAGGAAGTTGGATTTGATGGTGGTGCCCTTGAAGAACGCCTCGTCGACCTTGGCATTGTCGAAGCCCGACATCGGCCCGGTGTCCAGGCCCAGCGCGCGGGCAGCGAGGATCAGGTAGGCACCCTGCAGGCTGCCGTTGCGGAATGCCGCCGGGCTGCGGTTCTCGCGCGGGCCTTCGAACCAGCTCTTGGCGTCGGTGTGCGGGAACAGGTAGGGGAGTTTCTCGTGGAAGTCCTCGTCGAAGCCGACGATCACCGTCACCGGCGCGGCCATGGTCTTGGCGTGATTGCCTTCGTCCAGCGCCGGGCCGAGCTTGGCCTTGGCCTCGGCCGATTTCACGAACACCAGCCGCACCGGGCTCATGTTGGCGCTGGTCGGGCCCCATTTCAGCAGGTCGTAAAGCTCGCGCAGGGTCTCGTCGCTGACCTCGCCGCCCAGCTCGTTGTGGGTGCGGGCGGTGCGGAACAACTGGTCGAGTGCGGTCGGGCTCAATGCCTGCGCATGCGGGGTCGAGGCGTCTGCCATGCTGGATCTCCGTGGGATTGGGGTTCTGTGGATTGCGGGTTCTGGAGCCGCGGGCGACGCCGCGGCGAATGCAGGCAAGTGTAAAGTCTGGCGGTGAAGCAACAGCCGATGCGCCCGCAACGGATTACGAACACAAATGGAACAATCGAGCCCCCGCTCGCGGACCTGGACCCTGACTGACGGCAATGCCGGCAATCTGCGTCAGGCCCACGCGTTGGCCGCGGCCCTGGGACGGCCGGCGCGCGACTGGACCCTGCAGGCCCGTGCGCCGTGGCGCTGGCTGGCCCCGCGGGTGCTACCGGGCGCGGCCCACGCGTTTGGTGACGGCTTCGCCCGGGCGCTGGCGGCGGCGCCGGAACTGGCGATCGGCTGCGGCCGACAGGCCGCGCTGGCAACCCGCCTGTTGCGCCGCCGCGGCGCCTGCGCGGTGCAGATCCTCGACCCGCGGATCGCGCCAAACCATTGGGATATCGTGATCGCGCCCGAGCACGATGGCCTCGATGGCGGCAACGTGATCCGCTTGCTCGGCAGCCTGCACCCGGTCGACGAGGCCTGGCTCGATGCCGCACGGCGCAACTTCAGTGCGCTGGCGACGCTGCCGCAGCCGCGCACGGCGCTGTTGTTCGGCGGCAGCAGTGCCCATGCGCGGTTCGATCCGGCAATGGCCGATGCCCTGGCCGGCCGGCTGCAGCGCGTGGTCGACGCCGAGGATGGCTGCCTGCTGGTGACCACCTCGCGACGCACCCCGGTGGAGGTCACCGCGCGCCTGCGCCAGCGTTTCGCCGGCCGTGCGGGAATGGTCTGGAGCGGCCCGGGCGACGGCGCCAACCCGTATCCGGGCCTGCTCGCCTGCGCCGACCGCATCGTCTGCACCGCCGATTCGGTCAACATGCTGTCGGAAGCGTGTGCCACCGGTTTGCCGGTGTTCGTCGCCGGCCTCGACGAGATCAAGGGCCGGCCGCGCCGGTTCGTCGACAGCCTGCTCGGCCTCGGCCGGGTGCGCGCGCTGGACGACACCCTCGCCGCGTTCGCGGCGACGCCGTTGCGCGAGACCGCGCGAGTGGCGGCGGAGGTGCGGCGGCGGCTGCAGTTGGATGCCGCGTCGCCGTAGTTCCGACGCCGTTGTAGGAGCGGCTTCAGCCGCGATCGGCAACCGTTCGCCCGCACCGACTTCAGATCGCGGCTGAAGCCGCTCCTACAAATTCGGGGCCGCGGTGAAATCCAGTTGCTGCGCCCGCGCCGCATCGCGGATCGCCGAGCGCGCCTGGGCGATCTCCGCGTCCATTGGCACCCGTCGCTGGCGCCGGTCCAGGGTGCACTCCAGACCGCGCGCCAGCAGCGTGGCGTGGGCGGCGTGGAGGACGGCGCGGATGTCGTCGTCGAACACGCCGGCGCGATGCAGCGCCTCGACCAGGCCGGGGGTGTCGCGCGGACCCAGCAGGCCCGGTACCGCATCGGCATGGTCCAGCACCAGCGCCTGCAACAGGAATTCCAGGTCGACCAGGCCGCCCTCGCCCTGCTTGAGGTCGAATGCCGCGGCGTCGCTGCGGTCGAGTTCGGCGCGCATGCGCGCGCGCATCTTGCCGACGTCCGCGCGGACCTGCGCCGGGTCGCGTTCGCGGCCGAGGGTGTCGCCACGGATCCGGCCGAAATCGGAGCACAGGCTGGCATCGCCGCTCACGCAACGTGCGCGCACCAGTGCCTGGTGCTCCCAGTTCCAGGCCCGGCTGCGCTGGTAATCGGCGAAGCTGGCGAGGGTCGAGACCAGCAAGCCCTTGGCACCATCCGGCCGCAGCCGTACGTCGACGTCGAACAGGCGACCGGCGGCGGTGACGGTGCCGAGCAGGGCGACGACCTTCTGCGCCAGACGTGCGAACCAGCGCGACGCCTCCAGTGGGCGGGCGCCATCGGAAATCGCATCGTCGCCGTCGCCGTCGGCCTGCACGTCATACAGGAACACCAGGTCGAGATCGGACCCGAAGCCCAGTTCCTCGCCGCCGAGGCTGCCGTAGCCGAGCACGGCGAACCGCGCGCCGGGAACCTCGCCATGGGCGGCGACAATTTCGCGCCGAGCCAGCGCCAGCACGCGCATCACCACGCCGTCGGCCAGCCATGCCAGTTGTCGCGTGCTCTCGACCGCATCCTGGCGGCCGTCGCGGGTGGCCATGGCGATGCGGAAGCCCAGCGCCTGGCGGACCTCATTGAGCGCATTCAATACCGCTTCGACGTCGTCGCCGGCGATGGCGTCGTTGGCGACCGTCAGGCAGGCGGCAATCAGCTCGTCGCGATCGGGCAGCGGGCCGCCGATGCGCGCATCCAGCAACTCGTCCAGCAGCAGCGGGTAGGCCGCCAGGCGCTCGGCCAGCAGCGCACTGTGGCTGACCACTTCGACCAGCCGCGCCAGTGCCGGGGGCTGCTCGTCGAGCAGCGCCAGGTAGGCGCTGCGGCGCAGGATGTTGTGCAGCATGGCGAGCAGCCGGCGCAATGCCAGCAGCGGCTGGCTCGACTGCGCGGCGCCGTGCAGCAGCGCCGGAAGCACCCGGTCCAGGCGCGCGGCGGTGCTGTCGGACAAGCCGCGCACGCCGGGGCTGCGGGCGAAATCGCGCAGCAGGCCGTCGGCTTGCCCGGCATCGTCGAAGCCGGCCTCGACCAGCACCGTCGCATCCTCGGCGCGGTCGCTGCTGTCGCGCAGTGCGCGCCAGTAGTCGGCCAGTGCGCCCGGTTCGCGCACCCGCCGGCGTGGCGCCAGCAGCGCGGCGAACTCCTCGCTGACCCCGGCGCGCCGCTGGTCCAGCGCGGTGCGCAGCGCGCCCCAGTCCGGGTACCCCAGCGCACCGGCGATCCGTGCACGGTCGAGTTCGCCGTCCGGCAAGGCATGAGTCTGCGCGTCGCGCAGCATCTGCAGGCGGTTCTCCAGTCGACGCAGGAACCGGTAGGCCTCGGCCAGCGCGGCGCCGGCGTCGGGTTCGATCTGATGGGCCTCGACCAGCGCGGCCAGCGCCGGCTGCAGCTGGCGCTCGCGCAGTTCGGGTTCGCGGCCGCCGCGGATCAGTTGCAACGCCTGCACCAGGAACTCGATCTCGCGGATGCCCCCGGGGCCGCGCTTGATGTCGTCGGCCAGCTCCTTGCGCGCGACCTCGGCGGCGATCGCCGCCTTCATCGCACGCAGGCCGTCGAGCGCGCCGTAGTCGAGGTAGCGGCGGTAGACGAACGGCCGCAAGGTCTCGAGGAAGTCCTCGCCGGCGGCGATGTCGCCGGCCACCGGCCGCGCCTTCTGCCAGGCGTAGCGTTCCCAGTCGCGGCCCTCGTGCTGGAAATACTGTTCCATCGCCGCGAACGACCACGCCACCCGACCGGCGTTGCCGTACGGGCGCAGGCGCAGGTCGACGCGATGGCAGAAGCCGTCGGCGGTGACCTCGTCGAGCAGCTTGGCCAGTTGCTGGCCCAGCCGCGAAAAGTAGGGTTCCGCATCCAGTGGGCGGGCGCCATCGGAGGTGCCGCCCTGCGCGTAGCCGTAGACCAGGTCGACGTCGGAACTGAAGTTCAGCTCGCCGCCGCCGAGCTTGCCGAGGCCGAACACCACCAGCCGCTGGGGCGCGCCATCGGCATCGCGGACGACCCCGTGGCGGCTGACGAAATCGAGCTCCAGCGCCTGCAGTGCGGCCTGCAGACAGGCCTCGGCGAGCGCAGTGCTGCCGGTCAGGGTGGCGTCGACATCATCGAGGCCATGCACGTCGCGCCACACCAAGCGAGTCGACTCGGCCTTGCGATGGCGGCGCAGCAGGCCCGGCCAGCCGTCGCGGTTGTCGGCGTCCAGTGGGGGCACGGCGGCCGGCGTGGCGCCGTCGTCGGCGAGCAGCCGCTGCAGCAGGTCGGGTTGCGCCAGCAGGGTGTCGATGGCGAAGTCGCTGGCGATCGCAACCGGTTTCAGGCGCGCGCGGGCAGCTTCATCCAGCTCGCCAGCGGCCAGCCGGCCGAGCGCGCGAGTCGCAAGGGCGTCGGGGGATGGGGTGTCGGAGTCGTCGGGAGTGCCGTTCATCGGCGTCGATGATGGCAGAAGTAAAAAGCCCGCCCCGGTCGAACCGGTAGCGGGCCTGCTCCCTCCCCCACGTCGGGATGCGCTTCGATCGTGAAGGAATTGTTATGAGCTTTGCACGCTGCAGTGCAAAAAAGAACCATCCGGTTCAATTAAGGTCGACCAGCGGCTCCCGCACAAGCGAAAGGCCCGCACGGGCGGGCCTTCCGGGGTTGCAGCTGACGCGGGTAGCGGGCTTAGAAGCCCATGCCACCCATGCCGCCCATACCACCCATGTCGCCACCGCCGCCCATCGCCGGCTCTTCCTTCTTCGGCAACTCGGCGACCATCGCCTCGGTGGTGATCATCAGCCCGGCGATCGACGCGGCGTTCTGCAGCGCGGTGCGGGTGACCTTGGTCGGGTCCAGGATGCCGAACTCGAGCATGTCGCCGTACTCGCCGTTGGCGGCGTTGTAGCCGTAGCTGCCCTTGCCTTCCTTGACCTTGTTGAGGACGACCGAGGCTTCCTCGCCGGCGTTGATGACGATCTCGCGCAGCGGCGCTTCCATCGCGCGCAGGGCGATCGCGATGCCGTGGTTCTGGTCTTCGTTGATGCCCTTCAGGCCGGTGATCGCGGCCAGCGCGCGGATCAGGGCGACGCCGCCGCCCGGGACCACGCCTTCCTCGACCGCAGCACGGGTCGCGTGCAGGGCGTCTTCGACGCGGGCCTTCTTCTCCTTCATCTCGATCTCGGTCGAGGCACCGACCTTGATCACCGCCACGCCGCCGGCCAGCTTGGCCACGCGCTCCTGCAGCTTCTCGCGGTCGTAGTCGGAGGAGGTCTCCTCGATCTGCGCCTTGATCTGCTTGATGCGGCTCTCGATGCCCGCGGTGTCGCCGGCGCCGTCGATGATGGTGGTGTTCTCCTTGGAGATCTGCACCTTCTTCGCGCGGCCGAGGTCGTTGATGGTCGCCTTCTCCAGCTGCAGGCCGACTTCCTCGGAGATCACGGTGCCGCCGGTCAGCACGGCCATGTCCTCGAGCATCGACTTGCGACGGTCACCGAAGCCCGGCGCCTTGACCGCGCAGACCTTGACGATGCCGCGGATGGTGTTGACCACCAGGGTTGCCAGCGCCTCGCCTTCGACGTCTTCGGCGACGATCAGCAGCGGCTTGCCGGCCTTGGCCACGCCTTCCAGCACGGGCAGCAGGTCGCGGACGTTGGAGATCTTCTTGTCGTAGAGCAGGATGAACGGGTCTTCCAGTTCGGCCTGCATCGACTGCTGGTTGTTGATGAAGTACGGCGACAGGTAGCCGCGGTCGAACTGCATGCCCTCGACCACGTCGAGCTCGTTGTCCAGGCCCGAACCGTCCTCGACGGTGATCACGCCTTCCTTGCCGACCTTGTCCATCGCCTTGGCGATCAGGTCGCCGATGTCGGCGTCGGAGTTGGCGGAGATCGCGCCGACCTGGGCGATTTCCTTGCTGGTGGACGACGGCTTGGAGAGCTTCTTGAGCTCGTCGACCGCACCGATCACGGCCTTGTCGATGCCGCGCTTGAGGTCCATCGGGTTCATGCCGGCGGCGACCGCCTTCATGCCCTCGCGGATCAGCGCCTGCGCCAGCACGGTGGCGGTGGTGGTGCCGTCACCGGCGATGTCGGAGGTCTTGGAAGCGACTTCCTTGACCATCTGTGCGCCCATGTTCTCGAACTTGTCGGCCAGCTCGATCTCCTTGGCGACGGACACGCCGTCCTTGGTGATCGTCGGGGCGCCATAGCTCTTGTCGAGCACGACGTTGCGGCCCTTCGGGCCCAGGGTTGCCTTGACGGCATTGGCGAGAACGTTGACGCCGCGCACCATCTTTGCGCGCGCGTCTTCGCCGAAACGAATTTCCTTGGCAGCCATTGCGGATTACCTCAAAAAGAATTGCGAAATAGGGGAAGAACGGAAGGTCGGACGGGTCCGGCGATCAGCCGAGGATCGCGAAGATGTCGTCTTCCTTGACCACCAGCAGGTCGGTGCCGTCTAGCTTCACTTCGGTGCCGCTGTACTTGCCGAACAGCACCTTGTCGCCGACCTTGACCTTCGGCGCGCGCAGGCTGCCGTTGTCGAGGGTCTTGCCTTCGCCGACCGCGACGACCTCGCCCTTGATCGGCTTCTCGGTGGCCGAATCCGGGATCACGATGCCGCCGGCGGACATCTTTTCTTCTTCCATGCGCTTGATGACCACGCGGTCGAACAGCGGCTTGATATTCATGGCAACCTCTAAGTGGTTGAAAGGGTGGGGAAAGAACACGGAATTTAGCAGTCGACCCGGTCGAGTGCCAGGACCGGGGACGACAACGCCCGACTCGGTCGGGGCTGCGAGGGAGATGGGGCGGGTGACGCGGCTTTCAAGGGCCGTCGCGGAAGTATGGCCCCGGGGCCGGAAACGCGAATCGGGCGCAGAAAAAAGAGCGCGCCCCTGAGGACGCGCTCTTCCGGTTTCGGGATTGGCTTCCGAGCGCGGCGCGATCCTGCACCTCTCCCCTGACCTGGACCCCCATGTCGAGCCGACTCCCTGTCGACCAGCGGCGATCTTGGTCAAATTTGGTCATGCTGGCTAGAGGCAGATCACGACCACGGGTATCCCTATCGGTGGCACATATCTGTGATGCGCATCGAAATAACATGTAATATCGGTATTCACCTGACATTTAGCTACCGATAGACAACTAGTTGAAGTTATTTTTGGTAGCATCGTGAATATCGGTAATTTTGCCCGTTTTCACGGCTTGCCCCGGAGTTCCGATGACCCCCGAATTGCGCATCCGCCTCGCCCGCCGCCACGCCGGCCTGTCCCAGGCCGCCCTGGCCACCGCGGTCGGCGTCCAGCGCAGCGCGGTCAGTCACTGGGAGGCGTCGCCCGGCAAGTCGCCCAGCGCCGGGCACCTGCGCCAGCTGGCGCTCGTCACCGGAGTGCAGTTCGAATGGCTGGCCACCGGCCGCGGCAAGATGACCCTGTCGCCGGAGGTGGCAATGGACTCGGTCGCCGCCGTCGACGCCCTGCTGGTCGACGATCCGCTGGAATTGCGCCTGCTCGCGGCGTTCCGCGACAGCCCGCCGCGCTCGCGGGTGCCGCTGGTGGAGATTGCCGAGCAACTGGCGGTCCACCGGATCGGCCGGCCGCGCGGCCCCGGACGCGGATAGGCAGCCCTCCGGACGGCCCACCATGACCGGCCGCACGGGTCCGGCGTGGCGCGCTGGGCTAGGCTATGCGACCCCGCCAGTCACCCCAGCCATTGTCCGCGCCGATGCCCGTCCTGCTCTGCCTGTGCACCTGCCCCGACGCCGCCAGCGCCCGCACCATTGCCGATGCGCTGGTCGGCGAGCGCCTGGCCGCCTGCGTCAGCCGGCTGCCGGGGCTGCAGTCGACCTACCGTTGGCAGGACCGGGTCGAACACGCCGATGAGGTGCTGCTGTTGATCAAGACCACGGCCGAAAAGCTCGATGCGCTCACCGCGCGGGTGCGGGCGCTGCACCCGTATGAACTGCCCGAGCTGATCGCGGTCGAAGCCGTCGGCGGCCTCGCCCCGTACCTGGCCTGGGTGGCCGAACAGACCCGTGACGATGACTGAACCGATGACGCGTCGCCGCCGCGCGATGGCTCGCCGGCTTTTGCCGAGCTTCGTTCTGCTGGCTTCGCTGGCCGCCCCGGCGACCGCGGCGATCAACCCCGACGACCTGCTGCCGGTCGACGAGGCGTTCGCCCTCCGCGCCGAGGCGGACTCGCCCGACGCGATCAGCATCGACTGGCAAATTGCCGACGGCTATTACCTGTACCGGCATCGCACCAGCGTCCGCTCCGACGCCGGCTTCGCCGCCCAGCCGCTGCAATTGCCGGAGGGCAAGGCCTACGAGGACGAGTTCTTCGGCAAGGTCGAGACCTATCGCAAGGATCTGCACGCGGTCCTGCCGGGCCAGGCGCGGGCGGCGAGCACCACCCTGACGATCAAGTATCAGGGCTGCGCCGATGCCGGCATCTGCTATCCGCCACAGACCCGGACAGTGCAGGTGGCATTGCCGGGCGGGGCAAAGGCGCCCTCACCCCAACCCTCTTCTGCAAGCGGGAGAGGGAGCAGTTCCCCGCTGGTGGCGTTCGGCAACCGCGGCGGCGCGCTCGCGGCCAACCCCGTCGCCGGCGGTGGCAATCCGCTGCTCGGCGCCGCCGCGACCGGCACCGATCCGTTGCCGCTGCCGCCGGAGCAGGCGTTCGGCTTCGAGGCGATCGCCGGCGACGGCAACACCCTGATGCTGCGCTTCACCCCGGCGCGCGGCTATTACCTGTACCGCGACAACACCACCCTGAAGCTGGCCGGCGACGCGGCGGGCATCGCCCTTGGCACGCCGCAGTGGCCGCGCGGGACCGACCACTTCGATGAACACTTCGGCGACGTGGTGGTCTACTTCCGCCAGATCGACGTGCCCCTGCCGCTGCGCCGCACGCAGGCCGACCCGGCCACGATCCGCCTGACCGCGACCTTCCAGGGCTGCCAGACCGATGGCATCTGCTACCCGCCGATGACGCGGACGGTGGAGGTGGCGCTGCCGGCGGGGATGGCCACCACCAACGAGGCGCCGAGCACCCCTGTAGGAGCGGCTTCAGCCGCGATCGACGAAGCCGGCGCCATTGCCGACGCGGCGGATGGCGGGGATAGAACCAATCCCGCCATGTCGGGTTTCGGCGACGGTGCGGCAGTGGCGGCGATGCCGGAACGTCAAAAGCTCGCGGCTGAAGCCGCTCCTACAGGGAGCAGTACCGCCGCGGGCACGGCTGGTTCGGTCGACCCGGGCATCAATCTCGCCGAGGACAGCCGGCTCGCCGCCGCATTGTCGGGCCCGGATCGCTGGCCGGCGCTGCTGAGCTTCTTCGGCTTCGGCCTGTTGCTGGCGTTCACCCCGTGCGTGCTGCCGATGATCCCGATCCTGTCGGGGCTCATTGCCGGTGCCAGTGCCGCGACGGGCCACGCGCGCGGGCTCGGCGCCGGCCGCGCGTTCGGGCTGTCGTTCGTCTATGTATTCGCCAGCGCGCTGGTATTCACCGTTGCCGGCGTCGTCGCCGGGCTGGTCGGCGCCAACCTGCAGATCGCGTTCCAGAGTCCGTGGGTGCTGATCGCGTTTGCGGCATTGTTCGTGGCGCTGGCGCTGTCGAGCTTCGGGCTGTACGAGATCCAGCTGCCGGCCGCGCTGCGCAACCGCCTCGGCCGCCTCAGCGACCGCCAGCGCGGCGGTTCGCTGGCCGGGGTGGCGGTGATGGGCGCGCTGTCGGCGTTGATCGTCGGCCCCTGCGTGGCGCCGCCGCTGGCCGCCGCGGTGCTCTACATCGGCCAGACCCAGGACCCGGTGTTCGGAGGTGCCGCGCTGTTCCTGTTGGCAATGGGCATGGGCGTACCGCTGCTCGCGTTCGGCGTGGCCGCCGGCAAGGGCCTGCCGACCAGTGGACCGTGGATGGTCGCGGTGCAACGCGTGTTCGGCTTCGTATTCCTTGGCCTGGCGGTGTGGATGCTGTCGCGGATCCTGCCGGCGCCGCTGGTGCTCGGCTTGTGGGGCGCGCTGTTGATCGGCGCGGCGGCGATGCTGGCGTTGACGCTCGGCAAGTCGACCGCCCGCGACGGCCTGCGCGCGCTCGGCTGGACCGCGGCCGCGCTGCTGGGCGTGGCCGGCGCCGCGCAGGTGGTCGGCGCGCTGGCCGGCAGCGTTGATCCGCTGCAACCGCTGGCGGGGCTGCGCGGCGGTGGCGCCGAAGTGCGCGAGTTGCCGTTCCGCACGATCAAGTCGCTGACCGACCTCGACCGCGAAATCGCGGCCGCCGATGCCGCCGGCCGACCGTTGCTGCTCGACTTCTATGCCGACTGGTGCGTGTCGTGCAAGGAGATGGAGAAGTACACGTTCCCGCAGCCGGCGGTGCAGGCGGCGCTGGCCGGCTTCGTCCTGCTCAAGGCCGACGTCACCGCCAACGACGCCACCGACCAGGCGCTGATGAAGCGCCTGGGCATCATCGGCCCGCCGGCGACGCTGTATTACATCGACGGTGTCGAGCGCCGCGAGCTGCGGCTGTTCGGCTTCGAGGCGGCCGAGGCATTTGCCGAACGCGCCGCCCGGGCCGGCGGAGACCGGCCATGAAGTCGACCACCAAGGTGCTGCTGGTCGCGCTCGGCGCCGGCGTGCTCGGCGCCGGCGTCGGCCTGTGGAGTCACGGCCCCGGCCCGCTGCTCGACAGCGAACTCGGCCAGCGCGCGCTGCAGGGCGCACTGTCGGCCAGCGCCCCGCCGGCGCCGGCCGGCCTGGCGGTCGCCGGGCGCGGCGACCCGATCCCGGTCCTGCGGCTGCCCGATCTCGACGGCCAATCGGTCAACGTGCCCGGAGCCTGGCCCGGACAACCGCTGCTGATCAACTTCTGGGCCAGCTGGTGCGGCCCATGCATCGAGGAAATGCCCGAACTCGACCGCTTCGCCGCCAGCCAGGGTGCCAACGGCGTGCAAGTGGTCGGCATCGCGCTCGACAATGCCGACGATGTGCGGGCCTTCCTGCAGCGCATCCCGGTCGCCTACCCGATCCTGCTCGACGCGCCCGGCCCACGCGATTCCGCGGTGCAGCTCGGCAACCCCAAGGGCGTGCTGCCCTACACGGTGCTGGTCGACGCCGATGGCCGCCTGCGCAAGCAGAAGATCGGCCCGTTCCAGCCCGGCGAGATCGACGCCTGGGTGGAGCGCTAGGGGGATCGCCAGACGGCCACGCGATCCCGCTGCATTTCAAACAACTGCTTAAATCGCGACAACTTCGGCGAAACGGCGGCGAACTTCTGGACACGCCGCCGACACTCGGCCACACTCCCGCCTTTCCGACTCCCGGCCCGACATGGCGAAGCTGCTGGTCCTGCACGGCCCCAACCTCAACCTGCTCGGCGAACGCGAGCCGGCGATCTACGGCCACACCACCCTGGCCGAGATCGACCGCGACCTGCGCGCGCGCAGCGAGGCGCTCGGCCACGAGATGGAATGCCTGCAGTCCAACGCCGAGCACGTGCTGGTCGACCGGGTGCAGGCCACCCGCGCCGACGGCACCGCCCTGATCCTGCTGAATCCGGCCGCCTTCACCCACACCAGCGTCGCCCTGCGCGACGCCCTGGCCGCGGTCGCCATCCCCTTCTACGAGATCCACCTGTCCAACCCGCACGCCCGCGAGCCGTTCCGCCGCCAGAGCTATTTCAGCGACCTGGCCGTGGGCGTGGTCGCCGGGTTCGGGGTCGACAGCTACCGCTATGCACTCGATGCCGCGCTGTCGCGGCTGGCATCGACCCGCCACTAGATTCCCCATCCCGCAGCCGCCCTGCGCGGCTCCCGAAGACCACCCAAGAGGCCCACCCATGGACCTGCGCAAAATCAAGAAGCTGATCGACCTGCTGGAAGAATCCAACCTGGCCGAGATCGAGATCAAGGAAGGCGAAGAGTCCGTGCGCCTGGCCCGCAGCCCGCGCGGCACCGCCGTCGCCGCGCCGATGGTGCATGCCGCGCCCATGCAGCTGCACGCGCCGATGCCGATGCAGTCGCCGACCGAGTCGGCCACCGGCGGCAGCGCCAAGGCCGCCGACGACCTGCCCGACGGCCACGTCCTGCGCGCGCCGATGGTCGGCACCTTCTACACCTCGCCGGCCCCGGACAAGCCGCCGTTCGTGAGCGTCGGCCAGTCGGTCCAGGCCGGCGACACCCTGGCGATCATCGAGGCGATGAAGATGTTCAACCCGATCGAGGCCGACGTCTCCGGCACCGTGCTCAAGGTGATGGCCGAGAGCGGCCAGCCGATCGAGTTCGACCAGCCGCTGTTCGTGATCGGGTGATCCATGCTGGATAAAGTCGTCATTGCCAACCGCGGCGAGATCGCGCTGCGCATCCTGCGCGCCTGCCACGCGCTCGGCATCCGCACGGTCGCGGTGCATTCCACCGTCGACCGCAACCTCAAGCACGTCGCGATGGCCGACGAGTCGGTCTGTATTGGTCCTGCGCCGTCGACCGACAGCTACCTCAACATGGCCCAGCTGATCGCCGCGGCCGAGGTCACCGACGCCCAGGCGATCCACCCCGGCTACGGCTTCCTGTCGGAGAACGCCGACTTTGCCGAACGGGTCGAGGAGTCGGGCTTCATCTTCATCGGCCCCAGGGCCGAGACCATCCGCCTGATGGGCGACAAGGTCGAGGCGATCCGGGCAATGAAGGAGGCCGGCGTGCCGTGCGTGCCCGGCAGCGGCGGCCCGCTCGGCGACGACGCCGCGACCAACATCGCGATCGCCCGCGAGATCGGCTACCCGGTGATCGTCAAGGCCGCCGGCGGCGGCGGCGGTCGCGGCATGCGCGTGGTCCACACCGAAGCCGCGCTGGTCACCGCGATCCAGACCACCAAGGCCGAGGCCAAGGCCGCGTTCGGCAACGACATGGTCTACATGGAGAAGTTCCTGGAGAACCCGCGCCACGTGGAGATCCAGGTGCTGGCCGACGGTCAGGGCAACGCCGTGCACCTGGGCGAACGCGACTGCTCGATGCAGCGCCGCCACCAGAAGGTGGTCGAGGAAGCGCCGGCGCCGGGCATCAGCACGGAACAGCGCGCCGAAATCGGCAGGGTCTGCACCGAAGCCTGTATCCGGATTGGTTATCGTGGCGCCGGCACCTTCGAGTTCCTGTACGAGAACGGCCGCTTCTACTTCATCGAGATGAACACGCGTATCCAGGTCGAGCACCCGGTCACCGAGATGGTCACCGGCATCGACCTGGTGCGCGAGCAGCTCAACATCGCCGCCGGCCACAAGCTGTCGCTGAAGCAGGACGACATCGTGCTGGAGGGCCACGCGATCGAGTGCCGGATCAACGCCGAGGACCCGGACACGTTCATGCCGAGCCCTGGCCTGATCCAGCATTTCCACGCCCCCGGCGGCCCCGGCGTGCGCGTCGACAGCCATATCTACGAGGGCTACCGCGTGCCGCCGAACTACGACTCGATGATCGGCAAGCTGATCGTGCACGGTCCGGATCGGGAAACGGCGATCGCGCGCATGCGGGTGGCGCTGAGCGAGATGGTGGTCGACGGCATCAAGACCAACATCCCGCTGCAGCAGCGGATCCTGGCCGACGTCGGTTTCCAGCAGGGTGGGCAGAACATCCACTACCTGGAGAAGCGACTGAAGGAGCAGAAGGAGAAGTCGCTGTCGATCGTGTAGGCATGTCCGCCCGATACGGGCAGTAGGGGCGGCAGCGACCGGCGGCTAGCGGAGTCCTTCGACGGGCTCCGATGCCTGCCGCTGGGTTCCGGGGATGGGCCGCACGCCGTCGCTCGAGGAGACGCTGACCACCGTCACGTACTCGCTCGAGCCATCAGGCCAGATGACCTTGAAGGAACTCCCGGTCGGGAGCGTGGCGAACGGCGCGCCGCTGTCGGCGCGGTAGGCCGCGGCCACCTGGGTGGCACCGGCGGCCCGCTTCTCCAGCGGCGAATGCACCGACGTGGCCGTCACCGCCGACATCCCGCGGTAGTCCTGCCCGAACACATCGATCACGACCCCCGCGGCCGCGACGGAATACGCGGTAAGCAACAACGTCCAGAACAGGAGCTTGATCCTGTGCACGACAGCCTCCTTCTTCATTTCGGCACCTTCTCCTCGCCTAGCAGCAAGTCGACCATTTCATTCACCACGCCCGCCCCCTGTCGCGGAACTGCGGCATCGAAGACAAAACCACTGAAATCCTGCCCGGGATCGCGTGAACAGATCCCGCCATTGGCGCACTGGGACACCATCACCGTGCTTCCGGCGCCGCAATCCATCCCCAGTTCGCACGCGGCGACCTGCCACGCCACTTCCGCCAGCCGGGTGCCCGCCACCTGGCCCTCGAATGCCCGGTCCCCGCTCGCCTGGATGCCCATGGCCGGCGCCAGTGCCGCGAAGGATTCCGGGTCCCGGGATTGCTGCACCCGCTCCACCAGCCCGCGCTTGTACGCGTCGCTGGTATCGAGCGGGTCGCCGAACGCCAGCAGGGCGGCTTCCGCGGCGAGGCTGCCGGCCTGCGCCGCCTCGTGGGTCATGCCGAAGATCACCGTGTAGGACAGGTCGTCGCCCGGCACGAACCGGGCACACCGTCCGCTGGTGCGGGTGCGTGCGGCGACCATCGCGGCGGATGTCCGCAGTTGCATGTCCCGGATCGCCTGGGTGTCCCTGGCATAGTCCGCCGGCGCCATGGCATATGCCGAGCAATATTCGTAGACCCGACTCAACATCCAGGTCGCCTCCGGATCCCCCGCCCGTACCGCCGGAGCCAGGCTGCCGGCATAGGCGTACAGGTCGCGCGCGCGCTCGAACCCTGCGCGAAGATCCATGCCGGGGACGTCGTGACGGGATTGCCGGGGCCGAGTGTCGCCGGCGAAACCGGGGATGGCGCCGGATTGCCCGACATCAGGAGAAGCGTCGCCGGCCAGCCCAGTCGGGACCGGGTCCGCGGAGACCGCCGCCCCGCGTTCGTCCCAATGCGCCAGGGTTGCCGCCAGCAACAACACTGACGTCAATGAAAGCAGGATCAGATGGCGGTGCACTGCGGGCAAAAGGAACGGCTCCCGGGTTCTAACCTCAACGCATCGGCGCGTCATCTTAGATCAACCGCCGGTTGCCTGCGCCGGGCCCACGTCCCAACATGCATGTCCCCCACCCGATTCGCCGACATGCCCTTCCTCGAACTCACCGTGTCCTGCACGGAAGCTGGACAGCCGCGCTACGAGCACGCGCTGGAGAGCGTCGGCGCGCTCGCGGTGACCCTGGCCGATGCCCATGCCGATGCGCCCGACGAGCAGGCAATCTTCGAACCCGGGGTCGGCCAGACGCCGATGTGGGGCGAACTGGTGCTGACCGCGCTGTTCGAGGGCGCCACCCCGCCGCAACTGCTGCTGCACGCGCTGGCGGCCGCCGACGAGGGCATCGACTGGTCGCGCGCGCAGTTCCGCGAGGTCGCCGACCAGGACTGGGAGCGCGCGTGGATGGACCAGTACGAGCCGCTGAAATTCGGCGCGCGCACCTGGATCGTGCCGTGGAACCACGACCTGCCCGACGGCGCCGATGCGCCGGAGGCGGCGGTGGTGCGGCTGGATCCGGGGCTGGCGTTCGGCTCCGGGACGCATCCGACCACCGCGCTGTGCCTGCAATGGTTCGACGCGCTGGCCACGCAGGGCGCGCTCGACGGCGCGATCGTGCTCGATTTCGGCTGCGGCTCGGGCATCCTCGCGCTGGCCGCGCTCAAGCTCGGTGCCGCACGCGCGGTCGGGGTCGACAACGACCCGCAGGCGCTGATCGCGACCGTCGACAATGCCGAACGCAACCAGGTCGGCGATCGACTGGCCGTGTACCTGCCCGACGCCGAACCGCCGGCGACGTATCCGGTGGTGGTCGCCAACATCCTCGCCTCGGCGCTGGTGGCGCTGGCCGACACCCTCGCTGCGCGGGTCGCGCCGGGCGGACGGATCGCCCTGTCGGGCATCCTCGCCGGACAGGAAGACGAGGTGCTTGCGCGTTACGCGGACGCCTTCGAACAGCTGCAGGTCGAGCAACTGGACGACTGGATCCGGATCAGCGGCATCCGCCGTCGCTGAGCCGCGACGCGGGCGGGGCGCGCGATCCTTGAGCGCGGTCACACCCCGGCGCCGGCCCGGCCGGTCGATGCCGTGGCTCGGCTAAACTGCGGCGCATGTTCGTGCCCTGCCCGCATTGCGGTTTCCTGGTCGCCCTGATCGTCTCCAAGGGCGGCGCGGCGCCGCACTGCCCGCGCTGCAGGCAGCGGCTGGATGACGACTTCGATGACACCGAGACCGCTGCGACGGCGACCGGCGCCAGCGAATCGCGATCGGTACGCGGCATTGACGCCGACCCGTCATCGGCAGTACTACCCGCTTCATCTCCGGCTCAACCCGAACCACCGACGCGACCAGTCGCCACATCGGAAAACGTTGTGTCGGCGATCTCGGCTTCGCCCCGCGCGCCGCAGCGCCGCCGGCATCGCGCGCCGAGCTTCGTCCGCATCGCCGCCCCGGCCAGCGCCGCGAGCGGCCCACACTGGCCGGGGCGACTGACCCTCGCCGGCCTGGCGATCTTGCTGGGCGCACAAGTGCTGCTCGCGCAGCGGCACGAACTGGCCGGCAGCGAGCGCTGGCGCCCGCTGCTTGCCGGCACCTGCGCGGTGCTGGGCTGCGAGTTGCCGCCATGGCGCGAGCCGGCGGCCTATTCCATGCTCGCCCGCAGCGTGCAGCCGGCCGGCCAGCCCGGCGTGCTCAACGTCACTGCCAGTTTCCGCAACGACGCGCGCTGGCCGCAACCGTGGCCGGCGCTGTCGCTGAGCCTGTCGGACGTGCGCGGCCAAGCCGTCGCGCAACGCACGTTCGCGCCCGCCGAATATCGCGGTGAAGGCGCGGCGGCGGCCACCCCGCTCGCCCCCGGGCAAAGCGCCAGCGTGCAGTTCGACGTGATCGAACCGGCCTCGCCGATCGTCGCATTCACCTTCGAGTTTCGATGAACCCGACCCGCCAAGGTGTCGACGGCCGCATTGGCGCGCTAGACTCGATGCCCCGTCGCCGAGCCGCAGCCTGCGAACCACAGGTCGCGCGATGGACGCCTTATGTCTTGGGGAGACGCGCTTGAACGCCGCTGCAGATCGCACTGACTCCACCCGTTCCGGACCGCGTGTCCCGCTGCGCGACCACGTCGCCACCTCGATCCGCCGCTACCTCGGCGACCTCAATGGCAGCGACAACGGCGACCTCTACGAGATCGCCCTGCGCGAGTTGGAGATCCCGCTGTTCGCCGAAGTGCTGGAGCATTGCGAAGGCAACCAGAGCCGCGCCGCGGCGATGCTCGGCATCCACCGCGCGACCCTGCGCAAGAAGCTGCGCGAGTACGGTCTGGCCTGACGCGGGGTCGGCCCGGCTGCCTCATCGCGGCCGGTATAATTGCGGGCTTTCCCGCTGAAAGCCCGCCCATGACTTCCGCATCCTCGCCTGCCGCGATGAACGCCCACCCGGCCAAGAACGCGCCGGTAAAAATCCGCCGCGCCCTGCTGTCCGTGTCCGACAAGACCGGCCTGGTCGAACTGGCCCGCGTCCTCGCCGGCCACGGCGTCGAACTGCTCTCGACCGGCGGTACCGCCAAGGCGATCCGCGATGCCGGGCTGGCAGTGAAGGACGTGTCGGAGGCAACCGGCTTCCCGGAGATGATGGACGGCCGGGTCAAGACCCTGCATCCCGTCGTACATGGCGGCCTGCTCGGCCGCGCCGGCATCGACGAGGCGGTGATGGCGCAGCACGGCATCGACGCGATCGATCTGCTGGTGCTGAACCTGTATCCGTTCGAGGCGGTCTCGGCCGATCCCGACAGCACGATGGACGAGATCATCGAGAACATCGACATCGGCGGCCCCACGATGCTGCGCTCGGCGGCGAAGAACTTCGCCCGCGTCGCGGTCGCGACCGAGCCGGCGCAGTACGACGCGCTGCTCGCCGAACTGACGGCGAACGACGGCGCGCTGTCGGGCAAGACCCGCTTCGCGCTGTCGGTGGCCGCGTTCAACCGCGTTGCCTTCTACGACGCCTGCATCAGCAATTACCTGTCATCGATCAATGACGACGACAGCCGCGCCCTGTTCCCGGCGCAGAACAACAGCAACTTCGTCAAGGTGATGGACCTGCGCTACGGCGAAAACCCGCACCAGGCCGGCGCGTTCTACCGCGACCTGTGGCCGGTGCCGGGCACGCTGGCAACCTTCACCCAGTTGCAGGGTAAGGAGCTGAGCTTCAACAACCTCGCCGACGCCGACGCGGCGTGGGAATGCGTGCGCCAGTTCGACGCCACGGCCTGCGTGATCGTCAAGCACGCCAACCCTTGCGGCGTCGCGGTCGGTGCCGGCAACGGCGAGGCCTACGAGGCGGCGTATGCGACCGATCCGACTTCGGCGTTCGGCGGCATCATCGCGTTCAACAAGACGCTCGATGCCGCGACCGCCAAGACCATTCTCGACCGCCAGTTCGTCGAGGTGCTGATCGCGCCCGACTACAACACCGATGCACTCGCCTACGCGAAGAAGAAGGCCAACGTGCGGGTGCTGAAGATTCCGCATGGCGACGGCCGCAACAACATGGACGTCAAGCGCGTCGGTTCGGGCCTGCTGATGCAGACCAGCGACAACCGCGAGGTCACCCGCGAGGAGCTGAAGGTGGTCAGCAAGATCGCGCCGACCGACGCGCAGCTCGACGACCTGCTGTTCGCCTGGCGCATCGCCAAGTTCGTCAAGTCCAACGCGATCGTCTACGCGCGCGATGGCCGCAGCATCGGCATCGGTGCCGGGCAGATGAGCCGCGTGGTGTCCGCGAAGATCGCCGGATTGAAGGCCGAGGAAGCCGGGCTGGTGGTGCCGGGCTCGGTGATGGCGTCCGACGCGTTCTTCCCGTTCCGCGACGGCATCGACGCCGCCGCGGCCGCCGGCATCAAGGCGGTGATCCAGCCGGGCGGCTCGATGCGCGACAACGAGGTGATCGCCGCCGCCGACGAGCATGGACTCGCGATGGTGTTTACCGGGGTGCGGCACTTCCGTCACTGACGCCGGTCGCGGTTGCCGCTTGTGGCCTCAGCCTCAACGGCTAACACTGCGCTCCGCGGAAGCGCCAACAGCAACGGCAACAGCCCGGGATTTACCGGCTTCGGGCGGGGCGACGCCCTGTGAGGGTGTTGTCTCCGCCCTCCGTCGGGCCATCCATGGCCCGAGTCGGGGGCGTGCGCCATCCATGGCGCCCTCTCCGCAACACCCCCCACAGAACGCCGCTCCGATGTTTGGGTTTAGGCGATTGCGCATGTTTTTGTAGGAGCGGCTTTAGCCGCGATCGGATAACCGTTCGCTCGCCCCGACCAGATCGCGGCTAAAGCCGCTCCTACAACCGCGCCGAGGTGCGCTCAGTCCGATGTAGGAAGCAACGTCAGTCGCGACCCGCCGAACCCTTGAGGCGATGTACAGGTCGCGACTCATGTCACTCCTACGCGAAGCCAGCTCCACGAATCCGCAGACATCCTGGCAGGAGGTGGACGGCGGGGGAATTGCGCAAAAGCGGACCATGGATGGCCCGCGGCCCCCTCAGGGCAGGGTGAGTGCAGGCGGCTTGCGCGGCATTGCCGCGCGCCTGCGCGAACGCCCGGCGCGCTGCGCCGGACCGCGGAGCGGCCCTGAATGAAGGACTGGAGTAATCCCCCACCGGCCGCCTCCTGCGCGACGACCTCGCCCGAAGCGCGCCCTTTCTTTTGCTGTTGCTGTTGCTGTTGCTGTTGCTGCTTCCGCGACCCGCTACCGCCCCACTGAATCCCGCTCGCGCCAGATCTCGTGATCCACCCCATCGCCCAACTCCGGGTACTCGGCGATATGGAACACCGGCGACCGGCCCGCATCCAACTGCCGGTCGTAATCCCGGGTCAATTTCACCACCACACCCGACAATCCCAACAGCGCCGCCAGGTTGAGCGTCGCCATCATCGCCATCGCCGCGTCGGCCGCGCTCCACACCAGCGGCACCTGCGCGTACACGCCCCAGACGATCACCCCGAGCGCCGCCGCCCGCAGCACGAACAGCCCGACATCGCCGCCGCCGAGGTACAGCAATCCGCTCTCGGCATACGTGTAGTTGCCCAGGATCGTGGTGAACGCGAAGAAGAACAACGCGATCGCCGCGAACCAACTGCCCCACTGGCCGAAGAACACCACCAGCGCGTTCTGGGTGATCACCACCCCGTCGCCGCCGTCGCCGAGCACCCCCGACAGCAGGATCATCAGCCCGGTCGCGGTGCAGATCAGCAAGGTGTCGATGAACACCCCCAGCGACTGCACCAGCCCTTGGCTCGACGGATGGTGCGGCACCGGCGTCGCCGCCGCGGCGATGTTGGGCGCGCTGCCCATGCCGGCCTCGTTGGAATACAGCCCGCGCTTGACTCCGTTGAGCATCGCCGCCGCCAGGCCGCCCATCAGGCCGCCGGCCGCCGGCTCCAGTCCGAACGCGCTGCGCACCACCAGCGCCAGCACCGCCGGCACCTCGGCGATATTGGTTGCCACCACCCACAGCGCCAAGCCGAAGTAGCCGACCGCCATGAACGGCACCACCCATTCGGCCACCCGCGCGACCGAACGCACGCCGCCGAAGATGATGACGGCCGTCAGCAGTACCAGCCCGGTCGCGATTTGCGCCTGGCTGAAGCCGAACGCCAGGTTCAGCGACTGCGCCATCGCATTGGCATGCACGCTGCTGAAGACCAGCCCGTAGGAGAACACCAGGCACACCGAGAACGCCACGCCCAGCCACGGCAGTTTCAACCCGCGCGACATGTAGTAGCCCGGCCCGCCGCGGTACTGGCCGTCCTCGTCGCGGACCTTGTACAGCTGCGCCAGCGCGCTCTCGGCGTACGCGGTGGCCATGCCGAGCGCGGCCACCACCCACATCCAGAACAGCGCGCCCGGCCCGCCCAGGCTCAGCGCGATCGCCACGCCGGCGAGGTTGCCGGTGCCGACCCGCGACGCCAGGCTGGTGCACAACGCCTGGAACGGCGAGATGCCGGCGGCATCGCCATCGGTGCCGCGGCCGATCACGTGCAGCATGTGGCCGAAGCGGCGCAGTTGCACGAATCGCAGGCGCACGGTGAAGAGCACCCCGACCGCGATCAGCCCGTAGACCAGCACGTAGTTCCACAGCACCGTGTTGACCAGGCCGATCACCGGCGTCAGCAGCGCCTCGATGCCGTTGAGTACGAACTCCATCGCGAATCCCGTGGTTGTCACTGAAGCGGGCGATCGTAGCAGCCGGCGGCCCGCCGGCTCCGGTAAAATCGGACCAATCATCGAACCGCTCCCGCTTTATGTAGGAGCGGCTTTAGCCGCGATCGGACGGTCGGTCGAGCGCGCCGATTTCCAGATCGCGGCTAAAGCCGCTCCTACAAGAGCCCGGCCAGCGGATCAGGGCCACAACCAAGGAATCCCCGCAATGAAAATCCTCGTCATCGGTTCCGGCGGCCGCGAACACGCGCTGGCGTGGAAGCTTGCGCAGTCCCCGCGCGTCACCGAGGTGCTGGTCGTGCCCGGCAACGCCGGCACCGCGCACGAGGACAAGTGCCGCAACGTCGCGGTCAAGGCCGACGACCTCGACGGGCTGCTGAAGCTGGCGCAGGACGAGGTGGTCGCGCTGACCGTGGTCGGTCCCGAAGCGCCGCTGGTGGCCGGCGTGGTCGACCGCTTCCGCGCCGCCGGCCAGCGCGTCTTCGGCCCCACCGCTGCCGCCGCGCAACTGGAAGGCAGCAAGGCGTTCGCCAAGGACTTCCTCGCCCGCCACGGCATCCCGACCGCGTTCTACGCCGTGCATACCGAGGTCGATGCGGCGCTGGCCTACGTGCGCGACAAGGGCGCGCCGATCGTGATCAAGGCCGACGGCCTGGCCGCCGGCAAGGGCGTGATCGTGGCGATGACGCTGGCCGAGGCCGAAGCCGCGGTGCGCGACATGCTCGCCGGCAACGCCTTCGGCGCCGCCGGTGCGCGCGTGGTGATCGAGGAATTCCTCGACGGCGAAGAGGCCAGCTTCATCTCGGTTGTCGACGGGCAGACTGCCCTACCGATGGCGACCAGCCAGGACCACAAGCGCGTCGGTGACGGCGACACCGGCCCCAACACCGGCGGCATGGGCGCCTATTCGCCGGCACCGGTGGTCACCCCCGAGATCCACGCTCGGGTGATGCGCGAGGTGGTCGAGCCGACCGTGCGCGGGATGGCCACCGATGGCGTACCGTTCACCGGCTTCCTCTACGCCGGCTTGATGATCGACGACAGCGGCGCGCCGAAAGTGATCGAGTTCAACGTGCGCTTCGGCGACCCCGAGACCCAGCCGGTGATGATGCGGCTGCAATCCGACCTGCTCGACCTGGTCGAAGCGGCGATCAACGCGCGACTGGCCGAGGTCGAGGCGCAATGGGATTCGCGGCCGTCGCTCGGGGTGGTGATGGCCGCCGAGAACTACCCCGGCACCCCGCGCAGCGGCGATCCCATCGGCAGTTGGGACGTGCCCGAGGTCGGCGACACCAAGGTCTTCCACGCCGGAACCAAACTGGTCGACGGCCAGGTCGTCACCGCCGGCGGCCGCGTGCTGTGCGTGTGCGCGCTCGGCGACACCGTCGCCGAAGCGCAGCACCACGCCTACGAAGCCGTCGCCGGCATCTCCTGGCACGGCGAGTTCCACCGCCACGATATCGGCTGGCGCGCGATCGAGAGAGAGCGGGCCGAGCGCGAGCGCGGCAAGTAGGACGGCCGTCGCCCATGCGATAGCCCGCGCTCAATACAGCCGTCGCGCTTTTCTACTGGTTCACGCCAGTCCGAAATAGCGATCGAAGAACCTGGCGAGTCTGTCGAGCACCGCGTGCTTCTTCACCGAATGGTTGTTGTCGCTGGAGAAGCGCGAGGCCGGCGGCAATATCCTGGTAATGGAGGTGCCGGCGGTTGGAATTGCGCCATCACGGAAGGCGTTATCCACGAACGCCCGGGCTTCCTCGGCGTTGAGGCCCTCCTCGGCTATGAGCTGTTCCAGCTCCTCCGCCTTCCTGGCCGCAATAAAAGCTTGCCATTGCGCATCCACCTTTGCCTTGGCCGAAAGGGAGTCCACGAACTGCTCGACAAGGTCCCTCTTGTTGCGCAGTGACGGGCTGGCATTGACTGCACGGCCAATCGCGGCACGGATATCCTTGTCCTCACCTGAGCCCTTCGTCCTCAGATAGCGCTCCACAAGCATCAGGATGTAATCGACATTGATCTCCACCTGCTTGATCAGCTCGATCTCGAACACCACGTCATCGTTGATGGGCTCCTTGTCCGCATTCGCTGCCCCGCGGAACTCGGCATGGAGATTCAGGTAGAGGGTCTGGTAGTCCTGGAAGTCGCGGTCGCTGAGGATCTCGTTGCCCGCGAAATCGTCGAAAGCCGTAAGGATGTTCCTGAGCCGCAGGATGGCGCCAAACAGCTTGATGAAGGTCTTCTGCGCCGCCTCGCCGACGAGCGCCTGCCCGAGCGGGAACCCGGCAACCATCTCCTCCGCCCGCCGCCGGTACTCGCTGTAGTACTCCGCGTAGGGTTTGAGCAGCACGATGCCTTTGGCCTCCTTGTTGCCGAACAGGGCCAGGGCATCGTTGGTTTGCTGTTCGAGGTCGCGGAAGGAAACGATGTTGCCGTAGGTCTTGACCGAGTTGAGGATGCGGTTGGTGCGCGAATACGCCTGGATCAGGCCGTGCGCCTTCAGGTTCTTGTCCACCCATAGGGTATTGAGGGTGGTGGCATCGAAGCCGGTCAGGAACATGTTGACCACGATCACCAGATCCAGCTCGCGGTTCTTCAAACGCTGCGACAGGTCCTTGTAGTAGTTCTGAAATTTGTCGGCGGAGGTGTCGTAGCTGGTCGCGAACAGTCCGTTGTAGTCCTTGATCGCGGCATCCAGAAAATCGCGCGAACTCCGGTCGAGCCCTTCCGTCTCGAACGCCTCTTCGCCCAGCAGGCCATCGGCGTCCTCCTCGTTGGCGGCGAAGCTGTAGATCAGGCCAACCTTCAACCGCGCGGCAGGCGGGAGGGTCTCCTGCTGCCTCGCAAACTCGAGGTAATAGCGCCTGGCCGCGTCAATGGACGCGGTGGCGAAAATGGAGTTGAAACCATTGAGGCGTTGCCGGCGACGGATCTCGTCGACGCGGTTCCGGCTGGCGACCACTTCGGTCACATTCGCCACGATGCCGTGCATGTAGCTGGCGTTTCCGCTGCGCTTGGTCTTCTGGTCGAAGTGCTCGCGGATGTAGCCCACCACCTGGGTGATGCGCTCCGGCGCCAGCAGGGCCCGCTCGGTGTCGATGGCCGACACTTGCTTGTCCTTGATGGCAGGCGCTGCCTTGATGGTGTTGATGTAATCGATGCGAAACGGCAGCACGTTCCTGTCGTTGATGGCATCGACGATGGTGTAGGTGTGTAGCCTGTCGCCGAACGCCTGCTCGGTGGTGCGTCGCAAGGGATTGCCGCTGGTGCCGGCGTTGGCCGCCAGGATCGGCGTACCGGTAAAACCGAACAGGTGGTAACGCTTGAAGTGGCGCGTGATCTCGGCGTGCATGTCGCCGAACTGGCTGCGATGGCATTCATCGAAGATCACCACCACATGGGCACCGTAGACTGCATGCTTGCCGTTGCGGGCGACGAAGCGGGAAAGCTTCTGGATGGTGGTGATGATGATGCGCGCGTTGGCGTCCTCCAGCTGCCGCTGCAGCACCGCGGTCGACGTGTTGGAATTGGCGGCACCCTTCTCGAACCGCTCGTACTCGCGCATGGTCTGGTAGTCCAGATCCTTGCGGTCGACCACGAACAGCACCTTGTCCACCTCCGGCAGCGCGCGCGCCAGTTGCGCCGCCTTGAAGCTGGTCAGGGTCTTGCCGCTGCCGGTGGTATGCCAAATATAGCCACCGGCCTCGATGCGCCCCAGCTGCCGGAGGTTGCTGGCGGTATGGATGCGCTGCAGGATGCGCTCGGCGGCGACGATCTGGTACGGCCGCATCACCAGCAGCTTGCGGTCCACGTCGAACACGCAGTAGCGGGTGAGGATGTTCAGCAACGTGTGTTTGGCGAAGAAGGTCTTGGTGAAGTCCACCAGTTCGGTGATCGGCCGGTTCCCAGCATCCGCCCACCAACTGGTGAACGCGAAGCTGTTGGAACCCTTGCGGCGGCTGCGAACTCCCCGCTGCTCGGCCAGATGGCCCTCGCGCACGGTATTGCTGTAGTACTTGGTCAAGGTGCCGTTGCTGATCACGAACAACTGCACATACGCGAACAGGCCGGAGCCGGCCCAGAAGCTGTCGCGCTGGTAGCGGTTGATCTGGTTGAAGGCCTCGCGGATGTCCACGCCGCGGCGCTTGAGTTCGACATGCACCATCGGCAGGCCGTTGACCAGCACGGTCACGTCATAGCGGTTGGCGCGGGCACCCTCTACCGCGTACTGGTTGATCACCTGCAGGCGGTTGTTGTGGATGTGCTGCTTGTCGATCAGGGTGATGTTCTTGACGCTGCCGTCGTCGCGCCTGAGCAACTGCACGTGGTCTTCCTGCAGGCGCGCGGTCTTTTCGACGATGCCGTCGTTGGCGCCGGCGATGCAGGTGTCGAAGAAACGTTCCCACTCGGCATAGGAGAAGGTGACATGGTTCAGCGCCTCCAACTGGCGGCGCAGATTGGCGACGAGCTCGGCTTCGCTGGTAATGGACAGATGGTCGTAGGCCTGCGCCTGCAACTGACGGATCAGCGCCGACTCCAGGGCCGCTTCGCTCTGATAGGCGGTTTCGCGCACCCGCTCCGACACGAACTCGGCGACCACAGTGCTTTCGTCGGACAGTGCGATCGGCTCGTAGCGCAGCGGGGTGTCGCTCATGCCGCTTCCCGGAAGTCGAGCAAGCGGTCGCGGTAATACTGGTACTGCTGGCGGCGGGCCCTGATCTCGGCGGGCAGACCGGACGAGAGGTCGTTCACCAGCGCGTCGAACTGGTCAAGGATATGGGAGATGCGGATTTGCTCGTCCCGCGGGGGAATGGGAATTGGATACGACTTGATGATTCCGACATTCAAGTCAGAGCGATTTCCTTGACCACGAGATCGCAAATCATCGTACTGGTTAACTAGCCAGTGATATACATATCGGTAATGCGCCCGACTTGGGTCGATTTCCAAATTGCAACAGTGCTGATTCGTCGTTAGCCGAATCTTGTTGACAGCGACGCGCCCCCGCGTGACACCAGCACCCGATATAGCAACGATGACACTATTTTCCGGAACCCATTTGGCAGATGAGTTACGCAAGCCTTCTTCAGTGATGGTGACACTCGTCGCGCTAATATCCGCACAATTGACTTCCTGCGTGCGCAACCATGGAATATCACCACCGTAGTATTCAGGGCGCGTCGACAACGGCGTTCCTCCGGACGACACGTTTAGGCAGATGTCATTCATGGTCATCCAGTCTATGCTTGCTTGCTCTTGCTTGCTCTTGCTTGCTCTTGCTTGCTCTTGCTTGCTCTTGCTTGCTCTTGCTTGCTCTTGCTTGCTCTTGCTTGCGCTCAGCGAAGCTGAGCAGCGCGTCGCGGTAGTACTGGTACTGCCGGCGACGCGCCTCCAGCTCCGCCTCCAGCTCCGCCTCCAGCTCCGTGAAAGCGTCTAACACTTTCACGATTTCGCGCTGCACTTCGATCGGCGGCACGGGAATTCGAACCTTCGCAAGGCTCCGAGCCGATACGTCGATGACCTTGGTTCCAGTAGCCAGCTTCTTTTTCTGGACAAAGAACTCCGGAGTCCGGAAGTAGTACGACAGATACTTTGGATTCTGCTGGTGCTTGATCACCGTCGCATGACCGCCAGTAACAATCTGCGATTCGCCAAGCCAAGCGACGGCCTTGCATACATCCGCGACATTCTCGCTGGTGTTGGTTATGACCAGATCACCAGTATCGACTTTCGCCAGTGCCACAGCAGTCTGTGGAGCGACGTGTGAGATGGTCTCGTCTGTCCACACGCCATAGTAGGTGTAGATCTGGCCATAGTGGATGCAACCCACGCCTGTCTCCGTGAAGCTCGACTTCGGCATGCCATTGCCGCGAACTAGCTCGGCAATTCCACCGAGTTCTTTGAACTCCACGCCATCCGGACAAAGCTCGGCGATCAATCGGTCAATCCGGCTCATGGCTTCTTCTTTCCTTCGATCTTGCGCTGCACTTGTTTCACCGTCTCCAGCTTGCCGGCATCGGCGCGGGTCGCGATGACCTCTGCGGCGGTATGGCCGTGGGCGGCGTAGTGCAACTTGTTCTGCACGGTCTTGAAGAAGGTGACGCTTTCCTCGCTCTTCGACTCGTAGTCCACGCTGGTGGCGTACAGGTCCAGGACCTGCCGGTACAGCACCTTCTCGCTGCTGCGGATGTCGCGGATGCGCTCGAGCAGCTCTTTCCAGTACTGGCCGCCACCGAGGTTCTTCAGCCGCGCGTCGTCCATCGCGAAGCCCTTGACCAGGTACTCGCGCAGTCGCTCGGTGGCCCAGGCACGGAACCGGGTGCCGCCCGGTGAGCGCACCCGGTAGCCGACGGCCAGGATGGGGTCCAGGTTGTAATGCCGCAGGGGCCGGGTGACCTGGCGCTTGCCCTCCTGCCGAACTTGTAAGTAATCCTTACAGGTTGCCGCCTCGTTCTGCTCGCCCTCGGCGTAGATGGATTTCAGGTGCTGGGTGATGTTCTGCGACGTGGTCTGGAAAAGGTCGGCCATCTGCGCCTGGGTCAGCCAGACCGTGCCGCCGTCCAGGCGCACCTCGATGGCCGTTGCGCCGCCTTCGCGCTGGTAGAGCACCATCTCGCTGGCGGGCTGGCCGCTCATGCTGCGTCGTCCTCCAGATCGGCCACGATGGCGTCGATCGAACGACGCAACTCTCCTTGACGCGCCACAATGCGGGCGATTTCCGCGTTGAGCTGCCTGATGTCAATCGCCTCGCGGATGTCGTGCTGCTCGACATAGGAGGAGACGGCAATGTTGTAGTCGTTGTCGGCGATTGCCTCGTTCGGCACCAGGCGCGCGAAGTGCTCGATGTCCTCGCGAGCGGTGAAGGCGGCGAGGATCTTCTGCAGATGCGCGGGCAACAGCTTGTTTTTGTTGCCGACGCGCTTGAACTCGGCGCCGGCGTCGATGAACAGAGTTGCGTTATCGCGCTTGGACTTTTTCAGGACGATGACGCAGGTGGCGATGGTGGTGCCGAAGAACAAGTCGGGCGGCAACTGGATGACGGCGTCGACATAGTTGTTGTCGACCAGATACTGACGGATCTTCCTTTCCGCGCCGCCGCGATAGAGCACGCCCGGGAACTCGACGATGGCCGCGGTGCCGTTGACCGCCAGCCAGCTCAGCATGTGCAGGGTGAAGGCCAGATCGGCCTTGCTCTTGGGGGCCAGCACGCCGGCGGGGGCAAAGCGCGGGTCGTTGATGAGCAGCGGGTCGCTGTCGCCTGCCCACCTGATGGAGTACGGCGGATTGGAGACGATCGCCTCGAAGGGTTCGTCGTCCCAGTGCACGGGATCGGTGAGAACGTCACCGTGGGCGATGTCGAACTGCTCGTAGTTCACATCGTGCAGGAACATGTTGATGCGGCACAGGTTGTAGGTGGTGAGGTTGATTTCCTGGCCGTAGAAGCCCTGCCGCACCTTGTCCGGCCCCAGTACCTTTGCGAACTTGAGCAGCAGTGAGCCGGAGCCGCATGCCGGGTCGTAAACCTTGTTGACCTCGGTCTTGCCGTTGACTGTGATACGGGCCAGCAACTCGGAAACTTCCTGCGGGGTGAAGAACTCGCCCCCGGACTTGCCCGCGCTGGAGGCGTACATGGTCATCAGGAATTCGTAGGCGTCACCGAAGGCGTCGATGCTGTTGTCGGCGAAGTTGCCCAGTTTCAGGTCGCCGATGGCTTCGAGCAGCTTCACCAGCTTTTCGTTGCGCCTGGCCACGGTGGGGCCGAGCTTGCTGGAGTTGACGTCAAGGTCGTCGAACAGACCCTTGAGGTCGTCCTCGCTGTCGGTGCCGACGGCCGAACCTTCGATGTCCTTGAATACGCGGGCAAGCGTTTCGTTGAGATTAGCGTCGTGCCGCGCCCCCTGTCGCACGTTGGCGAAAAGGTCGGACGGCAGGATGTAGAAGCCTTTTTCCCTGACCGTTTCCACCCTGCCGAACTCTGCGTCGGCATCGGCAAGCTTGGCGTAGTCGAAATCGGGGCGGCCGGCCTCGCGCTCCAGCATGTTCAGGTAATTGGTGAGGTTTTCCGAGATGAAGCGGTAGAACAGCATGCCGAGCACGTAGCTCTTGAAGTCCCAGCCGTCCACGCTGCCGCGCAGGTCATTGGCGATGCGCCAGATGGTCTTGTGCAGTTCGGCGCGTTCGGTTTCCTTGTTGCTGGTCACGCAGTCATTCCTTCAATCAAGTGGCGGCCATGGGGCACTCAGGCCGGCCAGTACATCCGTTTCAGCGGCACGATGCGCTTGGTTTCGGCATCGGTCGCGTCGTAGTGGTCGAGCAGCGCGCGGACCAGATTGTCCAGCGTCCACAAGGTCAACGGCACCTGCGCGCGGTCGGCTTCGTAGTAGGCGTCCTTGCTGAAGCCGCCGGTGCTGACATACAGGCCGCGGTCGTCCTTGTGGCGCCCGCCGAGAAAGCTGCGCAGCGCCTGGCTGCCCATCTGTCCGCTGCGGTGCTTGACCTCCACCACGATGCGCGGGTTCTCGAAGCCGAAGCCGTCCGGTGAGGCGATGATGTCCTTGCCACGGTCGGCGCCGACGGGCGAGACTTGGGTCTTGTAGCCCATGGCGCGCAGGATGCCGGCCACCAGGTCCTGCATTTCGCTCCAATCGAGGGTGCTGACCAGATCCTTGATCCGTTCGACGGCGAGCAACTCGATTTCGTCGAGCGGATCGGGCGCTTCATCGGTTTCGATGTCGGTGGTGCTTGCGGCGGGCTTGCCAGTAGCGGCGGCGTGCAGTTCGGCGTCGACCGTCGTCGGAATCTGGAAGATCGTCAGCGTGGAGCCGAGACTGTTCTTGGCCGCGGCGCTCAGCGCGTCGCGAGCGACCTCATGCTGCCAGTCGACGGTCCGCGCCAGCGACATGTCCAGGTCCGCCCATTCCGGATGGAACAACGCCTCTCCCTTTACCTCGCCCAGCAGGTAGGTGCGGTTGGCCGGCGAATAGGTGGCGACACGGTCGCCCGGGCTGATCTCGTTGATGAAACGCCAGACCTGGGAGACGGCGGATACCACGGCGCCCGGCTTCACCTCGGGGTGCCAGCTGCGGTACAGGGTCTTGAGCTGCTCACGCGACATGCCCTTTTTGCCGTGCTCGGCAAGGTCGGCCCAGCCGATTGCGGCGACCCCCTTCTCCTTGAACTCCTCGTAGAGCCGGCCGCCATCGCCCCGGACCATCCACATCGCGATCATTTCGTCTCCCCCTTGGCGGAACCGCAGCCTGTACAGGTTACCCGCTAAGGGGCTCATGGCGGTCGAGCCCGACCAGAGGGGTGCAGTCGCGCCATCGCCACCTCCAGCAGAGGCAATGTGGTGCCATTGCATCGCATGCGTTGCGATGGGGTGGCCACGCGCGGGACGCCGCGAGGCACCGGCTACACTCTCGCAAACTCCGGGGGCCGCATGTCCACCAACCAGTACGCATTGCTGCGCCAACGCCGCTTCCTGCCGTTCTTCCTGACCCAATCGCTCGGGGCGTTCAACGACAACGTCTACCGCCAGGCGATCATCGGCCTGCTGTTCTGGCTGGGCGTCAGCGCCGAACAGAAGACGCTTTACACCAACCTCGCGCCGGCGCTGTTCATCCTGCCGTACTTTTTGTTCTCGGCGCTGGCCGGACAGATCGCCGAGCGCACCGAGAAGGCCACGCTGATCCGCATCACCACGGCGATGGAGATCGTGATCATGTCACTGGCGGCGGTCGGCTTCGCGACCACCAACCTGACGGTGCTGCTGGTCGCGCTGTTCCTGACCGGGGTGCAGTCGACGCTGTTCGGGCCGGTGAAGTACTCGATCCTGCCGGCGGTGCTGCAGCCGCGCGAGTTGACCGGCGGCAACGGGCTGGTCGAGATGGGCACGTCGATCTCGATCCTGCTGGGGATGATCCTCGGCGGCTCGATCTTCGCGATGGCCGGCGCCAGCGGGCCGTGGGTCGCCGGCGCGGCGATCATCGCGCTGGCGATCATCGGGCACCTGGTCAGCCGGGCGATCCCGAAGGCCGGGGCTGGTGCACCGGAACTGAAGGTCAACTGGAACCCGGTACCCGAATCGATCGCGGTGTTGAAGCTGGCGCGCAAGCAGCTGGCGGTGCGCAACGCGATCCTCGGGGTGTCGTGGTTCTGGTTCGTCGGCACCGTGCTGACCGGGCAGCTGCCGACCTATGCTGAGGTCTATCTCGGCGGCTCGGCGACGCTGTACATCCTGGCGCTGGCGCTGTTCTCGGTCGGCACTGGCGCCGGCTCGATGCTGTGCGAGCGGCTGTCGGCGCGCACGGTCGAGATCGGGCTGGTGCCGCTGGGGGCGTTCGGGATGACCGCGTTCCTGCTCGACCTGGCACTGGCGCGGCCGGAGATCTCGGTGGCGTCGGGGCTGGACGTCGCAGGCTTCCTGCAGCAGCCGGGGGCGTGGCGCACGGTCATCGACCTGCTCGGGATCGGCTTGTTCACCGGCTTCTTCGTGGTGCCGCTGTTCGCGCTGATCCAGTCGCGCACGCCGAAGTCGGAGATGTCGCGGGTGTTCGCCGGGCTGAACATTCAGAACTCGGGTTTCATCGTGCTGGCCGCGTTGTCGGCGCTGGCGGTGCAGCGTTGGCTGGGCTGGACGATCCCGCAGGTGTTCCTCGCGCTGGCGGTGGCCAACGCGCTGGTCGCGATCTGGATCTTCACGATCGTGCCCGAGTTCCTGATGCGATTCCTCAGCTGGGTGCTGGTGCGCACGCTGTACCGGCTGCGCGCCCGCGGCATCGACCACGTGCCCGAGGAAGGCGCGGCGCTGGTGGTGTGCAACCACGTCAGCTACATGGACGCGCTGATCCTGGCGGCGAGCATCCCGCGGCCGGTGCGCTTCGTCATGTACTACCGGATCTTCAATGTGCCGGTGATGCGCTGGATCTTCCGCACCGCCAAGGCGATCCCGATTGCCGGGGCGAAGGAAGACCCGGCGCTGATGCAGCGCGCGTTCGACGAGATCGACGCGGCGCTGGCCGATGGCCAGGTGGTGGGGATATTCCCCGAGGGCCGGCTGACCTCCGACGGCGAGATCGCCGCGTTCAAGGGCGGGGTGGAGACGGTCCTGGCGCGTGCCGCGCAGGCGGGGCGGCCGGTGCAGGTGGTGCCGATGGCGCTGCGCGGAATGTGGGCGAGCATGTGGAGCCGGCGCGATGGGCGTCTGGCGCGGATGCGGGTGCCGCGGCGCTTTCGCGCGCATGTCGAGGTGGTGGCCGGGGTGCCGATGGAGGGTCGCGAGGCGAGCGCCTCCGAATTGGAAGCCCGGGTGCGGGGGTTGCGCGGCGACGCGGCGTAGCGAGCCGACGCGGGATGCTGGAAGATGTTGTAGGAGCGGCTTCAGCCGCGATCGGATAATCGTTCGCCCGTACCGACTTCAGATCGCGGCTGAAGCCGCTCCTACAGGAAACCCGGCAGACGCTCCGTCAGCTCACGAAGCCGGCGATCACGAACAGCGCCAGCACCGCCAGCCAGACCAGCAGGCAACGCCAGACCAGGCTCATCGCGTCGCGCAGTTCGGGCAACTCGGCCAAGTCATGGGCAACGCCCGATGCCGCCAGCCCGCTTTCGTCGCCGCCGTCGTCGGCTTGCGCCGCGGCCCGCTCGGCGGCTTCCTCGGCCAGCTCGCTGCGCACGCTGGCGCGGGCGACGGCGCCCAGGAAGCGGTTGTCGAGCCGCATCGAGCCGCCGCCATTGGAGCGCCAGGCGCCGAGCACGCTGTCGAAATTGCCGACCAGTGCCAGCGCCAGGGTCAGCAACTGCGCGACCGGCCAATCCAGCGCTGCCAGCAGGGTGCGCGCGCCACGTGCGGTGCGGGTCGGCAGGCCGCGGCCTGCCTCGCCGCTCGCCGCGCGTGCGCTCAGCACGGTCAGTCGGTAACCGACGCCGCCGACCGGACCGAGCAGCAGGAACCAGAACAGCACGCCGAACCAGCGCCGCATCGCGCTGCGGAACACCGCCTCGACCAGGTTGCCGTCGTCGAGCAGCGGGTTGCCGTCGACCGACAGCCGGGCGATGGCGTCGCGCCGGCTGATCGCGTCGGGGGCATCAAGGATCGCGGCGACATCGCGGTCGAGGTCGCGCGGGCCCCAGGCATAGAACAGCACGGCGATGCCGAACAGCATCTCCGCCAGCCCCAGTCCCTGCGCATCCAGCGCGAGCTGGAACAAGCCGACCAGCAGCAGTGGCGGCGCCAGTGCCAGCGCGATGCCCCATGCGCCGCGCCAGAAGCTGCCATCGCCGAACTGGCGGTTGAGCCAGCCGATCCAGTCGTCGTACCAGCCGTACTGTCGCACCGTGACCGCCAACGAGGGCGCCAGGTGGCCGAGCACGAGCGCGACGACGGCGGCGATCAGGGTGACGGACATGGATGGACTCCCTCGGGGCGCAACTGGCGACGAATCGCGACCTCCGCGCCGCGACCCGGTGCCGCGCACGCGCGACACGTTGCGATTCTAGCGCGCGACGCCGCCGGGTTTGTCGCGATCGGGCACGGCGTGTTCGACCATCGACAACCATTGATCGACCAGCCAGCGTGAAATCGACAACGGCGCCGACAGCTGCAGCTCGCCCTCGTCGCCGACATCGGCGGCGCTCGCCACGCGGACCTGCTCGGCATCGAACCAGCGCGCGTCTTCGAGTTCGTCGTCGACGCGCGGTTCGTCGGGTTCGGCGCGGGCGATGAAACCGAGCATCAGCTGGCCCGGGAACGGCCACGGCTGCGAACCCAGGTAGCGGCAGCCGCGCACGCGCACGCCGGTTTCCTCCAGTACTTCGCGGGCGACGGTCTGCTCCAGCGTTTCGCCGGGCTCGACGAAGCCGGCCAGCACCGAATAGCGCCGCGGCGGCCAGTTGCGCTGGCGCCCGAGCAGCAGGCGCTGGCCGTCGGTGACCGCGACGATCACCGCCGGGTCGGTACGCGGGTAGTGTTCGACCCCGCAGCCGTCGCAGCGGCCGAGCCAGCCGCCACGGGAAAATGCGAGGCCGCCGCCGCAGATCCCGCAATGGCGGTGCCGGCTGCGCCAGTGCTGCAGCGCGCGGGCCTGGGCGAAGACGCCGGCGTCGAAGGCCGGCCATTGCGCCGCCGCGCTGCGCAGGTCCAGGCGCCCGGGTGCATCCAGCGCGGTCAGGTCGGCGTCCAGGGCAAACCAGGCGATGCCGTCGGGGTCGAGCCCGAGGAAGATCGACGCACCGACGCCGCCCGGGCCTTCGCTGACCTGCTCGCCGGTCGGCGCGAACAGCGCGCCGTCGGCATCGGCCAACGCGCTGCCGTCGTCATCGAGCAGCAGCACCCGTGCATGCGCCCACCGCGCGGCAAGCGCCACGGGATCGCCACGCAAATGGTCGGCACGGTCGAGCGCACCGTGGCAGGCCGGGTCGTCGGGCAGGGACGATCGGGCGTCGGAGCCGGCGAACGCACCGGCTTCGACGAAGGCGAAGGGTGCGCGGGCGTCGCTCACGCCGAGAACGATGATCCGCAGCCGCAGGTGGTCTTGGCGTTCGGATTGCGGATCACGAACTGTGCGCCGTGCAGGCTCTCGGTGTAGTCGACCTCGGCGCCTATCAGGTATTGCAGGCTCAGCGGGTCGACCAGCAGGGTGACGCCGTCGGTGCGCACCGCCAGGTCGTCCTCGCCCTGCTCCTCGTCGAACTCGAAGCCGTACTGGAAGCCCGAGCAGCCGCCGCCCTGGATGTAGACGCGCAGCTTGAGCGCGTCGTTGCCCTCCTCGGCCACCAGTTCGCGGACCTTGGCCGCGGCGGCGGAGGTGAACTGCAACGGGCGGTCGAGCGACTGGTAGCCCGGTTCGGACGGCAGGCCAGGCAGCGGGGTGATCACGTCGGTCATGCGCTCAGGATGGGGGGCATGGCGTCGGCATTCAAGCGTCGTCGGGGCTGCGGGCGCCGGTTGGTGCCGACACTGGAGGTTCAGTCGGTCGCCGGTGCGGTGGCCGGCGGCACCGTGCCGGTGGCCTGGCCCCAGGTGAACGATTGCTCGACCGCCGCGCCCGAGCCGGGCTGCAGGTGCACGGTGACCCGCACCGGACTGAACCCTTCGGGCAGGATCACGTCGCCCTCGACCTGCTGGAAGTACTTGAACGAATACTCGACACCGTCGGCATCCTCCTGTTGGCGCAATGCGTCCCACTCCAGGGTGCGCAACTTGCCGTCGTTGCTGCCCTCGATCTCCAGGGTCAGCCGGCCGGCACTGACCGCACCGCGGTTGAGGTTCTGGGTCAGGGTCGACTGGAAGTGCCATACGCTGTCCGCCTGCGGCTGCACACCCTGCGATTGCATGGTCAGGGCATGCACGCTCAGCCCGCGGCGCTGCGCGGTGGCACCGACCAGGCGTTCGTAGAAGGCGACATCGGCACGCAGGCCGGCGATCTGTTCATCCCTTTCGGCCAGAGTCCCCTGCAGGTCGCGGTTGGCATCGCGGCTGATCTGGTCGGAGCGGTTCAGGGTGGCGACGCGTTGCTGCAGTTCCTCGTGATCGGCCTGCAATCGTTCGCGCGCGCTTTCGCTTGCGGCCAGCTGCGCGCGGACGTCGGCCGAGCCCGGCGACAACACCCGCCACAGGCCCCACCCGCCGAAGGCGAGCGCCAGCGCGAACACCGCCGCCAAGGCGATGCGCCGGTTCCGGGTGGCATTGTCAGTGGTGGCCATCGGTATCGCCGGAGGGGAGCGATGGCCAGATTACATCGCGGCGATGCCCGGGTCAGCGGCCGATGGCGGCGACGTCCACCATCGCTTCAGCTTCCGGCAGATCGGCGGCGCGGCTGCCGCGGAACTGCGCGACCTCGCCATGCCCGGCCACCGCATCCCCCACCTCGACGTGCAACAGGCGACCACACAGGATCGAGCCTGCAGCCATCTCGACCACCTTGTAGTGGACGTTGCCTTGCACCCGCGCCTTCGACGCCAGCTCCATGCGCTCGCTGGAGTGGATGTCGCCGTCGACCCGACCGTTGACCACCACCACCGGCGCATGGATCTCGCCCTCGATGCTGCCGTTCTCGGCCACGGTCAGCATCGCCTTCTGGCCGTCTTCGGCGAACACCTTGCCGATCACCCGGCCTTCGATGTGCAACCCGCCACTGAACTGCAGGTCGCCGCGAATCACCACCTGCGGACCGATCAGGGTGTCGATCTGGCCGGCGGGCACGTTGTTGGACTTGTTCTTCAACATCAGGTCTTGTCCCCATTTTCTGAAGTTTGGACCCGGGTCGGCTGGACCCAGGCCACCGCTTGTTCGAGCGAGGTGTTCTCGCCGCGCAACGACACCCGCACCTGCTGCGGGACGAAGCCGTCGGGCAGGATCACGCTGCCTTCGAGTTGCTGGAAGTAACGGAACGAATACGCCTGCGGCGGCGCCGCCTCGCGCTGGTGCAGGCGATCCCAGTCGATCGTGACGAGCTGGCCATCCTTGACCCCCTCGATCGCGAACCGCAGGGCGCCGGCGCTGACCGCGCCGCGGTTGAGGCTCTGGGTCAGCATCAACTGGTACTGCCACGTGCCACCGACCCCGGCGACGAACTCGGCCGAATGCACGCTCAGCCCCTTGGGCTTGCGGGTCGCACCGGCCAGCCGCTCGTAGAACGCGAGGTCGGCCTTGAGCCCGGCGATCTGCTCGTCGCGCGCGGCCAGTTCCTGCTGGACCTGGTGGTTGGCGGCGCGGCTGATCTGGTCGGAGCGCTCCAGGGTCGCTTGGCGCTGGCGCAGCGCCTCCAGCTCGGAACGGGCCGCCTGCGCCTGGTTGCGTGCGGACTCCAGCGCCAGGCCCATGCCCGGCAAGCGCGGCGCCACATACCAACTGGCCGCGACCCAGGCCACGGCCAACGACGCCACCCACGCCAGCACCAGCGCCACCCGCAACGCGGGGTGGCGACCGGGCCGGCGCGGCACGATCACGTAGCTTGAACTGGCGTTCTGGCTCATTTGCGTTTGGTCGGCGGCCCCCGCCGCCCGTCCCCTATACTCGCCTGAAGTCTAGCGAGGTGTTCCGATGTCGGATGCGCACCTGTTCGCAATTGGCGTAGTTCTCGCCTGGCTGGCCGGGGTTCGGGTTTATCTGACCGTGTTCGGAGTCGGCATCGCCGGGCTCTTCGGCTGGCTCGACCTGCCGCAGGCGCTGGAGGTGACCGCCTCGCCGTGGGTGATCGGGGTCTCGGGGGTACTCGCGGTGGCCGAGTTCTTCGCCGACAAGATCCCGGGGGTCGATTCGGGCTGGGACCTGGCCCATACCCTACTGCGGGTGCCGGCCGGGGCGTTCCTCGCGGCGGCGACGCTGTCGCCCGATGGTGAAATGGGCCTGGGCACGATGGCCGCCGGCGCCGGGGTGGCGCTGACCAGCCACCTGCTCAAGAGCGGCTCGCGCGCCCTGCTCAATACCTCGCCGGAACCGGTCAGCAACTGGACCGCGTCGATCGGCGAGGACGTCGCCACCGTCGGCGGCCTGGCGCTGGTGTTCAACTACCCGTGGATCGCGCTGGCGCTGGTGATCGCGATCAGCCTGACGATCGCACTGGCGGTGTGGTGGTTGTGGCGCAAGGTGTTCCGACGCCGTCCCAAGCCGGCGCCGCCCTTGTAGGAGCGGCTTCAGCCGCGATCGGATAATCGTCCGCTCGCGCCGGTTCCAGATCGCGGCTGAAGCCGCTTGTGTCTGCACTTTGCTCTAGCTTGGAGGTGAGAGCGGAGTGCGGGACGCCGACAAGCCGGGGTGCCCGAAAGCACGTGTAGGAGCCAGGGCGCCCGCACTCCAGACT
>JBOHYB010000011.1:0-81631 GCA_050737695.1 Lysobacter sp. | reverse complement strand
AACGATTACCGATCGCGGCTAAAGCCGCTCCTACGAAAAACGGTTGGCCGCCATCGATTCGCGACGGTCAACGAGCGGTCGGAAATTACCGCCCGTTGACGCTGAACCGTCCCGGTCCGAGCAGCGCGATCGCCACTGCGGTGCCGAGGAACATGCCCTGCAGTTCCAGCGCCCAGCCGCCCTGGCCGTTGAGGCTGCCCAACTGGCCCATGTGCACCAGCGCGATCGCGACCACCATGTTGAGCGCGATCAGCACCGCGCCGATGCGCGCGTGGAAACCGGCAATCACCATCAACGGCGCGATCACCTCGCCGATCAACACCGCGTAGCCGAGGAAACCGGGCAGGCCCTGCGCCTCGACCATCCCGGCGATACCCGACAGCCCTCCGTTGAGCTTGGCGATGCCGTGCAACAGGATCAGCACGCCGAGGGTGATGCGCAGGAGCAACTTGGCCAGGTCGTGCTGGGTGTTCGCGTTCATCGTGGTTTCCCCGTGGAGATTGGGCAGGCCGGCGCCATCTGTTGCGAGGCGTCGGATCAGTGGATCGGAATATGCACGCGGCGGCCGTGCCATGCCAGTACCACGCCGTCGCGGGTGATCTCGTCGACGACCGCGTCGCCGAGGCGGTCGCCCTCGTTGACGCGGGCGCCATCGATGATCGCGAAGCGTCGCGCCGAGGTCGGTGCCCACATGTGCATGCTGACCTGCAGCGGCGGCAGGGCGCGGCGCTCGGCGGCGGCTAGATCGGACAGCCGCAGCAGCGCGGGATCGCCACCGGTCGTCGCGGTCGGGTCCGCGGCGGCGTTGAGGGCGGGCGTCGTTGCGGGCCTGTTCGGGCGTGGCGCAGGGACGGTGACCGGCGCCGGCGCGACGGGAGCGGTCGCCCGGCCACGGACGGGGTCGCGATTGGGTGCCGTGGAAGCGACGGGTTCGGGTTGTTGTCGCGGCGCCGGTGCCGGGGTCGGATCGACGGCGGCGGCTGTCGGCGACTCGGCCACCGGGGTGGCGTCGGCAGGTGGCGTGGCGATGTCCAGCGGTTCCGTCGCCGAGGTCGCGGCGTCTACGGCCGGAGTCTCGATGTCGGCGGCGACGGTGCGATCCATATCGGCTGACGCCGCGCGTTCCGTCGACGTTGGCGACGGAGCGCCTGCCGAGGGCGCCGGCGCCTCGCCGTCGCGCAGCAGCCATGTCGCCGCAGTGATCGCGAGGACCGCCAGCGCCACCAGCCACGGCCACGGTGCGCGTCGCGACCGCGCCGATTGCGCCGCCGGCGGCAGCTCGACATGCAGCCCCGGCACCTGGCCGCGGCGGCGCTCGGCTTCGGACTTGCGCAGGGCTTCGAGGATCAACGACATCGGCCTTACTCCAGCACCCGAAGCAGGTGCGGACCGGCTTCGTTGGGCGCCATCGCCATCAGGGTTTCCGGACCGATCACGCCGTCGCTGGCGAGGCCGTGCGCGCGCTGGTAGCGACGCAGCGCATCCGCCATCGTGGAATCGAAGCGCACCGGGCCATCGGCCGGCGGCAGGTAACGCGGACGCAGTTGCTGGCCGACCCATTCGACCACAGGCCCACTGGCACCGGGCCCCAGCGGACCGGACAGACCAGGGCCGAGCGCGGCGGGAACCCGCCACATGGCGGCGTACTCGCCGGTCCACAGGCGCTCTAGGGCGATGCGGTTGGTGTCGACCACGTCGTTGCCCAGGCGCAGGCGCACGTTGACCGCGTCGATGCCGAGCAGCAGCGCCCAGGCGGCGTGGTCACCCGTGCGCAGGCGGATCAGCGCCGGGTGGCCCTGGCGGGCGAGCTTGTCGAGGTCGGCCAGGCCGCGCACGCAGTGCACGTCTCCGGACATCGGCGCGGGGCAGTTGGCGGCCAGCGCGGCGTCGGCGTCCTCGGCGGGCAACTGCCACAGTTCGAGCATCTGCCGCCATGCCGGCAGCACCGAGGGATCGCTGTCCTGCAGGCGTTGCGCCAGCGCCTGCGCGTCGATCACCGGCACGGTGGTGACCGCGGCCGGCGGTGCGGCGATGCCGGCCGTCGGTGGTGACACGGCCGTCGCGGCCGCGGCGACCGGACCGGGTTGCGAGCGCAGCCACAAGGCTGCCGCGAGCGCGAGCAGTCCCACCGCGGCGACCGCAGCAGCGCCCAGCGCGAGGGCGGCCGGGCCGCGCAGCCAGCGTCGCGGCGGCGGCGCGAGCGCCTCGTGGGCCGCACGCTCGACCCAGCGCTCGCCCAGGCTGGTCTCGTCGTGTGCGTAACCGGCCAGCAGGGTTCGCTCGGCGATGACGTTGATCAGCCGCGGCACGCCGCCGGAATGGCGGTGGATGCGCTTGACCGCGCCGGCGGTGAACGGGAATCGCTGGCCGCCGGCGACCCGCCAGCGATGGCGCAGGTACTCGCCGGTCTCGCCCGCATCCAGCGGAGTCAGGTGGAAGCGCGCGGTGATGCGCTGGGCGAGCTGGCGCAAGTCGTCGCGCGCCAGCATCGTGCGCAGTTCCGGCTGGCCCAGCAGGATGATCTGCAGCAGCTTCTGGGTCGGGGTTTCCAGGTTGGTCAGCAGCCGCACCTGTTCGAGCGCGTCGATCGACAGGTTCTGCGCCTCGTCGATGATCAGCACCACCCGCAGGCCTTGGGCGTAGGCGTCGAGCAGGTAGGTATTGAGCCGGTCGACCCGCGACTTGAGGCTGGCGCGACGGGCACTGTCGGCTTCGTCGGCGAGGTCGATCCGCAACTCCTCGCAGATCGTCTCGATCAACTCGACCGGCGACAGCTGCGGGTTGAGCACCAGTGCGGCGCGGGTCTTGTCGGGCAATTGTTCCAGCAACACCCGGCACAGGGTGGTCTTGCCGGTGCCGACCTCGCCGGTGAGCTGCACGAAACCGCCACTGCCGCCCTGGTCGATGCCGAACAACAGGTGCGCCAAGGCATCCCGATGGCGCTCGCTGAGGAACACGAAGCGCGGGTCGGGAGTGATCGAAAACGGCGGCTCGTTCAACCCGTAATGGGCGAGGTACATGCCTGGACCCGATGCGGCAGGGCGAAGCTGCCAGCCTGCCACGAAACCCCGGTCGGGGCGAGCCGGCGGCCGGTTGCGCAGGCGATTGCGGGCGCGCTACTCGACGACGCCCTTGGCCTCGCTGGTGCCGAGCAGTTCCGGGTGCTGCAGGCGCCGTCGGCTGACCAGCGGATGCACGAACACCGCGGCCAGGATGATCACCACGCCGAGATAGAACATCGGCGTCAGCTCGTGCTGTTCGCCGAGCAGGACGATTGCCAGCACGATCGCGTAGACCGGCTCCAGGTTGACCGCCAGTTGCACCCCGAACGCGCTCATGTGGCGCAGCGCCACTAGCGACAGCGCGAACGGCAGCAGGGTGCAGGCCAGCGCCAATACCAGCAGCAGCACCAGGTCGCGAGTGCCCGGCAGCACCAGCAGGTCGCCGGCGAACGCCTCGGCCAGTGCCGGGATCGGCAACAACGGCATCAGCGGTGCCAACGCGGTCAGGGCGAGGGTGCCGGCGCCGAGTTCCAGCGCGGTCACCGTCAGCGGGTCGCCATGCTCCACGTCGGCGCGACCGACCAGGCGCTTGTTGAGCGAACCGAAGATCGCCACGAACAACGCCGACAGCGCGCCGACCGCGATGCCGATGCGCATGTCGTCCGGCACCCCGCCGACCACCAGCGCGACCCCGGGCAGCACCGCGATGCCGAGCAGGAAGTCGCGGCGGGAGAACTTCGCCTTCGCCAGCCACGGCTCGACCATCGCGGTGAACACCGTCGCCAGCGCCATGCAGGTCGCCCCGACCGAGGCGTTGGCCAGCTTGATCGCGCCATAGAACGTCAGCCAGTGCAGTGCCACCAGCACGCCGATGCCGGCGTAGGCCCACAGCAGCCGCGCCGGCATCGCCCGCAAGCCGCGCCAGACCTTCGGCAGCAGCGCCAGCGCGACCACCACCAGCAGCATCCGCGCCCATACCAGCGGCAGGGCGGGCAGGGTGATGAGCTTGCCGAGGATCGCGGTGAAGCCCCACAGCACGACGCAGAAATGGATTTGGAGGAAGGCCTTGCTGGCGGGGGTCATTGGCATCGGCCAAGTGTGCCGAAGGGATGACGGCTTTTGTAGGAGCGGCTTCAGCCGCGATCTGGAGTCGGTGCGGGCGAACGATTCTCCGATCGCGGCTAAAGCCGCTCCTACAAGATCGACGCGGTCGACGCGTCGGTCCCTGCTTCCCGCAACAACCAATCCACCACCACCTGCGCCGCGGGGCGCAGCCGCCGATGCGCGGGATACACCACGTGATAGTTCCATCGCGCCGGGACCACCGGGCCGGGCAACCGCACCAGCCGCCCGGACGCCAGATACGCGGTGACGATCTTTTCGCGGGCGAGCGCGGCGCCGAAGCCGAACGCCGCCGCCTCCAGCGCGTCGGTCGAGTCGCTGAAGACGTGGCGCTCGTCGAGCGCGGTAGCATGCACGTCGGCGGCGCGGAACCAGTCGGGCCAGCCCTGCCGGCCCAGGTCGGAGACCAGTGGCAGCGCCGCGACATCGGCCGCGCTGTGGACCCGGTCGAGCCCCGGCAACGTCGGCGCCGCCACCGGGAACAGCGCGTCGTCCATCAGGTGGTGCGCGGTCAAGCCTGGCCAATGGCCCGGCCCGTGACGGATCGCGAAGTCGGGACCGCCGTCCTCAAAGCGGGTCAGCGCGACCTCGGTATCGACCGTCAGGCGGATATGCGGGTGGGTCGCGACCAGCCGCGGCAGCCGCGGGATCAGCCAGACGTGGGCCAGCGAATGCAGGGTGGCGATGCGCACCCGGTCGCGCTCGTCGCGGCTGGAGCGCAGCACCGAAAACACCCCGTCCAGGTCGGTCAGCGCATCGCTGGCGGCGTCGGCCAGTTGCCGGCCCTCGGCGGTCAGCGACACCCCACGCGCGTGGCGCTGGAACAGGGCGACGCCGAGTCGGGATTCGAGCTTGCGCACGTGGTGGCTGACCGCGCTGGCGGTCAGGTGCAACTCTTCGCCGGCGTGGGCGAAATTCTGGTGCCGCGCCGCCGATTCGAAGGCTGCCAGGGCGGGCAGCCAGTCTCCGCGCATCGCCATCGATCTCTCCGTTCCAGCCACAAATATGGCTTGTGGCTAACGATGAAAGTATGCGCTTGTGGCGTCAAGCAGAGCACGGAAAATGGCGCCAAGGCAGCAGCCATATTGATGCTGGCTACTGCACAGGCCCGGCGCACCTCCCCCCACCGGGCCATCTTTTTTGCTGTGGAGCACCACATGTCGAGCCAGGACACCGCCTTGCCTTTTGCTGCCGATGCCCCCGCCGCGCGCGACTGGCGCACCCCGCTGGAGCTATGCCTGCTCGGCGTGATCTGGGGCGCCTCCTTCATGTTCCAGCGCATTGCCGCGCCGGAGTTCGGTACCACGGCGTTGGCCGAGTTGCGGCTGGCGTTCGGCGCGCTGGTGCTGCTGCCGTTCCTGTTCAAGCACTTCGCCGCAATCGACGCGCGGCTGTGGCCCAAGCTGATCGCGATCGGCGCGGTCAACTCGGCGATTCCGTTCGCGTTGTTTGCCTGGGCGTCGCAGCATGCGCCGGCCGGCATCGTTGCGATCACCAATGCCACCACGGTGCTGTTTGCCGCGCTGGTGGGGGCGTTGTTCTTCGGCGAGCGCATCGGCTGGCGTCGCACGGTGGCGGTGTTGGCGGGCTTTGCCGGCGTGGTGGTGCTGGCCGGCGACAACGCTGCCGGCGGCAGCCTCGACTGGGCGGTGTTGGCCGGCTGTACGGCCGCGGCCATGTACGGCGTCAGCGTGCACCTGCTCAAGCGCTACCTGACCGGGTTGCCGGCGGCGGCGGTGGCGGCGGCGACCACCGGCTCGGCGGCGTTGCTGATGCTTCCGTTCGCGATCGCGCAGTGGCCGAGCGCGCCGGTGTCGGGTTCGGCCTGGTTCGCGGCGGCGATGACCGGCGTGGTCTGCACCGGTCTGGCCTACGCGCTGTACTACCGGTTGGTGCAACGGATCGGGCCGGGGCGTTCGGTGGTGGTGACCTACCTGGTGCCGCTGTTCGCGGTCGGCTGGGCCTGGTGGCTGCTGGACGAGCCGTTGACGGTGTCGATGGGCATCGCCGGGGCGCTGATCCTGGGCAGCGTGGCGATCAGCCAGAAGGTCGGCAAGTAGTCCGCGATGCGTGGAGTCCGGGGTGTTGTTCGACTGGGCTTCCTTCGGGGGTAGGAGCGGCTTCAGCCGCGATCTGGAATCGGACGGTCGGACGATTATCCGATCGCGGCTGAAGCCGCTCCTACAGGAGCACGGGGCATTTGTACGGATCAACCACCGCGAAGTTGTTCGATCAACGCGATCGCCGCGGCGGGGTTGCGCTCCTTGGCGGCGCTGATGAAGTACACGAACACCTCGCGCGGCCGGCCCGGCGCGGTGGGTGGGTCGATCCGCGGCACGTCGTCGGGCTCCTCGCCGCGTGCCCAGGCGCGGGCACGCCCGGCCCATAGCGCCAGCTCGTCGTCGCTGTAGCCGTTGGCGACGTCGGCGCGCGAGCGCATCAGCCGCAGGTACACGAAGTCGGCGGTCACGTCGGCAAACGACGGGTAATCGCGCGAGTCGGTGAAGACGGTGGCCATGCCGCGGTCGCGGGCCATCGCCAGGTAGTTCGAGTCGACGAAGTCCGGCAGCCGCACATCGAGCACGTGGCGCAGCCGGTGCCCGTCGATCGTGTCCGGCAGCAGGTCGAGGAAGGCCATGAAGTCTTCACGGTCGAGGTCGCTGCTCTTGTCGAACTGCCAGACGACCGGTCCCAGGCGGTCGCCCAGTGAGGCGATGCCGGCGAGGAAATCCTCGACCTGGCCGCCGGCCTTGGCCAGCACCCGTGACTGCACGATCCGCCGCGGTGCCTTGAGCGAGAACACGAAGCCTGCCGGCGTCTCGGCCGCCCAGCGCGCGTAGGTCGCCGGCTTCTGGCTGCCGTAATAGGTGCCGTTGATCTCGATCGCGCTGAGTTGGCGGCTGGCGTACTCGAGCTCGCGACGCTGCACCAGCCCGGCCGGGTAGAAGGTGCCGCCGCGCCACGGCGCGTAGGTCCAGCCGCCGATGCCGATCCGGATGCCGTCGATCGCGCCGACCCCGGGCGCGCTGGTGTCGGCATCGGTTGGGAAAAGGCCGTCGTGACTCATGCGGTGGGTTCGCGCTCGCTGTCGTCGTGCCCCGCAGGCGGCTGCCACGGATCGTAGCTGCCGAACCACCACAGGTGCCCCTCGATATCGCGGCAGGCATAGCCGCGACCGCCGTACTCCTGGTCGGCGAGGTCGATCACGATCTCGGCGCCGGCGGCCTTGGCGGTCCGGTAGTGGTCGTCGACGGCCTCGACGACCACGCAGCAGCTTTGGGTCTCGCGGCCGTCGATCTCGTCGGGCTGCACCGCGTGCTTGCCCCATTCGCTGTCGTTGTCGATCGAGCCGAGCATGATCATGCCGCCGGCGAAAGTCAGTTGCGCGTGGTGGACGGTGCGCTCGTCGGCGTACACCGCGTGGCGCTGGAAGCCGAACGCATCGCACAACCAGTCGATCGCGACATGGGCGTTGCGATAACGCAGGCACGGGATGATGGCGCTGCGGTCGCGGATGTTGTCCATTGCCGGCTCCTGTGTGGGACGAGGCCGGCAGGATAGCGCCGCGGCGTTAAGCGACCGTCGCCTCGACCGCGGGCGTCGTTCCTGTTGGCGCCGGTGCGTCGTCGCCGGAGCTGGATGGCTCCGGGGCGCGCGGTTTGCGGACGCGGGCCTTGCGGCGCGGCTTGGCGGGACGGCGCGCGGCCTCGTCGCGGGCGAGGTCGGCCATCGCATACAGCCGCGCGCTGCGACCCCAGGCAATCGCGGCGACCAGCAACTGGGTCAGCACCACGCCCAGCACCAGTTCCAACCAGCCCGGGCCGCTGGCCTGCAGTCGCAACAGGCCGAAGCCCAGCGCCAGGCCGTAACCGGCCAGCGCGGTGCCAAGGTAGACCAGCAGGGTCGCCACCGGCCGGCGAAGCAGCAGCATCAGTCCACGGCCCCAGGCGCGGACCGCCGAGCGGCGCCCGGCGTCGGAGGCGATCACGCCGCGACCGGCCTCGACGCTGGCATGGGCGAGCACCAGCAGTACCGCGGCCACGCCCAATGCGATGTTGAAAGCGCGGTCGGCGTCGGCGGCGAGGATGGCATCCGCGGCCTGCCGGTCGGCGATTGCCATCGCCGCGGCGCCGATGCCGAACGCGATCCCCAGTGGCAGCAGCGACCACAACAGCGTGCGCAACATGCGGCCGTATTCGCGTGCGCCGCCGCCCACCAGCGCGGCGATCCCGAGCGGATAGCCGGTGCGGATCGAGGCGACCACCATGCCGGCCAGCCACGGCGACAACAGCAACGCCAACACGGTGGCACCGATGCCGATACCCCCGAACCACGCGCCGCTCTGACCGATGTTGCCGATCGCGCCGAACATGGCCATCGGCTCGAAACCCGCGGCGATCCGTTCGACCTGCAGACTGTGGTCGAACTGCGCCGCCAGCGCGCGCCACACCGGCAGCGTCACGATCGCGGTCGGCAGCAGCAGGCTGACGATCCAGAGCAGCAGCAGGCGCCATTGCAGCGCTTCGCCCAGGCCGGCGAACAGCGCGCGCACGCCGCTGCGCTTGCGCGCCTTGGGCGGCGTGGCCGTGGGCGCAGCGGTCGCGACCGGTGGCGTCGAGGATTGCAGTGCCTCGGGTTGCGTCGTCATAGGGTCACCAGCAGGGCATGGAAGGTCTGCAGCAACGCGGCGAAATCCGCGCTCCAGCGGCGTGAGGCCCGGCTGTCGGCCTGCAGCGTGCGGCCGTCGTCGAGCTTGTCGCGGTCGAGGTACACGGCGTTGCCGCCATCGATGCGTGCCGACACCGCCCTGGCCGGAGTGGTGAACTCGAAGCGCGCCCATTCGCGGCCGTTGTCCCAGCGCATGGTCTGGTGCGAGCCGTCGGCGAAATCGACCCGCAGCACCTGTGACACGGCAACGCCGTCGCGGCGCAGGACGACCTGGGTGCGGTAGGGAAATGCGCCGATACCGTCGCTGGCGTCCGGGTGGGCCGCCTCCCAGGTCTTGCGATGGTCGGCGATCGCCTTGTCCAGTTGCTCCGCGGTCACTTCGACCTGGCGGCCCTGGAACATCACCCGCCCCGGCTGCGGCAGGATCTCCTGGCTGTGCAGCGACACCACCCGGTCGTCGACCGGGCTGGCGTCGTACACATGCCGGGCAAACAGGCGTTCGACCAGCGCCCGCTCGCCCGACACCTCAGCCAGCACCTCGCGCAGGTCGGCCGTGCTCGGATGGCGGAATTTCCAGCGCTGGTAGTAGGTCCCGAACGCACGTTCGAGCACGTCGCTGCCGAGCCTCGATTCCAGGTCGGTCATCAGCACTGCGGTGCGCGAGTAGACGGTGCCGTAGCTGCCGCTGGAATAGCGGTTCCAGGAATTCTGGCCGAGGCCGTCCAGCGGCTCGCCGAGCGCGGCGCCCAGCCGGTGCTGCGCGAGCACGCTCAGCGGCAGGTTGACGCCGAGCTTGCGCAGCCACGGCGGCACCACGTCGACGACGCCCTGATCGTTCGCGACCAGCATGCGCTGGTTCCAGAACTCGTTGAGACCCTCGTCGAGCCACGGTTCCTCGAACTCGTTGCTGGCGAGGATCCCGTAGAAGTACCCGTGGCCGAATTCGTGGATGGTCACGAAGTCGAGCAGGGTGCGCTGGATCGTGCCCGGCCGTACTTCGTCGTAACTCGACGCGGTGAAGAACGTCGGGTACTCCATGCCGCCGGCCTCGTCGGCGTTGTGCGGCGGCACCACTGCGGTGACGGTGTCGTAGGGGTAGGGGCCAAGGGTCTCGCCGAAGTACTTCAGCGAGTCGAGCGTGGCCTGCAATACCGGTTGCGCGTTGGAGGCGTACTCGGGATGGAACAGCACGCGCACGTCGACCTCGCGGCCGTCGGCGCGACGGAACGTGCCGGTCAGCGGCTTTGCGTAGCGGTTGTCGGCGGTCCAGGCGAAGTCGTGGACATCGCCCTGCACGTAGCGATGGCTGACCATGCCGCCGTTCGCCACCGGCCTGCCCTGCAGCTTGCCGGTGGCGCCGACGGTGTAGCCCTCGGGCACGGTCAGGGTCACGTCGTACAGGCCGAAGTCGGCGTAGAACTCGCTGTGCAGGTGGAACTCGTGGGCATTCCAGCGCGGCGAGGTGGCGCCGCGCTCGCCGGGCAGTTCCAGCACCGCGATCTTCGGGAACCACTGCGCGACCAGGTGGAAGCTGCCGTAATAACCGGTACGCGCGGTGACCCGCGGCAACTGGTCGAAGAAGTCGATGTCGAGGGTGGTGCTGGCGCCGGGCGCAACCGGCTGTGGCAGGTCGAGCCGGACCACGGTGCGGTCGGTGGCCGGACCGCCGTCGGGCTGGACGAACGTCCATCGCACCGGCGCGCCGGCCTGTTCGACCTTCTTCAGCTCGATGTAGCCCCAGTCGCCCTCGTCCATGTCGACGCCGCTGCGGAAGCCGGAGCGCAGCGTGCGCATCTCGGTGAAGAAGGTGCTGCCGGGGCCGGAGAACGCGTTGAGGTAGAGGTGCAGGTAGACCGCGTCGACCGGGCGGTCGCTGCGGTTGCGCCAGGTCAGTTGCTGGCGGCCGGTGATGGTGTGCGCGACCGGGTCGAGGGTGGCGTGGATGCGGTAATTGGCGACGCGGTCCGACAGCGTGGGTTCGTCGCCGGTGCGCGGTCCGCCCCAGGCATCGGCGGCGCTGGGCACGGTGACCGCGGCGGCATCGGCGGCGGCGAGCGCGATCGGGTCCGGTGGCGCCTGCTGCGCGACCGCGGTGAACGAAACAATGGCCAGCAACGCGGCCATCCCCCATGCAATGGAAGTGCTCGACATGCGCTCGGATCCGTGTTTTCCCCTGCCCGAGGGTGCCTGCCGCGGCGGGACGGGGCAAGTGCCGCGGTCGCGCCGCGCTTATTCGGACTCGTCGCTCTCGAACTCGACCATCACTTCCAGGTCGAACGCCAACGCCTCGACCACCTCGCGCACCTTGGCTGCGGTGGCATCGTTGGGCGCCTCGATTTCCAGCACGTGGATGCCCGGGCCCTGGTCGTCGGGCAGGCCGGCCGAGCTGGAGTCGGGGTCGTCCATGTGCGGCATCATGTCGGAGACCTCCTCGACGTGTTCGATCCCGCGCACGCCGGTCAGCAGGTTGCCGATGGCGCGGGCGTCGTCTTCGCCGCCGGTGATGCGGATGCGTAACTGGGGCATGGCGGCGCTCTCGTGTGGGGTGCTGCCAGAGGCTAGGCAGCGTCCGGCTAACGCGGCGTGACGGAGGACGCGTCGGCGGGGCCGCATATCGTCGTCACGCGCACTGCATCCGCGGCCCGTAGGCTGGTGCCATGACCCCGGAACTGCCCCGAGTGACCCTGCGCCCGCTGGAGCGCAGCGACCTGCATTTCGTCCACGTCCTCAACAACAACCGCAGCGTGATGGGCTACTGGTTCGAGGAGCCCTACGAGTCGTTTGTCGAGCTGGAGGAGCTATACCGCAAGCACATCCACGACCAGTCCGAGCGCCGCTTCATCGTCGAGCACGAGTCGGCCGAGACCCAGGCGCACGAGCGGGTCGGGCTGGTCGAGCTGGTCGAGATCGACCACCTGCACCGGCGCGCCGAGTTCCTGATCATGATCTCGCCGGATTTCCAGCAGCGCGGCTACGCCAAGGCCGCGACCCGCAGCGCGATCCACTACGCGTTCCGCGTGCTCAACCTGTACAAGCTGTACCTGCTGGTCGACGTCGACAACGCCGCCGCGATCAAGGTCTACGAGGGCGCCGGGTTCCAACGCGAAGGCGTTCTGGTCGACGAGTTCTTCAGCGACGGCCGCTACCGCAGCGTGATCCGCATGTGCATCTTCCAGCACGAAGCGCTGGGCCGCGACGAGGCGCGGCGCGACGCTTGAGGCGCCGCACCGACTCGGTTCGGCCAGTCAGCTGGCGTCGTTGCCGGGCTTCGCCTCGCGCACCGGCAGCGGCACGTTGCACAGGTCGATGTGCCCGGCCGGCACCTTGTACCAGTCGTCGCGGCGATTGCGGCGGGCCTCGGTGATTTTCTCGAACGTTGCGCTGTCGGTGCGCAGCAGTTCCAGGGTGCTGCGCTCGGCCGTCGGCACCTCACTGGCGAGCGTGATCGACTGGATCGCGGTGCGCTTGGCCGGATCCTCGTAGAACCCCATCGGCTCCGGCCCGCGCGGAATCACCGACAGCAGTTCGATGCCGTCGACCACGCGCCCGACCAGGGTGATGTTGCGGTCGAGCTGGCGCGGCGACTGCCCGGTGACGACGTACAGCTCGGCGCCGGTGCTGGAGTCGGCGGCCATGGCGCGGCCGGCGCCGAGCGCGCCGTAGCAGTGCGCCATCCAAGCGGTGCCGGTCGCCGGATCGCGCGCGGCCGGGAAGCCGTCGACGAAGCCGACCTGCGGCGCCCAGCCGTCGGCGTCGGGCAGCGCGCTGAACTGGAGGCCCTCGCTGGAGCGCTCGAACTCGGCCGGCAGTTGCGCCTTGGCGCTGCCGATCGACTTGGCGTTGGCCTCGTCCGCGTTCGGGTCACCGAACTGGACCACGAAGTTGTCCTGCGAGCGGTAAATGCTCAGGCCGTTCCAGAACCCCTCGTTGGCCAGGGTCTTGATGTTGCCGACGTGCTGCGGCGCGAACTGCGGTGCCAGCTCGAACACCACGCGGCCGCCGTCGAGCTGCATGTACAGGGTGTTGGCCGGATCCAGCGTGCGCCAGTGCGACGTCGGCGAGGCGTCGAGGATCTCCTGCACCGACGGCGCCGGCACCTTGTCGGCGGCTTCTGCGGCCTGTGTGGCGTCCGGCTCCTGCGCCGATGCGCCGAAGGCGAAAACGAGGGCGGTGAGCAGGGCGGTCGGCAGCAGGCGCGGATTTGGCACGGGTGGCTCCAGGTCGGTGGGTCGATGCCCGATTCTGGCCGAAGCGCCGTTTCCGGGCCAGCCGACGCCCCGTGTTCTTGTAGGAGCGGCTTCAGCCGCGATCTGGAGTCGGCGCGGGCGAACGGTTCCATGATCGCGGCTGAAGCCGCTCCTACAAACGCGTGATTCCGGTGTTCAATGACTAATGGCACGCTAGCTATAGCGAAGTTAATAGTAGCTTGTGCTCCAAGTTAGCGAGCCTGCCCATGACCGAACTCGAACCCCTGCTGCGCAAATTCCAGAAGGAGCTGTCCGCCGGCACCGTGTCGCTGGCGCTGTTGGCGGTGATGGCCGCGGCTGACGAGCCGATGTACGGCTACCAGGTCGCCAAGCGGCTGGAACACGTCGGCGAGGGCGCGCTGGCCGGCAAGCAGAGCGCGTTGTACCCGGTGCTGCGCAACCTCGGTGCGGCCGGCCTGCTGGACAGCTTCGTCGAACCGTCGGTCGCTGGCCCGCCACGCCGCTATTACCGCATCACCGCGCTCGGCCGCGAGGTCCTGCAGGCGTGGATCGCGGCCTGGCATGCCACCCGCGACTCGGTCGATGCGGTGCTCGCGCCCGTCGCCGCCGCCTCCACCCCGATCGCCCCATCCAACATCGCCCCATCCAACCCAGGGCTGCCCGCATGAACGCCGCGAACTTCGTACCGCCGACCACGATTGCCGAATACCTGGAACGCCTGCGCCGCGCGCTGGCCGGCGCCGACCCGGCGCTGGTGCAGGACGCGCTGTACGACGCCGAGGAGTACCTGCGTTCGGAACTCGCCGAGAATCCGGACAAAGGCGAGGCCGAGGTGATCGCCTCGGTCGCCGGCAGCTACGGCGCGCCCGACGAGGTCGCCGAGATCTATCGCGACACCGAGACCCGGGTCGCCACCGCGCTGCGCGCGCCGCCGCCACCGCGTCGCAGTTCGCTGGTCGGCCGGTTCTTCGGTGTGGTCGCCGATCCGCGCGCCTACGCCGCCTTGTTCTACATGCTGCTGGCGCTGGCGACCGGCATCTTCTATTTCACCTGGATCGTGGCCGGGGTGAGCATATCGCTGGGGCTGGCGGTGTTGATCATCGGCATCCCGTTCGTGATCCTGTACTTCGGTTCGATCCGGGTGTTGTCGCTGGTCGAGGGCCGGATCGTCGAGGTCATGCTCGGCGAACGCATGCCGCGCCGGCCGCTGTACAGCACCCGCGGCCAGCCGCTGTTGCAGCGGATCATCGGTTTGTTCACCGACCCGCGCATCTGGGGCACGCAGCTGTATTTCCTGCTGATGCTGCCGCTGGGCGTGGCCTATTTCACGGTGACCGTGACCTTGCTGTTGATGTCGCTGTCGTTCATCGCCGCGCCGCTGGCGGTGTGGTTCGGTGGGCTCGAAACCTCGGCGCAGATTGGCGGCTGGCAGCTGATGGCCTGGGACGGCGGGCAGGCAAGCACGTCGCTGCAGGCGTGGCAGCTGCCGCTGGCGCTGGTGTTCGGGGTGCTGCTGCTGTTCGCGACCCTGCACCTGGTGCGCGGGATCGGCCGCCTGCACGGGCAACTGGCCAAGCACTTGCTAGTGAAGTCGGCGCAGTACAGCTGAAGCTCGGCTTGTCGTAGGGGCGGCTTCAGCCGCGATCGGGAACCGTCGGCTTGGGCCGATTTCAGATCGCGGCTGAAGCCGCTCCTACAAAAGCCCGGAGTACTCAGAAATCGAACAGCTCGCCGAGCAGGTTCTTTTTCTTCTTGTGCCGGTAGTAGTCGGAATCCCGCTTGTCGTAGCGCGGTTGCTCGTAACGCGGTTGTTCAAGCGGCGGTGGGCGCGTGGCTTGCGGTTGCGGTGCCAGCTCGACGCTGGCCCGTTCGATCAGCTTGTCCAGTTCGCCGCGGTCCAGCCACACGCCGCGGCATTGTGGGCAGTAGTCGATCTCGATGCCCTGGCGGTCGGACATGGCCAGTTTGACGTTGCTGCAGACGGGACAATCCATCGCGATTCCTCGGGAGCAAGCGTGCCGGAGCAGCACCCCGAAGACATCTGGCTGACGGCGGCCGAATTCAAGCCGCGCCGCTCAGCCCCCGCTCAGACGTGACGGGCGATGAAGTCGCGCACCTGCGGGTAGACCTGCTGGCGCCAGCGACGACCGCTGAAGATGCCGTAATGGCCGGCGCCCTCGACGGTGAGGTGTTGGCGGTCGCCCTCGTCGATGCCGCTGCACAGCGCATGCGCGGCGCGGGTCTGGCCCTGGCCGGAGATGTCGTCGAGTTCGCCCTCGATGGTCAGCATCGCGGTGCCGGTGATCTTCGACGGATCGACGCGCTCGCCGTTGATCTCCCACAGCCCGCGCGGTAGCAGGTGCTCCTTGAACACCACGCGCACGGTGTCGAGGTAGTACTCGGCCGGCATGTCGAGCACGGCGTTGTATTCGTCGTAGAAGCGTCGGTGCGAGGCGGCGTCCTCGAGGTCGCCCTTGAGCAGGTGCTCGTAGAAGTCCCAGTGCGACTGCGCGTGGCGCTCCGGATTCATCGCCATGAAGCCGCCGTGCTGCAGGAAGCCCGGGTACACCGGCCGGCCGGCGCCGGGGTAGGTCGCCGGCACGTTGTGGATCAGGTTGGTCTCGAACCACCACAGCGGCTTGTCGACGGCGAGGTCGTTGACCTGGGTCGGGCTTTCGCGGGTGTCGATCGGGCCGCCCATCATTACCATCGAGCGCGGGGTGGCCTCGCCGCGCGCGGCCATCAGCGAGACCGCCGCCAGCACCGGCACGGTCGGCTGGCAGACGCTGATCACGTGCAGGTTCTCGGCGCCGATCGCGCGGATGAATTCCTCGATGTAGCGGACGTAGTCGTCGAGGCCGAAGCTGCCGTCGGAGGCCGGCACCATGCGCGCGTCGATCCAGTCGGTGACATAGACCTTGTGGTCGCGCAGCAGGGTCTTGACGGTGTCGCGCAGCAGGGTGGCGTGGTGGCCCGACAGCGGCGCGACCACCAGCACCGGCGGGTCGTCGCGCAGGTTGGCGATGTTGCCCGCGTCATCGGCGAAGCGCTTGAAGCGCAGCAGGCGGCAGAACGGCTTGCGCAGGACCTCGCGTTCGACCACCGGATACTCGGTGCCGTCGATGTCGATGCGGTGGATGCCGAACTCGGGCTTCTCGTAGTCCTTGCCGATCCGGTACAGCAACTCGTAGCCGGCCGCCAGACGGTTGGCGCCGGGCATCGTCGACAGCCAGCTGCCATGGTCGCCGAACATCTTGGCGCCGGCGTCGGCCCAGTAGGTCACCGGCGCCATCCACGCGCGGCCGAACTCGTGCATCTGATAGAGCAGCATGCGGTTCCGTTCCCCTGAGTACGGATATGTTGCGATGCAGCGTAGCGGATTGCGGGGGCGAAAACGTGAATCGGCGACCGGTTTGGCGGTTATGTAGGAGCGGCTTCAGCCGCGATCCGGAGTCGGCGCGGACGAACGATTCCCGATCGCGGCTGAAGCCGCTCCTACAACCCCATTAGCCCGGAAGCTCAAGCGCCGCAGCGTCCTGTTGCAGCCCCGGCCCCAGCCACAGATGCGACCCCAGCGGCGCCAGGCCGATCCGGGCGAAGCGCTCGCGGTAGAACTTCGCCGGTCGCGCCATGAAGCCCTCGGTGTCGCCGTCGATGCCGTCGGCGCGGGTGAAGGTCTCCAGGAACGCGACGCCGCCACACAGTTCGCCCAGTGCTGGCAGGCCGCGGTCCAGTTCGCGGGTCGGCAGGTAGTGCAGCACGTCGCTGCAGACCAGCAGGTCGACCGGCGGGCACGGTCGCAGGTGCTCGAAGTCGCCGAAGCGGGCGTAGTGCAGGTTGCGCCGGGGGCCAAAGCGGGCAATCGCATACTCGCTGCTGTCGAAGCCGAGGTACTGCAACTTCGGCCGCAGCTTCAGCAGTGGCGCGCGCCAGGCGCCTTCGCCGCAGCCGAGGTCGAGCACGCTGCGGATCGGCCGTTCGAGGTGGTACTCGGCGGTGGCCACAGCCAGCGCGACCTTGCGCGCCAGCCGCGCGCCGCCGCCGATCGCCGTGTCTTTCAGCGCCGGGTCGCGGTACCAGCGGTCGAAGTAGGCCTGATCGTAGTGCTTGGTCATCGTGTCATCCTATCGCGCGCATCTGCCGCCCCGACCGCTTTCAACCCATGGAGCCCCCGAATGGCCTACCTCTGGACCAAGACCTTCCATCTCGTGTTCGTGATCGCATGGATGGCGGCGGTGTTCTACCTGCCGCGGCTGTTGGTCAATATCGCCGAGGCCGGCGAGGAACCGGCGGTGCGCGCGCGGCTGGTGTTGATGGGACGCCGGTTGTATCGCTTCGGCCACGTGATGTTCGGACTGGCGGTGGCGCTGGGGCTGGGGCTGTGGCTGCACTTCGGGATCAGCGGTGGCTGGTTGCACGCCAAATTGCTGCTGGTGGGGCTGCTGCTGGCGTACTTCATCGTCAGCGGGCGCTGGTTGAAGGGGGTGGATGCGGGACGCGCGCTGCCGTCGTCGCGGGCGCTGCGCTGGTTCAACGAGGTGCCGGTGCTGGTGCTGGTTGCGATCGTGTGGCTGGTGCTGGCGAAGCCGTTTTGACATTTGGTTGCCGAATTTTCGACCCGGCGGCGAGACTGTAGGAGCGGCTTTAGCCGCGAACTGAAATCGGTACGGGCGAACGATTCCAGATCGCGGCTAAAGCCGCTCCTACAAGAAAGCATGCGAGGCGCTAGCGCGTGAGCTGCTCCGGCGCCGGCAACTCCACCGGCACCCCGTCCGTGTTGCAGCCGCCGGCTTCGCACACCGCTCGGCGCAGATGCGGGGTGGCCTGCAGCAGGAAGTGGAAGATCGCGTTCTGCTCGACGCTGCCGCGCACCGCGGCGCTGCCGGGGCCGCGTGCCCAGATGCCGACGTCGTCGCCGCCGTGCGACTCCGAACTGGTCGGGACCAGGGCTTCCTGCATGTAATCCGGGGCGGTGGTGTCGACGTCGGTGAGGTCGGGTCGGCCCGTCGCCGGCTGCACCTCGTCCGGGTCGTGCGGGAAGGTCTTGGGGCCGGCGGGCTGGCTGGCGCTGGCGCCGGTGTAGCCGGGGCCGTTGCTGTAGCTCAGGGTGGTGTAGGGCAGGCCGTGGGCATCGCGGGTGAGTTCGATCTCACCGTCGTCGTTGGCCTCGCGGACCTTGCCGAGGATCGGGTTGCCGCGCGTCGGGTAGCCGACGAAGCTCAGGGTGTGCGAGTGGTCGGCGGTGACCAGGATCAGGGTGTCGTCGGCCGAGGTCAGGTCGACGGCGGCCTGCACCGCGTCGCTCAGTGCGATGGTGTCGGTCAGCGCGCGGTAGGCGTTGCCGTCGTGATGGGCATGGTCGATGCGGCCGCCTTCGACCAGCAGCACGTAGCCGTCGGCGTCGTCGGCCAGGCGGGTGATCGCGGTGCGGGTCATCTCGGCCAGGCTCGGCTCGCCGGCCGGGTCGTTCGGGCGGTCGTGCTCGTACTGCATGTGGCTGGGTTCGAACAGCGCCAGCAACGGGGCGTCGACTGGCGCGGCGGCGAACTGCTCGGCGTTCCACGTATAGCTGCCCTGCGGGTGGCGTTGCTTCCACTCGGCAATCAGGTCGCGGCCGTCCTTGCGGCGGCCGGACTTGTCGGGGTACTCGGGGTCGTGCTGGCTGGCCGGCATGAAGTTGGTGCGGCCGCCGCCCATCAGCACCTCTGGACCGGTGCCGAACGGCGACTCGATCATCTGCCGGGCGATGTCGATGCAGCCCGCGGCTTTGGCTTCGGCGGGCACGCTGCTTTCCCAGTTGCGGCTGGCTGCATGGCTCAAGGTCGCCGCCGGGGTCGCGTGGGTGAGGCGGGCGGTGGTCACCACGCCGGTCGCCATGCCGCTGCCGGCGGCGAGTTCCCACAGGGTCGCGAGTGGCGCGGCGAGGGCGCCGCCGCAGTCGCCGAAGTCGGCGGACTGGCCGATGCTGATCACCCCGGCGCGGGTCTTGGCACCGGTGGCCATCGCGCTCATGGTGCCGGCCGAATCGGGCGTCTGCGAATCGGTGTTGTAGGTCTTGCTCAGTGCGGTCGCCGGGAAGCGCTCCCAGCTCAGGCGGTTGCTCTCGCCGGGGCCGCCGTTGCGCTGGCCGGCGAGGATGCGCGCCGCGGCGACGGTAGTCAGGCTCATGCCGTCGCCGACGAACAGGATCACGTTCTTCGCCCGGCCGTTCATCGCTCCGCGCGCCGCGGCCTGGGCGGCGCCGTCACGGAACCACCACGCGGCGCTTTCGCCATCGGGGTGGCGGATCTCCGGCACCGTGACCTGCAGCGCCGCCGCCGGGATTCCGGGCGACGCGGGTGGCGCGGTGGTGGTGGCGCAGGCGGCCAGCAGGGCGGGGGCGAGGACGAAGCAAGCACTGCGCAGTCGGGGCATCGGGGAAGCCTTCGGACAAATGGTTGGCGCGATTATGCCGCGTGAGTGTTGCGGCCGTGGGACGCTGTCATGCGGACGTGGTGCTCCGGCGCCGCCCTCGACGGGCTAAGGTGCGTCGGGATCAGTGGAGAGCAGGACCATGGGCGAGGACAACATAGGCCGCGAAGATGTCGCGACGACGGACTACGTGTTGCTGGAGGGCTTTCCGGACGCGGCCGACTATGCGCGCTTGCGAACCGCCGCGGGGTTGTCGCGCAAGTCGCCGCAGGCGGCGGCGCGCGGCGTCGACGGCACGCTGCATGGCGTCCGCATCCTGCGCGACGGCGAACTGATCGGCATGGGCCGGGTCGTCGGCGACGGCGGCTGTTTCTACTTCGTGGTCGACATCGCGGTCGAGCCGGCGCACCAGGGCCGCGGTCTGGGCAAGCGGATCATGGCGGCGCTTGACGCGTGGCTGCGCGCCAATGCGCCGGAGACGGCGCACGTGGCGTTGTTCGCGGATGGCGAAGCCAAGCACCTGTATGCGAAGTATGGATTTGTCGAGAACATCAAATCCGTGGGCATGGATTACCGGGTCGGACCGAAGTCGGCGCAGCCCTGAAGCGTCACGCCCGCGAGTAACGCCACGACACCATTCGCCCGTCGCGGTATGGCATCACGCCGTGGAACGCGCGTGGGTCGTCGTCGAACACCAGTGGCAGGAAGTTGCGATCGCCTTCCCACATCGGCAGTTCGTGCAGGCGCTCCAGCGGCACCCATTCGAGTTCGCCTTCGGGGTTGCTGGTGAATGGCGTGCCGCTGAAGCCGGTGATCAGGAACACGAAGCCCAGCCAGTCCTCGCCGTGCTTGCCGAAGCCCGGCCAGCTGATGGTGCCGCGCAGGACGAGTTGCTCGCAGTCGATGCCGGCTTCCTCATGGATCTCGCGGCGCATGCCGGCAACCACGTCCTCGTCGGCCTCGAGCTTGCCGCCCAGGCCGTTGTACTTGCCCAGGTGCTGGTCGTCGGCGCGGGCGTTGCGGTGGACCAGCAGGACTTCGCGGCCGTCGGCCGACAGCACGTAGCCGAGGGTGGCGACGATCGGGGTGTAGGGCATCAGTCGGCGGCCTTGCGTTGTTGGGCCAACTCCTGGTCGAACGCAAGCTCGTAGCTGTCGGCGTACTCGGCGCAACTCATCGGCTTGGGATGCGGTGCGTCGGTGTCGGCCGGGGTCCAGCCGACACTGTCGGGATGCGGGGCGATCAGCAGGTCGCAGGGCAGGTTGCGCACCGCCTCGAAGCCGCGTCGGTAGGCATCGACGATATGCGGGAAGCGCGGGTTGTCGATCAACTGGTAGCCGGGCGTGCTGAGGCTGTCGACATAGGCGATACGCAACGGTTTGCCGGAGGCGGTGGTGTCGCTCCAGGTCCAGCTCATCGAACCGGGGGTGTGGGCCGGTGTGAAGTGGGCGGTGAAGACGACGCCGCCGAGTTCAACGGTTTCGCCATCCTGCAGCAGGCGGTCGGCGTGTGCCGGCGGGAACACGATCTGGTCGCCGAAATGGAGGTCGTTGCTGCCGCCGCGGGCGAGCAGCACCGCCGACTCGGCGTTGCTGACCAGAGTGGCGCCGGTCGCGCGACGGATCGCTGCCAGGGGGCCGGCATGGTCGCCATGCGCGTGGCTGTGCAGGATCAGCTTGAGGTCATCGGGGGCAACGCCGAGGCCGGCCATATGACGCAACAACATGTCGGCGGCCTGCTGCACGCCGCCGTCGATCAGCACGGCGCCGTCGTCGGTCTTTACCAGCAATGCGCTCAACCCCTCGGTGCCGATGTACCAGGTGTGCGCGGCGATCCGGAATGGCGCGACCGGCTGGCGCCAGCTGTCGCGGGTCTGGTAGCCCTTCGATTGCGGCAACACCGGTTCCGCGGCGACGGCGAGGGTGGGCAGCAACAGGGAGCAGGTCAGGGCGAGCAGGCGGAGAGTCGGCATCGGAGGGGAGTGGCGGTGGGCGCAACAGTGTCGACGATCAGGCCGGCGCGGGCTACGGCGTGGTGCACGGAAATGCTCCGGCGAACGGCGACATTGTCGGGAAACCGATTCCCGTTCGCGGCTAAAGCCGCTTCTACAAGGACGGGGTAGCGGGTGGGTTGCGGCGGGCGAGGCGCGCGCCGAGCCAGGCTGCCGGCAGCGGCAGCAGCACGCCGGCGAGGGTCATCCACTGTGGATGCGGGATCATCATCGTGTTGGCGATCACCCCGGCCAGCACCACCGTGCCGACCAGCAATGCGGCGATGCATGGGTGGCGTCGCGAGATGCGCGCAGCGGTCCAGCCGCCGAGCAATGCGCCGAGCACCCAGCCGCCGAGCACGAACGCCATCGCCATGACGGGAGCGGCCTGGATGAAGGCCGCCAGTTGCTGCGGATCGGTGACGTCCAGTCCGGGTGGCGGCGGATACGCGGCGGCGCCGGCGAGCTGGCTCGCCACGATGACCAGCCAGGCCACCACCACGCCAACCACCACCGCAAGGATCGTGCGTCCCATCGTCATGCTCCCGTTTCGATTCGCGCAGAATCGCGCAGCCGCGGTGGACCCGCAACTTGCTGCGACGTCGTGCGCATAATGGGCCGGTATCCGGGGAGATATCCATGACCGTGCTTTTCCATCACCGACCCGCTTCGTCCCGTTCACGCCCGACTTCGGCTGCACGCCGGGTGGCGCCATGAGCGGGCAGCAACGGGAGCTGACGATGCGCTTCCTCGCCGAGCCGACCGACGTCAACTATGGCGGCAAGGTCCACGGCGGGGTGGTGATGAAGTGGATCGATCAGGCCGGTTACGCCGCCGCGGTCGGCTGGAGCGGCACCTACAGCGTCACCGTCGCGGTCGGCGGCATCCGCTTCGTCGCCCCGATCCGCACCAGCGACCTGGTCACGGTGCGGACCAAGCTGGTCCATACCGGCACCAGCAGCATGCATTTCGCGGTCGAGGTCAGCGCGCGCGATCCGATGGGCGGCGCGCCGCGGCTGTGCACGCATTGCGTGATCGTGTTCGTCGCGCTTGACCAGGTCGAGGGCAAGCCGACCCCTGTGCCGGACTGGGCGCCGGTCAACGACGACGACCGCGAACTGGCCGAGTACGCGATGCAGGTGATGGAATTGAGCAAGGGGATCGAGCAGACGGTCGAGCGTTACCGGCTGGCCGGGGAGTTGTAGGAGCGACGCAAGTCGCGACCCATCGACACTCAGATCCCGGCGACGCGGCGGGCCTGCATGTACTTGCCGCTCCAGTAGCCACTGTCGAGATCCGACACCATCACGTCCTTGCCGGTCCGCGGGGCGTGCACGAAGCGACCTTCGCCGACGTAGATGCCGACATGGTCGACCCGGCCGCGACGGCCGAAGAACACCAGGTCGCCGGCGGCGAGCTTGGACTTGTCGGCGACCGGTTCGCCGGTTTTGGCTTGGTCGCGCGACACCCGCGGCAGATCGACGCCGAGCGCGTTGTGGAACACGTAGCTGACCAGGCCGCTGCAATCGAATCCCTTCTCCGGCGACGTGCCGCCCCAGCGGTACGGCGTGCCCAGCAGGGTCAGGGCCTTCTGCAGCACGGTCTTGATCCGGCTGTCGGGTGGGGTGTAGTCCGCGGCCACGGCGGCGGTCTTGCCCGATACCAGCAGGCTGTTGATGTCGGTGGCGACCATCAGCGCACGGTCGGGCAGGGTCATCGCGTCGGGCATGACGCCGGGCGCGCTGGCGGCGCCGGACGCCCCGGCCGTGGCGGCCTGCTGCGCCAATGCCGGCGCCGCCGGGAAGGTCAGCAGACAGGCGAGAAGGGGCAACAGGTGCGGCCGCGCGTGGCGGGAGGCGGTGGCGGCTGGGCGGCCAAGGCTCGGGATCTGGGTCGTCACGCGGCTATCACGAAGTCATCACGCAGCGATCATGCCGGGTGGGGCGCTGGAGTAGGTTCAAATAACGTTAATTTTTCGTTAAGAACGCGGACCGCCGATTCCAGTTCCCGCGGGTGTCTAGTCCAGCACCCGCTTGGCGCCGCTGTAATGGTCGCGCCAGTAGTAGCCGTCGAGATGGTCGAGCCGGACCGTGCCGCCACTGCTGGGCGCATGCACGAAGCGGCCATTGCCGACATAGATGCCGACGTGGGTGACCTGGCCGCCGGTGCTGAAGAACACCAGGTCGGCGGCGGCCAGTTGCTGCGGCTTGACCTTGGGTCCCTGGTAGGCGGCGAGCGCCCGCGAGGTGCGCGGCAGGGCGAGGTTCAACATGTCGCGGTAGACGTAGTTGACCAGCCCACTGCAGTCGAACCCGGTCTGCGGGGTGTTGCCGCCATAGAGGTATGGCGTGCCGACGAGGCTGATCGCGCGCATCAGCACCGCGTTGGCGGCCACCGGGTCGTCCGGCGCGACCATGGGCCAGTCGCTTGCGCTTGGCGGCGCGGGCGTGGCGCGGACGGTTTCGCGATTGCCGCCGCAGCCGGCGAGCATGGCTGCGAAGAGTACGCTCAGCAGCATGGCGGGCCAGATCGCCCGGCCGCCGCGCGCTGGCGCGGGGACGAGGTTGCCGGGATAATGAAGAGTCTGCGTCACGACCGACAGCTTGGAGGCTCGCGGTCGCGACGGCAACCCTCGCCGCCGCCTTTGCCGGTGGCCGGCCCGCGCCGCGCCGAGGCATCGATGTCCTCCCGGCCCTACCGAGTGTCCCCATGAAAATCGAAAAAGATCGCGTCGTCCGCTTCCATTATTCCGTTGCCGAGCAGGGCAAGGAATCGCTTGAGACCTCTGAAGGCCACGAGCCGCTGGCGATCCTGATCGGCCACGGCGCTGTCATCCCGGGCCTGGAGAAGGCGATGGAAGGCCACGAGGCCGGCGACAAGTTCAGCGCCGACGTGGTCGCCGCGGAAGCCTACGGCGAGGTCCAGCCGAACCTGACCCAGCGTGTGCCGAAGAAGCATTTCAAGGGCGTGCGGCTGGTGCCGGGCATGCAGACGGTGCTGTCGACCAACTTCGGCCCGCGCGCGGTGACGGTGCAGAAGGTCGGCATGAGCGTGGTCGATGTCGACCTCAATCACCCGATGGCCGGCAAGGACCTGAGCTTCGAGATCGAGGTGGTCGAGGTCCGCGAGGCCAGCGAGGAGGAGATCCAGCACGGCCACGTGCACGGCGACGGCGGCCACCAGCACTGAGCTGGAATCGCATCTGTTGAAGTCCCCCGACGGCCCGCAATTGCGGGCCGTCGACGTTTGCGCGGCAACGCTGGCATGATCGGCGCATCCGGCCGATGGGCCTGGCTTGGGGAGGCCGACATGGGCAACACCACGACACTGTCGCCGCTGACGTCGTCGGAACGGCTCGACAACCTCGACGTCCTGCGCGGGCTGGCCTTGCTCGGCATCGCGCTGATGAACGTCGAGTACTTCACCGCGCCGCTGATGGACATGTCCGAGGGCATTGCCCCGGGCGAGCGCGGGCTGGACTGGCTGGCCGATGCGTTCGTCTACGTGTTCGTGCGTGGCAAGTTCTGGACCCTGTTCTCGCTGCTGTTCGGGATGGGCTTCGCGGTCATGCTCGGTCGCGCCCGCGCCGCCGGTCGCGACTTCGTGCCGTTGTACCTGCGGCGCACCTTCGGGCTGCTGCTGTTCGGCCTGGCCCACGCGTGGCTGATCTGGTCCGGCGACATCCTGGTGTCCTACGCGCTGACCGCGCTGGTATTGCTGCTGTTCTTCCGCGACACCCCGGCCGAACGGGCATGGAAGTGGGGCGCGGGCATCTGGGCCGTGTTGGTCGGGGTGATGTTGCTGTTCGGCGCGATGATGGCGATGGGTGACGGCGTCACCGATCCCAACGCCGCCGGGAGCGCGGCGACCATCGCCGCCCTGCGCGAGGCCGAGATCGCGGCGTACTCCGGTGGCAGCTACCCCGAGGCGACCGCGATGCGCTTGCGCTATTTCGCCCATGCGCTGCCCTTCAACGCATTCCTGGTGCCGCTGGTGCTGGGCATGTTCCTGATCGGTGGGTGGCTGGTACGCAGCGGGGCGATGGCGCGTCCGGCCGAACATCGTCGGCTGTTCCTGCGACTGACCTGGATCGGCGGCCTCGGCGGTCTGGCGCTGACCGCGGCCAGCGTGGCGGTCGAAACCAATCCGGCGACCACCGGCCAGCCTTCGCCGGACGCGATGATGGCGATGACCCTGCACATGGCGGGTTCGCCGCCGATGGCGCTGGCCTACATCGCGATCGTGGTGCTGGCGCTGCAGCATGGTGCGACCTGGCTGCGCGCGCTGGCGCCGGCCGGGCGGATGGCGCTGACCAATTACCTGGCGCAGTCGGTGATCGGCACGCTGGTGTTCTATGGCTACGGCCTGGGGCTGTGGGGGCAGGTGCCGCGCGCCTGGCAGGTGCTTGGCGTGGTTGCGGTGTTCGTCCTGCAGGTGCTGGCCAGCCGCTGGTGGCTGGCGCGGTTCCGCTACGGTCCGCTGGAATGGCTGTGGCGCGCCTTCACCTACTGGCAGGTGCCGCCATTGCGGCGCAGCGCCAAGTAAACTGGTGGCCATGGATCAACGCGAAGACGTGGTCATCGTTGGCGCCGGGGTGATTGGCCTGGCCTCGGCGCTGGCCCTGCTGGAAACCGGACGCGGCGTGCGCGTGCTCGATGCCGGCCGCGTCGGCGGCGGCAGCTCGCACGGCAACTGCGGCACCATCACCCCGAGCCATGCGCCGCCGCTGGCCGCGCCCGGCATGATCGCCACCGCGCTGCGGATGATGCTGACCCCGGATGCGCCGCTGTACATCCGGCCGCGGCTGGACCCGGCTTTGTGGGGCTGGTTGTGGCGGTTCGCCGGCCGCTGCAACACGCGCGACTGGGAGACCAGCGCGCGGGCCAAGTCGGCGCTGTTGAACGACTCGCGCACGCGGCTGCAGCAATGGGTCGGGCAGTACGCCCTCGATTGCGAATTCCACCCGTCCGGCGAGGACTACGTGTTCCGCGATCCGCGCCGGTTTGCCCACGGACAGCGGGAGATCGACCTGCTGCGCGAACTCGGCATCGCGGTCGAGGTGATCGACGGCGCCGCCTATGAGGCGCAGGAGCCGGCGATGAAGCCCGGCGTCGCCGGCGCGATCCGGTTTTCCGGCGATGCCGCGTTGCGGCCGGACCGCTACGTCGCCGAACTGGCGCGGGCGGTGCGCGAGCGCGGCGGCGTGATCGTCGAGCATGACGGCCTGCAATCGCTGGAAAGCCAGGCCGGCGGCGCCGTCGTGCGCACCGCCAACACCTGCCTGCACGCGCGCGAGGTGGTGCTGGCATCGGGCGCCTGGTCGCCGCGGCTGGGCGCGACCATCGGCCTGCCATGGCTGCGCCGGGCGATGCAGCCGGGCAAGGGCTACTCGATCACCTATACCGCGCCGGCGCTGGTGCCGCGGCGACCGGTGGTGCTGCGCGACCGCTCGGTCTGCGTCACCGCCTGGGGTAACGGCACCGGCGATGGCAATGGCGCCGGCCGGTTCCGCCTCGGCAGCACGATGGAGTTCTCCGGCTTCGACGACAGCCTCAATCCGCGCCGGCTCGGTGCGCTCGAGCGCGGCGCCGCCGAGTTCCTGCACCAGCCGGTCGGACCGCAGGTGGTGGAGCGATGGTGCGGCTGGCGGCCGATGAGCTGTGACGACATCCCGGTCATCGGCCGCGCGCCCGGGCACGACCATCTGTGGCTGGCCACCGGCCACGGCATGATGGGCGTGGGCATGAGCAGCGGCACCGGACAACTGGTGGCGGACCTGCTGGCGGGGCGTTCACCGGCGATCGATCCGGCGCCGTACCGGCCCGATCGCTTCACCTGAGCGCTATACCCGACCGCGCTAACGCATGTCTGACGCGGCGGCGGTCATCATGTATTGACTACGACACGGAGCGAGCCATGCATTTCGACTTCGACCTGATCGTGATCGGCGGCGGTTCCGGCGGCCTCGCCGGGGCGTTCCGCGCGGCCGAGCACGGTGCACGTGTCGCCCTGCTGGAGCCGGCCGACCTCGGCGGCACCTGCGTCAATGCCGGTTGCGTGCCGAAGAAGGCAATGTGGCTGGCGGCCGAAGTCGGGCGCCAGCTGGCGTTCGCCCAGGCGCTCGGATTCGCCGCCCAGGATTGCGCCCTCGACTGGCCGGTGTTCATCGCCCACCGCCAGCGCTACATCGGCAACATCCACGCCAGCTACCAGCGGCGGTTGACCGCGGCCGGCGTCGCCCTGTTGCCGATGCGTGCGAGGCTGATCGACGCCCACACGGTCGAGTGCGAGGACGGCGTGCGCCTGTGCGCGCCGCGCCTGCTGGTCGCCACCGGTGGCCATGCGATCAGGCCGGAGATTCCCGGTGCCGAGCTGGGCGGGGTGTCCGACGATTTCTTCCACTGGACCTCGGCGCCGTCGCGGGTGGCGCTGGTCGGCGGCGGTTACATCGCCACCGAGCTGGCCGGCGTGCTGCAGGCCCTGGGCAGCCGGGCGGAGGTGTTCGTGCGCGGGCCGCGACTGATCGAAAGTTTCGATGTCGAGCTGGCGGACCAGTTGGCCGAGGACTACCGCCAGGCCGGCGTCCATCTGCATTTCGACTGCGAAGTGAGCGCGGTCGAGCGCGACGGCGAGCGGCTCCGGGTGCGCGGCGAGGGCGCGTCGGACGAACCATTCGACGCCCTGCTGTTCGCCACCGGGCGCCGCGCCAATATCGCCGGGCTCGGACTGGACGCCGCCGGGGTCAAGACCGACAAGCGTGGACACATCGTCGTCGACAAGCGCCATGCGACCAACGTCGAGAGCGTGTTCGCGGTCGGCGACGTCACCACCGACCTCGCCCTGACCCCGGTCGCGATTGCCGCCGCGCGGCGGCTGATGGATCGCCTGTTCGCCGACCGCGACGAACCGCTCGACCCCGACGGCATCGCCACCGTGGTGTTCAGTCATCCGCCGATCGGCAAGGTCGGACTGACCGAGGCGAAGGCGCGCGAGTTGCACGGCGACGACGTCTACACCACCCACGCCAGCTTCCGGCCGATGCTGCACGCACTGGCCGACTCGCCGCAGCGCAGCCTGTTCAAGCTGGTCTGCCTCGGCGAGGAGCGCCGCGTGGTCGGCATCCACCTGCTCGGCGAGGCCGCCGACGAGATCCTGCAGGGCTTCGCAGTCGCGATGAAGCGCGGCATCACCCTGGCCGACCTGCACGACACCGTCGCGATCCACCCCACCAGCGCCGAGGAAATGGTGCTGATGCGCTAGGGCTTGCCCGTCCGGAATCGGCGCCGGCGACGGTAACGATGTTTGTGTAGGAGCGGCTTCAGCCGCGATCTGGAATCGGACGCGCGACCGGACATTCGATCGCGGCTGAAGCCGCTCCTACAATAGCGACATGGACACATACACCCTCCACCGCGGCACCGCGCCGCTGCTGATCAGCCTGCCGCACGACGGCAGCGCGATTCCTGACGACATCGCCGCGCGCATGACCGAAAGCGCGCGCCATGCACCCGATACCGACTGGCACGTGTCGAAGTTGTACGCGTTCGCCCGCGAACTCGGCGCCTCGCTGCTGGTGCCGAACCACTCGCGTTACGTGGTCGACCTCAACCGCCCGCCCGACGACACCTCGCTGTACCCGGGGCAGAACACCACCGGCCTATGCCCGGCGGTGCAGTTCAGCGGCGAATCGGTGTATCGCGAGGGCGAGGCGCCGGACGCGGCCGAGATCGGCGGGCGGGTCGAACGCTACTGGCGGCCGTACCACGACGCGCTGCGTGCCGAGCTGGACCGCCTGCACGCCGAGCACGGCCGGGCGGTGCTGTGGGAAGGCCATTCGATCCGCGGCAGCGAGCTGCCGTTCCTGTTCGAGGGGCGGCTGCCCGACCTCAACCTCGGCACCGCAGCGGGCAGCAGTTGCTCACCGGCGTTGCAGTCGCGGCTGGAGGCGGTGCTGGCCGGGCAGGGCGACTACGACTGGGTCGCCAACGGCCGCTTCAAGGGCGGCCACATCACCCGCCACTACGGCGAGCCGACGCGCGGGTTCGACGCGGTGCAGTTGGAGATCAGCCAGCGCAACTATATGGACGAGGATTCGTTCGAATATTTGCCGGACAAGGCCGAACGCCTGCAGCCCACCCTGCGGTCATTGCTGCAGGCGGCTTTCGACGGATGATGGGCTTTGTAGGAGCGGCTTTAGCCGCGATCTGCAACTGGCGTGGGCGACCGGCTCCAGATCGCGGCTAAAGCCGCTCCTACAAGGATCGCAGGTCCCGGCGCCGGCGGTCCTGGCCACGCCCTAGACCTCCAGCGTCGCCAGATCGCCCTTGGTCTCCAGCCACGCCTTGCGGTCGGACGCCCGCTTCTTCGCCAGCAGCATGTCCATCAGCTTGCGCGTGGCCTCGCCGTCGTCGACGGTCAGCTGCACCAGCCGGCGGGTGTCGGGATGGATGGTCGACTCGCGCAGCTGCGGCGGGTTCATCTCGCCCAGACCCTTGAAGCGGGTGACGTGGACGCTGCCGGCCGAGCCTTTCTTCTTCTCGGCCTTCTCGCGCTCGATCTTCTCCAGCAGGATCCGCTTCTCCTCCTCGTCGAGGGCGTAGAACACCTGCTTGCCCAGGTCGATGCGGAACAGCGGCGGCATCGCTACGAACACGTGGCCGGCGGCGACCAGCGATGGGAAGTGCTGCAGGAACAGCGCGGTCAGCAGGGTCGCGATGTGCAGCCCGTCCGAATCGGCGTCGGCGAGGATGATGACCTTGCCGTAGCGCAGGCCGGCGAGGTCGTCCTTGCCCGGGTCGCAGCCGATCGCGACCGCAAGGTCGTGCACTTCCTGCGAGGCCAGCACGCTGCCGGAGGCGACTTCCCAGGTGTTGAGGATCTTTCCGCGCAAGGGAAGGATCGCCTGGAAGTCCTTGTCACGCGCCTGCTTGGCGCTGCCGCCGGCCGAGTCGCCCTCGACCAGGAACAGTTCGGTGCGCGACAGATCCTGGCTGCTGCAGTCGGCCAGTTTGCCGGGCAGGGCGGGGCCCTGGGTGACCTTCTTGCGGGTGACCTGCTTCTCGGTCTTCAGTCGCGCGCTGGCGCGGTCGATCGCCAACTGGGCGATCCGCTCGCCAAGCTCGACGTGCTGGTTGAGCCACAGCGAGAACGCGTCGTGGGCGGCGCCCTCGACCATGCCCGCGGCCTGGCGCGACGACAGTCGCTCCTTGGTCTGGCCGCTGAACTGCGGGTCGGTCATTTTCAGCGACAGCACGAACGACACCCGGTCCCAGACATCCTCCGGCGCCAGCTTGACTCCGCGCGGCAGCAGGCTGCGGAAGTCGCAGAATTCGCGCAGGGCATCGGTGAAACCGGTGCGCAGGCCGTTGACGTGGGTGCCGTGCTGGGCGGTCGGGATCAGGTTGACGTAGCTCTCCTGAACCAGTTCGCCGTCGGGGACCCAGGCCACCGCCCAGTCGACCACTTCGGTGTCCTTGGTCAGCTGGCCGACGAACAGCTCCGGCGGCAGCAGCTCGCGGTCGACCAGCTCGCCACGCAGGTAGTCGCGCAGGCCGTCCTCATAGTGCCACTCGAGCTTCTCGCCGCTGGCGGCATCAAACAGGCGCACGGTCAGGCCGGGGCATAGCACCGCCTTGGCCCGCAGCAGGTGCTTGAGGCTGCGCAGGTTGAACTTCGGCGTGTCGAAATACTTCGGGTCCGGCCAGAACCGCAGCCGGGTGCCGGTATTCTTCTTGCCGACGCTGCCGACGACCTCCAGCTCGGACGTGCGGTCGCCGTCGCCGAACGTCATCCGGTACTCGTTGCCGTCGCGCTTGATGAACAGCTCGACCCGGGTCGACAGCGCATTGACCACGCTGACGCCGACGCCGTGCAGGCCGCCGGAGAACGTGTAGTTCTTGCCGCTGAACTTACCGCCGGCGTGCAGCCGGGTCAGGATCAGCTCGACCCCCGGGATGCCTTCCTCCGGGTGGATGTCGACCGGCATGCCGCGGCCGTCATCGCTGACCTCGCAACTGCCGTCGGCGTGCAGGGTGACCTCGATGCCGCGGGCGTGGCCGCCGAGCGCCTCGTCGACCGAGTTGTCGATCACCTCCTGCGCCAGGTGGTTCGGCCGGGTGGTGTCGGTGTACATGCCTGGGCGGCGCTTGACCGGGTCCAGCCCGGACAGGACTTCGATATCGGCGGCGTTGTAGCGATTGTTCATCGAGGTGCTTCTGGGGTTCCGGGACGGAGACGGGACGGAGCGGCGAGGATGGCGATGCGGCCGGGAGCGGTCAAGCGCGGCCCGGGGCGGCGCCGATGCGACGGGCTGGAGGACGATTGGCCGCGTGACGGCCATCGTTAACTTCCCGTTCGTTCAGTCTGGAGCATGGGTCGGGTCGATAGGGTCGGCCGCGTCGTCCAGCGCTCCCCTGTGCCGGGATGGCCACTTGGCAACATTTTGGAATCCCCCCTTCGAATTTTCAGGAGAAACACCATGAATACTCGCAAGCTGATGCTGCCGACCTTGGTGTCCGCGACGCTCGCCGCCCTGATCGCCGCGCCGGTCGCGTTCGCCCAGACCGCCGAGGTCGATGCCCAGGCCGACATTGCCGCGCAGGCGCAGACCGATCAGGCCGCCTCGGCGGTTGGTAGCGCGGCCGATGCCGCCACCCACACCGCTGCTGATGCCGCGGCTGCCGTTACCGACACCGCCTCCGACACCGCCTCCGACACCGCGGCCGACGCGGCGGCGACCGACGTCGAGGCCGACGCCTCGGTCGAGGCCGAAGGCGAGATCGAGCCTGAAGAAGACGGCAATTAAGCCGCCTCTGGCCTGATCGGAACGCCGATCCGAAACGCCCCGGTCCGCCGGGGCGTTTTTTGTGCACGGCAATCCGGCCACCACCCCTGCCAGCCCAAGTCAAGCAGTCGCGGCCCGGCCGCCCAGCCGCTAAACTACGGCTTTCCAGCGGTAGTGAATCGCATGACACCCCCCCGTCCCATGACCCCGCTCGTCTTCGTCACCGGCGGCGTGGTGTCCTCGCTCGGCAAGGGCATCGCCGCGGCTTCGCTGGCGGCCATCCTCGAAGCGCGCGGCCTGCGCGTGACGATGATGAAGCTCGACCCCTACATCAACGTCGATCCGGGCACGATGAGCCCGTTCCAGCACGGCGAGGTCTACGTCACCGACGACGGTGCCGAGACCGACCTCGACCTCGGCCATTACGAGCGCTACGTCCGCACCCGCCTGAGCCGCAAGAACTCGGTCACCACCGGCCGCATCTATGACAACGTGATCCGCAAGGAGCGCCGCGGCGACTACCTCGGCGGCACCGTGCAGGTGATCCCGCACGTCACCGACGAGATCAAGCGCGCGATCTTCGAGGCCACCGAGGGCTTCGACGTCGGCCTGGTCGAGATCGGCGGCACCGTCGGCGACATCGAGTCGCTGCCGTTCCTGGAGGCGATCCGCCAGATCCGCACCGAGCGCGGCCCCGACAAGGCGCTGTTCATGCACCTCACCCTGGTGCCGTGGATCGCCGCCGCCGGCGAGCTCAAGACCAAGCCGACCCAGCACTCGGTCAAGGAGCTGCGCTCGATCGGCATCCAGCCGGACATCCTGCTGTGCCGCTCCGAGCAGCCGTTGCCCGATTCGGAGCGCCGCAAGATCGCGCTGTTCACCAACGTCTCCGAGCGCGCGGTGATCAACGCGGTCGACCTCGACAACATCTACAAGATGCCCGGTCGCTTCCACGAGCAGGGCCTCGACGACCTGATCATCGAGCGCCTGCGACTGGAAACCGGCCCGGCCGATCTCACTGAGTGGAACGCGGTACTCGACGCCACCGAGAACCCGGTCGACGAGGTCACCATCGGCATCGTCGGCAAGTACGTCGACCATCAAGACGCCTACAAGTCGGTCGGCGAGGCGCTCAAGCACGGCGGCCTGCGTCAGCGCACCCGGGTCAGGCTGAAGTGGCTGGAATCGACCGACGTCGAGACCCGGGGCGGCAAGGCGCTGGAAGGCGTCGATGGCATCCTGGTGCCCGGCGGCTTCGGCGACCGCGGCTTCGAGGGCAAGGTCGAGACCGCCCGCCATGCCCGCGAGAACAGGATCCCGTATTTCGGCATCTGCTACGGCATGCAGGCCGCGGTGGTCGACGCCGCGCGCAACCTCGCGGGCCTGGAGGGCGCCAACAGCACCGAAAACGACAAGGCCAGTCCGCACCCGGTGATCGGCCTGATCACCGAATGGCGCACCGCTTCGGGTGACACGGAGCGCCGCAGCGAAGACAGCGACCTCGGCGGCACCATGCGCCTGGGCCTGCAGGACCAGCGTATCAAGCCCGGCACCCTGGCCCACGCGATGTACGGCAAGGACGTGGTCGGCGAGCGCCACCGCCACCGCTATGAGTTCAACAATCGCTACCGCACCCAGCTCGAGGACGCCGGCCTGGTGATCAGCGCCAAGTCGATGGACGACCTGCTGGTGGAGATGGTCGAGTTGCCGCGCGACAAGCACCCGTGGTTCCTGGCTTGCCAGGCGCATCCCGAGTTCCTTTCCACCCCGCGCGACGGCCACCCGCTGTTCGTCGGCTTCATCCGCGCCGCGCGTGAGTACAAAGCCAACGAAGGCGAAGCCGGCGGGCTGTTGAAGGAAGCCAAAGCGTGAGTAACCCATCCGTGCGGCGCGACGTGATATCCGCATCGACTGGATCCGCTCTCTGTAGGAGCGGCTTTAGCCGCGATCCGGAGTCGGTGCGGGCGATCCAGCATCCGATCGCGGCTAAAGCCGCTCCTACAATGGCGCGAGGAGCAATTCGATGAAACTTTGTGGCTTTGAAATCGGCCTTGACCAGCCGTTCTTCCTGATTGCCGGCCCCTGCGTGATCGAGTCGATGCAGTTGCAACTCGACACCGCTGGCACCCTCAAGGAGATCACCGACGAACTCGGCATCCCCTTCATCTTCAAGTCCAGCTTCGACAAGGCCAACCGCACCTCGGTCTCGGGCTTCCGCGGCCCGGGCATCGAGGAGGGGTTGAAGGTGTTGTCGGAGGTCAAGAAGCAGCTCGGCGTGCCGGTGCTGACCGACGTCCACGAATACACCCCGATGGACGAGGTCGCATCGGTCGTCGACGTGCTGCAGACCCCGGCGTTCCTGTGCCGGCAGACCGACTTCATCCAGAAGGTCGCCAGCGCCGGCAAGCCGGTCAACGTCAAGAAGGGCCAGTTCCTGTCGCCGTGGGAGATGAAGCACGTCGCCGACAAGGCGCTGGCGACCGGCAACAAGGACATCATGGTCTGCGAGCGCGGTGCCAGCTTCGGCTACAACAACCTGGTCAGCGACATGCGCAGCCTCGCGGTGATGCGCGACACCGGCTGCCCGGTGGTGTTCGACGCCACCCACTCGGTGCAGCTGCCCGGCGGCGCTGGCGGCAAAAGCGGCGGCCAGCGCGAGTTCGTGCCGGTGCTGTCGCGCGCGGCGATGGCGGTCGGCATTTCCGGCATCTTCATGGAAACCCACCCGAAGCCGGAAGCGGCGCTGTCCGACGGCCCCAACGCCTGGCCGCTGGGCAAGATGCGCGCGCTGCTGGAGACGCTGATGGCGATCGACCAGGTCACCAAGCGCAACGGCTTCCTAGAATCCCAATCCTGAGCTGCAAAGAACCCGACATGACCCAGATCGCCAAAGTCCACGCCCGCGAGATCCTCGACAGCCGCGGCAACCCGACCCTGGAAGCCGAGATCACCCTCAGCGACGGCAGCTTCGGCCGCGCGATGGTGCCCTCGGGTGCATCCACCGGTTCCAAGGAGGCGGTCGAGTTGCGTGATGGCGACAAGACCCGCTACCTCGGCAAGGGCGTGCGCAACGCGGTCGACAACGTCAACACCACCATCGCCCAGGCGATCACCGGCATGGACGCGGCCGACCAGGCCGGCATCGACAAGCGCCTGATCGACCTGGACGGCACCGAGAACAAGGGCCGCCTCGGCGCCAATGCGTTGCTCGGCGTGTCGATGGCCAACGCCCACGCGATGGCGGCGTCGCTTAAGCTGCCGCTGTGGCAGCACCTCGCCGGTGACCGCACGCCGGTGCTTCCGGTGCCGATGATGAACATCATCAACGGCGGCGCCCACGCCGACAACAACGTCGACCTGCAGGAGTTCATGATCCTGCCGGTCGGCTTCGACACGTTCGCCGAAAGCCTGCGCGCCGGCACCGAGGTGTTCCACGCGCTGAAGTCGGTGTTCAAGGGCCGTGGCCTGAGCACCGCGGTCGGCGACGAGGGCGGCTTCGCCCCGGACCTGCGCAGCAACGAGGAAGCGCTGGAAACCATCCTCGAGGCGATCGGCAAGGCCGGCTACCACGCCGGCGAGGACATCCTGCTCGGCCTCGACGTCGCCAGCAGCGAGTTCTTCGACAACGGCAAGTACAACCTCACCGGCGAGGGTAAGCGCCTGACCAGCGAGCAGTTCGTCGAGTTCCTGTCCGGCTGGTGCGACCAGTACCCGATCATCACGATCGAGGACGGCATGGACGAGGGCGACTGGGACGGCTGGAAGCAGTTGACCGCCAAACTCGGCCACAAGGTGCAGTTGGTCGGCGACGACCTGTTCGTGACCAACCCGCGGATCTTCCAGCAGGGCATCGACCAGCAGGTCGCCAACGCGATCCTGATCAAGGTCAACCAGATCGGCACCCTGACCGAGACGCTTGAAGCGATCGCCATGGCCGACCGCGCCGCTTACGGTGCGGTGATCTCGCACCGCTCCGGCGAGACCGAGGACACCACCATCGCCGACATCGCGGTGGCTACCACCGCGACCCAGATCAAGACCGGTTCGCTGAGCCGCAGCGATCGCGTGGCCAAGTACAACCAGTTGCTGCGGATCGAGGAGCAGCTGGGCCGCGCCGCACGTTATGCCGGCCGCGACGCGTTCGTCTCGCTGAAGCGCTGACCGCGCGATGCCGCGTCGCTGGCTCAGCGTCCTGTTGCTGCTGGTCGCCATGCTGGCGTTCCTGCAGTACCGGCTGTGGCTGGGCGAGGGTGGGCGTCGTTCGGTCGCGGTACTGGCCGAGCGCGTCGAGCAGCAGGCCCACGAGAACGAAGGCTTGCAGCAACGCAACGACGCGCTCGCCGCCGAGGTCGAGGATCTGAAATCCGGCGAGGCCGCGGTCGAGGAACGCGCCCGCAGCGAGTTGGGCATGATCAAGCCGGGCGAGACGTTCTACCGGGTGGTGGAACCGGAGGGCAGCACGCCGCCGCCCGCGGTTGCGCCGGCCGACGGCGACCGCGAGGCGCCGTGACCGCGCCGACCATCTGGGCGGTGATCCCGGCAGCCGGCCGCGGCACGCGGTTTGGCGGCGATGTCCCCAAGCAATACCTTGAAGCCGCCGGCCAGCCGCTGATCGCGCATGCGCTCGATGCGCTGCTGGCGCACCCGCGGGTCGCCGGGGCGATGGTCGCGCTGGCCGCGGACGATCCGCGCTGGCCGGGCTGGACCGAGTTGCATGGCAAGCCAGTGTTGCGTTGTGTCGGCGGCGGCGAGCGCGCCGATTCGGTGCTGGCGGCGCTGCAGGCGATGCCGGCCGACGTCGGCACGGATGTCCTTGTGCTGGTCCACGACGCCGCGCGGCCGAACCTGCAACGCGACGACCTCGATCGTCTGATCGACGCGGCCACCGCCGAAGCCGACGGCGCGATCCTCGCCGCGCCGGTGCGCGACACCCTCAAGCGCGCCGACGGCGAGGCCCGCGTCGTCGCCACCGAGCCGCGCGAACACCTGTGGCGCGCATTGACTCCGCAGGCATTCCACCGTGGCGCGTTGGCCGATGCCTTGCGGCAGGCGCAAGCCGACGGCATCGTCGTCACCGACGAGGCGATGGCGATGGAACGCGCAGGCGCCCATCCGCGACTGGTCGAGGGCCGCGAGGACAACCTCAAGGTCACCACCCCGGCCGACCTTGCCCTCGCGGAGTTCCTGCTCTCCAGACGGACTACGCATCCATGAACATCCGCATCGGCCAGGGCTACGACGTCCACGCATTCGGCGATGGCGACCACGTCGTCCTCGGCGGCGTGCGCGTGCCGCACGATCGTGGCGTGCTTGCCCATTCCGACGGCGACGTGGTGATCCACGCCTTGTGCGACGCCATCCTCGGGGCATTGGCACTGGGCGACATCGGCCGGCACTTCCCGCCGTCCGACCCTCGGTGGAAGGACGCCGACAGCCGCGCGTTCCTGCGCCATTGCAAGGCACTGGCAGCCGAGCGCGGTTGGCGCCTGGGCAACGCCGACATCACCGTCATCTGCGAGCAGCCCAAGGTCGGCCCACACGCGCAGGCCATGCGCGAACGGTTGGCGGCCGATCTCGAGGTCGCTGTCGATGCGGTCAGCGTCAAGGCCACCACCAGCGAGAAACTCGGCTTCACCGGCCGTGGCGAAGGCATCGCCGCGATGGCGGTGTGCCTGTTGCTCGGCGCATGAACCCTTTGGATGCGATCCTGCCGCGCGCGCATGGCGCGCCGGTACTGCAGGCACGGATCCGCACCACGCCGGAAGATTTCCGGGTCGAGGAATTGCCCGGCTTCGAACCCAGTGGTAGCGGCGAACACCTGCTGCTGACCATCGAGAAGCGCGGCATCAACACCGCGTTCGCCGCCAGGCGCATCGCCGAGTGGGCCGGGGTCGGCGAGATGGCGATCGGCTACGCCGGCCTCAAGGATCGCCACGCGGTGACTCGCCAGCGGTTCAGCGTGCACCTGCCGAAGAAGGTCGCGCCGGACCTGGCGACGCTGGACAGCAACGACGGCGACGAACGCCTGCGCGTGCTCGAACATCACTGGCACGCGAAGAAACTGCCGCGCGGAGCGCTCGCCGGCAACCGCTTCGTCCTCACCTTGCGCGAAGTGCAGGGCGAGCGTGCCGCGATCGAGTCGCGGCTACGGCTGATCGCCGCGCGCGGCGTGCCCAACTACTTCGGCGAACAGCGCTTCGGCCGTGGCGGCGACAATCTCGGCGCCGCGCTTTCGATGTTCGCCGGTCGCCGGGTCGGTCGGGAGCAGCGCGGCATGCTGCTGTCGGCCGCGCGCTCGGCGCTGTTCAACCGGGTATTGGCCCGGCGTGTTGCGGCCGGCAACTGGGACGCCAGCGGCGAGGGCGGCGCTCTCGATGGCGAGGTCTGGATGCTTGACGGCAGCCGCAGCGTGTTCGGCCCCGAGCCTTTCAACGAGACCCTCGCCCAGCGCCTGGCAAGTTTCGACATCCACCCTACCGGGCCGCTGTGGGGACGCGGCGGGCTGCGCAGTTCCGCGGCAGCCGAGGCCGTCGAACTGGCGGCGCTGGACGACGACGGATCCGCCCGCCTGCGTGCCGGCCTTGAAGCCGCCGGTTTGAAGCAGGAGCGCCGCTCGTTGCGATTACTCCCGGCCGACCTGACCTGGCAGCGACCGGCGGACGACGTTCTGGAACTGGGTTTCTCGTTGCCGCCGGGCACTTACGCCACCGTGGTGCTGGCCGAACTCGGCGCCATCTCCTGACTCCCTGCCGCTGTCGGGCGCGACCCACCGTTCGTCGGAAACCTGTCCCGGGGGACTGGCCGCCGACGCTGAGCGGCGTATACCGGAAACCAGCCCTTGCTGATCGGGCTCGGGGCGCTTGAACGCCCTGTCATTGATACCGGAGGTCGGCCATGAACGTGTTGTCACGTGCTGCCGTACTGTCGTTATCGGTCGTGGGTCTGGCGGCGTGCGCCACGACGGGCGAGACGGCGCGGGTGTCCCCGGACACGAGAACCATCGTTGCCGATGAGGCCTACATAAGCGCGGTCGAGCAGATCGCGCGTCGCCGCGGCATCGAGGTGATGTGGGTCAACCCGCCGACGACCGAAGAAGGACTGGTCGCACAAAACGATTGACGGTCCGGCTAGCGCCGCTTCGGCGGCGCCAGCAGCACCAGCACTGCGCCCGTTCCGCCCTGGTTCGGGGGCGGCGAATGGAACGCCAGCACGCTCGCGCGCTGGCGCAGCATCCGATCGACCAGGTTCTTCAGCACCGGCGCGCCGCTGCTGCCGACATCGGCGCTGCCATGCCGGCCCTTGCCGTGGATGATCCGCACGCAGCCAATGCCATGCCGTTGGGCATCGCCGAGGAAGGCGCGCAGCAACGCCTCGGCGGTGCGCGCATCGGTGCCATGCAGATCGAGTTCCTCCTCGGCCGCGATCTCGCCGCGGCGCAGACGCTGGTAGAGCGTGGCCGGCAACCGCTCGTCACGGTAGGCCAGGGCATCACCGGCTTCGAGCAACGGTGCGTCCAGGCCCTGGCGGAACGCCTCGCGGGCGTTGGCCTCGTCCTGCTCGGCCATGCGTGCACGCGGTTTTGGCCGTGGCGTGACGGGCGGCGAAGGTTGTTCCGGAAGCTTGCGCACGTCGCCGATTGCCGCGCGGAACAGCGCGGCATCGTCATCGTCGTCGTTGCGCCGCTTGGTCATTGATTGATCCCGGTTGCCATCGGTAAAGCCTACCCGGCCTTCGGCTATCATGGACCCCTCGGGACACCGCGACCGTTGCCTTCGTCGCGGTGTCGTCCATTCGGCCGTCGGTGTTTCGACGGGCCTTTTCCCCACGACCTGTCGGGGTCGTACTTTTGCCAAGGGAGCCCATGCGAGTTCTGGTCAGTAACGACGACGGCGTCGACGCCCCCGGCATCCGGATTCTCGCCGACGGGTTGCGCGCCGCCGGCCACGAGGTACTCGTGGTCGCCCCCGACCGCGACCGCTCCGGCGCCAGCAATTCGCTGACTCTCGACATGCCGGTGCGGGTGGTGCAGCAGGACCCGTGCAGCTGGCGCGTGTTCGGAACCCCGACCGACTGCGTCCACGTCGCCATTACCGGGATGCTCGAGGACGAGCCCGACATCGTGGTGTCCGGCATCAACAACACCGCCAACCTGGGCGACGACGTGATCTATTCGGGCACCGTCGCCGCGGCGATGGAAGGGCGTTTCCTCGGCCTGCCGTCGGTGGCGGTATCGCTGGTGACCGCCGACCACGTCGGCCGCCATTACGAGACCGCGGCGCGCGCCGCCGCCGAGATCATCGCCCGCCTCAAGACCGACCCGCTGCCGGCCGACACCATGCTCAATGTCAACGTGCCCGACCTGCCGTGGGACGAGATCGTCGGCTTCGAGGTGACCCGGCTGGGCAACCGCCACCGCGCCGAGGCCTGTGTGCCGCAGACCGACCCGCGCGGGCGCCAGTGGTGGTGGATCGGCGCCGCCGGGCCGGAGCAGGACGCCGGTGCCGGCACCGATTTCCACGCCGTGCGCCGAGGCCACATCTCGATCACCCCGATTCAGGTCGACCTGACCCGCTACCAGGCGCTGGAGCAGGTCGCCAGTTGGGTCGGCGGGCTGGCTGCCTCGCTCGACCGTCCGGCCGCGGAGCCGGCCCGATGAGCCTGCGGATGCGCTTGCAGCCCGAGGCGCTGGGCTCGGGGATGACCTCGCAACGGGTGCGCGACCGCCTGGTCGAACGTCTGCGCGCGGGCACCCACGAGGGCGGCGGGATCCGCGACGAGCGCGTACTCAACGCCATCCGCACCGTACCGCGGCACCTGTTCGTCGACGAGGCACTGGCCACCCGCGCCTACGAGGACACCGCGCTGCCGATCGGCCACGGCCAGACCATCTCGCAGCCGTGGGTGGTGGCCAAGATGACCGAGACCCTGTTGCAGACCCGGCCGTCCAAGGTGCTGGAGATCGGCACCGGGTCCGGCTACCAGGCCGCGGTGCTGGCCGCGCTCGGGCTGGAGGTGCATACGGTCGAGCGCATCGGCGAATTGCTGCGCACCGCGCGCAAGCGCTTCCGCCAGCTCGGCATGAATATCCGCAGCAAGCACGACGACGGTCGCATCGGCTGGCCGGAGAACGGCCCATTCGACGCGATTCTGGTGACTGCCGCGGCGCCGGCGCTGGTCGAGGCACTGACCGCGCAGCTCGCGCCCGGTGGCAGCCTGGTCGCCCCGGTCGGCCCGGCCTCGTCGCAGTCGCTGCTGCGCCTGACCAAGGACGACGACGGCCGCATCGGCCAGCAGGACCTTGGTCCGGTGGTGTTCGTGCCATTGCTGTCGGGCATGATCGATTGAGCGCCATGGCTGGTTCAGGCAAGCACGGCCCGGACGGGCGCGACCCGGACAACCGCGCACCCGCGCGCGGGCCCGGGTGCGCTTCGCTCGGCGAACAACTGGCGGGAATCATCCGCGATCTGCCCGAGGACAAACTCACTCTGGGCGAATTGCTCGACGTGTTCGGTGACGAAGGCCTGTTGCTGCTGACCATGCTGCTGACCCTGGTGTTCCTGGTCCCGGTGTCGATTCCCGGCGTCAGCACGGTGTTCGGTGCGGCGATCCTGCTGGTCGGCATCAGCCGCCTGATCGGCCGGCCGTTGTGGCTGCCGGCCCGGCTCATGGACAAGGGGTTGCCTGCCGACAAGCTGCGTCCCGGCCTGACCGGCGGCATGGTGTGGGTGCGGCGGCTGGAAACGATCAGCCGGCCGTACCGGCTGCGCATGTTCGTCGACGGGCGCGCGCAGAACCTGGTCAATAACCTCGCCTTCATCCTCGCCGCGCTGCTGCTGATGGCGCCGTTCGGATTCGTTCCGTTCAGCAATACGCTGCCGGCGCTGGCGCTGCTGTTTTACGCTGTCGGCCTGATCCAACGCGACGGCGGGGCGATGTTGCTCGGCCATCTGGCGAACATCGGCACGATCATCTATTTCGGTGTGCTGATCGGTGGTGGTGGCGTTGCCGTACGCGAATTGTTCCAGTGGCTTTCAAGGTGAGCATGATCAGGACCGCGACTTCGACCAAGACCTCTGCGGGCAAGGCCCTCGCCCGCATGTTGTTTTCCGCCGGCGTGGCGCTTGCGCTCGCCGCCTGTTCCAGCACGGTGATCCGCGAGGGCGGCTCCACCCCCCGGTACGGCGCCACCACGGTGGTCCAGCGCGGCGACAACCTGTACCGGATCGCGACCGAAAACGGCATCGCGATGCGCGACCTGGCGGCCTGGAACTCGATTGCGCCGCCTTACACGATCCATCCGGGGCAGCGTCTGCGCCTGTATCCGGGCAGCGGTGGCAGCCAGTCGCCACGCGCGTCGTCCGGCACGGCCACGCGCCCGCCGCCAAGCAGCACGGCGCCTCCGGCAACGACCCCGGCGACGAGCGCGCCACCGGTCCGCAGCGGCGTGGCCTGGCGCTGGCCGGTCGACGGCCAGTTGTTGAGCCGCTTCGAGGCCGGTGAGCCGACCAAGCAGGGCATCGACATCGCCGGCACCGGCGGCGCCCCGGTACGCGCGTCCGGCGACGGCACCGTGGTGTACTCGGGGTCGGGGCTGGTCGGCTACGGCGAGCTGATCATCATCAAGCACAACGAGCAGTGGCTGTCGGCGTATGGCCACAACCGCAACCGGCTGGTCAACGAGGGCGCGGTGGTCAAGGCCGGCCAGCAGATCGCCGAGCTGGGTCGTACCGGTGCCGCGCGCGACATGCTGCATTTCGAGATCCGCTACAACGGCAAGCCGGTCGACCCGCTGAAATACCTGCCGCACAAATGAGGCTGTTGTAGGAGCGGCTTCAGCCGCGATCTGAACCCGGCGCGGGCGGACGATTTCACATCGCGGCTGAAGCCGCTCCTACAGGAGAGCCGGCACGCGTACTCAGCCCGGCAGGATGAACCCCGCCGCCACCCGCCGGCCTTCGCCGGCGAGCACGTTGAACGTACGCGCGGCGGCGTCGTTGGTCATCACCTCGATGCCGATGCCGCGGCCCAGGCAGGCCGCCATCACCGCCGCCGGCGGGAATGCCTGGCCGGCGCCGCTGCCGAGCAGCAGCACTTCGGGCTGCAGGGCGAGCAACGGTTCCAGGTCCGCCGGCTGCAGCGCTCGGGCATCGGTCACCGGCCAGTCCTCGACCAGCCGGTCGGGTGCGATCACGAAGCTGCGCTGCAGCGTTCGATCGTTGACCCTCGCCGCCACGCCATCGGCGCCGCGCAGGAAGAATTCATGGTCGGGTTGTTCGAGCGTGAGTTGCATGGGTACATGCTAGCAATCGCGCCGTCGGTCCGGGTCGCTGGCAGCGTGGCTCAGGCCCGCGGCAACACGATCTGGCGCTTGTCCGTGCTCGGCCGGTAGATCACCGCGGTATGGCCGATCCGCTGCACCAGGGCGGCCTCGGTCCGTTCAGCCAACTCCCCGATCATCGCATCGCGGGTCTCGCGGTCGGCCGCGGCGATCTTGATCTTGATCAGCTCGTGGTGCTCCAGCGCCAGATCGATCTCGGCGACCAAAGCGTCGGTAATGCCCTTGCCGCCGACCTGCAACATCGCCTTCAGGTCATGTGCCTGGCCGCGCAGGAAGCGGGTCTGGGCGGAGGTCAGGACGGTCGGCATCGGAGCACGCGATCAAGGGAGGGCAGGTCGCGCAGGGTATCATGGCGGCCCCGTCCTTCCGCGTTCCGCATGGTTCCGCCGCCCATGGCCACCCGCAGCAAAAGCAGCCAGCGCTGGCTCAAGGAACACCATTCCGACCCCTTCGTGAAGAAGGCGCGGGCGGAAGGCCTGCGTTCGCGCGCGGCCTACAAGCTGGAGGAGTTGGTCGAGCGCGACCGCCTGCTCAAGCCGGGGATGGTGGTGGTCGACCTTGGCGCCGCCCCGGGGGGGTGGTCGCAGTGGGTCCGGCAGGAGCTGGGCAGCAGCGGCCGGGTCATCGCGCTGGACATCCTCGACATGCCGACCCTGGCCGGGGTCGAGTTCCTTCATGGGGATTTCAGGGAGGATGCGGTCTTATCGCAGCTGGTGGATACCCTGGGCGGCAAGCCGGTGGACCTTGTGCTGTCGGATATGGCCCCCAATAAGAGCGGTGTGGACGCGGTCGACATGCCGCGGGCGCTGTACCTGGCCGAACTGGCGATGGATTTCGCCGACCGTCACCTGCGCGTCGATGGTACGTTCCTGATCAAGCTGTTCCAGGGCGTGGGCTTCGACGATTACGTGCGCGATCTGCGACGGCGTTATGCCAAGGTCGCTATCCGCAAGCCGGCGGCCTCGCGCAAGCGGTCGCCGGAGGTCTACGCGCTGGCCCAGGGCAAGCGTGCCGAAATCAAATGAACTGAGAAACAAATGAACGATCTGGCCAAGAATCTGCTGCTCTGGGTAATCGTCGCCGTCGTGCTGATGGTGGTGTTCCAGGCGTTCGGGCCGCGTACCGCCGGCGGTGGCGCCAGCACCGAACCGCTGGCGTACAGCCAGTTCGTCGAGCAGGTGCAGGCCGACAGCATCGAAAGCGTCAAGATCGGCGAGGATCGCACCACGATCACCGGCAAGCGCAAGAACGGTGAAACCTTCACCACCTACAAGCCCGAAGACAAGGACCTGATCACCGACCTGCTGCAGCACGATGTCGCGATCACCCAGACGCCGCCAGGCGGGCCGTCGTTCTGGTCGCTGCTGCTCAATTTCCTGCCGATCATCCTGATCATCGCGTTCTGGATCTTCGTCATGCGGCAGATGCAGCAGGGTGGCAGCAAGGGCGCGATGAGCTTCGGCAAGTCGCGCGCCAAGATGCAGGGCGAGGATCAGGTCAAGGTCACCCTGGCCGACGTCGCCGGCTGTGACGAGGCCAAGGAGGAAGTCGGCGAGCTGGTCGAGTTCCTGCGCGACCCGGGCCGGTTCCAGAAGCTCGGCGGCAAGATTCCGCGCGGCGTGCTGATGGTCGGCCCGCCGGGCACCGGCAAGACCCTGCTGGCCCGCGCGATCGCTGGCGAGGCCAAGGTGCCGTTCTTCAGCATCTCCGGCTCGGACTTCGTCGAGATGTTCGTCGGCGTCGGTGCTTCGCGCGTGCGCGACATGTTCGACCAGGCCAAGAAGCAGGCGCCGTGCATCATCTTCATCGACGAGATCGACGCGGTCGGCCGTCATCGCGGCGCCGGCCTCGGCGGCGGGCATGACGAGCGCGAGCAGACCCTCAACCAGTTGCTGGTGGAGATGGACGGCTTCGAGGGCGGCGAGGGCGTGATCGTGATCGCCGCGACCAACCGTCCCGACGTGCTCGATCCGGCGCTGCTTCGCCCCGGCCGTTTCGATCGCCAGGTCGTGGTCGGCCTGCCCGACGTGCGCGGCCGCGAGCAGATCCTGCGCGTGCACATGCGCAAGGTGCCGCTGTCGGACGACGTGGAGCCGATGACGATCGCCCGTGGCACCCCCGGGTTCAGTGGCGCCGACCTGGCCAACCTGGTCAACGAGGCCGCGTTGTTCGCCGCGCGCGAGAACGCCAAGGACGTGCGCATGGAGCACTTCGACAAGGCCCGCGACAAGATCATGATGGGCACCGAGAACCGCTCGATGGCGATGAGCGAGGACGAGAAGAAGCTCACCGCCTACCACGAGGCCGGCCACGCGATCGTCGGCCGCGTCGTGCCCGAGCACGACCCGGTCTACAAGGTCACCATCATTCCGCGCGGCCGCGCGCTGGGCGTGACCATGTACCTGCCCGAGGGCGATAAGTACAGCTACAACCGCACCGCGATCCAGTCGCAGTTGTGCTCGCTGTATGGCGGCCGCGTGGCCGAGGAGCTGATCTTCGGCGAAGACAAGGTCACCACCGGCGCCAGCAACGACATCGAGCGGGCGACCAAGATGGCCCGCAACATGGTCACCAAGTGGGGCCTGTCGGACGAGATGGGGCCGATTGCCTACAGCGAGGAAGACGACGAGGTGTTCCTCGGCCGTTCGGTGACCCAGCACAAGAGTGTGTCGGATGACACCGCGCGCAAGATCGACGAGGTCGTGCGCGGCATCCTCGACAAGGCCTACAACCGCACCACCGAGATCCTCAAGGGCAACCTCGACAAGCTCCACGCGATGGCCGAAGCGCTGCTGCAGTACGAGACCATCGATGCCAAGCAGATCGACGCGATCATGGAGGGCCGCGATCCGGGCCCGCCTGCGGATTGGATCAAGTCGGGCAAGACCTCCAAGGACGACCGCGGTGGCAATGCGGGCGCGATCGGCGGGCCGGCGGCGCAGACCTGACGCCGCGCTGCGCTTGTAAGCAACAGATCAAAAGGCCAGAGTCCGCTCTGGCCTTTTTTGTTGGGCGTCCGCCATGTTCGACACCGTCTTGACCCTCGACTGCAACGGCCGCGCACTGGTGCTCGATCGCTCGCGGGTGATGGGCATCGTCAACGTCACTCCGGACTCGTTCTCCGACGGCGGCGCCCACGACACCCTGGAGGCCGCGGTCGCCCATGGCCTGCGGCTGGCGGGCGAGGGTGCCGACATCCTCGACATCGGCGGCGAGTCGACCCGGCCGGGCGCCGATGAGGTCGCAGTCGAAGAGGAACTGCGCCGGGTGGTACCGGTGATCGAGCGGCTGGCCCGCGAAACCGCGTTGCCGATCAGCATCGACACGTCCAAGCCCGAGGTCATGCGCGCCGCAATCGCCGCCGGCGCGGGCATGGTCAACGATGTCTACGCCCTGCGTCGCGAAGGCGCGCTCGATGCCGCCGCTGCGCTCGGCGTGCCGGTGGTGCTGATGCACATGCAGGGCGAGCCGCGCGGCATGCAGGCCGAGCCGCGCTACGACGACGTGGTGTCGGAGGTGTTCCGCTTCCTCGCCGAGCGCATCTTCGCCGCCGAGATGGCCGGGATCGACAAGAGGCGGATCGTGGTCGATCCGGGCTTCGGTTTCGGCAAGACCCTCGACCACAACCTCGCGCTGCTGGCGCAGTTGCAGCGCTTCGACGAACTCGGCGTGCCGCTGCTGGCGGGCCTGTCGCGCAAGAAGTCGATCGGCGAGCTGACCGGTCGCGACGACCCGCGCGAGCGCGTGCACGGCTCGGTCGCCGCGCACCTGATCGCCGTCCAGCGCGGCGCGCGGTTGCTGCGCGTGCATGACGTCGCCGCCACCGTCGATGCCCTGAAAGTCTGGGAGGCCGTGGCCGCCCAGCCGCGGCCGCGGCAAACCGGGTCGCCATCGGCGATCCGCTGGCCGGACGACGACTGACTCGTCACCCCGGCTAACCGCTCGTGGCGGCACTGGCCAAGAATTGGCCAAGCCGGTCACAGGCCATGTCCCGTGGGCGCCTCGGCAAGTTGTCCACAGCTTCGCCCGCGCGCTTGTCCACAGCCGCTGTGCATAAACGCGGCAGGCGCGCGGGCTGAAAGTGCCTTCCATCTGCGTTAGGCTGGCCCATTCGCGCGCCGCCAGGCCATGGCAGCGCCCACTCGCGAGCGCCGCGTCGCGGTGCCCACAAGCATGACCGGGGGAGCCTGTTGCAATGACAGCCAGCACACCGTTACTCGTCACCTTCTCGATCTACCTCGCCGTGGTGATCCTGATCGGATTCATCGCCTGGCGTTCGACCAAGGACTTCGGCGATTACATCCTCGGCGGCCGCTCGCTCGGGCCGTGGGTGGTGGCGCTGGCTGCCGGTGCGTCCGACATGAGCGGCTGGCTGCTGATGGGCCTGCCCGGCGCGATGTACGTCGGCGGCGTGTCCGAGAGCTGGATCGGGATCGGCCTGATCCTCGGCGCCTACGCCAACTGGCGCTGGGTCGCCGGGCCATTGCGCACCTACACCGAGCGCGCCGGTGATGCGCTGACCATCCCCGATTATTTCACCAACCGCTTCGCCGACCACGACCGCCTGTTGCGGGTGCTGTCGGCGATAGTGATCCTGGTGTTCTTCGCGGTGTATTGCGCGTCGGGCGTGGTGGCCGGGGCGCGTCTGTTCGAGAGCGTGCTGGGACTGCCGTACACGCAGGCACTGTGGTGGGGCGCGGCCGCGACCATCCTTTACACCCTGGTCGGCGGCTTCCTCGCGGTCAGCTGGACCGACACCCTGCAGGCCGGAATGATGTTCTTCGCGCTGCTGCTGGCGCCGAGCATCATCCTGATGAACAACGGCGGCTTCGAGGCCACCGTCGACGTGGTCCGCGCGTTCGATGCCGGCCGGCTCGACTGGTTCGACGGCGGCGCGCTCGGCGTGATCGGCGTGTTGTCCGCGCTGGCGTGGGGCCTGGGCTACTTCGGCCAGCCGCACATCCTCGCGCGCTTCATGGCCGCCGACAGCGTCAAGACCATTCCTGCAGCCCGTCGGATCGGCATGACCTGGATGATCCTGTGCCTGGCCGGCTCGCTCGGCGTGGGCTTCTTCGGCATCGCCTACTTCGCCAACAACCCGGGCCAGGCCGGTCCGGTCGACGCCAACTCCGAGCGCGTGTTCATCGAGCTGGCGAGCCTGCTGTTCAACCCCTGGGTGGCGGGCGTGCTGCTGTCGGCGATCCTCGCGGCGGTGATGAGCACGCTGTCGTGCCAGTTGCTGGTGTGCGCCAGCGTCATGACCGAGGACTTCTACCGCGGCTTCTTGCGCAAGGCCGCGAGCCAGCGCGAATTAGTCTGGGCCGGCCGGGTATCGGTCGCGCTGATCGCGCTGCTGGCGTTGTGGTTGGCGCGTGACCCGGACAGCCGCGTACTTGGGCTGGTCAGCTATGCTTGGGCCGGGTTCGGCGCCGCGTTCGGGCCGGTGGTGCTGTTGTCGCTGTTCTGGCAGCGCATGACCCGCAACGGCGCGCTGGCTGGCATCGTGCTCGGCGCCGGCACGGTGATCGCGTGGAAGATGATCGCGGTCGACCAGTTCGGCTCGGCGTTGTATGAAATCGTACCGGGCTTCATCGTCGCCACCATCGGCATCATCGTGGTCAGCCGTCTCGACCGCGAGCCGCCGCAGGACATCCAGGTACTGCACCAGCAGGTGCGCCAGAGCCTGCGCGAAACCGGTTACTGATCGTCGGCAGCGCGTCGCTCCACGGGGCGGCGCGCTGCACCCATCTGCGGATCCTCGTCCACCAAAGCCCGGCCATGAACGACACGCGTCCGCGGGCGATCGCACTGATGGGGCCGACCGCCTCGGGCAAGACCGCGCTCGCGCTCGACTGGGCGCAGCGTTTCGATGGCGAGATCGTCAGCGTCGACTCGGCGCTGGTTTACCGAGGGCTCGATATCGGCGCGGCCAAGCCCGACGCCGCGGAACTGGCGCGGGTGCCGCACCACCTCATTGACATCCGCGAGCCGTGGCAGCCGTACTCGGCGGCCGCGTTCGCGCTCGATGCCCGCGCGGCACTGGACGACATCGCCGCGCGCGGCAAGCTGCCGATACTTGCCGGCGGCACCGGGCTGTACTTCCAGGCGTTGCTGCATGGGTTGTCGTCGATGCCGGGCGCCGACCCGGCGACCCGCGCCCAGCTGGCCGCCGAGGCCGACGCCTGCGGCTGGGCCGTCTTGCACGCCGAGCTGGCGGCGATCGACCCCGAGTCCGGCGCTCGCATCCACGCCACCGACGCCCAGCGGATCCAGCGTGCACTCGAGGTCCATCGGTTGTCGGGCCGCACCATCAGCGATTGGCGTTCCGACCCGCCGCCGCCGCGGCTGCCGTTCAAGGTGCTCAAGCTGGTGCTGGCGCCGCCCGACCGTGCGGTGCTGCATGAACGCATCGCCCGTCGTTTCGACCTGATGCTGGAGGCCGGCTTCCTCGACGAGGTCCGCCGGCTGCGGGCGATGCCGCAACTCCAGGCCCATCCCGATCCGCTGGAACTGCCGGCGCTGCGTGCGGTCGGCTACCGCCAGGCGTGGCAGCATCTCGACGGCGCTACCGGCGCCGCCGAATTCCGCGACCAGGCCATCTGGGCCACCCGGCAACTGGCCAAGCGCCAGTTCACCTGGCTGCGCGGCGAGCTGGACGCGCGATGGTTCGATCCGTTGACCGGGCGTGACGGGTTGGAACAAACCTTGGCGATGTTCCTGCCGAAGCTCCTGTAGGAGCGGCTTCAGCCGCGATCGGATGGTTGATCGCCCGCGCCGACGCCAGATCGCGGCTGAAGCCGCTCCTGCAAAAGCCCGGGGTCCAATCCGTCGATCCGGTCACGTCTCGCCACGGCTGTTCGCCGCGGGCCGCGAACAAACCGCCGCACGGCCCCAGTTGCGCTACCATCGCCTCATCGCCGCTGTGGGGACAGAGATCCCGGCGATGCGAGGCCCGGTGGAGCGGGCGGCGCCCATAACTAGAAACCAAAGTGGGGAAATTTCGATGTCCAAAGGGCAATCTTTGCAGGATCCTTTCCTGAACGCGCTGCGCCGTGAGCGCGTGCCGGTGTCGGTGTACCTGGTCAACGGCATCAAGCTGCAGGGCACGGTCGAGTCGTTTGACCAGTTCGTGGTACTGCTGCGCAACACCGTCAGCCAGATGGTCTACAAGCACGCGATCTCGACCGTGGTGCCGGCGCGCAACGTCCGCGTGGGGCCGGGCGGTGGCTACGTCCAGCACGGCGAGGGCGGCGACACCGGTCACAACGGCAACGGCAACGGCCACGAGAGCCGCGACGACGAGTGACGCGACGTCGCGGGTGAACGGCTGGCAGGGTCGTCGGCGGCTCGCACTTGATTTGCGCCGCTGGCGGAACCATCTGCTGAACATGCCGCATCCGCGCCCAGAGACCTTCGCCCTTGTTTGAACGTTCCCGCAAGGGCGAACACGCCCTGCTGATCCAGCCCCACGCCGGCGGCCCGCCCGACGAGGGCCTGCTGGAGGAGTTCGCCGATCTTGCCCGCACCGCCGGCGCCAGCGTGGCGGCGATGCTGACCGCGCGGATCGACCGCCCCAACGCCGCGATCCTGATCGGCAGCGGCAAGCTGGAAGAGGTCAAGGCCGCCGCCGATGCCAGTGGCGCCGACCTGATCCTGGTCAACCATCCGCTGAGCCCGAGCCAGGAGCGCAACCTCGAGCGCGCGCTGCAGCGTCGGGTGGTCGACCGCACCGGCCTGATCCTCGACATCTTCGCGATGCGCGCGCACAGCCACGAGGGCAAGCTGCAGGTCGAGCTCGCCCAGCTGCGCCACATGGCCACCCGCCTGATCCGCGGCTGGACCCACCTGGAGCGCCAGCGCGGCGGTTCGATCGGCCTGCGCGGTCCGGGTGAAACCCAGCTCGAAACCGATCGCCGGTTGTTGCAGAAGCGCCTGGAGCAACTGCAGATGCGGCTCGACAAGGTCCAGGTGCAGCGCACCCAGCAGCGCCGCGCTCGGGTGCGCAGCGAGCTGCCGCGCGTGGCCTTGGTCGGCTATACCAACGCCGGCAAGTCGACCCTGTTCAACGTCGTGACCGGTGCCGAGGCCTACGCCGCCGACCAGCTGTTCGCCACCCTCGACCCGACCGTGCGCCGGATCGACCTGCCCGGTGGGGGCGTGGTGCTGGCCGACACTGTCGGCTTCGTCCGCGACCTGCCGCACGAACTGGTCGCCGCGTTCCGCTCGACCCTGAGCGAGGCCCGCGAGGCCGACCTGCTGCTGCACGTGATCGACGCCGCCGACCCGTTGCGCGACGAGCGCATCACCCAGGTCGACGAGGTGCTGAGCGAGATCGGCGCCGGCGACATCCCGCAGGTGCTGGTGTTCAACAAGATCGACCGGCTCGACGACAACGGCGCCGGCCAGATGCAGCCGCGTATGGACCTGCCGGCCGAGGGCCATCCACGGGTGTGGCTGTCGGCGCGCGACGGCAGCGGGCTGGACCTGCTGCGCGGCGCGATCGGCGAGGCGCTGGAGTTGCGCCATGTGGTCGGCAGCATCGACCTGCCGGCCGGTGCCGGTCGCCTGCGCGCGCGCCTGCACGAGCTGGGCGCGGTGGTCGGCGAGCAGGCCGGCGATGACGGCTGGCGCCTGCAGCTCGACCTGGCCGAGGCCGACGCCCAGCGCCTGTACGTGCAGGCCCACGGCGAAGCATTGCGACCGCTGCTGGACGGCGCGGCGCTGGACCGGGCGATGTCGGGCGAGCCGGATTTCGGCGTGGACCGGGTTTGAGGTCGAGCCCGTTGAAGTCCGGCTGGTTTGAGGCACGGACAGCCTTCACCTAGAATCATCGGTCGCCTGCGCAAGCGCGGGGACAGCGCAATCGTCGCACCCACTTTCTGAGGAGCAGGCATGGCCTGGAACACCCCTGGCAGCGACAACCCCGGCGGTTCCGCCGGTGGTCGCCCACCGCGACGCGGCACCGACGGCAATCCGCTGGATGCCATCATCGACCAGTTGCGTGGTTTGTTCGGCGGCGGCAATGGCGGCGGCGCCGGCAATATCGGCCGCTGGGTGCTGCTGGCGGTCGGCCTGTGGCTGGCCTTCAACTGCTTCGTGCTGGTGACCGAGCAGCAGCGCGGCGTGGTCCTGCGCTTCGGCGAGGTCAGCCGCGTGCTGCAGCCGGGCCCGCACTTCAAGCTGCCGTGGCCGATCGAGACGGTGACCAAGGTCAACGCGACCGCGATCAAGACCTTCAGCACCAGCGTGCCGGTGCTGACCGCCGACGAGAACATCGTGCAGGTCGACATCAACGTGCAGTACCGCGTCAGCGACCCGCAGAAATACCTGTTCGGCACCCGCGACGCCGACGCCATGTTGCAGCAGGCGGCGCTGAGCACCGTGCGCGAGCAGGTCGGCCGCTCCACCCTCGACACCGTGCTGGGCGCCCGCGGCGCGCTGGCGGTGTCGGCGCGCGACCAGTTGCAGGCCTCGCTCGACGCCTACCGCACCGGTCTGGTGGTGACCGAGATGAACCTGCCCAACGCGCGACCGCCGGAAGAGGTCAAGCCGGCCTTCGACGACGTCAACAGCGCCCAGCAGGACCAGGACCGCCTGATCAGCGAGGCCCAGGCGTACGCCGCCCAGGTGGTGCCCGAGGCGCGTGGCCAGGCGGCCCGCGTGCGCACCACCGCCGAGGGCTACCAGACCGCCGTGGTGGCGCAGGCGCAAGGTAACGCCGACCGCTTCTCGATGCTGGTCGAGGAATACCAGGACGCGCCGCAGGTCACCCGCAAGCGCCTGTGGCTGGAGACCGTCGAAGAGGTGCTGGCCGGCAACCGCAAGATCGTCGGCGGCGATTCGCGCCAGCTGATCTACGTGCCGATGGAAGGCCAGGGCGGCTCTTCGTCCGGCCAGGCCCCGCTGCTGACACCCGACGTGCTGGCGCCGGAGGTCACCTCGACCCCGTCGGCCGGTTCCGATACCACCCGCAGCGGTCGCACCCCGCGCAGCGGCCGCGAGGAGGTGATCCGATGAAATTCTCCGTATGGATGGCGGTGGCCGTCGCCGCCCTGCTGGCGTTGATGGGCTCGACCTACGTGGTCCGCGAGGGCCAGGTCGCGATGGTGCTCAACCTGGGCCGGGTCGACCGCACCGGGATCGACCCCGGCCTGCATTTCAAGTGGCCGCTCATCGAGCGGGCGATGGTGTTCGATCGCCGCTTGCAGGTGCTCGACGCCGAGCCCGAACGCTACCTGACCTCCGAGCGCAAGGACGTCAGCGTCGACTTCTTCGCGGTCGGCATGATCGAGGACGTGCGCGCGTTCTACCGCGCCACCGGCGGCGACGAGAGCATCGCCATCGACCGCCTCGCGCCGATCATCAAGGACTCGTTGCGCAACGAGATCAACGCCCGCACCCTGACCGAGATCGTGTCCGGCGACCGCTCCGAGATCATCGGCCCGCAGCTGGAAGCCATCAACAAGGGCGCCAGCACCGTCGGCGTGGCGATCGTCGACCTGCGGATCAAGCAGATCGACCTGCCGACCGACAGCCAGGTGATCACCGACGTCTACCGCCGCATGCGCGCCCAGCGCCACGAGGTCGCCAGCCGGCTGCGCGCGGAAGGCGCCGAGCAGGCCCAGACCGTGCGCGCGCAGGCCGACAAGCAGCGAGCGGTGATCCTGGCCGAGGCCGAGCGCGACGCCCAGCGCCTGCGCGGCGAGGGCGATGCCACCGCCACCGCGATCTACGCCGAGGCGGCGCAGAAGGATCCGGCGTTCTACGCGTTCCAGCGGAGCCTGGAGGCGTACCGCAAGTCGTTCGAGGACGGCAACGGCGTGATCGTGCTCGATCGCGACGATGCCTTCCTGCAGTACCTCGGCGACGACAACTGATCGCCGGGGTGGGCGCGCGGAGGAACTGATGGTCGAGCTGCTGTCGGCGCTGTGCCTGGTCGCGGTGCTGGAGGGCCTGTTCCTGTTCGTCGCCCCCGGCGGCTGGAAGCGCGCCGCCGAACAGTTGCAATCGATGGGCGACCGCCAGTTGCGGATCCTCGGCGGAATCGTCCTTGGCGCCGGCCTCATCGCCCTCCTATTGGTCCGCCGCTTTTTGTAGCGCGCGCGTGATGCCCGGGCTCCTGTAGGAGCGGCTTTAGCCGCGATCTGGAATCGGCTCGAACGACCGGTTTCCGATCGCGGCTAAAGCCGCTCCTACAAAGACCCGGCTTCTGCAACACCGGACTGGCCCCAGCCCCCGAAAACCCGGATAATGCGCAAAAGCCGGCTGGGGGCATTCCCCGCCCGGCTTTTTCTGTGCGCGGAACCTTCCGCCCGGGCCGGTCCCCGCCGGCCTCCTCAATGCTTCAGGAGCATCGCAATGGGTCAGTCAGTCGTCGTTCTCGGTGCCCAGTGGGGCGATGAAGGCAAGGGCAAGATCGTCGACCTGCTGACGCAGGACATCGGCGCGGTCGTGCGCTTCCAGGGCGGCCACAACGCCGGCCACACCCTGGTCATCAACGGCAAGAAGACCGTGCTGCACCTGATCCCCTCGGGCATCCTGCGCGACGACGCGCTGTGCCTGATCGGCAACGGCGTGGTGCTGCACCCCGGCGCGCTGCAAAAGGAAATCGCCGAACTCGAGGCCGAGGGCGTCGAGGTCCGTAGCCGCCTGAAGATCAGCCCGGCGACGCCGCTGATCATGCCGTACCACATTGCCCTCGATCAGGCCCGCGAGAAGGCCGCCGGCGGCAAGGCCATCGGCACCACCGGCCGCGGCATCGGCCCGGCCTACGAGGACAAGGTCGCCCGCCGCGGAATCCGCGTCGGCGACCTGCATTACCCGGAACAACTGGCCGAGTTGCTGCGCAGCGCGCTCGATTACCACAATTTTGTGCTGACCAAATACCTCGGTGTCGAGCCGGTCGACTTCCAGCAGACCCTCGACGAGGCGCTGGCGTTCGGCGACTACGTCGAGCCGATGAAATCCGACGTCGCCGGCATCCTGCATGACCTGCGCAAGCAGGGCGCGCGGGTGCTGTACGAGGGCGCGCAGGGCTCGCTGCTGGATATCGACCACGGCACCTACCCGTACGTGACCAGCTCCAACACCACCGTCGGCGGCGCGCTGGCCGGCACGGGCGTGGGCGCGGACTCGATCGACTACGTGCTCGGCATCGCCAAGGCCTACGCCACCCGTGTCGGCGGCGGCCCGTTTCCGACCGAATTGCACGACGACGTCGGCCAGGGCATCCGCGACCGCGGCCAGGAATACGGCGCCACCACCGGTCGCCCGCGCCGCTGCGGCTGGATCGACATCGTCGCGCTCAAGCGCGCGGTCGCGATCAACGGCATCAGCGGCCTGTGCATCACCAAGCTCGACATCCTCGACGGCATGCCGACGCTGAAGATGTGCATCGGCTACCAGTACCGCGGCAAGCAGACCGAATATGCCCCGCTGGACGCCCAGGGCTGGGACGAGTGCGTGCCGGTGTACCTGGAGTTCCCCGGTTGGGAGGAGAGCACCCACGGCATCACCGAATGGGACAAGCTGCCGGCCGCCGCCCGCGCCTACCTGCGTGCGCTGGAGGAATTGTCGGGTTGCCCGCTGGCGATGGTGTCGACCGGGCCGGACCGCGATGCCAACATCGTGCTGCAGGACCCGTGGGCATAGTCATCCCTGTCATCGATATTGATCAGAGGCCGCCTCCGGGCGGCCTTTGTCGTCAAGGCCGCGCGTAGCAGGGCGCGTTAGCTGCCAAAGCTCCAACTGGCTCGCTTTCGCCGGCCAAACCGGCGATATGGCGTGACGGCGCTTTTGCCAGGGATGGAAATCAAGCGCGATCCGTTCGATGCCGTCGAACAGCGTGGGCTGGATGCGCGCCACCAGTCCGACGCGTTTCATGCGGTCACGCAGTGTGCCGATGGTGACGCGCAATAGTTCGGCAAGATCGCTCAAGTGCCCGTCGACACGCATCAGCAACAACACATAGGCCGTTGCCTGCGAGTAGCTTCGGCGGAGTCGGTCCAACAATTGTTCTCGCTCCTCGATCAATTGCTGTCGGACCTGGGGATCGGTGTCGAGAGGCGCGGTAAGCAGGCGCGCGAGGGTGGCGCCTATTCGTTCGCCGTCGTCATCGTCGTCTCCGTCATCAAGCCTGATGGCGTAACGAACGGTCTTGTCGGCGTACTTGACCAGTCGCACATGCAGCCAGGCGAAAAGCTGGTCCTGATCGTCCTGATCGCCAAATTCGAACGCCCAGCCTCGCCGCTGGCCGATTTCGGAGGCGGTGAGCCACGCTTCCGATATGACGTCATCCAGCGAGTGCTCTCCACGGGTCCGTCGTGATATCCGCTGCAGATCGCTCCGGCGCGTCGTCAAGAATCGTTCGAATGCTGACGCCATGCAGGTGGCCAGTCGTGGAATTCGCGGATCATGCCTCCAATCAATGACCGGGTTGTGACGCGTGAGCTTGGCCTGTCAGTTACTCTCCAACGGCATCAACGCCATGCACACGTCTTTATCAACGGGCTCCAGGCTATCCTAAACCCATGACCATTCCCTTCTCCCTCCAGCGTCTCGACCACGTGGTCCTGCGCGTCCGCGACGTGGCGGCGATGCAGGCGTTCTATTGCGATGTCCTCGGCTGCACGGTCGAGAAGCATCAGGAGGCGATCGGCCTGTTGCAGTTGCGCGCGGGGGATTCATTGATCGACCTGGTCGATGTCGACGGCAAGCTCGGGCGCATGGGCGGCGCGGCGCCGGGGGCGGAGGGTCGCAACATGGACCACCTGTGCCTGCAGGTGCTGCCGTTCGACCGCGAGGCCATCGCCGCGCACCTGCAGGCGCATGGCGTGCAGGTCGGCGAGTTTGGTTCACGTTACGGCGCGATGGGCGAGGGGCCGTCGCAGTACCTGTCCGACCCGGAGGGCAACGTGGTGGAGCTCAAGGGGCAGCCGGATTGATCAACGGCATGGCGAGGCTTCAACGCTCGTGTTCCTCAGAGGACTGGCGATCGCCCAGGTGTCCCTGAGCGGCGACGGTATCGTCGATCCACTGGGCGTACCGGGAAATCCGGATGCTGTAGCCGATCTGGCCATAGAGGCCCGGTTGTATCGTCGGGACCTCGCTCTCGGGGTACTTCACCCAATTGGCCAAACCCGCCAGACGCACCTGACCCTTGTCGCGAATGACGACTGGGCCACCGCTGTCGCCGCTACCGGTCGCGCCTTCGAGCGGTAGGCCTGCCGGAGGTGGATCAAATGCGTACCAAAGCCAACGTGCATCAGCGCCGGCAACCACATTGAAGGCATGGCGCAAGTCCGTGCGGTGCGGGCTGTGAGGGGGCTGGCCGTCGGTCCCATTGCCGGTCGCGCCCTTGCCTATGAGCTCAATGGTCTTCCCGATTTCGTCACTTCCGCGATAGGGGGCGACCGGGGTTACGTCGGTGACGGGCGACGCCAGTTTGATCAGCGCTATGTCATCCGACGATGCAAGAAATTCATGAATCTTCGATGCATCGCCAGATGCCAGTGCTTCCTGGATCAGTGCGTCAGGCAACTTTTTGTAGCCCGGATGCGTGAACACGCGCTCGATGCTGCGCGCTGCACCACCGATGGTTACTTCGTTCATGTGCGGCGACGGCGCTGCATGGGCCGCGGTTACGACCCATTGCGGCGCAATCAGGACGCCATGCCCTTCGTAGGGCATGTCAGCCAACGCCGGGAATGCAGAAGCCGGTATCCGGTACGCGGCATCATCAAGGTCGGCGCGAATCACGATAGCGCTGGCTGTGGACGAGATCACAAGCAGCACGAGAAAAAGATAGCGCTTCATTTGTACCCTGGGGATCAGAAGGAGACTGGTGATTGGGCCGACGCTGAATCAAGCCGAGCCGTCTAACTTGTGGGCTCATCCGCGTCGATCATTACCTCAAGCTCGAAGTGTTCCTCGGTGTCGGAGGGCGTGGCCTTGAATTCCAGCACGACGTGCCGGTTTTCCAGCTCGCCTTCCCAGCGGTAGGCGTCGGTGCCGCCCTTGCGGGTCCAGTCGCCCGTGGATTGGACGCCGTTGGCGATCAGCTCCATCAGGACGTCTTGCCCTGCAGGGCTGGTGACATCGAAGTGCATGCGCCAGGTCTGCTCGTCACCCACGGAGATGCTGCGATCGAACTTCGTATTTTCCGGCCAGACCACGTCCCGCAGCCCGGGCATGTAGCGGTCGGCCATGAGGCTGCGGATAAAGCCGCCTTCGGGCTGCCAGTCGTATTCCAGGTGAAGCGCGGTGCTGCGGGCCACCTCGGTTCCGCGCATGCGGGCGACTACGTGCAGGGCCGCGTCCATTCCCGAGGACAGGCCGGCCGAGGTGATGATCTTGCCGCTGTCGGCCCAGCGGACATCGCGGATCACGTCCACCTCGGGGAATTCGCGCGACAGCTGGTCGATGCGCGGCGTGAACGTCGTGGCTTGCAGTCCGTCCAGCAGACCGGTTGCCGCCAGCACGAAGGAGCCGGTGCAGACCGACAGCAGGTGATCGACGCCGGCGGCGCGCGAGCGGATGAAGTCGAGCGTAGCGGGGTCCTTCTGCGCATCCGCAGTGGTGCCGCCCGGCACCAGCAGGATGTCGAAGTCCGGGGCATTGGCGAAGTCGTGGTCCGGGGTGACCTTGAGCCCCATCGTGGTGGTGATCGGCTTGCCGTCGCGGGTCAGGGTGACCACGCCGAACCCGGCCGCGCCGAACACCTCGTAGGGGCCGGCGAAGTCGATGATCTGGACGCCGTCGAACAGCACGATGCCGACGTTCACTTCGGGCTCCGACTGAGGCTCGTTGGCCGCCCAGGCCGGACGTGGCAGCGCAAGGGAAAACAACAGGACGAGCATGGCGCCCACGACGGCTTGGGGGTTGCGCACGGATTTTCTCCGATGGAATGGACAGTCCGTTCATGATGATGCGGTGGCGCCTGCAAATGCGGACAACGCGACCACCAATCCGGACACGCTCGCGCCGGACTGCCAGTGGAAGTCAGGGCGCGCCGAAGTGCTGCCGGTACTCGTTCGGGCGGACGCCCAGTTGATGCACGAATGCGCGCCGCATCGCCTCGGCGGACGAGAAGCCGCAATCAGTGGCAATCCGCTGGAGGTCCGTGGTCGTGCTTTCGAGCAAAGGCTTGGCGGCTTCGATGCGCAGGTACTCGACGTACTTCTGTGGCGTCATGCCGAAGGCATCCTTGAAGCGGCGACTGAACTGGCGCGGGCTCATGTGCATGCGCTCGGCCAGCAGGGTGACGTCGAGCCGGGCGTGCAGGTGGTCGCGGATCCAGCCGGCCAGTTGCGCGAAGTGGTCGGGCAGTTCCAACTCGTCGAGTTGGCGGCTGAACTGGCTTTGTCCACCCGAGCGCTTGCTGACCATCACCATGTGCTTGGCGACTCTCAACGCCAGCGGTTGGCCGTGGTCGGCGGCCACCATCGCCAGCGCCAGGTCCATGCCGGCGGTGATGCCCGCGGAAGTCCAGACATTCTTGTCACGCGTGTAGATGGCATCCGGGACGACGTGCACACCGGGGTAGCGTCGTTCCAGTTCGGCCACGTCATCCCAATGGGTGGTGGCCTGATGGCCGTCGAGAATGCCTGCTTCGGCGAGCAACAGCGCGCCACTGCAGACCGAGCCGATCCGCCGGACGTGAAGTGCGGCCTGCCGCAGCCAGGCGACCAGCCAAGCATCTTCACGCACGCGGTCCATCGCATCGCATGTGCCGCCGCTGACCAGCAGGGTGTCGACGCTGGCCGGTAGCTCGTCGCAAATGACGTCGGGGATTATGCGCAGGCCCGAGGCCACGGTGATCGGCTGGGCGTCCCGGGCCACGATCCGCACCGCATAGATCGGTGGTTGTCGCGGATCATCCTCCAGGGCAAACCGGTTGGCGAAAGCGAACACTTCCATCGGGCCGATGATGTCGAGCGACTGCGCATTGGCGTAGGCGAGCATGCAGATCACGCGCGTCGGAGCACTCGCTGCGAATGCCGGATCGACGGCGTTCAACGCGCCGCCCGCGAGTACAGATCGATGATTTCTTCCACCCCATCGCTGCAGACTTGGCAGTAGGCATCGCTGCGGTCGAACATCAGGCATTGCACCTGCGAGCGGTAGTAGCCGGTCGCGGCGTAGTTGGCCCCCTCGAACGCGCCGACGGCGTCCCTGTACGGGGCGTCGGCGAACAGCCGGTTGCTGTAGGCCAGTTCTTCGCGGAACAGCGCCTCCATTTCGGACTCCGGTCGCTTGTCGGTGCGCAACTGCGCGCGGGTCTTCTGGTACTCGCGTTGGTGGGCTTCGTATTCGGCCTTCGGCCACGGCGTCGGCACCGGGGTCTCGGCGCGCACGCGGCGGTTCCATTTCAACTGGGAAGAGTCGTGCAGGGCGGTGACGTTGGGTTCCCACGGTTCGACCTTGGCGTCGGTGGGCGCGTAGGCCACCGGCGAGGTGTAGTACTCGTCGGCGAGGCCGGCGAAGTGGTGGCTGAACTCGTGCACGAACAGGTAGTCGGCGAAGGCATTGTCGGCCGCGGCGGTGCTGAACTGGCCGAAGATGCCGCCGCCGCCGTAGGTCCGGTTGTTGACCAGGATCTCGATGAACTCGTTGGGCGCGTGCTGGGCGATCTCGCGCAGGGCGCGGTTGTCGAGTGCCAGCACGTAGCGCTCGCTGCCGAAGATGTCGTAGCGCGCACCGAGCGCGGACGGCTGGTAGTCGCCGGTCGACGGGCGCGAGATGCCGGACTGCGGGGTCGGCGCCATCAGCGCCCAGACGTTGAAGTCGGCGGCGCGCTGCTTGAACGGCGAGACGGTGAACAGGTGGTCGCTCAGACGTCTGGCGTCGGCGATGAACTTGTCGCGCTCGGCCTCGGTGTAGCCGTCGCCTAGGATCAACAGGTCGACCTTTTGCGCCGAGGGGCCGTTGTCGCGGATAGCGACGCGTTTGAGCGGGGAGGGCATGGTGGTGTGCTGGATGGTCAGGGCGGCGGGATCGACGTCGACGCTCCAGACCGGCACGAAGGCGTTGGCGGCATCGCGCTCGAAGATGCGCACGCTGACGGGCTGGGCCGGCATCGGGAACCGCAACGATTCCTGGAAGCCGCGCGACACAGTGCCGGCTTCTTCGGTGGTGCGCCATTCGGCGAACACGGTGCTGAAGCCGCGCGAGTACAGCAACTCGCCGGTCGCGGCATCGAGCACTTCGAATTTGTTGTTGCCGCGGTTGCTGTCGTCGATCGGCCGCGTCGGGTTGCCCGGCCACGGGAGCGGTTCGATCACGATCCGGTCGAGCGCGTAGTGCTGCTCGTCGGCATCGCCGGTGTGCAGGTAGTCCAGCCGCATCGTCTGTGGCGCGGTGGCCGTGGTTTCAGCGGCGGCGCAGGCAAAGGCGAATGGCAACACGCATAACAGGACGAGGCGCAGCAGTAGTCGGTGTGGCATGGGGTCGGCCCGATTGATGGTTTTCCGAGTCTAGGCCCGCCCGGCGTTATCATCCATCGACGTAGTCCGTCACCAGGAGAACCGCATGCCGAGCCTCATGCCAGCCGCCTTCCTTGGACACGGCAGCCCGATGAACGCGTTGGAACGCAATCGCTTCACCGAGGCCTGGCGCGCGTTCGGCGCCTCCGTGCCGCGGCCCCGCGCGATCCTGGTGGTGTCGGCGCACTGGTACGTCAACGCCACCGCCGTCACCGCGATGGCGCGGCCCAAGGCCATCCACGACTTCTTCGGTTTCCCGCAGCCGCTGTTCGACGTGCAATACCCCGCGCCCGGCCTGCCCGAACTGGCGGAAGAGGTGGCCGAGGTTGCCAAACCCGACTTCGTCGGTGCCGACCGCGACAGCTGGGGCCTCGATCACGGCGCCTGGTCGGTGCTGGTCCATGCCTTCCCCGACGCCGACATCCCAGTGGTGCAGCTGTCGATCAACGCGTTCAAGCCGCCGGAATACCACGTCCAGCTCGGCGCCCGTCTGGCCGCATTGCGCGAACGCGGGGTGTTGGTGGTAGGCAGCGGCAACGTCGTCCACAACCTGCGCGCGATCGACTGGCAGCAGCCCGACACCGGCTTCGACTGGAACCGGCGCTTCAACGAACACGCCCTGCAACTGATGGCCGAACGCCCCGGCGATGCCGCCGAACTGGTCCTGCATCGCGACTACGCAATGGCCGCGCCGACCGATGAGCACTTCCTGCCGCTGCTGTACCTCGCCGGCCTCGCGGCGGCTGCCGATAAGCCCGCCGAGGTGCTGGTGGACGGCTACGCCTACGGTTCGCTGTCGATGACGTCCTACACGCTGGATGCGGACTGCCCGCGGATCGAGTCCGGACTGGGCGGCGCCGCGGCGTTGCCCGAGGGCGTCCCGCCGGAGAATGCGAACCTGTGATGCCGATGCGGGTGGGGCGGGTGGCTCAGCGGCTGGCCTTGCCCGCGTAACGCGGCGAGGGTTCGTGTACGCCGCTTCCCGGTTCCAGCTGGATGTGGCGGCGCAGCCAGTCGGCGAACCCGGCTTCGGGCATCGAGCCTTCGGCGAGGGCGAGGTAGACCGGGTACAGCGTCAGGTCATCGGCCTCCAGCGCGGCACCGTTGAGCAGCAGGAAGGTTTCGCAGGCCACCGCCGCGGTGCGCTTGTTGCCGTCGGCAAAGGGATGGTTGCGGGCGAGGCCGAACGTCAGGCTCGCGGTCAGTCCCGCGAGGTCCGGCGGCGGATCGCCATAGGCATGCAACTGCTGGGGCCGGGCGAGCGCCGAGTCCAGCAGCGACTCGTCACGTACACCGCCAATGCCGCCGTGCTCGGCCAATTGGCGGTCGTGGATGGCGAGGATCAGCGACTTCTCGATCCAGATGATCATTCCGGCCGCCTCACTGCGCCAGCTTGTGCAACAGGGTGCGACGCTTGCGCATGACCTGTTCGGCCACTTCCATCTGTGCGGCCAGGGTCGGATCGTAGGTCGTCAGTCGCACGCCGTCGGGTGTTTCCAGTGCGAACAGTTCATCTCCCTTTTCCAGGCGCAGGCGGGCCAACAGATCCTTGGGCAGGATGACGCCGGCGGAATTACCGATGGTGGTGATCTTGAGCTTCATGGGGGATTCCGGGTGAGCCGTTGTTATAACATTGGTTATATACCGGGAGAAGGTCGGTGACAAGTGCGCTCTGCCGTCGCAGGCGAACATCGGGATTCACATCGGTTCCCGCGTCGTCTTCGTACCTTCGGGTGAGTCATCTTCCCCGGGAGCCACCATGTCCGACGAAACCCCCAAGACCCCGCTCGACCACGTCACCGACCTGGCCACCCAGCTCAAGGAAATGCGCCATTACACGAAGAACAACGTCGAGTTGCTGACGGCGCAGTGGCTGAAGTTCGACGAAGGCAAGCTGAAGAAGCTCGGCGAGTCGAAGACCATCGAGGACCTGATGACGCGCCAGGGCGAATTCCACGACGCGCTGGAGGCGGCGATCGCCGAACTCGACGAGTTGGCAGCGGAACTGAAGCCGCCGCCGGAAGACACTTGAATGGACCGTCGCCCATGCCGGTGACGCAAAAAAAAACGGGCCGCATCAGCGGCCCGTTTCCATTGCAACGTTACGGGGCGTACTACACCACGTTCGGCTCGCTGAACGCCTCGATCTCGCCTTCGAACTCGTTGATCGGCACGCAGCTGCAGAACACGTTCTTGTCGCCGTAGACGTTGTCGACGCGGGCGACCGGCGGCCAGTACTTCTGCTGCTTCAGCACCGCCAGCGGGAACGCGGCCAGCTCGCGCGAGTAGGCGTGGGTCCACTCGCTGGCGCTGACCTGCGCGGCGGTGTGCGGGGCGTGCTTGAGCGGGTTGTCGTTGCGGTCGAGCTTGCCGTCCTCGATCGCGCGAATTTCCTGACGGATCTCGATCATCGCGTTGATGAAGCGGTCCAGCTCGTGCATCGACTCGCTTTCGGTCGGCTCCACCATCAGCGTGCCGGCGACCGGGAAGCTCAACGTCGGGGCGTGGAAACCGAAGTCGATCAGGCGCTTGGCGACGTCCTCGGCGGACACGCCGGTGGCTTTCTCCAGCGGACGCAGGTCGAGGATGCACTCGTGCGCGACCAGCCCGTTGCGGCCGGTGTACAGGGTCGGGTAGTGCGGGGCCAGACGCTTGGCGATGTAGTTGGCATTGAGCATCGCCAGCTGGGTCGCCTTGCGCAGGCCCTGGGTGCCCATCATGGTGATGTACATCCAGCTGATCGGCAGGATCGAAGCGCTGCCGAAGGTGGCCGCCGACACCATCGCGCCGTCGCCCACGCCTTCCGTGCGCACGCCGCCGAACGCCTTGGGCAGGTACGGCGCGAGGTGCGACTTGACCGCGCACGGGCCGACGCCCGGACCGCCGCCGCCGTGCGGGATGCAGAAGGTCTTGTGCAGGTTGAGGTGCGACACGTCCGAGCCCCACTTGCCGGGCTTGGCCAGGCCGACGAGGGCGTTCATGTTGGCGCCGTCGGTGTACACCTGGCCGCCGTGCTGGTGGACGATCTCGCAGATCTCGACCACGTCCTCCTCGAACACGCCGTGGGTCGACGGGTAGGTCATCATGATCGCGGCGAGTCGGTCGCCGTACTTCTCGGCCTTGGCGCGGATGTCGGCGACGTCGACGTTGCCGTTGGCGTCGCACTTGGTCACCACCACCTTCATCCCGCACAACTGCGCCGACGCCGGGTTGGTGCCGTGGGCGGACTCGGGGATCAGGCAGATGTCGCGCTGCTCGTCGCCGCGGGCGCGGTGGTAGGCGCGGATCGCGAGCAGGCCGGCGTACTCGCCCTGGGCGCCGGAGTTGGGCTGCAGGCTGACGTTGTCGTAGCCGGTGATCTCCACCAGCATCGCCTCCAGCCCGTCGATCAGTTCCTTGTAGCCCTGCGCCTGGTCGGCCGGTGCCAGCGGATGGAGGTTGGCGAATTCCGGCCAGGTCACCGGGATCATCTCGGCGGTTGCGTTGAGCTTCATCGTGCAGCTGCCCAGCGGGATCATCGTGCGATCCATCGCCAGGTCCTTGTCGGACAGCGCGCGCATGTAGCGCAGCATCTCGTGCTCGGAGTGGTGGGTGTTGAACACCGGGTGGGTCAGGAACTCCGACTGGCGGCGCAGTGCCTCGGGGATCAGCGATGGTGCATCGGCATCGAGCGCGTCAATGTCCGGCAGGAGCGCCTCGTCGCCGCCGAAGATGCGCCACAGCAGGGCGAGGTCGTCGCGGGTGGTGGTCTCGTCCAGCGCGATGCACAACGAGCCGTTGCCGCGCACGCGCAGGTTGGCACGCAGGGCTTTGGCGCGGGCGAGGATCGCTTCGCCCTGGTCACCGGCGTCGACACACAGGGTGTCGAACGCGGTCGCGTGCACCGTGGCGTGGCCGAGTTGGCGCAGGCCGGCGGCGAGGATGGCGGTATAGCGTGCCACTCGCTGGGCGATGCGGGTCAGCCCATCCGGGCCATGGTAGACGGCGTACATCGACGCCATCACCGCCAGCAGCACCTGTGCGGTGCAGATGTTGGACGTGGCCTTCTCTCGGCGGATGTGCTGCTCGCGGGTCTGCAGGGTCAGGCGGTAGGCGTTGTTGCCTTCAACGTCGACCGAGACGCCGATCAGTCTGCCCGGCATCGAGCGCTTGTAGGCGTCGCGGCAGGCCATGAACGCCGCGTGCGGGCCGCCGAAACCGTACGGCACGCCGAAGCGCTGGGTGTTGCCGACCACGATGTCGGCGCCCATCTCGCCCGGCGGCTTGAGCAGGGTCAGAGCGAGCAGGTCGGTGGCGACCACCAACAGCGCGTTGTGCGAATGGATCAGTTCGGCATCGCGTTCCCAGTCCGCAACCCAGCCGCTGGAGGCCGGGTATTGCGCCAGCACGCCGAAGTAATCACCGGCAGCGAGCTTCTGGTGGAAGGCGTCAGTGGAACGTACGACCTCGACCGTGATGCCCAGCGGCTCGGCGCGCGTTTGCACCACTTCGATGGTCTGTGGATGGGTGTCGCCGGCCACCAGAAAGGTGTTGGACTTCGACCGGGCCGAGCGCTTGGCCAGGGTCATCGCCTCGGCGGCGGCGGTGGCCTCGTCGAGCAGCGAGGAGTTGGCGATCTCCATGCCGGTCAGGTCGGTGCACATGGTCTGGAAGTTGATCAACGCTTCCATCCGGCCCTGCGAGATCTCCGCCTGGTACGGGGTGTAGGCGGTGTACCAGCCGGGGTTCTCGAGGACGTTGCGCAGGATCACGTTCGGGGTGTGGGTGCCCGAGTAGCCCTGGCCGATGAAGCTGCGGAACACCTCGTTGCGATCGGCAATTGCGCGGATCTTGGCGATCGCCTCGACCTCGCTGATCGCGCGCGGCAGCGCCAGCGGCTCGGGCGAGCGGATCGAGCCGGGCACGATGGCGTCGGTGAACGACTCCAGCGAGTCATGCCCGACCGTGCGCAGCATCTGCGCGACCTCGGTGTCGTTGGGGCCGATGTGGCGCTCGATGAACGCGGCGTGGTGCTCGAGCGAGCGCAGCGAGACGTGAGTGTCTTGGGTCATGGCAAAGGAGTCCGAAGGGCGTCCGAAAGCAACGTGCGTGCCGCACGCAAAGGCGCCCCTCTGTCCTTTTGCCTGAGAGTTTCGGAAGCGTGCTCCGTGACGGCAGCGGGGGAGGGTCGCTTCACGCACCTTCGGCGCCGGATTGAACCGGTCTCTCCAGAGTTTTCCCAGCCGGTGGTTCTTGGGGCCTGAGCGATTACGGGCGTTGCGCCTTCGGCAGCGGCCATGCCGTTCAGGCACGGGCCGCTTCTCCCACCGGTTGGTGTCACCGGGTGATTATAGGCCGCCGCCGCCGTCAACCCAACGTCGGATGTCGACGCGCTACGCTGGCCCCTGATATCGGCCCGGCCCCCTTCATGACCCCGGCAGACACCCACCGCCTCGACCGCCCCGTGGACCCCGCCCGCGACCACATCCTGGGGGCGCCACAGGCCCGGATCACCCTGGTCGAGTACGGCAGCTACGACTGCCCTCATTGCCGCGCGGCCAACCGCGTCATCGCCGCCCTGCGCGACCGCTTCGGCGATCAGCTGCGCTATGTCTTCCGGCATCGCCCGCTGACCGGCAGCGACCTGGCGCGACGGGCGGCCGAACTGGTGGAGCAGGTCGCCCCGGAGCGTTTCTGGGAAGCGCACATGCAGCTCATGGATCGTTCGGCGCGCCTGACCGAATCCGATCTGGACGCGGTGGCGGCCGAGTTCGGGGTAGCAGCGGGGAGCGGAGAGTCGGCAGAAGGCCAGTCGGAACCGTCGCGTGCGCGCGAGCGGGTCGAGGCCGACGAGCGCAGCGCCCGCGCCAGCGGCGTCAGGCTGACCCCGACCTTCTTCATCAACGGGCGGCGCTACTTCGGCTCATGGGACCAGTCCGAACTGGCCGACGCCCTGGTCGGCTCGCTGGGCCACCGCATGCGCGCGACGGCGCTGGAGTTCGCCAGCTGGGCGCCCTCGGCCGGGCTGCTGCTGGGGCTGGCGTCGGTGATGGCGGTGCTGCTCACCAATTCGCCGCTGGGGCCGGCGTTCACCGCGTTCTGGGAAACCCGGCTGGGCTTCACCTTCGGCGGCGAAAGCTTCTCGATGTCGCTGCTGCACTGGATCAACGACGGCCTGCTGACCTTGTTCTTCCTGGTCGTCGGGCTGGAGATCAAGCGCGAATTCACCGTCGGCCACTTGGCCGACCGGCGCTCGGCGGCGTTTCCCATTGCGGCGGCGCTTGGCGGCATGGCCGTCCCCGCGGTGATCTATGCGTTGATCGTCCCCAGCGGCCCGTGGGCGCACGGCTGGGGCATCCCGATGGCGACCGACACCGCGTTCGCGATCGCCCTGATCGCCGTGCTCGGCCGACGCGTGCCGGTCGAGCTGCGGATCTTCCTCACGGCCGCGGCGATCGTCGACGACATCGCCGCGATCGGGATGGTGGCGGTGTTCTATTCCGAAGGCCAGCAGTGGGGTTGGCTGCTCGCCGGCGCGGGCGTCATCGGCGGGCTGGCGCTGTTGAACCGCATGCATATCTACCGCGCCGGGCCTTACGTGTTGCTGGGCCTCGCGCTGTGGGCGTGCGTGTATGCCGGCGGACTGCACGCCACCCTGGCCGGCGTGCTGCTGGCGATATTCATCCCGACCCGGCCACCGCCCAACTATCCGGCTCTGATGGCCCAGGCCGACGCGATCCTCTCGGCCGAGGCCGGCCATGGCAAGGAGGTGCTGCGCAGCGGCCCGTCCGAGCCGGCGATGCACGCGCTGGACGACATCCACGACCGGATGGAGTCGCCCGCCGCGCGGATGCTGCGCCACGCCGGCACGCGCTCCAGCTATTTCGTGCTGCCGCTGTTCGCCTTCGCCAACGCCGGCGTGGTGCTGGATGTCGACGTGGTGGACGGCCACGGGCTGCTGATGGCGGCGATCATCGTCGCGCTGACGTTCGGCAAGCCGATCGGCATGCTCGTGTTCTGCGCGCTGGCGGTGCGCCTGCGCATCGCCGACAAGCCGGACGCGTACTCCTGGTCGCAGTTGCTCGGGGCCGGCGCGCTGGCCGGCATCGGCTTCACCATGTCGTTGCTGATCGCCAACCAGGCGTTCGACGATCCATCCGACTTCGACGCGGCCAAGATCGCGATCTTCGCCGCCTCGCTCCTTGCCGCAGCCATCGGCACGACGGTGCTGTGGTGGGCCGGACGCCCGCTCAGGACATCGGATTCGGCGGCGTCTTCGGATCACCGGGCAGCGGGATGAACTCGCCGTCGTCGAGGTCGGGCAGTTTCATCCGCCCGGCGCGCCAGTCGGCCTTGGCCTGCTCGATCCGCTCCTTCGACGAGGACACGAAGTTCCACTCGATGAAGCGCTGGCCCAGCGGCTCGCCGCCCAGCAGCATCAGCAGGCTGGGCTGCAGTGCGCGGATCGTCGCCGCGCCGGGCTTGAACACCAGCATCTGGCCGGGGTCGTGGCGCTCGCCGCCGACCTCGACCGCGCCCTGTACCACGTAGGCCGCGCGCTCGGGGTATTCGTCGGGCAGCGCGAGGGTGGCGCCGGCGTCCAGTTCGCAGTGCAGGTAGAACAGCGGCGAGTGGGCCTTCACCGGCGAGGTCAGGCCCCAAGCGTTGCCGGCGACCAAGCGTGCGCGCAGGCCGCCGTCGTCGAGCCGCGGCAACGCGATGGCGTCGTAATGGTCGAACGTCGGGCCGGTTTCCTCGTCGGCCTCCGGCAGTGCCACCCAGCTCTGGATGCCGTGCATCGGCCCACCGTGCGCGCGGGCCTGCTCGAAGCGCTCGGAATGGGTGATGCCGCGGCCGGCGGTCATCCAGTTGACCTCGCCGGGGCGGATCGGCTGCTCGGAACCGACGCTGTCGCGGTGCATCATCTCGCCGGCGAACAGGTAGGTAATGGTGGATAGACCGATGTGCGGGTGCGGGCGCACATCGATCTCGCGCGGGATGCCCGGTGGGAAGTCGGTCGGCCCGATGTGGTCGAAGAAGATGAAGGGCCCGACCATGCGGCGCCCGCGCACGGGCAGGACCCGACCCACTTCGAAGCCGCCGCCCAGGTCCTTGCGGCGTTGGTCGATCACCATGTCCAGCATCGGCATTCCTCCGTTGGTTTTTGGTCAGGGACTAGCCTTCACCCATGCCCTCGGCCGGCTCCGGTGCGCTGCCGGCACTGACCTTGTCCTCGATCCGCTGGCCGACACCGGGGTCGATGTTCTTCCAGTACTGGAACGCACGCTCCAGCACCGGGCTGCGCACGCCGCCGAGCAGGCTGCCGGCGACCTGGTCGACCAGCGCGTCACGCTCGGCGTCGCCCAGCACCTCGCGCACCAGCGTGCCGGGCTGGCCGAAATCATCGTCCTCGGCGTGCAGGGTGTAAGCGCTGCGCACCATCTCGCCGTCGGCCTCCCAGCCGTCCGCCACCGGCCCGGTTTCGTCGGCCCACGGGCGACCGCCGCTGTTGGTGGCGTGCACCGGCGCGTTGCCGCTGTGGTGGTAGGCCATCTGGCCGTCGAACATGTAGCTGTTGACCGGCACCTTCGGCTGGTTGACCGGCAACTGGTGGAAGTTGGTGCCGATGCGGTTGCGCTGCGCATCGGCGTAGGCGAAGGCGCGGCCCAGCAGCATCTTGTCGGGCGACAGGCCGATGCCCGGCACCGTGTTGCCCGGCGAGAACGCCGCCTGCTCGATCTGCGCGAAGAAGTTTTCCGGGTTGCGATTGAGCGTCATCCGCCCGACCGGGATCAGCGGGTAATCCTTGTGCGGCCAGACCTTGGTCAGGTCGAACGGATTGAAGCGGTAGTTCTTCGCGTCGGTGTACGGCATCACCTGCACCGACAGCTTCCAGCTCGGGTGTTCGCCACGGGCGATCGCATTGAACAGGTCGCCGCGGTGGAAGTCGGCATCCCGGCCGGCCATCTCGGCGGCCTCGGCATTGCTGAAGAACGCCATGCCCTGCTCGGTGTGGAAGTGGTACTTGACCCAGAATTTCTCGCCGGCCGCGTTGATCCACATGTAGGTGTGCGAGCCGTAGCCGTTCATGTGGCGCCAGGTGCGCGGCAGGCCGCGGATGCCCATGACGTAGGTGACCTGGTGCGCGGTTTCTGGGTTGTTGGTCCAGAAGTCCCACTGCATGTGGTTGTCGCGCAGGCCGGAGTCGGGCAGGCGCTTCTGGCTGCGGATGAAGTGCGGGAACTTCATCGGGTCGCGCACGAAGAACACCGGCGTGTTGTTGCCGACCAGGTCGTAGTTGCCCTCGTCGGTGTAGAACTTCAGCGAGAAACCGCGCACGTCGCGCCAGGTATCGGGGCTGCCCTGCTCGCCGGCGACGGTGGAGAAGCGCGCGAGCATGTCGGTCTTCGCACCCTTCTGGAACAGCGCCGCCTTGGTGTACTTCGAAACGTCTTCGGTGATTTCCAGCACGCCGAACGCGCCGGCACCCTTCGCATGCGGCTGGCGCTCGGGCACCTTCTCGCGGTTGAAGTGCGCCATCTGCTCCAGGAAGTGCACGTCGTGCAGCAGGATCGGGCCGTCCGGGCCAATCGTCAGCGAGTTGCGGTCGCTGGGCGCGGGCGCGCCGGTGCCGGTGGTCGAACCAGTCGGGTGCTTCGGATCGTTCGTGCTCATGGAGGGCTCCTTGGTGGCGGCGGCTGCCGGGGATGCACAAAGATTGCCTTTGTCTATCGATTTACTCCATTCGATTTGTCTTATGGACCCGATAGGCGATGCCTTGCGTCCAGTCCACGGAGCGCGGGGTACCGAGAACCATAGCCGCATTCGTCGCGGTTTTAAGTATCGCTCGCCGATGATGGCTCGTCGGTCGCGCAGTGCGCCGTGTACCAGGTGCCCAGCACGTCCATGTCGTGCTGGTAGGGCTCGGACTTGACCATGGCCTCGATGACCTCGGTGCTCTGGCCCTTCACCTTGTCCAGCCGGTCGGCGATCCTGAGGTACGCATCGCGCAGAGTGGGCTGGCCTGCTTCGTCGAGTGGCAGCGCCCCGGCACTGTCGCGCATGTCCTGCAGCAGTCCGGCGGTCTCCGGCGTGATCTTGGCGACACTGATCGGACCGATGCCCGCACCAAGCGCCGCCCCGTGCACGGTGATGCAATCCCTGGCCTGTTCGAGGCCAGTGGACCAACTGGTCAGCTTGTCCTCGCCGTCCTCCATGAAGCCGCATGCGGCGAGCGGCAGGAACAGGACGAGGGCGGTGAGGTGGCGTACACGCATGGGTCTTCCTTGAGCCGGAGTGGGGTCCAGTGTCGGGGATGGGTGGATGTGGCTCAACCGGAGGCGCCTCGCGTGGCGTCCGGGATGGTTTGTTTCCCTCTTGGGCCCGGCATCGGCCGACGCGTTGCTATCCTGCGCATCCCCACGGAGTCCCCCATGACCGACGCCTCCGCGCCGACCCCCTCCATCTCCCTCCGTCGCCTCGCCCTGCTGCTCGGCGGACTGGCGATGTTCGGGCCGTTCTCGATCGACACCATCTTCCCGGCGTTCCCTGTGATGGGCGCGGAACTGGGCGCCGACAAGCTGGCAATGCAGCAGACCATCAGCGTCTACCTGATCGCCTATGCGTTGATGAGCGTGGTCCACGGCCCGCTGTCGGATGCGATCGGGCGGCGTCGGGTCATCCTCGGCGGCCTGTCGGTATTCACCCTGGCCTCGGTCGGCTGCGCGCTGGCCACCGACATGACCACCCTGCTGGCGTTTCGCGCGGTGCAGGGGCTGTCGGCCGGCGTCGGCCTGATCGTCGGCCGGGCGGTGATCCGCGACGTGCTGCACGGTGACGACGCGCAGCGGCTGATGAGCCAGGTGTCGATGATCTTCGGCATCGCCCCGGCGATCGCCCCGATCATCGGTGGCTGGATCCTCGGCTGGAGCCACTGGCCGGCGATCTTTTGGTTCCTGGTGGCGTTCTCGCTGGCGTTGCTGCTGGCGACCTGGCTGACGTTGCCGGAAACCCACCCGCCGGAGGCGCGGCTGAAGGTCGCGCCAAAGCGACTGCTGCGCGACTACGTGGCGATCTTCACCAACCGGCGGTTCCAGCGGCTGGCGGCGGCGGGCGCGTTCAATTTCGCCTCGCTGTTCCTGTACATCGCCTCGGCGCCGGCGTTCGTGCTCGATCTGCTGCGTCGCAACGGCCAGCACCTGGGCGAGGCCGATTTCGCGTGGTTCTTCGTGCCCACCATTGGCGGGATGATGCTGGGCGCGTTCGTCTCCGGTCGTGCCGCGGGCCGCATCAGCGGGGCGCGGCTGGCCGGGTTTGGATTTGCCTGCAGCAGTGCGGCGGCGGTGCTGAACCTGGCCTACAACCTGCTGGTGGCGGTGCCGGAAGCACCGTGGGCGGTGCTGCCGATTACCCTCAACGCGTTCGGCATCGCCCTGGTGTTCCCGATCCTGACCCTGGCGATTCTCGACATGTACCCGCGCCAGCGCGGTTCGGCGTCGTCGTTGCAGGCGTTCACCGGACTGGTGCTGCATTCGGCGGTCGCCGGGCTGATCTCGCCGCTGCTGAGCCATCAGGCCTTGCACCTGGCGCTGGGCTCGGCGGTGTTTACCGCGCTGGGTTGGCTGTTCTGGCGTTGGGAGCTGTCGACCGCGGTGCCGCTGGAACAGCCGCGCGACAGCCCCGGCGCGAGCGTGCCGGGCGAGTCGATCTGACGCGCGACCGGGGCCTTCGCTGGTCCCGATGCGGGTGTCGTCCGAGGATCAAGCAGCGGCGTTGCGATACGCGTCGCGCAGCAATTCGTGGAAGTGGTGCACGGCATTCTCGCGTAGCGGGTTGAGCCGACCGGCGACGTAGGAGCCCGACGCCAGCCCGCGCTGGACGTCCTCGCAGATGGTCAGGTCCTCGACCTGGACCTCGTCGCTGAAGGCGCGGTCGGCCTCGCGGCGGGCGCGCGCTTCGCCGCTGTCGTCGACCCGGCCTTGATCCGGTGCGTAGTAGAAGTCGAACTCGACCCGGCAGCGGTCGACGCCGAGCGGCACCACGCGGTTGGTTTGCAGGCGGCCCGGCAGGATGTTGAGCATGGTGTTCGGCCACAGCCAGTAGTACAGCGCGTCGCCGTTGCCATACAGGCCGTCGCCACTCTCGAGCGGGCTCCACTGGTACGAGTACCAGCGCGCGGTCTCGGTGATGTAGCTGCGGTAGTCGAGCAGCTTGTTGAGGCCGGGGTGGATGTGGGGGACGTGGTAGCCCTCCAGGTAGTTGTCGACGTAGACCTTCCAGTTGCAGGCGACGTCGTAGCCGATGCGGTGGTGGTGGGCGTAGTGCTCCAGCCCGCGGTCGGGGCCGAGGCGGGCGTCGATGCCTTCGACGAAGGCGTCCAAGGCAGGCGCTCTCGACTCGTCGACGCAGGCGAGCACCAGTCCCTGCCAGACGCGCACCGCGAGCTGCGGCAGGCGCACGTCGCCGACGCTGAAATCCGGCGCGCCGCCCATTTCCGGCGCCGACCTCAACACGCCATCGAGGCTGTAGGTCCAGCCGTGGTAGCGGCAGCGCAACGACTTCGCCGCCAGTCCGTCGCAACTGGCGATCGGGCCCGCGCGGTGGCGGCAGACGTTGTGGAGGACGCGGACTTCGCCGTCGGCGCCACGCACCGCGATCACCGGCAGGCCGGCGAAGTCGGCGACGACGTGGTCGCCGGGTGCGGCGAGCTGGCAGACGTGGGCGATCAGCTGCCAACCGGAACCGAAGGCGACGCGGCGGTCGAGCGCGGCCATGCCGGGATCGACGTAGAACCGCGCGGGCAGGGCGGTGGCGTGGTCGAGCGGCTGCGGGATCAGATCGCCGGCGGTACGGTTCATGCTCCCAGTATGCCGCGAGCAGTAAGCGGTCGCGGGATGCAGACGGGCCGATGGATCGCTCCACCGGCCCGCACGATCATCCTGCGCGGATGATCAACCGCAGCAATAGCACTGCAGCGGCTCACCCGGCCCGCCCGGGCCGAGATCGCCACCGAACGAGCCGCATTCCTTGCGGCAGGCCCAGGAATCACACGAGACCTGAGTGTCGCCCTTCATGCCGTTGCTGGCGAATACCTGTGCTGCGCCGAATCCCATCGCGGTCGAGAACAACAATGCAGCCAGGGCAATGCGGATCGTGCGTGTCCGATGCTTCATAGCGATGTCTCCTCATTGGGTGGTCGCGGCGGGCAACTCCGTGCCCCGGACCGCGGTGAGAACGCCAGTGACGCCTTCCTTGGAATTGAGAACGCCGATGCGGGAATACCGGACGCGGCCGTCGCGGCCGACCACCATCACCAGCGGCACCTTGCGCGCGCGGAACAGCATCGCGGTACGGCGGTCCTGGGAGGCGACGATCGGGAACGGCAGTTCGTGTTCGCGCGCGTAGGCCGCGGCCGCCTCCGGAGTGTCGTGGGCGATGCCGAGCATGCGCGCCTGGCCGCCCGAGGCGTCGTCGAGTTGGTCCGCGATCGACTTGATTAACGGCACCGACGCGCGGCAATGCGGGCAGGTGGTGGTGAAGAAATACAGCACTTGGTACTCGCCGCGCGGCTGGCCGAGCTCGTGGCGGCTGCCGTCCAGTGCGGTCACCGGCACCCTGGGGACATACATGCCTTGGTATGGCTGGCTGGCGCGTTCGGCCAGCCAGCGCTGGGCTTCGCGAGACTGGCGGACCTCGAGGGCGAGCAGCAGCACCAGTGCGGTCGACAGCACCAGTGCAGCGACGAGGCCGATCAGTGGCCAGCGCAATGTTCTGACGCGCGGCCGTTGGGAATGTTCGGGCGACATGCCCGGGACCCTAGCAGCGCAGTTGTTGGCAAAAGTTGACCGGGTTCACGCGTGGAGGTGTTGCGGTGCGGCAGCCGGTCGGCTGACTCCCACAAAGCAAAAGGCCGGCTTGCGCCGACCTTTTGGTGTCACCCTTGTTCGGTCTCGGGTTTGGCTTCCTTTTCGGCCGCCGCCGCGGCCTGCCAGCCACAGGTCTGGCCCTCGTTCTGCTGGACCAGCCATTCCTGCAACGGGCCGAAGTACTCCAGCACCGCGCTGGCGTCCATCTTCTCGCCGCCGGTCAGTTCCTTCAGCGTGGCCTGCCACGGCTGGCTGGCGCCCTTGCTCAGCATCGCCTGCAGCTTGGCGCCGGCGGCCTTGTTGCCGTAGAAGCTGCACTGGTGCAGCGGACCGGTGTAGCCGGCGGCATCGCACAGCGACTTGTAGAACTGGAACTGCAGCACGTGGGCGAGGAAGTAGCGGGTGTACGGGGTGTTGCCCGGCACGTGGTACTTCGAGCCCGGGTCGAAGAACTCCTCGCCGCGCTCGTTGACCGGCGCCACGCCCTGGTACTTGGCCTTCAGGTCCCACCAGGCCTGGTTGTATTCGCCTGGCTCGATCGAGCCGTCGAACACGCCCCAGCGCCAGCGGTCGATCATCAGGCCGAACGGCAGGAACGCGACCTTGGCCAGCGCCATCCGCATCTGCGCGTTGATCAGCGCTTCCTCGGACTGCTGCTGGGCGTCGACCAGCTCGATCGACTCCAGATACTTCGGTGTCATCGCCAGCACGATGGTGTCGCCGATCGCCTCGTGGAAGCCGTCGTGGGCGCCGGCCTGGAACAGCGGCGGCAGGTCGTTGTAGGCCAGGTAGTAATACACATGGCCGAGCTCGTGGTAGATCGTGGTGAAGTCTTCCTCGTTCGGCTTGATGCACATCTTGGTGCGCACGTCGCCCTGCATGTTCATGTCCCAGGCGCTGGCGTGGCAGACCACGTCGCGGTCGCGCGGCTTGATGAACTGGGTGTTCTCCCAGTAGCTGTCAGGCAGCTTGGTCAGGCCCAGCGAGACGTAGAAGTCCTCGGCGCGCTTGGTCATTTGCCGCGCGGCGGCGTCCTGCGCGTCCTGCTCGAGCTGCGCCAGCGTCGCCGGGTCGCGGTCGCCATCGTGCTGGGCCAGCTTCTGCGCGTGGATCTGCCGGTAGCGCGACTCCAGCGCGCCGGTGATGTCGAGGCTGCCGGCGCCCTCGTACGGGGCGACCACATCCCACAAGTTGCCCCAGTCCTGCTGCCACATGTTGCCCAGCAGGTGCGCCGGCAGCATGCCGCCGGCGACCTGCGCCTTGTCCTCGCCGTAGCGCGCGGTCAGGCGGGTGCGGGTGTAGCAGTGCAACTGCTCGTACAGCGGCTTGACCTGGCTCCACAGGCGGTCGGTCTCGGCGGCGATCTCGACCGGGCTCATGTCGTAGGCCGAGCGCCACATCTCGCCGGCATCGGCGAAGCCCATCTCGTCGGCGCCCAGGTTCACCAGCTCGACGAAGCGGGTGTAGTCCTTGCGCATCGGCGGCGAGACCGTGTGCCAGCCGCGCCAGGCCTCGAGCTGGGCGTCGTAGTCGCGGTTGTTGCGCAGCACGTCCTCGAGTTCGCCGAGCTGGCGGCAGGTCTTCGCGTCGCCCTCGCCGGTGCAGTACTCGCCGGAGCCGTACAGGCCTTCCATGCGGGTCACGATCTGGGTCAGTTCGGTCAGCTTGGCCGGGTCGGTCGGCGCCGGCATCGCGGTCGCCAGTTTCAGCAACTGGATCGAACGCGCGGTGTCCGGCGACATCTCCTGGCCTTCGAAGCGCTTGGACTGCTCGATCCAGCTGTTGAGCTGGGCGAGGTAGCGCTCGTTGGCCTTGGCCGACAGCAGCTGGCTGTCATCGTTGATGTAGGTCGACGACAGCCACTGCGCCGCGGTCAGCTGCGGGTACATCTCCATGAACTCGTCGTTGACCCGGGCGATGAACTGGTCGGCGGTCTCGTCCGCGGTGGCGGCGCTGGTGGTGGCGTCGCGGTCCTGCTCCGGAGCCGGTGACCGATCGCAACCGGCCAGCCCGAGCACGGCCGCGGTGATGCTGAGCGCGAGCAGCGCGCGTACGGGTTTCATGGATTGTCTTCTCCAGGGTCGTTTGTGCGGACGCGCATGGCCATGACACTGCCGGTTGGTGACCGCAGGTGTCGCAGGGCATCCTGAAGGCTAGAGCGGTGGCGGGACCACCGCAAGTCTCAGCCGACTCCGGCCCCAGGCTCGGCGTCGCGCGGCCCCCCGGCCGGGCGGCGTACGGCATGCGCTTCGAGAAACAGGTAGGCCAGCACCGCCAGCAGCAGCGGCCCGATATGGAACAGCGCCCGCCAGGTCAGCACCGCGGCGAGTACCTGCGCGGTTCCCAATTGCGCGCCCAGCAGGGCGACGAAGACGGCTTCCATCACCCCGAGGTTGGCCGGGACGCGGATCACCAGGTTGGCCAGCACGCTCAACAGCAGGGTGCCGGCGACGGTGGCGAAGCCGACCGCCCCGGGCATCAACAGGTAGAGGATCGCTGCGATCGCGAGCCAACTGGCCGAGGCCAGCACGAGTTGTGACAACGCGATCGCCAGCGACGGCAATTCGATCCGGTGACCGCGGGGCGACCAGCTGCGGCGCGGGGAGAAGGCGCACAGGGCCAGCCAGGTGGCCAGCGCCGCCAGCATCACCGAGCCGACCACCGGCAATACCCACGTCGCCACCGACCACTGCGCCGGCAACGCCACCGGTTCGAATACCAGGCTCAACCCGCCCAGCAGCAGGAACCCTGACCAGTTGCTGGCAATGGTGAAGGCGACCACGCGGGAAATCGTCGACAGCCGCAGGCCGGCGTGCGAGTAGAGCCGGTAGCGGAAGCCGATGCCGCCGACCACTGCCCCGAGGTTGAGGTTGAATGCATAGCAGACGAAGGCGATCGCCAGCACCCGACGCAGCCGCAGCGCGTGTCCGGTGTAGGCGCGGGCCAGCACGTCGAAGCCGCAGTAGCAGGCGTAGGCGAGGGCCGCTGCGGCCGCTGCGAGTCCCAGGCGCGAGGCGGGATAGCCGGCGATGGCCGCCATGACCTCGCGCCAGTCGACCATGCGCGCGTACCGCCACAGCAAATACGCCGCCACCAGCAGGAAGCAGGCAATCAGCACCCGGCGTACCCACGGCAGTTGTTCCCGCCAGTTCATGGCTTCGGCGCCGGCGTCCCGCGCCGCGGCCGCAGCAGCGCGACATGCGGCGTGTGCGCCGGCCACAACCCGGCCCAGGCCGGTAGGTGCCGCACCGCGTGGAATACCAGCAGGCTCCACAGCGTGCGCAGTGGCGTCCGGGGCGGAAGGTCCTGCCGGCGCACCCGGTGGCAGTGGACATCCATGAGTTGCCGCAATCGTTGGCGCACTACCGCGTTGAACGCGCGGTCGCGGATCAGCACGTTGGCCTCCAGGTTCAACGACAGGCTCAGCGGGTCCAGGTTGCTCGATCCCACCGTCGACCAGCTGTCGTCGATGACCGCGAGTTTGCCGTGCAACGGCCGTTCGCAATACTCGTAGATGCGCACGCCGCCACCGATCAGATAGGGATACAGCCGGCGCCCGGCATTGGCCACCATCGGCATGTCGGGCGCGCCCTGCAGGACCAGCGACACGCGTACGCCGCGGCCGGCGGCGCGGTGCAGGGCGTGCAGCAGGCGATAGCCGGGCAGGAAGTAGGCATTGGCGATCAGGATCTCGTCCCTGGCCGCGCGGATGCCGGCCAGGTACTGGTCCTCGATGTCGTTGAGGTGCCCGCCGTTGTCGCGAGTGACGAACCGGACCTCGGCGTTGCCGGCGGTGGCCGGGACGTTGTCCGGTGCCCGCGTCCAGTCGCGCGGCGCCGCCGGTGCCCGCAATGCGGCGATCGCGAACGCCCGGATCTCGGCGACCACAGGCCCATCGATCCGCACCGAGTAGTCCTGCTTGGCGCCATCGCCGTAATCGGCGAGGTGGTCGGCCGAGAAATTGATGCCGCCGACGAACGCGCAGCGGCGGTCGACCACCACGATCTTGCGGTGCAAGCGGCGGAACAGGTTGGTGCGGAACCCGAACAGCCGCGGCTTCGGATCGAACACGCGCAGGCACACGCCCGCGTCCGCCAGCGCCGAGGTGAAGGCCGACGAGAGGTCGGGCGAGCCGTAGCCGTCGACGCTCAACTCGATCCGCACCCCGCGCTGCGCCGCGGCGACCAGCGCCGCATGCAGGCGCTTGCCGACCTTGTCCTCGAACAGGATGAAGGTCTCGACCAGGACTTCTTCGCGCGCGCAGTCGATCGCCTCCAGCACCGCCGGGAAGAACGCCTCGCCGTTCTCCAGCAACTGCACGCGGTTGCCCTGGCTCCAGGCCCGGTTCATGCCCGGACATCCACCAGCAGCGGCGTGTGGTCGGACAGGTGCGACCATGGCCGTCCCGACAGGATCCGGGCGCGCTCCACCTGCACGTTGCGCGAATACACCCGGTCCAGCGCCAGCACCGGCCAACGCGCGGGGAACGTGCGCGCGGGTCGCCCGGTCGTCACCACGAACGCCTCGCGCAGATGGCTGCCGGCGAGGCAGCGGTCGGCACGCTGGCGCCAATCGTTGAAGTCGCCGGCGACCAGCAGCGGCGCGTCGGCCGGGATCTCCTCGTCGATCAGCCGGCACAGCGCCTGCAGTTGCCGTTGGCGATGCGACTCGCGCAATCCAAGGTGCACGCACACGGTATGGATCTGTCGATGCCGGCCGGGCACGTCGAGCACGCACCACAGCATGCCGCGCTGCTCGGTGTCGGGGATCGAGACGTCGTGGTTCAGATAGCGCGCGATCGGGAACTTCGACAGCACCGCATTGCCGTGGTGGCCGTCCGGATAGACTGCGTTGCGGCCGTAGGCGAACTGCGGCCAGAGGGTGTCGGCGAGGAATTCGTAGTGCGGGGTGGACGGCCAGCCGGCATGCCGGCGCGAGTGCGGCTCATGGGCGCCGAGCACTTCCTGCAGGCACAGCACGTCGGCCGACACCGTGTGCACCGCCTCGCGCAGCTCGGTCAGGATGAATCGCCGGTTGAGGGCGCTGAAGCCCTGGTGGATGTTCAGCGTCAGCAGGCTGAAGGCGACCATGCGGGAGCGACTCCGGCGCGGGCGCGGATGGGGCCCGGCGCAGCACGGCCAACTGTAGGAGTCGGCCCGTGCAGGTCGCGTCGCGGGTGGGTCGTGCGAGAGCCGATGCTTCTGCGACATGCGCAGCAGGCTATTGCAGGATGCGCGTTTCCAGGTCGATCAGGCCGCGTTGCGCCAGCCACTGCCACGCCGCATCCGCATCGTGCTCGACATAGGCCTTGGCCGAGCCGAGCCGGAACGTGTAGCCCCAGGCATCCATGTCGGCCAGCACCCGATCCCGGCCGACGCCGGGCAGGGCGTCGCCGAGCAGCGCCTGCAGCACGCAGACCGCATCCTCTTCCTCCACCGAGTCGGTGGCGTCGGTATGCACCGCCGCGCGCCGCTCCGGCGGCAGCACGATCAGGTGGGCGGCTTCGTGCAACAGCGAATGCACCGGGGTGTCGGTGCGGGCGTAGACCCGCTCGCCGATCAGGCCGGCTTCGGGCTCACCCCAGTAGCTGCCGGGAATCGCCTCGCCATCGGCGACGCGGACCAGTTGCAGGCCATAGCGGGCGATCAGGGCGGCGGGTGCGTCGAAACCGATATCGGCGAGGGTGAGCATGCAAGGTGGGGCTCTTGTAGGAGCGGCTTTAGCCGCGATCTGGAGTCGGCGCGGGCGAACGATTCCAGATCGCGGCTAAAGCCGCTCCTACA
>JBOHYB010000010.1:0-84683 GCA_050737695.1 Lysobacter sp. | reverse complement strand
CCCTGGCCGACCAGCGAGGCGTCCGGGGTCTTGTACACGGTGACCGCGCTGATCAGCTCGGACGGGTACTGGTCGAACTCGACGCCGCGGTTGTGGCCGACGCTGACCTGCTCGCGGCCGTTGAGCAGGGTGGTGCCGAAGTTCTCGGCCAGGCCGCGGATGCTGATGGTCGAGGCGCGGCCGGCGACGCGCTGCGCGGTCAGGCCGGGCAGGCGCGCGATCGACTCGGCGATCGACAGGTCGGGCAGCTTGCCGATGTCCTCGGCGGAGATCGACTCGACGATCGAGGTCGAGGTCTTCTTGGTTTCGATCGCGTTCTCGATGCCGGCGCGGATGCCGGTGACGGTGACGCGGTCGAGCTCGGTGGCCTGCGATTCCTGCGCTGGCGCGGAGGCCTCATCGGCCGGTTGGGATTGCGCCTGCGCGGCGGTCGCGACCATCAAGGTCCCCGAGGCCAGTGCCACGCTCAGCAGGTTGCGCTTCAGTTTCAACATCTCCCCTCCGGTACTCGAATGACTGCAAATGGGTTGGTCGGCCGTGACGTTGCTCTGAGGGCCGTCCCGGTAGCGCAAACCGATGGTAGTCGCAGCCATCCCTGCACAAATTGCTCTGCATACGTATTCATGGCGGCGCGCGAAACGCGGTCATGACGCTGTGGAATAGTGAGCCGGGGCCGCGTCGGGGCGGCCGGGAGACGGGAATGCAGGCCAGCGTGGGATCGATCGCGCGACAGGCGGTGCTCGGCATCGCTCTGACGGCGCTGCTGGCGCCGACCGTCCGAATCGCGCAGGCAGGCGAGGGCGCCGTGCCCGCGTCGGTGGCGGCCGGCAACTTGCACGTGCCGTCGCCGGACTGGCGCGACCAGGTCATCTACTTCGTGATGATCGACCGCTTCGACGACGCCGGTCCGGGCAACAACGACCAGGGCGTCGGCGAGTACGACCCGACCGATCCGTCGCACTACAGCGGCGGCGACATCAAAGGCATCACCCGCCGGCTCGACTACATAAATGGACTCGGCGCGACCGCGGTCTGGATCACCCCGCCGGTCGCCAACCAGTGGTGGAATCCGGCCGGCAGCTACAGCGGCTACCACGGCTACTGGGCGTCGGACTTCGGCGCGGTCGACGCGCATTACGGCACGCTGGCCGACTACCAGGCGTTGTCGCGTGCGTTGCACGGGCGCGGCATGTACCTGGTGCAGGACGTGGTGGTGAACCATGTCGCCGACTACCTGGCCTGCGGGCCCGGCGACGATGGCGCGGTCGACCCAGCGCACGATTGCGGCCTCCGCGCCGACGCCCGCGGCCGCACGGCACCGGTGCAACCGCCGTTCGACCGCAACGATCCGCGCGACCCGGAACAGCGGGCCGAAGCGATCTACCACTGGACCCCGGACATCGCCGACTTCACCGAGCGTCGGCAGGAACTCGACTACGCGCTTGCCGGCCTCGACGACCTCAATACCGAAAACGCCGAGGTGCGCGATGCCTTGCGCGCGTCGTACGGCCACTGGATCCGCGAAGTCGGGGTCGACGCGTTCCGGGTCGATACCGCGTTCCACGTGCCCGCCGACTTCTTCCCCGACTTCCTGCACGCCGACGACCCCGACGCGCCCGGCATGGCGCGCATCGCCGCCGCCACCGGCCGCGACGACTTCCTCGCGTTCGGCGAAGGCTTCGGCGCCGACCAGCCGTTCGACGACACCCAGGCACGCAAGCTCGACGCCTACATGCGCGTGCCCCGCGGTCTGCCGTCGATGATCAACTTCCCGCTGTACGGCACCCTCGGCGACGTGTTCGCGCGCGGCCGCCCGACCGCCGAACTCGGCCACCGCATCACCTCGATGACGACGCTGCATGCCGACCCGCACCGGATGCCGAACTTCATCGACAACCACGACGTCGACCGCTTCCTCGCCGGCGGCGACACGGCTGGCCTCAAGCAGGCGTTGCTGGCGATGCTGACTTTGCCTGGCATCCCGGTCATCTATTACGGCACCGAGCAGGGCTTCGACGAGCGCCGCGCGGCAATGTTCGCCGGCGGCGTCGGCAGCGGCGGTCGCGACCACTTCGATACCGACGCGCCGTTGTACCGCTACCTGCAGGACGCGGTCGCATTGCGCCGCGAACACAAGCTGTTCTCGCGTGGTATCCCGGCCGTACTCGCCAGCAACCCCGCCAGTGCCGGCGCCATCGCCTGGCGGACCGACCACGGCACCGACGCCGCGCTTACCGTCCTCAATACCGCCGACAGCCCGGCGCTGCTCGACAACCTTGCCACCGGCCTGCCCCAGGGCGCCGTCCTGCAACCGCTGTTCGGCATCGACGACACACCGGCCGCGCAGGTGGTCGGCGCCGACGGCCGGCTCACCCTGATGCTGCCGCCACGCAGTGGGCAGGTCTGGCGGGTCGGCGCTCCGGCGTCCGCATCTGCATCCGCGGCCAACGTCAAAGCTGGCGCGGCGCCGGCGATCCATCCACTTACCTCCATCCCGTCATCCCCGCGAGAGCGGGGATCCAGCGACTCCAGCGCGACTCCCGATTCCATCGCCACGATCACCGGCGCGCTCGACCTCAGCGGCAGCGCCCGGCCGGCGCAGGTCTTCCAACTCGTCATCGACGGCAACCTCGCCAGCGCCGTGTCCGTGGTCGCCGACAGCACCGGCCACTGGCGCGCCCGTGTCCGCATCGACGGCATGACCGACCCCGCGATCGAACCCCGTCCCGCCGACATCGAACGCGTGCGTACCTGGACCGCCGGCGGCGCGCTGCGCATCGAACTGACCCTGCGTAACATCACCGCGCCATGGAACCCGGCCAACGGCTTCGACCATGTCGCCTTCACCATCTACCTGCAGCTGCCCGGTCGCGACGGTGGTGCACGGGTGATGCCGCAGCAATACGCCACGCTGCCCGACGGCATGCGCTGGCACTACCGCCTGCGCGCGCACGGCTGGTCGAACGCGCTGTTCGCCAGCAATGGCGCGACCGCCACCGACGAAGGCACCCCGGTCGCCCCCGGCGCCGCGATCGACGTCGATGCCGTTTCTCGCACAGTGACGTTCACCCTGTCGGCGACCGCGCTCGGCAACCCCGACTCGCTGGACGGCGCGAAGCTGCACGTCACCACCTGGGACTACGACAGCGGCTACCGCGAGTTGGCGCCGCAGGCTGGCGCCGCGACGTTCGGCGGCGGCGCTCCGGACGACCCGCGGGTGATGGATGCCGCCACGGTGGTGCTGGAGCGCTGATACCGGAAACCGTTCCGGCCGCAAACTGGCGGGCTGCTCGTTCTACCGGCATGGGGGAGGCCGGAGCTTCTTTCCATGGGGGAACCTCGCCAACAGGAGGTTACGAACATGGGCAGCCAGCATTTTGACGAAACCTATGGCGGCACCGCACCCGAGAACTACGAACGATTTTTTGTCCCCGCGATCGGCGCACCCCTGGCAACGGATCTCATCCGCCTTGCCGCGCTTCGTCCGGGCGAACGCGTCCTGGACGTCGCCTGTGGCACCGGAATTGTCGCGCGGCTCGCATCCCGGGAGGTCGGTTCCACCGGGACGGTCGCCGGGCTCGACCTCAACCCCGGCATGCTGTCCGTTGCCCGGTCGAGCACATCACCGGAAGCATCGATCGAATGGTACGAGGCGAACGCGGAATCGATGCCGCTGCCGGCCGGGGCGTTCGACGTGGTGTTCTGCCAACTGGGCCTGCAGTTCATGCCGGACAAGCTCGCCGCCCTGCGGGAAATGCGGCGTGTGCTGGTCGATGACGGCCGCCTGCTCCTGAACGCGCCGGGACCGGCGGGACCGGTCTTCGCCATCCTGGCTGAAGCAATAGAGCGCCACATCGGTGCCGAGGCCGCCGGATTCGTGCGCCTGGTGTTTTCGCTGGACGACGCCTCCGGACTCGAGCAGCTCGCTGGCGACGCGGGCTTCTGCGACGCGGCCGTCCAGGACGAAACCAGGACGCTGCGCCTGCCGGCGCCGAAGCTGTTCTTCCGGCAGTACCTGCACAGCACCCCGCTTGCCGGGATCGTCGCCCAGGCCGATGAAGGCGCGCGCGCCGCGCTGGAGCGCGACGTCGTCGCGAACTGGCAGCAGTTCGAGGACGGCGGCGGCATGGCGTATCGGCAAGCGGTCATGCTGCTGACCGCCAGGAAGTAGCTGCCCGGTTAGCGCAACAGCAGCACCGGCACCTGGCAGCTGCGCAACAACTGGGTGGTGGTGCTGCCGAGGATCATCGCGCGGATGCGCGAGTGGCCGTAGGCGCCCATCACCAGCAGGTCGATGCCACCGCGCTCGACGTGTGCGGCGATGACGGTGTCGGGCGCGCCTTCGACGATCCGTGCTTGAGGCTGAAAACCGGCCTGCCCCAGACGCTCCACCGCCCACGCCAGTTCGCGGCGGTTCGCGTCGTCATCGGCGCCGACCATCAGCACTTCGCAGCCGATCCCGTGCAGCAACGGACTGGCGGCGACCATCTCCACGCACGCGCGGGTGGTCGGGCTGCCGTCGTAGGCGATCAGGAAGCGTTGGATCGGGCGGAACGCGCGCGCCGCCACCAGCACCGGGCGGCGCACGGCGCGGACCACTCGCTCCAGGTTGCTGCCGAGGTGGCCCTTGGCAAAGTCGGCGTGCTCGCCGCGTTTGCCGATCACGAACAGGCGCACTTCGGGTTCCAGGTCGAGCAGCGCATCGACCAGCGCGCCGTGGCGTTGCAGCACGCGGGCGTTGACGCCATGCGCCTGCGTTACTTCGTCCCGCAGTTGTTCCAGCAGGGTCTGGCCATGCTCCCGCGCGAGCCGGGCGCGGCGTTCGTCGAGGTCGGCCAGCTCGGCCAGCAGTTCTTCCTGCGAGCCCAGCGACAGGTTGCCGCTCAGGTCGGAGCGGGCGGTGCCGGATTCGCGGTCGATGGTGTGGATCAGTTCCAGCTCGGCCTCCAGCCGCGACGCGGCCCAACCGGCGAGCGCGGCCACGCTCGGTGCGTAGGTCGAGGCGTCGACCGCGGCGAGCACGCGGCCGGCGGTGTTGACGTTCGAAGGCGACGCAATCGGGTCAGTCGTGGTCATCGGCATTTCCTCAGTGTCCGCCCATCAGGCGTTCGGCGTCGGGTTTGTCGTGCACGCCCAATCGGTCGACCAGCGTCCGGCTGGCCTCGTTGAGGCCGACGACATCGACACGCGTGCCTTCGCGGCGGAACTTCAGCACCACCTTGTCCAGCGCGCCCACCGCGCTGAGGTCCCAGAAATGCGCGCCGGAGACGTCGATGGTGACGTGCTCCAGCACTTCCCTGAAATCGAACCGCGCAGCGAAGTCGGTGGCCGACGCAAAGAACACCTGCCCGGTGACGACATAGGTGCGCGACTTGCCGTCATCGCCGGCGCTGGAATCGATGTGCAGCACCCGCCCGACCTTGCGAGCGAAGAACAACGCCGACAGCAGCACCCCGGTCAGCACGCCCTTGGCCAGGTCGTGGGTGGCCACGGTCACCACCACGGTGCCGAGCATCACGATGCTGGACGTGCCCGGATGCGTGCGCAGGTCGCGGATCGAGGACCAGCTGAAGGTGCCGATCGAGACCATGATCATCACCGCCACCAGCGCCGCCATCGGGATCTGCTTGACCCACGGCCCGGCGAACACCACCAGCACCAGCAGCACCGAGCCGGCGACCAGCGCCGACAGCCGCCCGCGGCCGCCGGATTTCACGTTGATCACCGACTGCCCGATCATCGCGCAGCCGGCCATGCCGCCGACGAAGCCCGCGGCGATGTTCGCCACGCCCTGGCCCATGCACTCGCGGTTCTTGTCGCTCGGGGTGTCGGTCAGGTCGTCGACGATCTGCGCGGTCAGCAGCGACTCCAGCAGGCCGACCACCGCCATCGTCGCCGACACCGGCAGGATGATCCGCAGCGTCTCCAGCGTCAGCGGCACGTCCGGGAACAGGAACGTCGGCAGGCTGTCGGGCAGCGCGCCCATGTCGCCGACAGTGCGGATGTCCAGGCCCAGCCAGATCGACACCAGCGTCAGCACCACGATGGTCACCAGCGGCGACGGGATCGCCCGGGTCAGCCGCGGGAACAGGTAGATGATCGCCAGCCCGGCGGCGGTCATCGCGTACACCGTCCACGGCACGTTGGTCAGCTCCGGCAACTGCGCCATGAAGATGAGGATCGCCAGCGCATTGACGAAGCCGGTGATGACCGAGCGCGACACGAAGCGCATCAGCGCGCCGAGCTTGAACGCGCCCGCGACGATCTGCAGCACGCCGGTCAGCAGCGTGGCCGCGAGCAGGTACTGCAGGCCGTGGTCCTTGACCAGGGTGACCATCAGCAGCGCCATCGCGCCGGTCGCCGCGGAAATCATGCCGGGCCGGCCGCCGGTGAACGAGATGACCACCGCGATGCAGAACGCCGCGTACAGGCCGACCTTCGGGTCGACCCCGGCGATGATCGAGAAGGCGATGGCCTCGGGGATCAGCGCGAGCGCGACCACCAGGCCGGCGAGCACGTCGCCACGGATGTTGCCGAACCATTGCTGGCGCAGCGTGGATGCGATGTTCAAGACGGAATTCCCTGCGGCCGGGCAGGTGCTGCCCGGGTATTGCGAAAGACGATCGTGGAGACGACCAGACCCATGCCCGAGTCGAACGGGCGCGCGGAAAGACAAGCGCTAGGGTGGGGTGGTCACGATGGGAACGATCCGTCAGTTGCGGTTGGCCGGCCGCGGCGCGGCTGGGCGCGCATTGTAGCGAATCCGCGTTTCCAGTCGGGATTGGAGCCGGATGGTCGCGGGTGCCATGGCGACGCATTGGCCGCGAACGACCGGGTTACCGCGCCGGGGTATGCTGCAGAATATGGTGATAAGTGGTAACGCCGCGATGCCAGTGTATATATCGCAGACGTTGGTTCATTGGGGCGAAGCCCCATCCAGTGTCGTTGACGAGGGTGCTGAAAGACACGACGATCGGATAACACCCCGATTTTGGGGTCTACTAAGAGCTAGGGTCCTATGACAGACTTTCGCAAGTACGTATGTCGGATAGTTGAAACGTTTCCCGCATTCTTCATTGTTAGCTTCTTCTTTTGCGTGCTTGTTGAATACGGCCCAGACATCGCCAGAAGAGATGCCGCCGACGCGATCTTAGAGCCGCTTGGCGCCGCGGCAGTCATTCTTCTCTTCATAGCTGGCACCGCCCTCACCGGCCTTACGCTACTGATTTTTGGCTCTGTCACTGAAGAGTCTGCCGCAAACAAGCGCAGCCTTATCCGAGTTCTCGTGGAGCGCCCTGCATCTTTCGTTGTCGATCTCACGGCGCCCATGTTTTCGGTTGTCTTCGCTGTAATTGTTGCTTGCTTTCTGTTTGGTTATAGAGACAAGGTCGCCGGACTAGCGCTCGTTCTCGGGTACCTATTTATTTTCGCATTGCTCAACATGGGGCTCGTCGCCCTTACTCGATCTTCATTCCTCGAGAGAATAGACACTGCTGTCGCTGGAGGGCGCGCCGTCGGAGGGTTTCTACTAATTTCTTCGGTAGTGCTTTTCTATTGGGTACTTCCGCTCGGAGGGCACTAACAATGCGTTCAAGCCGAAATTGCATCGCTACGCCAGCCACATGGCAGGAAAAGCTTGCCACGTTGTCGGCTACGCTACGCAGGTCGGCTCAACTCAGGCGCTAGATCTCATCTCCGACCCGCATGGGCACCTTATGTTCAACCTACTAATTTTTTACAGTGAAGATAGCTGGAAGAGCAGTCCAGTTGAGCTTGAGAAAAGCCGGGTCGCGATTGAGTACACCGCAGACGAAATTAGTGAGCGGTACAAATCTCTGAGTCCGGAAGCTATTGAAGAACTCAAAGCTTTCCCTTCTATTTTCGTAACCGAGAATGAGCAAACGGAATCACGGATTGGTCGTATTACCGACATTCGCGTGCGAAACGAAACCGTTGTTATTGGCTTCGAGTTCGATCCAATATTTCCCTCCCTGCCTGCGGGAGCCATAGAAGCGATCCGTGCTGAGATTGACCTTGGAAGATGGGAGCTTTCTAGAACCCACTGGGCTGTCAAAGACGAGCCAATTCTAGAAATACTTGAAAGACATGGCTACATCACGCAGCAACAAGTAGACGCTTCGCTACAACTTCAATCACCCAAGTTCCCTGATCCTCCGCCAGCACCCACTTTGGCGGGAGAGTTCAATACTAAGCAAGTATTTATCGTTCACGGCCATGATGACATCGCGAAGCTAGAGATGGCTTCGTTCGTGAAAAGTATTGGCTTGGAGCCCATTATATTACACCTTCAAGCGAGCTCCGGTCGCACCATCATTGAAAAGATTGAGCATTACTCAAACGTTGGTTTCGGCATTGTCCTTTACACACCTTGTGACCTCGGCTCCAAAGTCGGAGCGCTAACATCAGCATATCGTGCCCGTCAAAATGTCGTGTTTGAGCATGGGTACTTGATTGGAAAAATTGGCCGCTCAAGGGTGGCAGCAATGGTTAAAGGGCAAGTTGAGACGCCCAACGACATTAGTGGGGTCGTCTATATCCAACTTGACGCGGCCGATGCGTGGAAAGCCGAATTGATCAAGGAGATGAAGGCCGTTGGATATCGCGTATGAAATCTAGCAGTTCATTCAGTCGGCGCGGCTCTGCGTTGCGGATTGATCCAGGAATTGAGCGCTTATGAAGCTGGAGGCCGATTTTGTTGAGCAGCTTTCCGCGGTGCATCCTGGGGAGCTCGCGGAGAAGCTTCAGTCGAATGATCGGCCCCATTTCGATACCCACTGGAAGCTGGGAAACGAAATAAAGCCAGCCGACCTATATTGCTACCTTTATGGTAGATTTGGTCCCCCCAATGGTATTCAGAACTTTCTCCGAGGTGACCATTCTGAGAACCTGATTCACTGGGAATGGACGCTTCGAGCTCATGGCCGCATAATCTTGCTTCAGGGGCACAACTTTCGAACTGAACTGTGGGTGTCGGGCGAGGAGCTACCTCCAAGCGCCCGCGATCAGCTAGTTGCTAACGTCAAAGCGACCTTTCCCCAGTACGGGCAAGCAATGGGAGAAATTCGGAAAGCGCTAGAGCATTGGGTGGAGTTCATCAATCCTTACCATCGAATTCGGAGCTCGGTCGAATGTTTAATGTCTGAGCTTGAAGCGCTGGACGTTGCCGGCCAAACGTCCCAACGTGGGGATGTTGGCGAGTACGAGAGTCCCGAAGCATGGTCGAAGGAGTGGGGGCGACAGGTGGAAATTGTCTCTAAAGCAACGGGCCTGTGTTTTGGCGTGCGATCAATGCTGCCTGTAATGGCAGAGGCTTTCATAAATCTACTGATGTACTTGCTGATGAAGCCGGCCTTGAAGCGAGATGATCGGTTGAGAGAAAATCTAGTTCGGCAACCCATTGATGTTCGCATCAGGGGTCTTTCACACAATTGCACGGGGTTTAAGTCTGACATCGACTACAACCACGAATCTTGTCGGCGTTACCACACTCTCGTAAACGAGAGGAATGATCTTCTGCACGGGAATGTGGTCATTGAAAAGCTGAAGTTCAACGAGCTTTATTTCAACGGCAGGGTGCCAATTTTTGAATCCTACTCGTCAATGTGGGAACGAGCGTTTGGAGTGGCGACGAAGTCAGTAGGAATGGACCTTCTCCATAAAGAGCGCCAAGTGGTCGAGGACTTCATCAACTACGTTATTTCCTGTCTCGAAGACAAGAAGCAGGAGCAAGTCCGCGTTTTCTGTGCTGGGCGTGATCTAGGGATGTGTCTTGATGATGGCCACTTGGGAATGCTGTTCTCAGGTCAGCTAGTTGATATGGTTCCTGGCCCAAGGGTGGCCAGATGAAACACGCGCCTAAGCAGGGGCTCAAGCCGACCCGCAACCTTCAGCTTCGCTCCAGGTTGCGAGCGGGTTAGCTGAGGCGCGAGGCGGTATTGCTGCACTGTTCGTGCGGCCTACTCATGGCGACTCACGCCGTCGCGATCGCGGTCGTACCGTTTCATGAGTGGAAACGGCGGTAACCAGGCCTCACGACGGACGGTCCAGAGTTCATAAGTCGGCATCAGTTGATCGGGGGCGTCCAGGCACCCCAGGTTCACTTCGATTTCGTCTGCGCTGCGTCCAAACACGGAGGATCCGCAGCGGGGACAGAAGAACCGCCCGGCGTAGTCGCGTGTTTCGCCATCGATCGTTACCGCATCCTCGGGAAACACCGCGGATGCGTGGAACAGGGCTCCATGGTGCTTGCGGCAGTCGAGGCAGTGGCAAAGCCCGACCCGGTACGGACGCCCCGACGCCACGATGCGGACATCGCCGCACAGGCAGCCACCGGTGAATCGTTCCATGCCGAGTTTCCTCTTTAGTGCTAGCCGCCCGCGCCGGACATCGAGTATGGCCGTTGATCCGCGCCACTTGCCCACGTCGTGTCCGCGCCCGTCTGCATCGTGAAGCGCAGTTCGCCGCCGGCGATGATCTCTTCGTGGGTGATGTAGCTGCGCTCCAGCGGCTTGCCGTTGAGCAGCACGCCGCCGACGTACGGGTTCGCGTCATCGAGGCCATCGGCGATCACGGTGAAGCGCTTGCCGTTGGGCAGGTTCATCGCCGCGCGCGGCAGGAACGGGCGACCGATCACGTACTGGTTGCTGCCCGGCGCGACCGGGTAGAAGCCCAGTGAGGTGAACACGTACCAGGCCGACATCTGGCCGAGGTCGTCGTTGCCCGACAGCCCGTCCGGGCGCGGGGCGTACTGGCTGTCGACAATCTGCTTGAGCCGCTCCTGGGTGCGCCACGGCTGGCCGGCGTAGGCATACAGGTAGGCGACGTGGTGGCTGGGTTCATTGCCGTGGGCGTACCAGCCGATCAGGCCGGTGATGTCCTCCATGTGCTCGAACAGGCCGGGGTCGACCTCGGCGTCGAACACCTGGTCGAGCTTGGACACCAGCGCGTCGTCGCCGCCGAGCGAGTCGATCAGCCCCGCCACGTCCTGCGGCACGTACCACGAGTACTGCCAGGCGTTGCCCTCGGTGTAGTCGGTGCCGTAGCCGCTGGCGCTCGGGTCGAACGGGGTGCGGAATTCGCCGTCGCGCTTGCGTGCGCGCATGAAGCCGGTCTCCGGGTCGAACGCGTGGCGCCAGTTCCCGGCGCGCTTGCCGAAGGTCGTGGCGATGTCGTCGCGGCCCATCGCCTCGGCCATGCGCGCGATGGTCCAGTCGTCGTACGCGTACTCGAGCGTTTTCGACGCGGCCTCGCCTTCCTCGTCGATCGGCACGTAGCCCAGTTCCATGTACTGGGCGAGGCCGTCGTAGGGGCCGTAGCTGGCGCTGGCAACCATCGCCTGCAGCGCCTCGTCGGCGTCGAAGCCGCGGATGCCCTTGAGGTAGGCATCGGCGATCACCGGCACGGCGTGGTAGCCGACCATGGTCCAGGTCTCCAGCCCGTGGAACGACCACACCGGCAGGATCCCGTACGGGCTGTGGCGGCGGTGGGCGAGCATCGAGTTGATGAAGTCGCTGTTGCGCTGCTCCGGCTGCACCAGAGTCAGCAGCGGATGCAGGGCGCGGTAGGTGTCCCACAGCGAGAAGGTGGAGTGGTGGCGGAAGCCGTCGGCGGTGTGCACGGCGTTGTCGGGCCCGCGGTAGCGACCGTCGCTGTCCATGAACAGGCTCGGGGCCATCAGCGTGTGGTACAGCGCGGTGTAGAACGCGGTGCGGTCGTCGTCGGAGGCGTCGACTTCGATCGCCGACAGCGCTTCGGTCCAGCTGGCGCGCGCGGCGGTGCGGACGCGGTCGAAGTTCCAGCCCGGGACTTCGGCGTCGAGGTTGGCGATCGCGTTGTCCTCGCTGACGGAGGAAATCGAGACTTTCACCAGCAGCTGTTCGGTGTCGCCGAAATCGAAGGTGCCGACCAGCTCGCGACCCTCGATCTGCGCGCGCTGCCGCGGGTCCTGGTGGCCTGGCGTCGCGAAACCCTTGTAGGCGATGTCCTGTTCGGTGTCGTGCAGCGCGTGGCCGCTGAGCGGTTGCGAGAAGCGCATCGCGAAGTACAGCTGCCGGCCCGGCGCCCAGCCGCGGGTCTCGCGGACGCCGGTGACGGTGCCGTCCTCGCGCAGCCGCATGCGCGACCACAGGGTCTTGCCGGGGTAGTCGTACATGCTGGTGCGCAGGTCGACCAGCACGTGCGCGGGCTGGCCGGCGGGGAAGGTGTAGCGGTGCACGCCGACGCGCTCGGTCGCGGTCAGTTCGGCGCGGATGCCGTAGTCGTCGAGGGTGACCGCGTAGTAGCCGGGCTGGGCGACCTCGTCGTCGTGTTTGAAGCGCGAGTGGTAGCCGCTGCCGGGCTTGTCGACGTCGCCGCGTTCCAGCTTCACCTCGCCGGCGATCGGCATCAGCAGCACGTCGCCGAGGTCGGAATGGCCGGTGCCGGAGAAGTGCGTGTGCGAGAAGCCGATGATGGTGCTGTCGTCGTAGCGGTAGCCGGCGGCCCAGTCGTAGGCGTCCTTGCGCGGCTGGATCCGGGTGTCGGGGCTGAGCTGGATCATGCCGAACGGCACCACCGCGCCGGGGAAGGTGTGGCCCTCGCCGCCGGTGCCGATGAACGGGTCGACCGCGTCGAAGCCGCTGCGCGCGCCGGCCGGCGCGGCGATCGCGGAGCCGGCGATCATCGACGCGCACAGCAGCGGCCAGGCCTTGCGCCAAGCCCGGTTCCGGCGGGCGCGGGAGGAAAGGGTGTTCATCGGGTTCGGCTCCGGTGTCGGCTGGATTTGGATCGTGACAATGTCGGCGACGCTACCACCGCGGCGCGGTCGCCACATGCTGCGATGCAAAATGCGCCGGGTGCGGTGAAGGGGCAGGATGTCGCGAATTGGATCGATCCAAAACCCGCATGAAGTTGCCGCAATGACCGCGCTCCCACGCCGCCGCGTGACCCTGACCGACATCGCCAAGGCCTGCGAACTGTCGCGGGCGACGGTGTCGCTGGTCCTGCGCGGCAGCCCGCTGGTCCACGCCGACACCCGCGCGCGGGTCGAGGCCGAACTGAAGCGGCAGGGCTATGTCTACCACCGCGGCGCGGCCAACCTGCGGCGGAACGTGTCGTCGGCGGTGGCGCTGGTGATCAACGACCTGTCCAACCCGTTCTTCGCCGAGTTCGCCTCCGGCGTCGACGAGGCGCTGGCCGAGGCCGGCTACGTGACGTTGCTGGGCAGCACCGGCGAGTCGGTCGAGCGCCAGCAGGCGGTGCTCGCCTCGCTGCTGGAGCACGACCCGGCCGGGATCATCCTGTCGCCGGCCGAGGGCAGCGACGCGGCGCGGCTGCAGGCGCTGGTCGGGCCGCGCACGCCGGTGCTGGTGTTCAACCGCGAGCTCGACGCCGGCTGGGATTTCCTCGAACTCGACAACCACCACGGCGCGCGGCTGGCGACCGAACACCTGATCGAACTCGGCCACCGGCGCATCGCGTTCTACGGCGGCCACCGCGATTCCAGTTCCTGCCGCCAGCGTCGCGACGGTTACCGCGCGGCGCTCGCGCAGGCCGGCATCACGCCCGAACCGCAATGGCTGGTCGAGTCCGCGCCGACCCGGCTGGAGGCCGCGCGGCAGGTCGGCGCGCTGTTCGTCCGCGACCCGGCTCCCACGGCGGCGGTCTGCTACAACGACGCGGTCGCGCTGGGCCTGGTCGCCGGGCTCACAGCGCGCGGTCGTCGCGCCGGGCATGACTTCGCGGTGGTTGGCTTCGACGACATCCCCGAGGCCGCGGTCAGCGCGCCGCCATTGACCACCGTCGCTGCCGACCCGCGCGCACGCGGTCGCCAGGCCGCGGCGCTGGTCCTGCAGCGCCTGCAACATCCCGACGCCGCGCCCGCCCGCACCGTCGCACCCGCGCGACTGGTGGTGCGCGAGAGCGGCGGTCCCGCCCTTGTCCGCGGCGGTGTCGCCGACGGGCTGATACCAGAGAAACAGCCATGAGCGCGATGCCCCGCAAGCGCGACCGCGGCGCCATCGTCTGCTTCGGCGAGGCGTTGGTCGATCTGCTCGCGCAGCCGCCGTCCACGCCCGGTGCGCCAAGGCAGTTCGTCGAGTACGCCGGTGGCGCGCCGGCCAACGTCGCGGTCGCCGCGGCCCGGCTCGGCGGACACGCCTGCTTCGTCGGCATGCTCGGGGAGGACATGTTCGGCGACATGCTGCTGGCGCAACTGCGCAGGGCCGGCGTCGACACCGATTACGTGCGTCGTACCGATCGGGCCAAGACCGCACTCGCGTTCGTCTCGCTGGATGCCGACGGCGAGCGCAGCTTCAGCTTCTACCGGCCGCCGTCGGCCGACCTGCTGTTCCGGGAGGGCGACTTCGACGACCGCTGCTTCGAGCAGGTCGCGGTATTCCATGTCTGCTCCAACAGCCTGACCGAGTCGCGGATCGCCGACACGACCCTGGCCGGCATGCACCGTGCTCGCAATGCCGGTGCGCTGGTCAGCATGGACCTCAACCTGCGGCCGTCGCTGTGGCCGGCCAGGGTCAACCCGCAGGCGCAGGTCTGGCGCGCGCTGTTCGAAGCCGATCTGGTCAAGTTGAGCCGGCAGGAACTGGAGTTCCTCGCGCCGGGTTCGGGCGGCGAGGACGGCGTGGTCGAGCGGCTGCTGCGACAGCGCACGCGCTGCGTGGTCGTCACTGACGGCGCCGCGCCGATCCGCTGGTTCACCCGCAAGCACCACGGCAGCGCGGCGACATTCCCGGTCGCCACGATCGACACCACCGCGGCCGGCGATGCGTTCGTCGGCGCATTGCTGCAGCAGCTCGTGTCGCGCAACGTCCACACGGCCACGTTCGGCGAGTTCCTCGACCACCGTGCGGCGTTTGACGACGCGCTTCGCTTCGCCGCCGCGGCCAGCGCGCTGGCGACCACCCGCAACGGTGCGTTCGCTGCGATGCCCGACCTCGACGAGATCGAACGACTACTGCAGGCCGCCGCATGAACTCCCAAGCGATCCCGCCAACCCCGGACTTCCGCAGCCCCGAGTTCCTGCGCAGCCACATCGCGCGGACGATGGCGTTCTACCATCCGCACGCGCTCGATCCAGAAGGCGGCTTCTTCCACTACTTCCGTGACGACGGCAGCGTCTACGACACCTCGCACCGACACCTGGTAAGCAGCACCCGATTCGTCTTCAACCACGCAATGGCCGCACGCCTGTTCGGCATGTCGTGCGATGTCGAGGCGGCGCGCCACGGCCTGCGTTACCTGCGCGAGATCCACCGCGATCCCGCCACCGGCGGCTACGCCTGGACGATCCGCGACGGCGTGCCCGAGGATCGCACCAACCACACCTACGGCCTCGCGTTCGTGCTGCTGGCGTACGCGACCGCGCTGAAGGCCGGCATCACTGAAGCCGCGCCGTGGCTGGACGAAACCTGGGCGCTGCTGGAAACGCACGCGTGGGACCCCAACGCCGGCCTCTACCGCGACGAAGCCGACGCCGACTGGCACTACTCCGACTACCGCGGCCAGAACGCCAACATGCACATGTGCGAGGCGATGATCGCGGCGTACGAGACCAGCGACGATCCGCGCTACCTCGACCGCGCGCTGCTGCTCGCCGACCACATGACCCGGCGGCAAGCCGCCAAGGCCGATGGACTGGTCTGGGAGCACTACGACCGCGACTGGAGCGTCGACTGGGACTACAACCGCGACGACCCAAAACACCTGTTCCGGCCGTGGGGTTTCCAGCCCGGCCACCAGACCGAATGGACCAAGTTGCTGCTGACGCTCGACGGTCACCTGCGTATGCGCGGCAACGCCCATGACTGGCTGTTGCCAACCGCACGCCACCTGTTCGACACCGCCGTCGCGCGCGCCTGGGATGACCGCAACGGTGGCCTGTTCTACGGCTTCGCCCCCGACGGCAGCGTCTGCGACGACGACAAGTATTTCTGGGTCCAGGCCGAGTCGATCGCCGCCGCCGCGCGGCTCGCGGCCGCGACCGGCGACACCCGCTACTGGGACTGGTACGACCGCCTCTGGACCTACGCCTGGCAGCACTTCATCGACCACCGCCACGGCGCCTGGTACCGCATCCTCGACCGCGACAACCGCAAGTACGGCGACGACAAGAGTCCCGCCGGCAAGACCGACTACCACACCATGGGCGCGTGCCACGACGTGCTGCCACTGCTGCGCGACACCGCGCAAGGAGACCCCGCATGACCCTGCACGCGCTGCTGCTCGCGACCCTGTTGTTGCCGACCGGCGCCATTGCCGCCGAGCCGCAGGCCGCGCCGAGCGCGACCGAAACCCGCGACGCGGTCGATGTCGTCACCGACGTCGAGTCCGCGCGCCTCGCCGAACAGGTCAAGAACGAGTTCCTGCACGCCTGGAACGGCTACAAGCAATACGCATGGGGCCACGACGCGCTCAAGCCGCTGAGCAAGACACCGCGCGACTGGTACGGCCAGTCGCTGCTGATGACGCCGGTCGACGCGCTCGACACCATGATCCTGATGGGCCTGGACAAGGAAGCCGACGCCGCGCGCGAGCTGATCGCAACCGAGCTGTCGTTCGACGTCGACGCCGACGTCAAGCATTTCGAAATCGTGATTCGCCTGCTCGGCGGCCTGCTGTCGGGCTACCAGCTGACCGGCGACGAACGCCTGCTGGCGCTGGCCGAAGACCTCGGCACCCGCCTGCTGCCGACGTTCGACTCGCCGACCGGGTTGCCATACGTCTACGTCAACCTGCGCACCGGCGCCGCCCACGGCAACGAGAGCAACCCCGCCGAGTCCGGCACCCTGCTGATCGAGTACGGCACGTTGAGCAAGCTCACCGGCAACCCGGTGTTCTACGAAAAGGCCAAGCGCGCGCTGGTTGCGACCTACGAGATGCGCTCCGACATCGGCCTGATCGGCGAGCGCTTCGACGTCACCACTGGCGAGTGGACCAACACCCGCAGCCACGTTGGCGCCCGCATCGATTCGTACTACGAGTACCTCTACAAATGCTGGCGCCTGTTCGGCGACACGGACTGCAAGGCGATGTGGAACGACGCCATCGCCGCCGCCAATCGCCATTACCCGGAAGAGGTCGACGGCGCGCTCTGGTACGGCCACGTCGACATGCAAGACGGTTCCCGTCTCGCCAGCCAGTACGGCGCACTCGATGCGTTCTTCCCCGGCCTGCTCGCGCTGTCGGGCGACCTAGAGCGCGCGCGCCGACTGCAGGCGTCGTCGTTCGACATGTGGAATGTGCACGGCATCGAGCCCGAGGCGTTCGACTACCGCACCCGCAAGGTCACCGTCGCCAGCTACCCGTTGCGCCCCGAAATCATCGAGTCGACCTGGTATCTGCACCGCCTGACCGGCGACAACGAATACCGGGTGATGGGCCGGAAGCTGTTCGACGACTTCGTCGAGCACACCCGCAGCGACGCCGGCTACGCGGCACTGAAGAGCGTCGTCACAAAAGAGAAGGCCGACGACATGGAAAGCTTCGTGCTGGCCGAGACCTTCAAGTACTTCTATCTGCTGTTCGCGCCACCGCAGACGCTGGACCCGGCCGAGGTGGTGCTGAACACCGAGGCGCACCCGATCCGGCCGACCTGGGACTGATCGGGCCCATACAGACTCGAAGGGTTATTGTGGGGATGTTGACCACCGCGGAGTGACGCGATGATCCTGGACTCGATGCTCGGCTCCCAACCGGTACTGCTGTTCGCCGCGTCGGTGCTGGTGGCGGGTATGTACCTGCTCTGGCGCCTGGCGCGGGGCTGCGTACACGGAGTCCGCGGCTGGTGGTCGCACCGCTAGGCCACACCCCTTTTTCAGCGAGACCCTGCATGACCGATCTGCCCGGCTGCCCCGCGTGCGGCTCCACCTTCACCTATCGCGACGGCGCGCTGCTGGTCTGCCCCGAGTGCGCCCACGAGTGGGAGCCGGGTACGGCGTCGGCCGATGACGCGCAACCCGTGCACAAGGACGCAGTCGGCAACGTGCTGGCGGACGGCGACTCGGTGACGGTGGTCAAGGACCTCAAGGTCAAGGGCGCGGGCAGTGCGCTCAAGGCCGGGACCAAGGTGCGCAATATCCGCCTGGTCGACGAGGACCACAACATCGACTGCAAGATCGACGGCTTCGGCCCGATGAAGCTGAAGTCGGAGTTCGTGAGGAAAGCCTGATCGCGGAACGGGTGTCGGAACGTCAGCGCATCAGCGTCTCGATGCGCGCCACCGCGGTTGCCAACCCGTCTTCCGCGCGCATGCGCCGGCCGACGGTTTTCGCCCGTTCCCGGATCGCCGGCTGCGCGGCGGCGTCGATCGCCTCGGCGAGGCGGGCAGCGTCGAGCGAGCGTCCTTGCAGTCGCATCGGCGAGATCCCGGCGCGCAGCAAGCGATCCGCCCAGAAGAACTGGTCGCCGGCGAACGGCACCACCACCGACGGCACCCCCGCGCGGAAACAGCCAGTCGTGCGGGATGTCGCCGATGACGTGGAAGTTGGCCGGCAGCGCGTCGGTGTCGATGCCGCTCCAGCCAGGCTGGAACACGGTGCGACGATCGCCGACGGCATCGATGATGGTCTGGCGCAGCGCCGCATTGTCGAAGCCGAGCATGCTGCCGAAGCCGATGTAGAGCGGCGGCTCGCCGGCATCGAGGAACGCCTGCAACGCGGTGGGTGCGGTCCATTGGTCGACCGGGCGTGTCCACTGCCCGCACATCACCGCGTTGTCCGGCCAGTCCGCGGGCGTCGGGCACAGGCTCGGCGAGATGCCGTAGAGCATCGGGTGACCTTGCCACAGGCTGCGCCGCGGCGGCAGGCCGACCGCCGCGCGGGCGCGGTTGGTTTCGGCGCGGAAGGCGCGCCACAGCATCTGGTTCACCAGCGCCTGGCTGGCGCGGTTGAAGAAGCGGGGCACACGCCGGGGCGGTATGAACGGCGAGGGAAATTCGCGTGTCGGCGTGATCGGGATCATCCCGGCGCCGATCGCCGGGATGCGCAGGAACTCGGCGGCGGAGAAGCCGACGAACGCCGCCAGGCCGCTGACGATGAGCGCATCGCAACCGCGCCCGGCCTCGACCGCGGTCTGCAGCCACGACGTCGCGTTGGCATTGGCGATGTGTGCCAGCGCGCGGGTGGTGCGGGTGACTCCCGACGCTTCCTTCAACACGCCGGAGATCGCCTGTTCCGGCGCGAGCGTGCCGCGGATGTCGCCGGCCAGCGCCACCGCGGGCACGTCCAGCGCCTTCGCCGTACCGAGCGTAGAGGCGTCGGCCAGTTGTATCGCCTCGTGGCCGGCGTCGATCAACGCGCGCGCGAGGAATGCCAGCGGACGGGTATCGCCCTCGGTGCCGTAACCCAGCAGCGCGAACTTCATGCGGCGCCCCGCTTGGGTTGGCCGCCGGCGGTGAGGTCGTGCATCCAGCCGCCGCCGGCGCGCATGCGCTGGTCGAAATCGGCGGCGATGTCGGACAGCCGGACTGACGCGAAGCGCGCGAGGATCGCGGCTTCGGCCTCCTTGAGGGTCGAATCCAGCATCGTGTTCACCGACTGCTCGACCAGGCAGTCCGGGGTGCGATCGGCGACCCCGATCGTGAACAGCGTGGTCGTGCCCGCGGCCTCGTAGACGTCCAGCAGGCTGATCTGCGACAGCTCCCGCGCCAGCGTCCAGCCACCGCCGGGACCGCGCTCCGCGACCACGATGCCCTGTTCGCGCAGCCCGGCCAGGGTGCGCCGGACCACCGCCGCGTTGGTGCCCAACATGCGCCCGATCGACTCGGACGTCGCGCGCTGTTCGTGCCGGTCCATGTGCACCAGCACGTGCAGCATCCGGGACAGCCGGCTGTCGGTTCTCACGGGATCACCTTGCTGGGTGGGGTTTGGAGCAAATCATAACATCAGATGTTGCGAATAGCCCGGCGCCACCCTATATTGAAACTTCCGATGATACGTATAGGCGCGCAGATGGAAACGACACCCGGACTGCATGACGTGATTGTGGTCGGCGGCAGCTTCGCCGGCCTGTCGGCCGCGTTGATGCTCGCCCGCGCCCGCAAGCGCGTGCTGCTGGTCGACGCCGGCAAGCCGCGCAACCGCTTCGCCGCCGAGGCGCATGGCGTGATCGGCCACGACGGCACGCCGCCGGGCGTGCTGCTGGGCAACGCCGTCGCGCAGTTGATGGCATACCCCAGCGTGGCGTTGAAGGTGGCGACGGCGACCGGCGTCAGCGGGCAAGACGGCCAATTCACCCTCATGCTCGATGGTGGCGAGGAAGTCGAAGCCCGCAAACTGGTGCTCGCGACCGGCGTCACCGACCTTCTGCCCGACATTCGCGGCGTAGGCGAACGCTGGGGCAGCGGCATGCTGCATTGTCCCTACTGCCACGGCTTCGAAGTCGCGGGCCAGGCCCTCGGGGTGCTCGGCACCTGCGCGATGAGCCCGCACCAGGCATTGCTGATTTCGGAGTGGGGGCCGACCACCTATTTCACCCAGGGACAGTTCGAGCCCGACGACGAGCAGCGGCGGCAGATGCAGGCGCTCGGCATCGCGATCGAGACAACGCCGGTAGCGGCGGTCGAAGGGGCGGGGCGGTCAGTGGAACGCGTGTTGCTGGCGGATGGGCGCAGCGTGCCAATCGCGGCGATGTTCCTCGCGCCCGCGCAGGAGCTCGCCAGCGACCTTGCGCTGCAGCTTGGCTGCGAACTCGACAGCGGGCCGCTGGGGCCGTTCGTGAAGGTCGACGGCATGAAACAGGCCAGCGTGGCGGGTGTGTTCGCCGCGGGCGACCTCGCCGCGCCGATGCAGAGCGCACCGATGGCGCTCGCCGCGGGGCAGATGGCGGGCCTGGCCGCGCACCGCGCGTTGATGGAGGACGACCGGCGGCGCCTGCTCGGCGACTGAAAAAGCTGGTGGCGATCCGCAAAGCTCGCAGCGCGATCAGCCCGGCGACGCTTGCCACTCGATCGACAACGCCTCTCCGCGAGCCATGCGTTGCAGGTGATCGGCAACCACCTCCTGCATCTTCGGCAGGGTGGCGGGGTCGTCGACCTCGAGCGTGGCCAGCAGCTGCGCGCCCTGCACCCGCAGCACGCAGCGCGCCGCCGGGAACGGGATGACGGCGCGCTCCGCGTCGAGCTCGACCGCGAACTTGTGCGACCAGTGCTTGGCGAGGCGACCCATCAGCTTGGCCGGGCCGAGATCATTGACGGTGATGAGTGCGCTGCTGGCGTGCATGGGGCCTCCGATTGCGGGCAGCGCCACGCGGTGTGGCGGGTTCGTGTCCTATCGTATCGGTCCGGGGCCGGCACGGAGCGCCAACCCGCCCACCACAGTGTTCCACTGCCGGACAGGCCGACGGCGCTAGAATCTGCACGCACCATCAACGAGGAACGACGCCAGACATGTGAGCAACGACGACACCTCCGGGTAACCGGAAGTCCTTGACCGCCGGCCGCGCAGCAGCGCCGCCGTGGTCGCGCCGTCATTGCAGATTCCTTTCAAGGGGCCCACATGTCCGAACCGCTCATCCGTTGCACCGATCTTTCCTTCACCTGGCCCGATGGCACGCCGGTCTTCCGCGACCTGTCCTTCAGCGTCGGCCGCGGCCGCACCGGGCTGGTCGCGCCCAACGGCGCCGGCAAGACCACCCTGCTCCGGTTGATCGCCGGCGAACTCCAACCCGCCGGCGGTGCCGTCAGCGTCGGCGGCTCGATTGGCTACCTGCCGCAGAACCTGCCATTCACCAGCGAGCTGAGCGTGGCCGACGTGCTCGGCATCGCCCCGGTGCTCCACGCGTTGCGGGCGCTGGCCGCGGGTGACGCCGGCGAGTCGGTCTACGCGGCGATCGGCGACGACTGGGACATTGAGGAACGCACCCGTGCCCAGCTAGACCGGCTTGGGCTGGGCGATGTTGCGTTCGACCGGCGCCTGCAAACCTTCAGCGGTGGCGAAGTGGTCTCGCTCGGCCTCGCCGCGCAACTGCTGAAACGTCCCGATATCCTGTTGCTCGACGAGCCGACCAACAACCTCGATCTCGATGCGCGTCGCAAGTTGTACGCCGTGCTCGACGACTGGAACGGCTGCCTGCTGCTGGTCAGCCACGACCGCGCATTGCTCGACCGCATGGGGCGCATCGCCGAACTTCATCGCGGTGAACTACGCATCTACGGCGGCAACCTCAGTGCCTACGAAGATGCCGTGCGCGCCGAACAGGAGACCGCCGAGCGCAATGTCCGCAACGCCGCGCAGCAGCTGAAGCGCGAGAAGCGCGAAATGCAGCAGGCCCGCGAACGCACTGAGCGCCGCAACAACAACGCCGCCCGCAACATCAGCAGTGCCGGGCTGCCGAAGATCGTTGCCGGCAATCGCAAGCGCAGCGCGCAGGAGTCGGCCGGCCGTTCCGACGAGACCCACGCCGCTCGCGTCGGCGACGCCCGCGGCCGGCTCGACCAGGCCGCCCGCGCCGTGCGCGACGACGCCACGCTGGCGCTGGACCTGCCGGCCACCCGCGTACCGAGCGCGCGCATGGTATTTGTTGGCGAGGGCATGCAAGTCCGCCGCGATGGCCGCGCGCTGTTCGCCGACGGCGGCATCGACCTGGCGATCCGCGGCCCCGAACGCATCGCCCTGACCGGTCCCAACGGCGCCGGCAAGACCACGTTGCTGCGCCTGATCAGCGGCGCACTGGCGCCGGATGCCGGCGAAGTGAAACGCGCCGACGGCCGCATCGCTACCCTCTCGCAACGCTTGGACCTGCTCGACCCCCATCGCAGCGTCGCGGAAAACCTCGCCGCCGCCGCGCCGAACGTGCCGGAGGCCGAAAGGATGAACCTGCTCGCCCGCTACCTGTTCCGCGGCGCCCGCATGCACCTGCCGATCGGCGCCCTGTCCGGCGGCGAGCGCCTGCGCGCCACCCTCGCCTGCATACTCCACGCCGACCCCGCGCCGCGGCTGTTGCTGCTGGACGAACCGACCAACAACCTCGACCTCGCCAGCGTCAGCCAGCTGGAGACCGCGCTACGTGCGTTCGAAGGCGCGCTGGCGGTGGTGAGCCACGATGAGCGGTTTCTTGCGGAGATCGGGGTGGAGCGATGGTTACGGTTGGCGAAGGGCGCGCTGGTGGAGTGACCATGTCACCGCAGAGTGGCGCTTATGAGAAAATCCGCCGATGTCCCGCCGCTGCTCCCTTGGCCTAGCCTGCCTCGCCCTCGTGGCGATGCTGCTGATCGTGGCGATGCCGACGGTCGGGCGCCAGTTCGGCGGTGGCTTCGTACTTCCGGGCGAGGTGCGGGCAGCCGCGCACTCGCCAGCGATGGCCGACATGAGCGGGATGTCGCCCGCCGAACACGCGCTTCACATGCGCGACATGGCTGCAACGGGCGCCGAACCGGCTGATACGCCGGCGCCACACGACGGACATGCGAGTCACGACTGCGCCTATTGCCCGCTGTTGTCCGGGCTCATCGCATTCACCGTGCCGCGACTCGATCTCGCTCCTGCACCCTTCGCTCCCTGGTCGGTCCGCGCCGCTGCGACACCTCCCCCGGTAGCGCCGGTCCCCACGCTGGGCGCGCGCGGGCCACCCGTCTTTTCCTGAAAGCCTGGACCACGTTCGCGCGGGGCCCTGCGCTCCGCGCTTCTTGCTTTCGGAGTTTCTTCAATGTCGATCTTCCCGATCGCGATGCCGCGCGCGTCGCGTCTGGCCGTGGCTGTCGCCATGGCCTGCTTTCCCCTTGCCGCGACCTTTGCGGCGGAACCCACCGACCCCGTCACCCTCGACTCGGTCCACGTACTAGGTTCCCGACCGGACGGCGCCGAAGCCGAGCGTTTGAAGACGCCCGGTGCCGTCACCGTCGTCGATGGCGAGACGTTCCATGAGCGCGCCGTCACCAACATGGCCGACTCGCTGCGCTACGTCCCCGGCGTGTGGACCGAGAGCAGCACCGGCGGCGATGCCATCTTCATTTCCAGTCGCGGTTCCAACCTCGATGCCACCAACTACGACAGCAACGGCATCAAGCTCTTCCAGGACGGCCTGCCGATAACCACGGCCGATGGCAACAACCACAACCGCTTCCTGGACCCGCTGGCGGCCCGCAAGGTCGTCGTCGCCCGCGGTGCCAATGCGCTGACCTACGGTGCGAGCACTCTCGGCGGTGCGATCGATTTCATCTCCCCTACCGCGCGCAACAGCCCCCCGATGGAGCTGATTCTCAACGGCGGCAGCCATGGCCTGCTCAGCGGCCGGCTGACCGCCGGCGGCGTATCCGGCGAGTTCGACGGACTGGTCACGCTGGAGGCCAAGAGCCGCGATGGCTATCGCGAGCACAGCCGCCAGGATCGCGTCAGCCTGTACGCCAACGCGGGCTGGCAGCTGTCGGAGGATCTCGACCTGCGCGTCTTCGCCACCCACGTCGACAACGATGAAGAATTGGCCGGCGCACTGACCCGCACGCAGTTCGACGAGGACCCGATGCAGGCCGACCCTTCGGCGATCACCGGCAACTACCAGTTGAACGTGAAGACCGACCGCCTTGCCGCCAAGGGCACCTGGAATATCGATCAGCGCAGCCGTCTCGAGTTCGGCCTGTCGTACGAGGACCAGTCGCTGTACCACCCGATCGTCGACCGGGCTCTGGTCGACTTCGATGGCCCGGGGCCCAACCCGCCGGTGGAAGTCTTCAGCCTGCTGAAGAACACCGACCAGCGCACGTTCGGCGGAATGGTCCGCTACAACGTCAGGTCGGGTGATCACGATGTGCTGGCCGGCATCAATCTCGCCGACACGCACGAGCAAGGCGGGAACTACCGCAATGCCGGCGGGCAGCGAAACGGCCAGACCGGGATCATCGACAACCGCTCCGGCAGCGTCGAAGTCTTCCTGGTGGATCGCTGGGGGTTCGCGCCGGACTGGACGCTGGTCTACGGTGCGCAGGGCGTGTTTACCGACCGCGACGTGCGCAGCACCGACCTGCCCAGCGGCACCGTGCGCAATCCGCGGGACGATTACACCTCGTTCAATCCGCGCGTTGGCGCGATCTACGCGCTGGGTCCGGCCAGTGAGTTCTTCGCCAGCGCCAGCCGGCTGTACGAGGCGCCCACGACCTTCGAACTGGAGGACGACGTGCGCGGGGACAGCCGCACGCTCGATGCGATGCACGGCACGGTGGTCGAGGCGGGCGTGCGCGGCAACACGGTCACTTCCGACCGTGCGCCAAGCTGGCATTGGGACCTGTCGCTGTACTACGCGCGGATCCGCGACGAGATCCTGTCCGTCGACGATCCAGACGCACCCGGCACCAGCCTGTCGACCAATGTCGACCGCACCGTCCACGCCGGCGTCGAGGCGCTGGTGGGCGCCAGCTTCCCGCTGGGCGGTGGCACGCACCGCATCGAACCGCTGGTCAGCGCCACGTACAACGCGTTCGCCTTCGATGGCGATCCCGTCTATGGCGATAGCGACCTGCCGGCGGCTCCGGACTACGCGATACGCGGCGAGGTGATGTACCGCAACGACAGCGGCTTCTTCGCCGGCCCGACGTTTGATCTCGTCGGCTCGCGCAACGCGGACTTCGCCAACACCTACCGTGTCGATGCGTACCACCTGGTCGGCCTGCGCGTGGGCATCGATCGCGAGCGTTGGTCGGTGTTCGGCGAGGTCCGGAACCTGCTCGATGAGGCCTACGTCGGCACGTTCAGCGTGCGCGACCGGGCCGGCGCGGACGACGCCATCCTGCAGGCCGGCGAGCCGCGTTCGGTGTACGTTGGCATGCGGTTCCGGTTCTGACGGAGGTCTCCGCGTCGGCGAGCGACCTGGCTCGCCGGTGCGGAAAGGCCCAGACGGTGAACGCATCGGACGCGCAGCCCGACGCGCGTCAGCACGCTTGCGCGGTCGCGGACCGCCGGCGTTAGGGCGATCTTGAGCACTGCTCCGTGTTGGAGCCGGGCCGTGATGTGCCACGCCCACGTCCGGTTTGGCGAGAGCTACTGCGGCGGCCGGATGGCCGGTGCGTGCTGCGCCATCAGTTCGACGATCCAGTCGATGAACAGACGCAGCTTGCGGCTGACATGCCGATTGGGGGTGAACGCTACGTACAGCGGCATCGGATCGAGCTGCCAATCCTCGAATAGCGGCACCAGCTCGCCACGCGCTTGCGGTGCGCGCGCCATGTACTGCGGCAACCAGAGCACGCCGAGGCCCGCCACGCCTGCGGCCAGGTAGGCATTGCCGTCATCTACTGACAGCACATGGCGGCCGTGCACGGACACCTGTTCGTCGGCGCGACGCATCGCATACCCCAGCGGGGTGCCGGTGCGCGAACCGCGATACCCGATGATGCGGTGGTGACTGCCTTCCAACGCCTGCGGATGCGCTGGCGTGCCGGCGCGGGCCAAGTAGTCTGGCGCGGCGTACACGCCCAGCGGCAGGTCCGCCACGTGGCGGGCGCGCAGCGACGGCTCGGTGAGTTCGCCGCCGCGCACCACGCAGTCTACGTTCTCATCGATCAGGTCCACCTTGCGGTCGCTGGCGCCCAGGTCCAACTGGATGTCGGGGTAGCGCGCATGGAAGGCGGGCAAGGCAGGCACGAGGATCAGGCTGGCCAGCGGCGCGGGAACGTCCACGCGCAGCCGGCCGCGCGGCGAGACGGATGCTACGGAGAGGCTGGTCTCGGCATCGTCCACGTCCGCCAGCACGCGCACGACGCGCTCGTAGTACGCGGCACCGTCGGCGGTGACGTTGACCTTGCGCGTGGTGCGGTGGAGCAACTTGACCCGCAGGTGCGCTTCCAACTGCTGCACCAGTTGAGTCACGCGCGTCTTGCTGGCCTGCAGAGTTTCGGCGGCTTTGGTGAAACTGCCGGTTTCCACCACGCGTACAAAAGCTTGCATAGCGTCGATACGGTCCATTGCGGGCTCCGGGGGGATTGTTTGAATTCTACAAACAGTGATCCCGAGATCAGCGTGTTTATCGCGCCGGTACGCCTGCTTAGAGTGATCACCACGCACCGGGACCACCGACCCAGCGAGGAGATCTCCCCCATGAATACCCGTAATGTCGTCTTTCCCCCGGGCCGCCAGGCCTTGTACGAGCGCAATCGCTACTCACCGGCTGTACTTTCCGATGGCTTCCTGTTCGTGTCCGGCCAGGTGGGCAGCCGCGAGGACGGCTCACCGGAGCCGGATTTCGAGGAGCAGGTGCGCCTGGCGTTCCGTAACCTCAATGCCATCCTGACTGCAGCCGGCTGCAGCTTCGATGACGTGGTGGACGTGACCGTCTTCATTGTCGATCCCGAAAAGAACTTCGAAATGGCGTGGAAGATCGTGCCCGAGTTCTGGGGTGAGGCTCCGCATCCCACGCTGACCGGCATCGGCGTGACCTGGTTGTACGGATTCCTCTTCGAGATCAAGGTGATCGCGCGACTGCCGGAGGCGGCGCGCCAAGGCGCATGAGTTTCGGCACGCGCCGTTCCGGTAAGTACTGTAGGCAGGGTAGCGGCTAGGATTGGTTCCTAGTGAGAGGAGACATACATTGCGCCTGGCCGTCTGTGCGGTAGCGTGAAGCTCTCGCGCATGCGCCGCACTTCCCTGGCGGGTGTAAGCCCGAAGAGGCGTTTGAATTCGCGACTGAACTGCGAAGTGCTTTCGAATCCCACTGCATGGCAGGCCGTCGCCGCCGTCATCCCGTCCTGGACCATGAGCAGGCGAGCTTGATGCAGCCGCGTCGACTTGAGGTACTGCATGGGCGAGGTGCAGGTCACGGCTTTGAAGTGACTATGGAATGAGGGCGTACTCATGCCGACCTTTTTTGCAAGCCGTGTCACATCCAGCACTTGGGCGTATGACGTGTGGATGAGCTGCAATGCCTTGCCGATCTTTCCAAACCGACCCTGCATGGCCAAGGCGGCGCGCATGGCGGGGCCCTGCGGACCTGTCAGAACGCGGTAGTACAGCTCGCGCAAAAGCTGAGGGCCGAGAATCGCGGCCTCCATTGGGTCCGCAAGCCCCTGCAGCAGGCGCTGCACGGATAGGTAGATGGCATCGTCCATAGGGCTGGACATCATGCTCTGCGGCTCGACGCCGTTTGCAGTGCTCCCGTGACGGTCGATCTCTAGCGTGAGCTCGGCGGCCAGCGGGAATTCCAGGTGCAGATACAGCGCCAGAAGCGGAGCCTCCGCTGAGGCCTCCGTTTCCATGGTGAACGGCACGGGCGTCGAAACCGCCAGGTACTGGTGCGCGTCGTAAACGTAGGTGCGCTGGCCGAAGTAGCCTCGTTTGCGCCCTTGGCAGACGATCACGATGCCGGGATCGTAGAGCACCGGGGTACGGGCCAACGGACGGTTCGACCTCAGCAGCCGGACGCTGGAGAGGGCGGTCAGGTTGTAGCCCTCGTCCGGCGCCAATGTGCGGACAAGGGGCGCCAACGGCGCGAGATCGGCGGCCCGCAGGTGGGCGGAAGCAATCGGGGAACTCATAGGAATAGGCAGTTTTGCGAGGATTTCGCGCCTTACTTGGTAGGGATGTCATGCGTATTGTGCACCTCGTTCAAGTTCCCCGGAGCGCGCAATGGATCACTCGAAACTTATCCTCATCACGGGCGTCAGCAGCGGCTTCGGCCGGGCCCTGGCGCGGGAGGCGCTGGCGGCAGGCCACCGGGTCGTCGGCACGCTGCGCAACGCCGAAGCCGCGAAAGCCTTCCAGAGGCTGGCCCCGGAGCGGGCACATGCGCGCCTCTTCGATGTCACCGACTTCGAGGCGATCGACGCGATGGTGGGCGAGATCGAGGCCACGCTGGGGTCCATCGACGTACTGGTGAACAACGCCGGCTATGGTCACGAGGGCGTTATGGAGGAGTCGCCACTGACGGAGATGCAGCGGCAGTTCGATGTCAACGTGTTCGGTGCGGTGGCGATGATGAAAGCGGTGATCCCTGGCATGCGTGCCCGTCGCGCCGGCAACATCCTCAACATCACTTCGATGGGAGGATTCATTACGATGCCGGGAATCGCCTACTACTGCGGTAGCAAATTCGCGCTGGAGGGCATCAGCGAGGCAGTGGGCAAGGAAGTGCGTGAACTGGGCATCCATGTGACCGCTGTGGCGCCGGGTTCTTTCCGCACCGACTGGGCAGGCCGCTCCATGGTTCGCACACCGCGTTCCATTAGCGATTACGACACCCTGTTCGATCCCATTCGCGAGCGGCGGCAGGAGGTCAGCGGAAAGCAGCTGGGCGATCCGGGCAAGGCGGCGCGGGCCATGCTCCAGATTATCGAAAGTGACGCTCCACCCGCCCACCTACTGTTGGGGAGCGATGCGTTGACCCTGGTCCGTGAGAAGGTGAGCAGTCTCCAGGAAGAACTTGCGAAGTGGGAGCAGATGACGCGTTCAACCGACGGCTAAGGGATGGCGCAGGTTCGCTTCTGGCCGGTAGCGGCTGAGGCTATACGCTGCCGGCCTGCTCCCGCGCATACCGTGCCGGGGGCAAGCCGACGTGGCGGGTGAAGGCGACGCTGAACGTGCTCGCTGAGCTGTAACCGACGCGCTGGGCCACCTGAGCGACGCCACCTTCCTTTCGCCGCAGCAGGTTTTTCGCCAGGGCCATGCGCCAGGCAAGCAGGTATTCCATCGGGGCGACGCCCACCGTGCGCCTGAATCGCTCGAAGAACGCCGAGCGGGAGAGCGCGGCTTCCTTCGCCAATTGCGCGATCGTCCAGGGCCGGGTCGGGCTTTCGTGTATCTGTCGTATCGCTACCGCGAGGCGGGTGTCGGCAAGCCCGCGCAACAGGCCTGACGAGGTCGCCATCCCCGCGGAGGATCGGAGCGCCTCGATGAGCAGCACCTCCAGCAGGCGCGCCAGCACGACATCGCGCGCGGGGCGTTGTTCGCGGGATTCTTCTCCCACCAGCTGCACGAGGGTGGACAGCCGTGTCTCGCCACGGACGTGCACGAGTTGCGGCAGCAGCGAAAGCAGCAGGTCCGCGTCGGGTGAACCGAAGACGCAGTAGCCCACCAGCGCCCGGACGTTGGGCGGGCCATCTGGAATGCCGGCCCTGAATTCGCCATGCGGCAATGCGACCGGCGGGGCATCGATGTCGTCCGGTGTCGGCGGATCGAGGCTCGACATCGTGAAGTCGTGCGCCGAGGGGATCAGGACAAAGTCGCCTTGCTGGAGGGTGATCGGCTCGTGCCCGTCGGCCGCGAGTCGGCAAGCGCCATCGAGCACCACGCAGTAGAACAGGCGCTCCACCTCCGTGCGGCGAACACGCCAGCGTCCCGCGCCGCTGACGAGCTTGGAGAACGGAGCGCCCGGCTGGAGCAGTGTGACAACTTCCGCGAGCGGGTCGATCACGACAGGACTCATACAAACGAAACATGGACTATAGATTGTAGCAAGTCCGGATTCGACGACCTATCGTCTCCGGACCCCAATCGCTGCAGGAGTCCCCATGAAAACCGTCCTCATCACCGGATGTTCGTCCGGTTTCGGTCTCGAGACCGCCCGCTACTTCCTCGACCGCGATTGGAAAGTCATCGCAACGATGCGCACGCCGCGCGAGGACGTTCTGCCGCGTTCCGATCGATTGCAGGTGCTCACCCTGGATGTCACCGACCCGGAAAGCATTCGCCGGGCCGTGGAAGCGGCGGGACCGATCGACGTGCTGGTCAACAACGCCGGCATCGGCATGCTGGGTGCGTTGGAAGGCACCTCGATGGAAACCGCCCGCGAGGTCTTCGAGACCAACACGCTCGGGACGATGGCGGTGACCCAGGCGGTGCTGCCGCAGTTCCGGCAGCGGAAGGCCGGCGTCATCGTGAACGTGACCTCGAGTGTGACGTTGAAACCGCTCCCCCTGCTGTCCGTGTACACGGCGAGCAAGGCGGCGACCAACGCGTTCACCGAGTCGCTTGCGCTGGAACTCCGGCCATTCAACGTGCGAGTGAACCTGGTCATACCGGGACGGGCCCCGGAGACCCGCTTCGGTCAGAACGCCCAGCTGCGGATAGAGGGCAGCATCCCCGACGCGTACGTCGAGCTCGGAAAAAGCTTCTTCGCCGAAGTAATGGGCGAGTCGTCTGCCATAACCTATCCGCTGGACGTGGCGGAAGCGGTGTGGCGCGCGGCCAACGATCCCTCCAGTCCGGGTCGCATGGCCGCCGGCGCGGACGCCGTGGCGCTGGCCGAGTCGCGCTAAGGGCTCCGAGCTACCAGGCTCCCGCAATCTGACGTGTGCTCACGTTGAGCCGGTTGAACAAGTTGGTGGTTGCAATCGACATCACCAGTGCCGCGAGCGCGGGCTCATCGAAGTGTCGCGCCGCCTCGTCCCACGCCACATCCGGTACCGGATCGGCGCGGTCGCTCAGACGCGTCACCGCCTCGGTCAGCGCCAGCGCCGCGCGCTCGGCGTCGGTGAACCACGGCGCCTCGCGCCAGGCCGACACCGCGAACAGGCGCTGCTCGGTTTCCTCGTGCTTCTTTGCCTGCTGCCGGCCCATTTCGATGCACGGCGCGCAGCCATTGATCTGGCTCGCGCGCAGGTGGGTCAGGACGAGCGTGGTCGGCGACACGCCGATTTTTTCCACCGACGCGTGCAGCGCCATGATCGCCTGCATGGCGTCGGGGACCAGCATCGCGGGGTTCTTCATTCGTGCCTGCATCGGGTGTGCTCCGGTAGGTTGTCCTGATGGGGTGCCGAGCCCGCCCGTCACACCGGCATGCGCTGGCTCGTCAGTTCCATGACGAAACGAAGAACAGGAAACGTGACCGATGAGCGAACACGACTGGCTGGCCCGGCAGTTCGAGGCCAACCGCGACCACCTGCGCGCGGTGGCCTACCGAATGCTCGGTTCGACGAGCGAGGCCGATGACGTTGTGCAGGAAGCCTGGCTGCGGCTCAGCCGCTCCGACACCGACGATGTCGACAACCTCGGTGGCTGGCTGACCACCGTCGTTGCCCGCATCTGCCTGGACGCGTTGCGCGCGCGCAAGTCGCGCCGTGAGGAATCGCTGGACGCGCACGCGCCCGACGCATTCGCCAGCGACGCCGACAGCAGCGACCCCGCGCACCAGGCGCAACTGGCCGACTCGGTCGGCCCGGCGCTGCTGGTGGTGCTGGAAACGCTGGCGCCGGCCGAACGCCTCGCGTTCGTGCTGCACGACATGTTCGCGGTGCCGTTCGACCGCATCGCCCCGATCGTCGGTCGCACGCCGACCGCGACCCGACAACTCGCCAGCCGCGCCCGCCGCCGCGTGCAGGGCGCGGCGACGGTGGTCGAGACCGACATCGCCCGCCAGCGCAAGGTCGTCGACGCCTTCCTCGCTGCGTCGCGCAGCGGCGACTTCGCCGCGTTGCTGGCGGTGCTCGACCCCGACGTCGTGCTGCGCGCCGACCGCGTCGCGGTGGAGGCGAGCGTGGCAAACCGCGGGCGGGGCGCGCCGGACCTGACGGCGGAGGTGCATGGCGCCAACACCGTCGCCGACGCGTTCTCCGGGCGTGCTCAGGGCGCGCAACCGGCGTTGGTGGATGGCGCAGTCGGCGCGGTGTGGGCGCCGGGCGGGACGCCGCGGGTGGTGATTCATTTCGCCATCGCGGGGGGGAAAGTCGTTGAGATCGAGATCGTTGCCGACCCCACGCGCATTGGCGAGATCGGCGTGGTGATGCTGGATGCCTGATACCGACGGGAGGACCACATGCTGTGCATGAACAGTTACACGCAGGCTCATATCGACGGCTGCCGCGAACGGATGACCGCGCAGGTGGCGGCCTACCAGGCCTTGGCCGAGTCAAAAAGCAAGGGCGCGTCGGCAAGGAAGCCGCCGGGTGCTTGGGCGAGGTTCGAACTCCATTTCTTTCGCAACCTGCTGCTGGCCCTGGACCACCACTTCGTTCACCGCGCCAGGGGAAAAGAAGGCAAGGACGGCAACCCGCTCAACGAGGTGCGGATGCTGTGCAACTCCATCGTTGACAACGCCGGCGTCCTGCGTGCCGACACGACGATCAAGTACGACCCATCGAGCACCGTGCTGAAGCTGTGCATCGGCGACGAAATCGCGCTGGGCGCAGACGATTACATGCGCCTGATGTTGGCATTCCTGTCCGGGATCGAACGGAGATATCCGTAGAAGCCTGCGAAGCATGCCTGCATGGCATCAAATCGGCAGCGCATGCTGCGCGATTGCGCGATTGCGCGATTGCGCGATTGCGGGATTGCGGGAGTGCTCAAATCCCCGCGACACGCGCAGGCAACCAGTCCGTAGCAAACTCCCGCAGCAGTCGCACTCGCGCCGAGCGCCGCAGGTCCGGGTGGGTGGCGAACCACAGGTCGGTGCGGATGTCGGGCAGGAGCGTCGACAGGCGCTTCACGCCATCGGCCGCGTCGCCGAAATAGGCGGGCAGCAATGCCCGGCCGATGCCCGATTGGCACGCCGCGAGCGCGGCCGGCAATGCGTTGACCTGCATCGCGATCGCGGCGTCGGGCACGTGCTCGTGCAGCCAGCGGGCGGATGACAGGTGCGACAGCGTTTCGTCGAAGCCGATCCAGCGGCCGCCGGGGAGCGGCGGGCCTCGCTTCTCGGCAACCGGCGCGTAAGCCGCGGTCGCAATCGGGCCGAGCCGTTTTGCCGATAGGCCATCCGGCGGCGATGGACTGGCACGCAGAGCGACATCGACATCGCGCTGCTGCAGGCTGGAAAAGGCATTGCCGACGACCAGGTCGCAACGCAACGCCGGATGTTCTGCTGCAAACGCCGCGCACATGCCCGCGGCCACGCGCGCCAAGGTGTCGGGCACGGTGATGCGGATGCGACCCTCGGCGCGCGCGTCCCCGCCCGCCAACTGTCGCTGCAATCCTTCGGCATCGGCGAGGATGCGTTGCGCGGCGACGATCACCAGCTCGCCGGCGTCGGTCGGTGTGTAGCCGCGGCGGCTGCGCCGGAATAGTGCCGCACCGGTCCGTGCCTCGATCGCAGCCAGGCGTCGGAACGCGCTGGAATGGTCGACGCCCAGTGCCTTCACCGCGCCGGCGAGGCTGCCGCTGGTGCCGATCGAACGCACCAGTTCCAGATCGTCCAGGGACAGCCGTTCGTGTCGCATCCGCTAGCAAACCTTGTCGTTTCGCCGTATTGGCGCGGGCGCCGATTGCACCGAGATTGTCGACTCACCAACAGGAGTCGACCATGAAACTCTACTTCACCCCGCGCACCTGCTCGCTGGCGCCGCACATCGTCATCCGCGAACTCGGTCTCGATGTCGAGCTGCGCCGCGTGCGCATCGGGCCCGAGCCGGTCGTGATGGCCGACGGCAGCGACTATCGCCGGCTCAACCCGCTGGGCTACGTGCCACTGCTGGAACTGGACGACGGTCGCCTGCTCGGCGAAGGCGTGGCGATCATGCAGTACCTGGCCGATCTCGATCCCGGCGCAGGCCTCATGCCGGCCGCAGGCAGCTTCGAACGCGTCGAACTGCAGCAATGGCTCACCTTCATCAGCTCCGAACTGCACAAGTCGTTCAGTCCGTGGCTGTTCCATCCCGAGTACGGCGAGCAGGCGATGCAGGTGGCGCGCATGCGCATCGACAGCCGCTTCGCCCATGTCGAGCGTCACCTGGAAGGCCGCGACTGGCTGCTCGGCGACCGCTTCGGCATCGCCGACGCCTATCTGTTCACCATTGCCGACTGGTCTCGACTGTTGAAGGTGCCGTTGTCGCCGTTCCCGAGGTTGGCCGCGTATCTCGAACGCGTGCGCGCACGCGACAGCGTCGGCGAAGCACTGCGTCGCGAGAAGGCGACATGAGCGGCTTGCCGGCGATGACGCCTTCGACGGCCTGGACGATGCTGGTCGCCGCCGGACTGGTCGACGTGCTGTGGGCGACGACGATGAAGCTCTCGCAGGGCTATACGCGTCCGGGCTGGACCGTGCTGTCGTTGCTCTCGCTGGCGGCGTTCGTGTTCCTGCTCGGCCGCGCGCTGGCCGTACTTCCGGTTGGCAGCGCCTATGCGGTCTGGACAGGTATCGGCGCCACCGGCACGGTGCTGGCGGGCACGCTGCTGTTTTCCGAAGCGCTGACGCCCGCACGGCTGGCCGGTGTCGCTCTGGTCGTGGCCGGCATCGTCGTGCTGCACGCCAGTGGTGCGAAGTGAGCCAACGGCGGATGGAGCGACGTCACATTTCGGCGTGGAGGATACGTCAGGGAAGTGACGGATAACTCAGGTCGTCGAGAACCCACGGAGTACAGGAGCCACCCATGACATCACCGATCCTGGTAACAGGCGGTACCGGAACACTCGGACGGCACGTCGTAAGGCGCTTGCGTGAAGCGGGTCGCGACGTAAGGGTGCTCAGCCGGCGCAGCCACGAGCCGGACGGCATTCAGTACATGCCCGGTGACCTCGCCACGACGCAGGAGTCGAAGCCGCGGTGGACCGCTCATCTGTCGCATTCCCGTTCTCTTTCAGACGCCTCCAGGTGTGTGTCCTCCACCGTGGCGATGAATGCGTTGACCGCGCGATACAGCGAATGGCGATTTCTCTCGAGATGCATGACGTGGGTGCCATGGTCGAGGCGCAACCTCCATTTCAGTGGACTGGCGGAAAAACGATCCAGAAAGCGCCGCGCGCCATGGTGATCCACCAAGGTGTCGTAGTCGCCGAATACGACGAAGACCGGAACGCGGATTGCACCGGGATCGTATGGAAACCGGCCTGCCTTCATGGCACCGATATCGAAGACCGGTCCCGCGGGGATACGCAGGGTGTCCTCGGGCTTGTCCTGCAACGCTTGTGCGGACGCCGCGAACTCGGTGGTCCATCGTTCATGCACGGCGGGCTCCAGAAGTTCGAGACCCGCCGGCAGCACTCCCCGGTACTTCAATTGTTCGTACCGATCCGTTGCGCGCAGCGGGTACCACGCATACGGCGACTCGTTCTGTGGCTCCTTGTCGGTCGGCACGACGGGACCGAACAACGTCAGGGAACTGAGCACTTGCGGATGCTCCGCGGCGAAATGCGCGGCTGGAATCGTGCCCCACGAATGTGCGACCAGATGGATACGCGACGCTCCGTACTCTTTGCGCAACCGCGCGACTGCCGCGGAAATCTGCGCAACCGCGTCCGCCGACCTGACGGACGGCGACACGTTGTCCGGCGCGTGCTGCATGGCTTCGGGATAAGCCGAGTCACCGAATCCGGAAAAATCCAGGCCGCATGCGATGCGGCCATCGGTAGCGGCGTGGTGCAACCAGGAATCGCGGGGACTGAATTCGAAACCCGCCGCGAGGCGCGTCGGGAACGATGCACCGTGGACGAACAACACCGCGCTTGTCGCGCCGGGCAGCGCGGTCGCCTGCCTGTCCGGGTGGACGCAATGCAACGCAAGAGGCGGTGTCGTGTCGGTATGCGACATGGTCATGTTTCCCGGATCGCCTCCGCCGCCCATGAGGGTCGCTGCCAGCGCAAGTGTGGGTAGGCTCAACATGTCGGAGCACCGGGTTCAGAACGGATCAGGCATGCGGTTCGCATCGTCGGGTTCCAGTTGAGCGAGGCGGACGACGATACGGTTGCCGGGCCGTCCATGCTTCGCTCAGCATCGAAGCATCGCAACAGGGCTTGTCCCAGGATTGCCGCATGAACATCGCAGCCAGTGTCAACCGCATCGCCGCGCTGATCGGCGAGCGTGCGCGCGTCGAAATCCTTACAGCACTCATGGCGGGACGCGCGCTGACCGCCACCGAGCTGGCCGATGTCGCGGGCATTGCCCGGCCGACTGCCAGCGCACACTTGTCCGCGCTGACCGAGGCGTGCCTGGTTTGCGTCGAGAAGCAAGGGCGGCATCGTTACTTCCGGCTCGCCGACGAAGACGTCGCGAAGCTGCTTGAAAGCCTCATGAGCGTGGCCGATCGCGGCCCCGATGCACTTCCGCATACCGGTCCGCGTGACCTGGCCCTCAGGCAGGCGCGCGTCTGCTACGACCACCTGGCAGGCGAGTGGGGTGTACGTGTCCATGACAGCTTTATCCGTCGTGGATTCCTGTGCGCCGGAGAGACGGGGTTGCAGTTGACCGACGCCGGCCGCGGTTTCGTGCGCGGAGTGGGGATCGATCTTGATGCACCGCTCCATTCGCGCCGCCCGCTATGCCGGGCGTGCCTGGACTGGAGCGAGCGTCGGCACCACCTCGCTGGCGCGCTGGGCGCTGCCTTGCTGAACCGCTTCCTCGATCGGGGTTGGTTCCGGCGCGTGCAGGACTCTCGCGCACTTGGCGTGACCGCACGAGGACGGCGCGAGTTGATGGTGTTCGTCAATCACGACGCGCAGTAGCGGTGCGCAACAAACGGATGATGGTCTTGATGCCGGAAGTCACGAAGCTCTCCGTCATGTCACGTTGGTTGGTTCTCGTTCGTCAGTGTCATGACTGCACATTGCCTGACAAGCTTCACCGGGAGAGTCCATGTCCACCGCTGTTTCCTCTGCCCTGACCCGCGTCACGGACAGTCCCGCCATCGCATGGGCTTGGGCCCCTTGCGTCATGGCGGCGCTTGCCTATCCGCACCTGCTGGCCGTTTTCCACAATCAGTTCAATTCGGCCGATGGCAGCCTGGCTCTCGCCGTGGCAACCATGATCCTGGCCTTCGGCGTGAGCGCTTTGGGCCTGCTGGGTGCCTTTGCGTCGGGGCGCAACGACTTTCAGGGTTCCCGGGTGCGGACGGCGCGGCAGGTTGCCCACCTCGTCGTCGCCGTACCGCCGCTGTTCGTACTGATGGGCGTGTTGCTTTTCCTCATGCGGGTGGAAGGCATGGATGTGGCGGTATGGACCGCCCTTTGGCTTGCCGTCGCTGCTGCGACGCTCATGCGGCAGCTCGACGACTCCGGGGGCGATCAAACCGCGGGGGCTGGGCCGCAAGTCTCGCATCGGCGCAACGCAATGCTGAGAGTGATGCATGGCGTGACGGCCGTGGCGATCCTCGTCGTCTTCCTTGCACCGCACCTTGGCAACCACCTGTCAGCCCTGTGGGGCGACGGAGTCCATCTTCGGATCATGCACGTGCTGCGTGTCGTGTACCGAAATGGCCTGGTCGAGCCGCTGCTGATCGGAATCATCGCGTTGCAGGTGATCTCCGGATTGGTCCTGTCGCGCCCGAAAACCCGTGTCGCCGCCGATTTCCTGGGGACACTGCAAACTGCTTCAGGGATCTATCTCGCAGTGTTCCTCCTCTCGCACGTGAACTCGGTATTCACGTTGGCCCGCTACTTCGGCACCGATACGAACTGGGCTTGGGCGACAGGCGCGCCAAACGGATTGGCCGCCGATTCGTGGAATGTTCGCCTCATTCCACATTACGCGCTGGGGGTTTTCCTGCTGTTCGCTCATCTGTGTTGCGCGGTGCGAGCGGTGATGATTGCGCATGGCGTACCGGCAGCTCGCGCGAACTATCGGGCATGGGCCCTCCTGGGCCTTGGTACGGTGCTGTCCGCGGCGATTGCGGCGGCCATGCTTGGCTGGAGAATCGTTTGACGCAACTCGACCATCGAAAGACCATCCCGGCCCAAGTGGGCATCGACTCCACTACGCAGCTCGACTCAACTCAGGCGCTAGACCTCAATGACACTCAGCATCGCCCACGCAGAAACCGACGAAGAAATTGCCGCGACCTTCGAGGTCATGCAGCAACTTCGGCCCCATCTCGAGCAGACCCGGTACGTCCCGATGATCCGGAGCCTCATGGCAAGTGACGGGCTCAGGCTGCTGGCACTTCAGGAGGAGAATGTGGTCAGGGCGGTCGCCTCGTATCGCGTCATGAACATGCTGTACTGCGGGAGTCTCATCTATGTTGACGACCTCGTCGCCGACGAGCGCGTACGTTCACGTGGCCATGGTGCAAAGTTGATTGCCAGACTCAAGGACGAGGGGCGCGCACTGGGCTGTAGTGAAATCCAACTGATCTCCCGCACCACCCGGGAACAGGCGCACCGGTTCTACTTCCGCGAGGGCTTTGGGATCGAGTGCTTTCACTTCCGGACCAAACTCTCGTGAATGCCATCACATCGGTCATTCGTCGCCCCCTTTAGCCATCGCTCCGAACACCCCATCGCGATGCACCCACGCATGCATCAGCGCCGCCGACACATGCAGCAGCACGGTGGCGAACAACAGGTAGGCGAGCCAGCCGTGCGCGGCACGCAGGACGGCGTAGAGCACCACGTCCTGCGGCAGGATCGGCGGCAGCACGAACGACGGCGTCATCTGCACCGGGAACCCGCCTGCCGACAGTGTCGCCCAGCCGATCAGCGGCATCGCCAGCATCAATCCATAGAGCAGCCAGTGCGAGGCGTGGGCCGCGTTCTTCTGCCACTGCGGCAGCGTTGACGGCAGCGCGGGCGGGCGATGGCGCAGTCGGTTGCGCAGCCGGAGCACTGCCAGCAACAGGATCGCGATGCCCAGCGGGCGGTGCAGGTCGATCAGCCAGGGGCGCGCCGAAACCGATGCCATCATGCCGACGCCGATGAACAGCATCGCGATGATCATCAGCGCCATCAGCCAGTGCAGCACGCGTGCGGCGGGGTTGAACGTGGTGACGTTGAACGTGGTGGGGTTGGACGCATCGGGGTTGTACGTGTCCGGGTTGAGCCGGGTCGGGGCGTTCATCGGGCCTGCTCCTTGTCGGTGGCGGACTGGCCGGTGGCGGCGGTGCCTCCCAGCGCGATTTCGCGCTGTCGGCGGTTGAAGGATTGCGAGTAGGCAGCCGAGCGCGCGGCGAGGATCGGGTCGTCCGATGCGGCGACGCCCGATGGAAGGATCAGCGGATCGAAGTTGATGTCGCGGCACTCGCCGGTGGCCTGCGGTTCGGCGTGCAACAGCGCCAGCGTACCGACCACGATCTCCTCATGCAGGCCGGTCCACGGCAGGGACGGGTCGTCGACCGCGTCCTCCGGCGCGGCCACGGTCACCACCATGTCCCAGTAGACCGGGCCGCGCGCCAGTCGGTCCTGCAGGTCCGCGGCGAGAAAGTCGGTATCGGCGCGTTCGCGCTCTGCGGCCTCCAGCGCGTGGAAGGGTTCTCGTGGTTGCATCGACCAGCGGACGAACCGGTCGGTGCCGTCGGCATCGATGAGCCGGAACGTGTTGACGCTGTTGTATTGCGTATTGGTCCAGCTGTCGGACCACGGCGCGCTCTTCGCCCACTGCTGGAATGCCTGCGCCTGCGGGTGGGCGGCGAGGAAGGCCTGCATCGCGGCGGGATCGGGTTTGCCGGTCGCAGGGTCGGGACGCTTGGCCAGGAGTTGCGCGTGGAATGCCTCCGGCGTGGCCACCGCGAAGAACGGGAAGCTGTTCATCGCCATCCGCCATTGCGACGCGTCGGGGCCGCCGAACTGCAACGCCATGCTGCGCACGCGCGCGGTGTTGTCGGCGCCGTGCGGGTTGGGGCCGCCGATCGAGAACCGCCCCAGCACCGGTATCGGCGTACCCGAGAACACTTCTGCCGTCGACAGCGCCTGACCCTGCTCGGTGCCGCGGAACGTGCCGCAGACGCAGACGCCCTTGGCATGGTTGCGGCGGAAACCCGGATGCACGGTGCCGTTGGCTTCCATCGTCCCGACCACGCGCTGTGCGGTCAGGCGGTCGTCGCCCAGCCAGCCGGCGGTCCAGGCGAAGGCGCTGGCGGCACCGACCACGATCGCGCCGATGCCGGCCAACGCCAGCAGTCGCCCACGGTCGACCCGTGCGGCGGCCGCGTCGTGGGCGTCGGGGGGCGGGATCGGCGATTTGGGCTGCTCGGATTCGTTCATTGCGTGCTCGTTTCGGCGGGAACAACGGTAGGACGACCGGCGTGGCGATATATTCCCTGCATGCAAGCCCCGTCGGCACGGGAATAAATCACCCGCCCACGCGTCCAACCTGCATGAACCCGCGTTCTACCACCCCGACTCCGAACCATGCATGACGACGCCATGGATGAACTCGACGAAGACCGTCTGCACGAGCTGATTCCGCGGCTGCGGCAGTTCGCGCGTGCGCTCAGCCGCGATGCCGCGAATGCCGACGACCTGGTCCAGGCCACGCTGGAGCGTGCGCTGCGGGCGTGGTCGTCGCGCAACAAGGAAGGGGCGTTGCAGTCGTGGTTGTTCTCGATTCTGTACCGGCAGTTCATCGACGAGCAGCGGCGTGCCAAACGCTGGCAGCGCGTACTCGACGTGGTCGGCGTGGCCGAGGAGCCTTACGCCCCATCGGCCGAGCGGGTCAACGAGGGCCGCGCCACGCTGGCGGCGTTCGCCGGACTGCCGACCGAGCAGCGCGCGATTCTGCTGCTGGTGAGCGTCGAGGGCTTCAGCTATCGCGAAGCCGCCGACACGCTGGGGGTGCCGATCGGCACCGTGATGTCGCGACTGTCGCGCGCCCGCGAGAAACTGCGCCACCTTGCCGAAGGGCGCGCGTCCACCCCTGCATTGCGGATACTCAAATGAATACCCCGGCCCCGCACCCCGACGAACTGCACGCCTATGTCGACGGCCAGCTGCCCGATGCGCGGCGTGCAGCGGTGGACGCATGGCTGGCCGCCAACCCCGACGCCGCCGAGCGGGTGCGCGGTTGGCAGCGCGATGCCGACGCCCTGCGCTCGGCGTGGGGCGGCACGGCCACGCTGCCGGCCGAACCGCGGCTGGATCCGGCACGCATCCGCCGCCGCCTGCACGCCGACCGCTGGACCGGCATGGCCCGCGCGGCCGTGCTGGTGATGGCGCTGGGGCTGGGCGGCGCCAGCGGCTGGCTGCTGCATGGCATGCGCGGTGGCGGCCACGACGCACTGCCGATGGCCGATGCGGTAACCGCGTACCGCCTGCTCACCGACCAGCAGGTGTCGATGGATTTCGAGGGCGACCGGATGGGCGGCCTGCAGGACTGGCTGGCCCAGAACTTCGACGCAGTCGGCCGCGTACCCGACCTGACTTCGCAGGGCTATGCGTTGCAGGGCGCGCGGATGCTGTCGACGCCGGAAGGCGCCGCCGCGATGCTGGTCTACGAGGACTGGCAGGGCGCCACTCTGGGCGTTTACATCCGCCCGCGCCCGCAGCGGATGCGCGAGGGTTCGCGCGAGGACGGCGGCCTGATGGCCCGCTACTGGGCGCAGGGCGACACCGCGATCGCGGTGGTCAGTTCGCGCTTCGACGAACGCGCGGGCGAGATTGCGCCGCTGGTACGGCGCGGCGGCTAGTTGCCCGGTCGGTCGCCGAGCAGGAACCGTAGAGGCACGTCGATCCGCGCCCGCCACGCCGTCTCGGTATGCCCGGCGCCGTCGAACACGCGGCTGCTCCAGTTGTCGCCTTCGACGTAGCCCGCGGCGCGCATGTGCGCATCCATGCGCCGCTGGTAGGTCGCGTAGGCGGCATCGAGGGTGGCGGTGCCGTGATCGAAGTAGAGCTTGTGCGTTGTCGGGTCCGGCAGGTGGGCGCCGAGCCAGTCGATCACGATGCCGTCGCCGACCGGCCAGTGGGTCGACAATGCACCGACGCCGCCGAACACCTCGGGATATTCGGCGGCGGCGTATAGCGAGATCAGCCCGCCCATGCTGGAGCCCATCACGAAGGTGTCGTCGCGGCCCGTCTGGGTGTGGTAGCGGGCGTCGATCCACGGCTTGAGTTCGTCGACGAGGAAGCGCAGGTAGGCATCCGAGGTGATGTCGCCGGTCGGCAGCGGCGGCACGCCGTCGACGCCGGACGGCAGCGCGTCGCCGCGAACCGGTTTGCGCGGCATGTACTCCTGGAAGCGTCGCGGGGTGTTCCAGATGCCGACCACGATCGCCTCGCGCACGGCACCGTCGGCGACCAGCCGGGTCATCGTCTCGTCGACGCCCCAGTCGACGCCGGTGTACGACAGCGCGGGGTCGAACAGGTTCTGGCCGTCGTGCATGTAGAGGACGGGGTAGTGCTTGCTCGGGTCGTCGCCGTAGGACGGCGGCAGCCAGATGTCGACGTTGCGCGGCGCGACATGGGCGGACGGCACGTCCTGCCAACTGTCGACGCGGCCGGTGGCGTCCAGCGCGGGCGCGCGTAGGGCGTAGGCCCAGTGCAGGAAGTGCGGCAGCATCCGCGCCCACGCGGCCTGGTTGTGCTCGCCGTCGGGCAGCGACAGGTAGGCGATGTCGGCGCGGGTGGCGTGGGTCTCGTGGGAGGGATTGCTGCTGTAACCGAGGTCGACCAGTCCACGCATGCGGTGGCCGTCGGGCGCGGTGTAGCCGTCGATAAGATCGCGGGCGTCGTCGATCGGGTCGTTGATGCCGTCGCCGTCGCGGTCGTCGCCATCCTCGTTGGTGCCAACCGCGAAGAAGAACTTGAGACCAAGGCGTGCCTCGCTGATGCCGACCATAGCCTGGGCGAGGCGGGTGCGCTGGATCGATTCGACATCGCTGCGGTCGGCGGAGATCCAGAACGACGGTGAGAACGCGCCGACCCGGCCGAACACGTCGGGGTACTGCCAGCCGAGGTTGAACGCGTTGAGCGCGCCCAGCGACCAGCCGAGGATCGCGCGCGCATCGGGCGTCGGGTTGGTGCGGTAGTGCGCGTCGACATGAGGCACCAAGGTGTGGGCGACCCACTCGGAGTAGTCGTGTGCGCGTGCGCCGACCGGGCCGTACTTGGTCTGCGCGATGATGGCGTGGCCGGCCTTGCGGTCGGACAGGCCGTAGCTGCCCATGCGGTCCGGGAGCATGTGGATCGCGACGACGATGACGGACTGGATGCTGGCGGTGGCGTGCAGGCGCGCGAGCGTCTCGGCCAGTTGCACGGCATCGGCATCCTGGCCGTCGTTGAGGTAGAGCACCGGGTAGGCGTGGGCGCCGGTGAAGTCGTAGTCGGGCGGGAGGTGGATGGCGACTTCGATCTGTTCGGGGGCGAAGGCGGGGGCGTCGAGGTGGAGGTTTTCGATGGCGACGGGCTGCGCGGCCAGCGCGGGGAAGGCGAGACAGGCGAGGAGCAGCGCGAACGTCCAGGCTGCAGCCAGGCCGCTTTTTGTAGGAGCGGCTTTAGCCGCGATCGGAAAATCGTCCGCCCGCGCCGGTTCCACGATCGCGGCTGAAGCCGCTCCTACAACAGCCGGGGAAGGCGCCGGGCGCTTCGATGCAGGAGCGACGTGAGTCGCGGCCTGTGCATCGTTCCGGGGGTTCGGCGGGTCGCGACCTACGTCGCTCCTACAGGGGATCAAATCGGTCATTGGGCGACGAGGCGGATCGCCTGGCCGCCGCCGGCGGCGAGGCGGAGCGTAAGCACGTCGGCGCTGGTCACCTCCCGGGTCTCGCGCTCGAACTCGAACGGCGCATCCTCCCAGTGCGCACCCTCGCCGTCGCGGTAGATCTGCGCGGTGTAGGTCCGACCGGGCTGCAGGAACGACAACGGCACCTGCAGCACGCGCCCGTTCTCGTCGGTGATGCTGCCCAGGTACCAGTCCTCGCTGTTGCGGTCCTGCCGGGCAAACGTCACGTAGTCGCCAACCTCGCCATTGAGCACTTCGGTATGCGCCCAGTCGGCCGGAATGTCCTTGATGAACTGGAACGCGTCCATGTGCTTCGCATAGTTCTCCGGCAGGTCGGCGGCCATCTGCACCGGGCTGTACAGCACCACGTACAGCGCCAGCTGCTTGGCGATCGTGGTCTGGATCGCCTGCCCGCGGCCCTGCAGGCTGAGGATGCCGGGGGTGTAGTCCATCGGCCCCGACAGCATGCGGGTGAAGACGAGGTTGACCTCATGCTCGGGCGGATTGGTCGGGTTGCCCCAGGCGCCGTACTCCATGCCGCGCGCGCCCTCGCGGCTGACCCAGTTCGGATAGGTGCGGCGCAGGCCGGTGTCCTTGATCGGTTCGTGGGTGTTGATCGCGACGTGGTGCTTGGCCGCGGCCTCGAGCACGCGCAGGTGGTGGCCGGCGTTCCACTGGCCGTCGTGCCATTCGCGAGTGATGGTGCCGTCCGGCAGGCGCCGCTCGATGCCGCCGGCGTCGCAGACGTAGCCGGTCTTGACCACGTCGATGCCGAGCCTCTCGTTCATCGCGAACGCGTTCGCCATCTGGTCCTCGTAGTGACTGACCGCGCAGCCGGTCTCGTGGTGGCCGATCAGGTGCACGCCCTTCGACTTCGCATAGGCCGATAGCGCCTCGATGTCGAAGTCGGGGGTGGCACGGGTGAAATCGAAGTCGTAGCCGTTGCCGAACCACTGGCCGTCCCAGCCCGGGTTCCAGCCTTCGACCAGCACGCTGCGGAAGCCGTGCTTGGCGGCGAAGTCGATGTAGCGCTTGGTATTGGTGGTGGTCGCACCGTGCTTCCTGCCGGTCGCCCAGGTCTCGGTTTCCAGATGCAGCGACCACCAGATGCCGATGTACTTGGCCGGTTCGAACCAGCTGATGTCGCCGAGCTTGTTGGGCTCGTTGAGGTTGAGGATGAGGTCGGACGATTCGTACAGCGCGGCGGCGCTGTCGGTGATCTGCAGGGTGCGCCATGGGGTGTGGAACGGCAGCGTGCGGCGGACCTTCCAGCCTTCCGAAGCCGGCGCGAGCTGGGCGCGGAAGCGGCGGCCCTCGGTGCGGCGCAGCCACATGCCGGCGTAGTCGACCAGCGCGGCCTCGTGGAAAGCGATGTGCAGGCCGTCGTCGGTGCGCACGGTCATCGGCGTGTGGGCGGTGGTGACCTGGTTGAGCGGCGTGCGGTTGTACAGGTACTCGTAGCGGTTCCACTCGCCCGCCGGGATCCACCACGCGGTGGCGGGCTGGGCGAGTGCGAATTCGGTGAGTTCGTCGTCGATGATCAGTTCGTCGGTCGCGGCTTGTTCCGGGAACTCGTAGCGGAAGCCGACGCCGTCGTCGAACACGCGGAATACCACGTTGAAGGTGCGGTTCGGCGCGACGGTCTCGGTCAGGGTCGCGCGCAGCTCGTTGTAGTGGTTGCGGACGAAGCGGTCCTCGCCCCACGGCTGCTCCCAGGTCTCATCAAACTCGCGGCTGGATTGCGCGGTGAGCGCGAGGTTGCGCTCGAGCTTGCCGCTGCCGCGCAGCATGAAGCCGAGCGCGGAGGTGTCGATCACCGGCTCGCCGAAGCGCTCGATGCGGTAGCCGAGGCGGCCTTCGTGCAGGTCCAGTTCGACCGTGAGCACGTCGCTGGGCGAGGCGACGGTGGCAACGGTCTCGGCGTGGGCGGCGAGCGCCAGCAGTGCGGTGGCGAGGAACAGGCAGAGTTGGCGCATCAGGTTGTTCCCTTATCGATAGGCTGGGTCTACGGCGATCACGTAGACCATGGCGGTGCGGGCGGGTACGACGAACCGTCCGCTGCCGGTGTCGTACTGCGCCGCCTCGCGCGGCCGACGATCGGCGGCGATGTCCGCGCTGTGCACGGGATGCAGCGTGTATCTCTTGCCTGCCGCTTCCGGGATCACCAGCGTCTGCGGCTGCGGCGACACGTTGACCAGGTACAGCACCTCCGCGAAGCCGGCACCGGGGTAACCGGCGCCATCGAGGTGGCCGGCGATCACCAGGGGGTTCTGCTGCGGCCCGGTGTTGTGGAAGCGCAGGCGCTGCTTGACGTCGTCGGCGCTGCGCAGGCGGAACAGGGTCGAGCTGTCGCGAATGCGCAGCAGGTCTTCGAAGGCGTCGCGGGTGAAGGCGATCTCGTGCGCGGTCGGCTTGATGTCGGGTTCGGCCAGCAGCGGTGCCATCTGCGGCCAGCTCTCGCGGTTGTCGGGCGCGGGCGGCAGGCCGGTGCCGAAGTGGTTGTCGGCGCCGGTCCAGTCGAGCCGGTTGAACCAGTCGCCGGAGTCGAAGCTGTTGCGATCCAGCGACTTGGATCGCAGCAGTTCGCCGCCGGCGTGGAAGTAGGCGATGCCCTGGCTGAAGGCGTTCAGGGCGAACGCCAGCACCTGCACCCGCGCGCGGTCCTCGCACGAAGTGTCGAGCGGCAGCTTGAACGCGTTGACGTCGAACAGGGTCTGGTTGTCGTGGTTCTCGATGTAGTTGACGACCTCGCCGGGCTGCGCGGCGTAGCCGGCGGGCTGGCCCTTGTAGTCGAGCTGCGACAGCGGGATCGTCGCGCCGGTCGCGTCGGTGATGACGTAATCGGCGAGAGTCCCGGCGAGGCCGGCGCGGACCAGGTCGGCGGCGTGCAGCAGTGCATTGCGGCTGTCGGCTTCGCTTTCACCCAGTGCGCCGGACGCGGCCGGCGCTGCCGTCGCCGCGGCGGTGTTCGGTGCGTAGTGCAGGCCGTTTACATAGCCCTGGGTGAACATTGCCGCGCCCTTGTCGCCGGCGCCGCCACCGCGGATCGCATCGCGCGCGCGATCGCTGAAGGTGCCGATGCCGGAACCTTGCAATGACAGCTGCGAGGCTTGCACGAAACGCGCGCCGTCGGCGACCTCGCCGAAGTTCCAGCCCTCACCGATCAGGTTGACGTGGCGGCCGGCCGCTTCGTCGACGCGCTGCTGCAGATGCTCCATCACGTTGCGCGGCTGGTGGCCCATCAGGTCGAAGCGGAACGAATCGATGCGGTAATGCCTCGCCCACAGCGCCGCCGAGTCGAGCATCAACTTGCCCGTCATCCGGTGTTCGGTGGCGGTGTTGTCGCAACAGGTCGAGGTGGTGACGGTGCCGTTGGCGTCGAGGCGCTGGTAGTAACCAGGCACGATCCGGTCGAGCACCGAGCGCTCGACCTGGCCGGACGCGGTGGTGTGGTTGTAGACCACGTCCATGCCGACCCGCAGGCCGACGGTGTGCAGCGCCTGCACCATCGCGCGGAACTCGCGGATGCGCACCGCGCCGTCGGCGGCGTCGCTGGCGAAGCTGCCCTCGGGCGCGTTGAAGTGGTACGGGTCGTAACCCCAATTGAAGCAGTCGCGTGCGGCGACCGCCGTCATCGCGGCCTGCTGGGCGTCGCTGTCGGGCGCGGCGGCGGGAATTTCGGGTTCGATGCAGCCTGACTCGGGCACGGTGGCGAGGTCGAACACCGGCAGCAGGTGGACGTCGGTCAGGCCGGCATCGGCGAGCGACCGCAGGTGGCGCATGCCGTCCGAACCGGTCTCGGTGAAGGCGAGGTACTCGCCGCGGTTGGTGGCGCTGACGGTGGCGTCGTCGCGTGAGAAATCACGCACGTGCAGCTCGTAGATGACCATGTCGGTCGGCGCGGCCAACGGCGCCGGCCGCGGCGCGTCGTCCCATCCGGCCGGCTTGAGCGCGGGAGCGTCGAGGTCGGCGATGTAGCTGCGCTTCGAATCGGTGGTGAGGCTGATCGAATACGGGTCGGTGACGCGGTTGCGGACCACGCCGATGCCGGGCACGAATACGTCGGCCAGGTAGGTGTAATAGCCGCCGGAAAGGTCCGTCGGCAGTTGCATCGACCATGCACCGGTCGCCGCATCGAACTGCATCGGCTCGCGCGAGATCGCCTCGCTGCGACCATCGTCGTACAGGCACACCGACACCTCGCGGGCGGTCGGCGCCCATAGCCGGAAGCCGGTGGTACCAGCCGCGACGCTGGCGCCGAGGTCGTTGATTTTGCCGGCGGCCGCGTACAGGTCATCCAGCGCGCCGGGTGTCTGCAAGGTGGTGGCGGCGAGTACCCTGCCGTTGGCGTCTTCCTGCACCAGCAGAAATTGTTGGCGAAGCAACTCGGGCAGGCGTGCGCCATCGGCGGCAGCCAGCGTCAGCACTACGCCGTCATCTATGAACTTGAAACGTTGTGCGATTTCAGCTGGCACGTCATCGGTGAAACGCGCCAGCGCAACCGTGCCGTCGGCACCGGTCACCGCCTCGCCAACGCGTGCGGTGATGCCGCCATCGGCCGAGTGGTACAGCTTGAATGCCGTGCCGCCTGCTGCGGCCTGCCCCGGCCATTGCAGCAACCGGCGGTCGAGCCAATAGGCGCCCGCATCGGTCAGTGATTCCGGCGCCGGGTGCAGCACGGTCGCGAACGCGTCGGCATCGCAGGCGGCGGTGTCCAGCGTCGCGGCGAAACCCGGGGCGGCGAATCCCCCGGTGATCGCCGCGGCCAACGCCGCGAGCAGGTGGCGCGGAGGTGGGGTCCGATGCAGGTCTGGTGGGGTCATCGTGCTGGTGCGTCCTCAGTCGAGCCGGGCGAAGAACACTCCACGCGCGGGCAGGTGCAACTGCCGGCCATCGACGCGGCCGGTAAGCAGGCCGTGGTCGTCGATCGGTTGCGGTTCGATGCCGTCCGGCAATGCCGACTGCACGGCGTCGGCCGACAGGTTGAACACCACCAGCAACCGCTGGCCTGCGGCTTCGCGGGTGAACGCGAGCACCGGCTCGGGCGCGTCGATGAAGCCGATATCGCCTTGCAGCAGTGTCGGCAACGACTGGCGCCAACGCAGGAAACGACGGGTCGCGTTGAGCACCGATGCCGGGTCGGCGTCCTGCGCGGCGACGCTGCGCGCACGATGGTCGGCGGGGATCGGCAGCCACGGCGGGCTCTGGGTGAAACCGGCCTGCGCGCTGTCATTCCACGGCATCGGCGTGCGGCAGCCGTCGCGGCCCTTGAAGTTCGGCCAGAACGAAATGCCGTACGGGTCCTGCAATGCTTCGTACGGCACATCGGCCTCGGGCAGCCCGAGTTCTTCGCCCTGGTACAGGCACACCGATCCGCGCAACGAGCACACCAGCGCGACCAGCTGGCGCGCGAAGTCGTCGTCGCCGGCGCCGCCCCAGCGGCTGGTCGCGCGCATCACGTCGTGGTTGGACACCGCCCAGCACGGCCAGCCATGCGGCATGCGCGTCTCGATGTCCTCGACGGTCGCGCGGATGTGCGCGGCGCTGAAATCCTCGACCAGCAGCTCGAAGCTGTAGCCCATGTGCAGGCGGTGGTCGCCGACGTACTCGGCCATCGTCCCCAGCGAATCCTCCGAGGAGATCTCGCCGAGCATGGTGCTGCCGGGGTAGCGGTCGAACAGCGTCCGCAGGTCCTCCATCAGCGTCAGGTTCTCGGGCTGGGTGTTGTTGTAGTGGTGGTACTGGTAGGCGTACGGGTTGTCGGCGCTGAAGCCGCGGCCGGTGCGCAGGTGCGCGGGCTTGGCCGGGTTGTCGCGCAGTTGCGCGTCATGGAAGCAGAAGTTGATCGAGTCCAGCCGCATGCCGTCGACGCCGCGGTCGAGCCAGAACTTGAGGTTGTCGAGCATCGCCGCGCGCACGGCCGGGTTGTGGAAGTTCAGCTGCGGCTGCGACGACAGGAAGTTGTGCAGGTAGTACTGCTCGCGCCGCGGCTCCCACTTCCATGCCGGGCCGCCGAAGATCGACAGCCAGTTGTTGGGTGCGCCACCGTCGGGCTTCGGATCGGCCCAGACGTACCAGTCGGCCTTGTCGTTGCCGCGGTCCTGCCGGCTCTGGCGGAACCATTCGTGCTGGTCGGAGCTGTGGCTGAGCACCTGGTCGATCATCACCTTGATGCCGAGCGCGTGCGCCTTCGTCAGCAGCCGGTCGAAGTCGTCGAGCGTGCCGAACAACGGGTCGATGTCGCGGTAGTCGGAAATGTCGTAGCCGAAGTCGGCCATCGGCGACTTGAAGAACGGCGACACCCAGATCGCGTCGACACCGAGGCTGGCGACATAATCGAGCTTGTCGACGATGCCGGGCAGGTCGCCGACGCCGTCGCCGTTGGTGTCGAGGAAGCTGCGCGGGTAGATCTGGTAGATCACTGCGCCGCGCCACCACTCGAGCGCGCGCCCGGCCGCCGCCGTACCCGCCACTGTCCCGTCCGTCGTCACCGCACTCGTCGCCATTCGCGTTCCCGTGAACCTTTCGGTCGCCGACGCTCACCATCGGCATGGGGGCACTATTCCATGCCTCGCCGTGCAGCATGTTGTCGCGTCATGCCCGGTCCGGATGAATACGTTTGCAGCGGGAATGTGCGCTACTTGCGGTGACTACCATGGGTCCAGCATCAACAAGTTCACTCAAGACGGGGCCACGACCAGATGAACCAAAAACCGCAGCTGACGTTCTGGCAGATCTGGAACATGTGCTTCGGCTTCCTCGGCATCCAGTTCGGGTTCGCCCTGCAGAACGCCAACGTCAGCCGGATCTTCCAGACCCTCGGCGCCTCGATGGACGACATCCCGATCCTGTGGATCGCCGCACCGCTGACTGGCCTGATCGTGCAGCCGATCGTCGGCTACCTGTCGGACCGCACCTGGACCGGCTTCGGCCGGCGCCGGCCGTACTTCCTGATCGGCGCGGTGCTGGCGACGCTGGCGCTTTTCGCGATGCCGAACTCGCCGTCGCTGTGGATCGCCGCCGGCATGCTGTGGGTGCTCGACGCCTCGCTCAACATCTCGATGGAACCGTTCCGCGCGCTGGTCGGCGACCAGTTGCCGGTGCGCCAGCGACCGACCGGTTACGCGATGCAGAGCTTCTTCATCGGCGTCGGCTCGGTGATCGCGAGCCTGCTGCCGTTCCTGCTCGCGCACTGGGGCGTGGCCAACACCGCCGGCCCCGGCGAGGTGCCCGACACGGTGCGCTACGCGTTCTACTTCGGCGGCGTGGTGCTGCTGGTGGCGGTGTTGTGGACCATCCTGCGCACCCGCGAATACACGCCGCAGCAACTGCAGGCCTGGGACCAGGCGCCGCCACTGGTGCAGCGCCATTCCGACCCGAGCGCGGCGTGGCGGCCGGCGCTGGCGTGGCTGGCGGTCGGCCTCGTTGCGATCGCGCTGATCGCCGGGTTCGATCTCGACAAGCAGCTGTACATCCTCGCCGGGCTGATCGCATTCTACGGCGCCGCGTTGCTGGTGCGCACCCGCATCAAGGGCGGTGGCGCGTTCACCAGCATCCTCGACGACCTGCGCGACATGCCGACCGCGATGCGTCGGCTGGCGGTGGTGCAGTTTTTCTCGTGGTTCGGGCTGTTCGCGATGTGGCTGTTCGCGACCGCCGCAGTGACCAGCGTCCACTTCGGCAGCAGCGACACCACGTCGGCGCTGTACAACGAAGGCGCCAACTGGGTCGGCGTGCTGTTCGCGGCCTACAACGGCTTCGCCGCACTCGCGGCCGTGGTCATCCCGTGGATGGTTCGGCACTGGGGGCTGCGGGTCAGTCACCTGGTCAACTGCGGGCTCGGCGGGCTCGGCCTGCTATCGATGTTGTGGATACGCGACCCGATGTGGCTGCTGGCGTCGATGGTCGGGGTCGGCTTCGCCTGGGCCTCGATCCTGTCGTTGCCGTACGCGCTGCTGTCGGACAGCGTGCCGGCGGCGAAGATGGGCGTGTTCATGGGCATCTTCAACTTCTTCATCGTGATCCCGCAGCTGGTCGCGGCGAGCCTGCTCGGATTCCTGCTCAAGACGTTCTTCGGCAACGAGCCGATCCAGGCGTTGATGATCGGCGGGGTGAGTCTGATCGTGGCCGGGTTGTGTGTGTTGCGGGTGCGCGAGCCGGATGCTGCGCGGGTCGGCGGGGAGGTCGCATGAATATCCGTGTTCTTTCGATCGGGTTGCTTGCCGCGCTGGGCACCGGTTGCGCGCATGGGCTTTCATCCGACGCGCCTTCGTCGAGCGCACCGGCGACCGGCTACTACGGCACCACCGAGCCGTTCGCCGCCAACGCGGTGTACTTCGTGGTGACCGACCGCTTCGTCAACGGCGACCCGTCCAACGACCAGCGCGAGCAGGGCGGGCCGGATCCGGCGCTTCGCACCTTCGACCGCCCGACCCCGGGCACAGAGACCCACGGCGGCAACATCGGCTACCTCGGCGGCGACTTCCGCGGCCTGCTCGACAACGCCGGCTACATCGCCGACATGGGCTTCGGCGCGGTCTGGCTGACGCCGATCGTCGACAACCCGGACCAGGCCTTCACCGGCGGCGACCCGATCGGCTCGGACGCGTTCTTCAAGGACCGCGGCAAGACCGGCTACCACGGCTACTGGGGCGTCAATTTCTACAAGCTCGACGAGCACCTGCCTAGCGCCGGGCTCGACTTTGCCGGACTGGCCACGGGGCTCGACCGACACGGCCTGCAGACCGTGCTCGACATCGTCGCCAACCACGGCTCGCCGTCGTTCACGATGCCGGTCGACCAGCCGATGTACGGCGAGATCTACGACGCTGACGGCACCCTGCTGGCCGACCACCAGAACCTAGCGCCCGAGGACCTCGACCCCGACGGCAACCCGCTGCACGCGTTCTTCCATGACGAGAAGGACCTCGCCCAGCTGTCCAACCTCGACGACACCAACCCGGCGGTGCTCGACTACTTCGTCGACGCGTATTCGCAGTGGATCGAACAGGGCGCCGACGCGTTCCGGATCGACACCATCCGCCACGTGCCGCACCCGTTCTGGAAGGCCTTCACCGACCGCATCCGCAGCGAGCGTCCGGGTTTCTTCATGTTCGGCGAGTCGTTCGATCACGAGGCAGCCAATATCGCACCGCATACTTGGCCGGAGAACGGCGGCGTCAGCGTGCTCGACTTCCCGTTGAAGGCGGCGCTGCAGGACGTGTTCGGCAACACCGACGCCGGCTTCGAGCGGCTGGCCGACGCGCTGTACCTGGTCGACGGCCCGTACACCAACCCGTACGAGCTGATGACCTTCTACGACAACCACGACATGCCACGAATGGACGCCAGCGACGCGGGCTTCATCGACGCCCACAACTGGCTGTTCACCGCGCGCGGCATTCCGGTCATCTACTACGGTTCGGAAACCGGCTTCATGCGCGGTGCCGGCGAGCATGAAGGCAACCGCAACTACTTCGGGCAGGCACGCATCGACGCCGCGGTCGGGCATCCGATCCGCGAGAACCTCAAGCGCATCGCCCAGGTGCGGGCCGCATCGAAGGCGCTGCAATGCGGCTTGCAGTTGAATCTCGTGCTCGACGGCGACCGAGCCGCGTTCTATCGCGTCCACCAGCACGACGGCGAACACCAGATCGCGCTGGTGCTGCTCAACAAGGGCGACGCGCCGGCGGACTTCGAGGTGCGCGACTACCTGCAGGCCGGCACGTGGCAGGCGGCGATCGGTGGCGGCACGGTCGAGGTCGCGCCGGGCGGCCGCCTGTCGGCGAACGTGCCGGCGCATGGGGTCGAGGTCTATCTGCTCGACGCGCCGGTGACCCGCGCCGACCTCAGGGCGGAACTCGCCCGGCTGATGGCCGGCGTGCGCCGCGACGACTGATCAACCGGCGTCGGGGTCGCTGGAACGCCGCACCACCAGCTTCGCCGGCAAGGTGAAGCTCTCCGCCGGCTGCTCCTGCACCCGCTTCATCAGGGTCTCGACCAGCAAGGTGCCGGCGCGCGAGGTGTCCTGCGACACCGTGGTCAGCGCCGGGCTGGCCGAACGCGCGGTCGGCAGGTCGTCGAAACCGGCCACCGCGACATCGCGCGGCACCTGCAGGCCGGCCTCGGCGAGCGCGCGCATCGCCCCGATCGCGATCAGGTCGCTGGCGGCGAACACCGCGTCGAATGGCGCGCCGCGGCCCAGCAGCTCGCGCGCGGCGAAATAGCCGTCGTCCTCGGCGCTCTGCGCATCGACCTGCAGCGCCGGGTCGAGTGCCAGCCCCGCCGCATGCAGCGCCGCGTCGCACCCTTGGTAGCGGTCGTAGAACTCCGGGTAGTGGCTGGAGGCGTCGCCGAGGAAGGCGATGCGGCGGTGGCCGAGTCCGAGCAGATGCTCGCCGACCAGTTGACCGCCGTGGAAGTTGTCGCAGCCGATCGACAGCCCCGGCTGGTTCGGCAGCACCGCGCCCCAGCGCACGAAGTGGGTGCCCTGTTCGACCAGCTTCTCCAGCTTGCCGCGGTAGCTCAGGTAGTCGCCGTAGCCGAGCAGGATCAGGCCGTCGGCCTTCATGCTGTCGGCGTAATCCGCGTGCCAGTCGTCGGACAGCTGCTGGAACGACACCAGCAGGTCCTGCCCGGCGCGCGCGCAGGCGCGGGTGATCGAGCCGAGCATCGACAGGAAGAACGGGTTGATGTGCGAGTCGTCCGGGGTCGGGTCCTCGAACAGCAGCAGCGCCAGCGTGCCGGAGCGCTGCAGTCGCAGGCTGGAGGCGTGGCGGTCGACCTTGTAGTTGAGTTCGCGCACCGCCTGCTCGACCCGCTTGCGGGTGTCGGCGTTGACCAGCGGGCTGCCGCGCAGCACCCGCGACACCGTCGCCTGCGAGACGCCGGCGGCGTGGGCGATATCGATCGAGGTGGCCTTGGTGCGCTTGCGCGAGGCCGGCTGGGTCGGGTTGTTCATGCGGGGCCGAGTGTATGTCGCGCGCTCGCCGGCTGCATCGACCCGGCATGCGCCGATGCGGCCATACGTAGGAGTGTGGGCCGGCTCGACGAAAGCATGCGGTTTGCCGGATCGGTCGCGATGGCGCCGCACCAACGATCGGCACGCTGCGGTCCGCGGGCTTCTCGGCCATGATCGGGCGTTCGTCGCCATCGTCGGCGACCCCGTCACGGAGCCCGTCCATGCGCCACGCCCCGCTTTCGCTGTCCTTGTCGATGATCCTCGCCGCCAGCCTCGGCACCCTCGCGGGCTGCCAGCCCGCCACGTTGCCGGTAGCCGACAAGGCACCCGTCGCGGCCACGCCAGTCGCCAGCGATGCCCGCTTTGCGGCCGCCGCCGAGTCGCTGCTGATGCGCGCGCTGGAGCGCAGCCCGGAGTGGTCGATCTACTCCGGCCGCTACGACAACGCCGCCACGCTCACCATTCCCGATGCCGCACGTCGCGCCGACGATCTCGCGTTCGCGAAGGCCGCGCTGGCCGAACTGGCGGCGTTCGACCCGCAGCAACTGCCGGCGCCGCAGCGGATCGACCACATGCTGCTGACCAACCAGTTCGAGTCGTCGATCTGGTACCAGCAGCAGTTTCGCGACTGGGCCTGGGACCCGTCCAACTACAACGTCGCCGGCACCGTCGCGTTGTTGCTCAACACGCCGTATGCCGAAGAGGACGCGCGCCTTCGCGCGGTGATGCAGCGGATCGAACAGGTACCGCAGTACTACGCCGCCGCGCGCGCCAACATCGCCACACCCACCCACGAACACGTCGAGCTGGCGATCGTGCAGAGCCGCGGCGCCTTGAGCGTGTTCGACGACGCGTTGCGCGATCGCATCAAAGCGTCCGGCCTCGACACCGCCGAGCAGGCGCTGTTCAACGGCCGTATCGACGCCGCGCGCGGCGCGATCGAGGGCTGGGTCGGCTGGCTCGAGGGCGAACAGAAACGGCTGGCCGCCAGCGGCGACGCGCGCTCGTTCCGCATCGGCAAGGACCTCTACGAACAGAAGTTCGCCTACGACATCCAGTCGCACTACAGCGCCGCCGAGCTGTACCAGCGCGCGGTCGAGGAGAAGCAAGCGCTGCACGAACGGATGGACGAAACCACCGTCCAGCTGTGGCCGAAGTATTTCCCAGACACCGCGATGCCGGACGACCGCCTGGCGCGCATCGGGCAGATGATCGACAAGCTCTCCGAGCGCCACGTCGGGCGCGACGAGCTCTTCGGCGAGATCCAGCGACAGATCCCGCTGCTGGCCGACTTCGTCCGCGAACACGACCTGCTCGACCAGGACGAGTCCCGCCCGCTGGTGGTGCGCGAGACGCCGGAGTACATGCGCGGCGGCGGCGCCGGCGCCTCGGTCAGCGCGCCCGGTCCGTTCAACCCGACCGCCAACACCTACTACAACGTCAGTCCGCTCGACGCCTACACCGACGAGCAAGCCGAGAGCTTCCTGCGCGAGTACAACCACTGGGTGCTGCAGGTGCTCAACATCCACGAGGGCATCCCTGGCCACTACACCCAGCTGCTGCACGCCAACAAGAGCCCGAGCCTGGTCAAGAGCCTGCTCGGCAACGGCGCGATGATCGAGGGCTGGGCGGTCTACGCCGAGCGGATGATGCTCGAGCAGGGCTTCGGCGCGCAGGAGCCGGAGATGTGGCTGATGTACGGCAAGTGGAACCTGCGCGTGGTCAGCAACGCGATCCTCGACTACGCCGTGCACGTGCTCGGCATGACCGAGACGCAGGCGATGGACCTGTTGCAGCGCGAGGCGTTCCAGGAGAAGACCGAGGCGGTCAACAAGTGGCGCCGCGTGCGGCTGTCACAGGTGCAGCTGACCAGCTACTTCACCGGATACGCCGAGATCTACGACCTGCGCGAGCAGCGCAAGGCCGAGCTGGGCGAGGCCTTCGACCTGAAGACCTTCCACAACCGCTTCCTGAGCTACGGCAACGCCCCGGTGTCGGCGATCGCCGAGCTGATGCGCGAGCAGTATCCGGCCGAGTGAACGCGGCGCGGGCGGCGGGGTTCAGTCGGCGGCGCCGGCGAATCCCCGCTGCCGCCAGGCCTCGAACACGGTCACCGCGACCGCATTCGACAGGTTAAGGCTGCGGTTGTCGGGGCGCATCGGCAGGCGCAACCGCTGCTCCGGCGGCAGTGCGTCGAGCACCGCGTCGGGCAGGCCGCGGGTTTCGCAGCCGAACAGGAACGCATCGCCCTCGCGATACGCTGGGGTGTCGAAGCGGGTGCGGCCGCGCGTGCTGAGGGCGAACACGCGCGGCGGCGCGCCGTTGGCTTCGGCGATCACCGCCAGCGCGGCGTCGAGGTCGTCGTGGACCTGCAGCCGCGCGTACTCGTGGTAATCGAGCCCGGCGCGGCGCATCTGCTTGTCGTCGAGGTTGAAACCGAGCGGGCGGACGAGGTGCAGCCGCGCCCCGGTGTTGGCGCACAGGCGGATCGCGTTGCCGGTGTTGGGCGGGATCTCGGGCTGGAACAGGATGACGTCGAACATGGGCAGGGATTATGCGCGCCAAGCCTCCCAAGGTTTCCTAGTCGGGGTCCTACAACCGCGGCGAATCCCGTCCGACGCCGTGTCGACGTCACCAGGCCATCGGCATCCCATGCCGGTCGAGGAAACGACCGCTGTCGCCGGCATCCGCGCGCTCGATCACCCGCAGCAACGCGGCGGCTGCGTCGGTCGGTGCGAGCTCGGCGCCATCGCCGCCCATCTCGGTCCGCACCCAGCCCGGATGCAGCGCCAGCACCACGATCCCGCGGTCGGCCAGCGCCCGCGCCAGCAGCGCGGTGGCCATGTTCTGCGCGGCCTTGGAGATCGAGTAGCTCGGCGTGCGGAACGCGTCCTTGCCGGCGATCGAACCCAGCTCCGACGACAGGTTGGCGACCTTGCCGTCGTCGGCCAGCCACGGCGCCAGCGCCTGGGTCAGCAGGAACGGGCCGGTCGCGTTGGTGTGCAGGCTGTCGTCGAGGGTCTCGGCGGCGACCTTGCCGAAACGCTCGCCCGAATGCAGCACGCCGGCGTTGTTGAGCAGCAGGTCGAGGCGGGCGGGGCTGTCATAGTCATCGCCGTCGCCCAGCACCAGCGGCAGTTCGCGCACCAGTTCGGTGTGCGACTTCGGCGCGCCTACGTCCAGCGGCAGCAGGTGCAGGCGGCCGGGATGGTCGCCGACCAGCTGGTTCAGCGCATGCGCGCGGCCGGGGTGGCGGCAGGTCGCGATCACCCGATCGCCGCGGTCCAGCAACTGGCGCACGAATTCCAGGCCGAGGCCGCGGTTGGCGCCGGTGACCAGGCAGCGACGGCGGGCGGGCGGGTTGGGCATGGCGATGTCCTCGCGGGCGGGTTGCGGTCTGCAGTCTAGGCGCGGCCCGGTGAAGCCGGCGCGCCGGGACTTGTGCCCTAGTGCCCGGACCGCGGCCACCCGCTACGATGGAAGATCAATGCCCATCGTCGGCAAGCCGAATTCACAAGGAGTGGTTCATGTCCGTCCCGTCCCGTGCCGTGCTGCAGAAGGGCGCGCTCGCCCTCGCCCTCGCTACCGCGATCGGCGCCACCGCGCTGGCCCCGGCCCCGGCCTTCGCCCAGGCCGCGCCGGCCGCCGCGGTCGACATCGCCTACGAGGAATTCACCCTGCCCAACGGCCTGCGGGTGATCGTGCACGAGGACCACAAGGCGCCGATCGTCGCTGTCAACGTCTGGTACCACGTCGGCAGCAAGGACGAGCCGCGCGGCCGCACCGGCTTCGCCCACCTGTTCGAGCACCTGATGTTCAACGGCTCGGAGAACTACCCGGGCGAGTACTTCACCCCGTTCGAGTTGGTCGGCGCCACCGACATGAACGGCACCACCAACACCGACCGCACCAACTACTTCCAGAACGTGCCGACCACCGCGCTGGACCTGGCGCTGTGGATGGAGTCCGACCGCATGGGCCACCTGCTCGGCGCGATCGAGCAGAAGGCGCTCGACACCCAGCGCGGCGTGGTCCAGAACGAGAAGCGCCAGGGCGAGAACCAGCCCTACGGCCAGGTCTGGACCAAGCTCAACCAGGCGCTGTATCCGGAAGGCCACCCGTACCATCACAGCGTGATCGGCTCGATGGCCGATCTCAACGCGGCCTCGCTGGAGGACGTCAAGACCTGGTTCCGCGCCTGGTACGGCCCCAACAACGCGGTGCTGGTGCTGGCCGGCGACATCGATGTCGAAACCGCCAAGAAGAAGGTCGCCAAGTACTTCGGCCACATCCCGGCCGGTCCCGACATGGCGCAGCCGCCGGTCGATGTCGCCGTGCGTCCGGCCGACACCCGCGAGACCATGCACGACAACGTGCCGCAGGCGCGCATCTACCGCGCCTGGAACGTCGCCGCGACCAACACCGTCGGCGTCGACCGTCTGCACGTGCTGGCGCAGATCCTCGGCGGCAGCGATACCTCGCGGTTGGAGAAGCGCCTGGTCCACGGCGACAAGCTGGTTGACAGCGTCAGCGCCGGCGTCCACGAATCGCAGCTGGGCTCCAATTTCCTGGTGACGGCCAGCGTCAAGGAAGAAGGGGTCGATCCGAAAAAGGTCGAAGCGATCATTGACGAGGAGCTGAACCTCTTGCTGAGCGAAGGTCCGACAGAGGAAGAGGTCGCCCAGGCCAAGACCGTGATCCGCGCCGGCTTCATCCGCGGGGTCGAGCGCATCGGCGGTTTCGGCGGCAAGGCCGACGTGCTGGCCGCCTGCGAGGTCTACGCCGGCGAGCCCGATTGCTTCCGCGAGACCATGCAGACGATCGCCGCGGTGACCCCGGCGCAGCTGCAGGCGGTCGGCAATGAATGGCTCGGCGACGGCGACCACACCCTGCTGGTGCTGCCGGGCGAGCGCACGCCGCTGGCCGAGGAACCCGCGGTCGATCCCGCGCCGCTGGTGCTGCCGCCGGTCGACGACAAGTACAGCACCACGGCCTCGACCGTGGACCGCAGCACCGGGGCGCCGATGCCGGAGCAGTTCCCCGACTTGAAGTTCCCCGAGCTGCAGCGCGCGAGCTTGAACAACGGCACGCAGGTGATCCTGGCCGAGCGCCACGCAGTGCCGGTGGTGCAGCTCAGCCTGCTGCTGGACGGCGGCTACAAGGCCGATGCGCTGGGCGATGCCAAGCTGGGCACCTCGAGCTTTGCGATGAGCATGCTCGACGAGGGCGCGGCCGATTACAGCGCGTTGGAGTTCGCCGCCCGCGCCGAATCACTGGGCGCCAACCTCGGTGCCGGCGCCTCGCTCGACGGCGCCAGCGCCTCGTTGTCGGCGCTGGCCGAGAAGCTCGACCCCTCGTTGGCACTGTTCGCCGACATGCTGCGCGAGCCGAGCTTCAGCCAGTCCGAGATCGACCGGGTCAAGGCCAGCTGGATCGCCGGGATCAAGCAGGAGAAGGCGCGGCCGAATTCCTCGGCGCTACGGGTGATGCCGCCGCTGCTGTACGGCGAGGGCCATGCCTACGCGATGCCGTTCAGTGGTTCGGGCACCGAGGAATCGATCGCCTCGCTGACCCGTGCCGACCTGGTCGAGTACCACGACACCTGGGTGCGGCCGGAGAACGCGACCCTGGTCGTGGTCGGCGACACCACCCTCAAGCAGCTCGTGCCGCTGCTGGAGAAGCACCTCGGCGACTGGCAGGGCAAGGGCACGCCGGCAACCACCGCGGCGGTGGCCAAGGTCGCGCGTCCGGAGGCCTCGCGGGTGTTCCTGATCGACCAGCCCGGCGCGGTCCAGGCCAACATCTTCGCCGGCCAGTTGGTGCCCTCGACCACCGCCGACGGCGCCACCGAATTCGAGGTCGCCAACACCGTGCTCGGCGGCCAGTTCAGCGCCCGCCTCAACATGAACCTGCGCGAAGACAAGCACTGGGCCTACGGCTCCTACAGCTTCACCCCCGACGCCCTCGGCCAGCGCCCGTGGCTGGCGTTCGCGCCGGTGCAGATCGACAAGACCGCCGAGTCGATGGCCGAGATGAAGCGCGAGATCGCGCAGTACGCCAGCGGCAAGGCACCGGCGACCGCCGAGGAGGTCGCCAAGGTCCGCTCCAACGAGATCCGCAGCCTGCCGGGTGCGTATGAAACCTCGCGCGCGGTGATGGGCACGATCGCCGACATCGTCCGCTACGACCGCCCGGACGACTACGTCGCCCGCCGCAAGGCCGAGATCGAGGGCTTGACGCCGGCCGAGGTCGCCGCCGCCGCCGGCACCATCGACGCCGACGCGCTGACCTGGGTGGTGGTCGGTGACCTCGACAAGATCGGCGCCCCGGTGCGTGCGCTCGACTTCGGCACCGTGCAGGTACTCGACGCCGACGGCAACCCGGTCGCCGCCGACCCCGCGACCACGGTGGAGGCCGACGCCGGGGCGCAGGACGGCGAGGCCGACAGCGCCAAATAAAACGTGGCCAACTCGCCGGGTGGGGCTTTTCCACCCGGCGGACGCCCCGGTTCGCCGGCTTTTGTAGGAGCGGCTTTAGCCGCGATCGGATACCCGTCCGCTCGCACCGTCTTCCAGATCGCGGCTAAAGCCGCTCCTACGAAAAGCAAACGGCCACCGCGACACCGGAACCACGCTTGCAAGTCACCCGCGATTCACCGGCTCGCGCGCAAAACCCTTGCGACCACGCCACAATCGTGCCGCACCGCTTTCGATCCAAGGAGTTCCCATGCCCCGCCTGCCCATCCTCGCCCTCGCCACCCTCGTTCTTGCCAGCGGCTGCACCTGGGTCCACATGGCGCCCGGGGCCAAGGCGGTGCAGGTGATCGCCGCCGGCGGCCCGCCGGCCGGCTGCACCAAGCGCGGTGAAGTCGCGGTGTCGGTCAAGGACAGCGTGGCGTTCTACGAGCGCAACAACCTGCGCGTGCGCGAGGAACTGGAAACCCTCGCCCGCAACGAGGCGCCGGGGCTGGACGCCGACACCATCCAGCCGCTGGCACCGCCGCTGGCCGGTGAACAGCGCTTTGCCGCCTACCACTGCGGTGCCGCCCGTCCGGTGTCCGGTCCGGTCCAGCCCGTGGGCCCGGCACCGGCCGGCGGCGAGGCCCGGACCTATCCGATCGGGGGCTGAGCCGCCTGCTCCAAATCCAAAGTTAATGCAGCCGTTTGGGGAAAACGTTAATCTGACGTGATCTTTTGCCTACGGTTTGCCGCCCATGCTGTTCCAACACGTCGCCATCGCCGGCCTGGCCCACATCGATGCGCCGCGTCGGCTGAGCTCGGCGGAAATCAACACCCGGCTCAAACCGACCCTGGACCGGCTGGGCATCCGCACCGACGTACTCGGCGACATCGCCGGCATCCACGCCCGGCGCCTGTGGGATGGCGACATGCTGGCGTCCGATGCCGCGACCCTGGCCGCGGTCAAGGCGCTGGCCGACGCCGCGATCGAACCGGGCCGGGTCGGCCTGCTGGTCAACACCTCGGTCAGCCGCGACTACCTGGAGCCGTCGACCGCCTCGATCGTGTCCGGCAACCTCGGCCTGCCCGACACCTGCCAGAACTTCGACGTCGCCAACGCCTGCCTGGCCTTCATCAACGGCATGGACATCGCCGCGCGCATGATCGAGCGCGGTGAGATCGATTACGCGCTGGTGGTCGACGGCGAGACCGCCGACCTGGCTTACGAGAAGACCCTGGAGCGCATGATGCGCGCCGATTCGACCGAGGCCGACTTCAAGAACGAGCTGGCGACCCTGACCCTGGGTTCCGGTGCCGCCGCGATGGTGATGGCCCGCGCCGAGCTGGCGCCGGGCGCGCCGCGTTACAAGGGCGGCGTGACCCGCGCCGCGACCGAGTGGAACAAGCTGTGCCGCGGCAACCTCGACGGCATGATCACCGACACCCGGATGCTGCTGATCGAGGGCATCAAGCTGGCCCAGAAGACCTTCCTGGTCGCCAAGCAGAAGCTCGGCTGGGTCGCCGAGGAGCTCGACGAGTTCGTGATCCACCAGGTCAGCAAGGTCCACACCGCGGCGTTCACCAAGGCCATGGGGATCGACCCGCGCAAGGTCCTGACGATCTTCGACGAGCACGGCAACATCGGCCCGGCCTCGGTGCCGATCGTGCTCAGCAAGCTGCGCGAGATGGGCCGGCTGAAGAAAGGCGACCGCGTCGCCCTGCTCGGAATCGGTTCGGGCTTGAACTGCTCGATGGCCGAAGTCGTCTGGTAGAGCGCCGCAAGGCGCGGTTCCCCGCATTTCGGTAGGAGCGGCTTCAGCCGCGATCCGGAGTCGGCGCAGGCGAACGATTGCCCGATCGCGGCTGAAGCCGCTCCTACGACCGAAGAAAGTCCAGTCGGACAAAAGGCGGTAGGGTCCGAACGCGCCTCAGCCGTTCGCCGGGCACGCCGGGTCGCGCCCGGCATACACCGCGCAGATTTCCTGACGGCACTTCACGCCCTTGGCGGTGTTCGCCGCCGGGCACTCGCGCAGGTTCTGCTGGATCTGCTGCGAGCGCGTGCGTTGCGGACGGCCGTTGCGATTGCGGTCGGCGCTGGCGACACCGCTGTCTTCGGCCTCCATCGTCTGGATGAACGCATCGAGGCCGCTGCCGTCGTCCTTGCCTGACGATTGGCCGGGCTTGATGTTGCCCAGCAGGATCGCGAGCAGGTCCGGTTCGTCGCCGACGGCTGCGCGCGCCTGGCTGCGCCGCGGCGCGGCCGATTTGGCAGCGGCCCGGGTCGGCGCGGCGGCCACCAGGAACGGATTGGGTGCGCCGTCGGGAGAGGTCGTGACCGCTTGCGCGGGGGCGTCGGGACGCGCCATGACCAGCATCGGATTGACTGCCGGGTCCGCCAGTTCGCCGTTGCCGCCACCGGTTTCGGCGGTCGCCAGGGCGATGGCGGCCGGCGCGGCCTCCTCGACAATGGTGGCAGCCGCCGGAAGGGCGGGGCCGTCGGCGTCGCTGCCGGCATCGGCCTGCAGCGACAATCGCGGCAGCGCGTTCGCCGGGGCGTCGGCCGCCGGTTGCGACTGCCACCACCAGCCGGCTGCCGCGACCGCGACCAGCAGCAATGCCGCCGGTGCCAGCCATCGCTTCGGCGTCGCACGTGCGCCGGCGTGCGCGCCGGATTCGCGGCCTTGCATGTCTGCTAAGATCCGCGCCGACGATGGGGCCGGGGCGGTATCGGGTTGCGCGCCCGCCAACAGGCTGGGGCGGCTGGGCTTGGCATCTTGCCGGTCCACGTGGACTCCTTTCCGGGCCGGTCGGGCCGGCTGGTTGATTCCTTTCGCGCCCGGCGCAGGCCGTGACGGTTCGTCGGCATTCTGCGGCGGGGCCCCGGTCGCGTCAATCGCAATGATCAGTCGCAACAAACCACGGACGGGTTTCGCATGATGGCGCTATGGATGGCGATCTTCTTTTCGGTGACGGCTGCGGTGGCCTGGCTGGCCTTGTTCCCGGCGGCGCGCGATGGCGTGCTGGCCGGCGCCGATCGGTTGTTCGCCCGGCTGGCCGCGGTGTTGGGGCGCTGGGGCGCGCGCGCCAGTGGCCGCGCCAGCGAGTCATCGCAATCGGCGCGCGCCAGCGGCCAGCGCGCGATGGATATGTTCGGCCGCCATCGCAACCTGCTGCTGGCCACCGCGCTGCTGCTGACGGTGCCACCGCTGGTGATCCTGCAATTGCGCCAGCAAGTGACGCTGGACGGTTTCGAAGGCGGCACCGCAGTCGCTTCCAACGGCCACGTGCTCGAACTGCTGCGCGGCGAACGTCTGGCGCCGCCGCCGGAGCTGCCGCCGGCGGTGTTCGTCGCCGCCGAGGCCGAACTGCTGCGCAGCGCCGGCACCGCCGCGTCGGCCAGCGAGGCGCCGCAAGCGATCTCCGGCGCCGACCGCAAGTGGAACCGGATCGACCCGGTGTTCCAGCAGCGCGTGCTGGCGATCTATCAGGTCATGCGCGAGCAATACGGCTACCGGATGGTGCTGGTCGAGGGCTATCGCAGTCCCGAACGGCAGGCCGCGCTGGCCCGCAAGGGCGGCGGCACCACCCGTGCCGGCGCCGGACAGAGCTGTCACCAGTACGGGCTGGCGGTCGACAGTGCGCTCTACCGCGACGGCAAGCTGCAATGGGACATGGGCGATCCGTGGACCAAACGCGGCTACTTCCTCTATGGCCGCCTGGCGCAGGAGGCCGGGCTGGAGTGGGGCGGCAGCTGGCGCAGCATCAAGGACTACGTGCATCTGGAGTTGAAGGCCGCCTGTCGCCAGGCACGGCGCGCGGCCGGCCACTGACCGCCGCACGCCACGGGGATGGCAGCCATAGGTGATAAAGCCCCGCCAGTCCTGCTATCGTTGGCGGTGGCAACCGGATGCCAACCGCCCCGATGGGGCCCGCCAGCAAGGAGCACGGCCAAATGTCCAAGCCTTTCATCGTCGTCGGCGACAAGATCGACCATGGCGGCGCCGTGGTCAGCAGCACCGCGACCACCGACATCAACGGCCTGCCGGTCGCCCGCATCAACGACAAGGTCGTCTGCAGCCTGCACGGCGACACCGTGATCGTCTCCGGCGACCCGACCACCATCATCGACGGCCAACCGGTCGCCCGCCACGGCGACAAGACCGCGTGCGGGGCGACGTTGATCGCCAGCCAGACCCAGACCTTCATCGGCTGACCGGACCCCAGGGGAGCGAGGCTCCGGTGCCTGAGGTGCCGGCGCGATTTCGAATGGACACACGGAGCATTGTCAGCATGGACGCAGGGAGGCCGGCTTGAAGATCGCCCGCGTGCTGCGCACGGGTGCGCTGGTGCTGCTGTTGTTCGCGGCGGTCTGGTTCGCGGTGGTGCTGTATTGGCAGCTCGGCGAAATCAACCCGACCGCGGGCGATCTGGCGATCTGGTTGCTTGGCTTGCCGCTGGCGTTGCTTGGCGGGTTCTGGTTGCTGCGCTGGGGCGTGCGGCGGGCGAAGCAGAAGCGTGCGGCGCAACCGACGCTGGATGCGGAGGTCGGCGCCGAACCGGTCGTCGACAGTGGGCCGCAACCCGATCGCATCGTGCACCTGCTGGCGGGCGCGGTGTGGCTGCGCGCCGGCAGCGACGCGGCCGCGGTCGCCGCGGCGCTGGCCAAGCCCGAACGCCCGTCGTTGCATCCACGGTTGAAGGACGCCCTCGGCTTGCCGGTGTTCGCCGCCGAGGTCGATGGACTCGATCCGGGTTCGGTCGATGCGGCGCTCGTCGCGATACTCGCCGACCCCGACGCGCTGGATCGGGTATTCGGCGAGGAGAGCCGGCGCGCGCTGGCGCTGCTCGATCCGGTGGCCGAGGAACTGTTGACCGCGGCTTTGCCACCGGCGTCGATCGCGCCCGATCCGATGCACGCCGGCGTCGGTCTGCATCCGCATGCGATGCACCACTCGCGCTCGTCGCGCGCGGCCGCCCCGGCGCCGGCCGCGGCGATCCTGCGGGTGCGTCTGTTGCTACCGGCGACGTGGCCGCCGATGGCGCGCCAGGCCGCCGGCGACTGGTTGCAGGGCAAGGCCCGGGCGATTGGTTTCAGTGACGACCAATTCAGTGTCGACGCGGCTCCGGTCAGCGCCGCCGGCGATGGCTGGCGCCTGCTCGACCAGCTCGTCCAAGCCCAGGCGCGCGACAACGATGGTGACCGCCTGTTGTTGCTGGCCGCGGATTCGGCGATCGGCGACGCCAGCATCGAGCGGCTCGATGCGCGTCGCCAATTGCTGGTCAGCGGCCACCCCGAAGGCCTGATCCCGGGCGAGGGTGCCGCCGGGCTGCTGCTGGGCCATGCGGAAAACCCGCTCGACCCCCACGCATCACCACCGCTGCGCCTGCATCGGCTGCTGCATGGCCGCGCCGGCGCTGGCCGTGGCGCCAGTCGGCAGGCGGGCGAACTGCTGCAGCACGCGATGACCACGGCGGCGCAGCCGGCCGAGTCGATCGCGGTGGTATTCAGCGATGCCGATCACCGCCCCAGTCGCGCAATCGAGATCGCCGGCGCGATCGCCGCGACCCTGCCCGAACTCGACCCGGTCGACGATGCGCGACACCTCGGCCTGGCCTGTGGCGACCTCGGCGCGGTCGCACCGTTGGCGCTGCTGGCCGCCGCCGCCGCGCAGGCCGTGCAGGACCAGGCGCCGGTGCTGGTCTTCGGCCTGGCCGATACGCAGGCGCGGATCGCCCTGGCGCTGTCGCCGCTGTCGCCGCTGTCGCCGCTCGACGCCGGTCTCGATACCCAACCCCCCAACTCCGCCGAGGCCGCAGCCGCGGTCGCGGCCACCGCTTGATGACGATGGAAGTGTTTGGATGAGCAGTTTCTGGATGAACCTTCGCTACTGGTTGATGGACTACCGCGTGCTCGCCGCGCTCGGCATCGCCGCCGCCGCGGCGATCGCCTACTTCGGCGTCGATGGCCTGATGGCCGCGGGCGGCTGGCTGCTGGTCGCGGTGATCGCCGCGCTGGCGCTGTGGCTGCTGGTGGTGATCGTGCGCAAGGTGCTGGCGGTACGCGCGGCCAAACGCATCGACAGCATGGTCGCCGAGCAGGCCGACCTGGCGGTCAGCAGCGCCGGCACTTCCGGCAACCCGGCCGCGCGCGCCGACGCCGAGATCCTGCGCGAGCGCATGGGCGAGGCGGTCAAGGCGATCAAGTCGTCCAAGCTCGGCCAGATGAAGGGCAGCGCCGCGCTGTACGAGCTGCCGTGGTACGTGATCATCGGCAACCCGGCCGCCGGCAAGAGCACGGCGATCCTCAACTCTGGGCTGCGCTTCCCGTTCGAGGACAATCGCAGCAACGTCATCCACGGCCTCGGCGGCACCCGTAATTGCGACTGGTACTTCACCACCGAGGGCATCGTGCTCGACACCGCCGGCCGCTACACGGTCAGCGCCGAGGACCGGCTGGAGTGGCTGACCTTCCTCGACCTGCTGAAGAAGAACCGCCCGCGCGCGCCGATCAACGGCGTCATCATCGCCGCCTCGATCGCCGAGCTGTCGGGCAGCAAGCCCGAGTTCGCGATCGACCTGGCCAAGAACCTGCGCCAGCGCGTGCAGGAGCTGACCGAGCGGCTGGAAGTGCATGCGCCGGTCTACGTGGTATTCACCAAGGCCGATTTGATCTCCGGCTTCAGCGACTTCTTCCGCGGCCTCGACCCGGCCGAGCGCGAGAACGCCTGGGGCGCGACGTTGCCGTTCGATGTCAAGGGCGAGACCGACGCGCTGGCCGCGTTCGACAGCCACTTCGACGAACTGTCCGACGGCCTGCGCGAGATGAGCCTGGCGCAGATGGCCATGCAGCGTGGTCGCGAGGTCGGCCCCGGGCTATTGACCATGCCGATGGAGTTCGCCGGCATCAAGCCGGCGCTGCGCACCTTCATCGCGACCCTGTTCGAGGAAAACCCCTACCAGTTCAAGCCGGTGTTCCGCGGCTTCTACTTCACCAGCGCGTTGCAGGAAGGTGTCGCGGTGCAGCCGGCCTCGGAGCGGGTCGGCCGCCAGTTCGGCCTGGCCGGGCGCGCCAACCTCGGCGAGGCGTTGCCGCCCAACGACAGCAGCCACTTCCTGCTCGGCCTGTTCCGCAAGGTGATCTTCGCCGACAAGCAACTGGTGCGGCAGTACTCCAACCCGGGCCGAACCAAGCTGCGTTACGCCGCGTTCCTCGGCGCGGTGCTCGCGCTCGGCGTCGCCCTGACCGGCTGGACCTGGTCGTACACCAGCAACCAGCAACTGGTCGCCGACGTCCGCGCCGACCTCGACAAGGCGGTGGCGATGCAGGAGGGCAAGGTCGGCCTGCAGTCGCGGGTCGAGGCGTTGCTGGTGCTGCAGGACCGGCTGGAACAGCTGCAGGCCTACCGCGATGATCATCCGGTCAGCCTCGGCCTCGGCCTGTACCAGGGCGAGGCGATCGAGGCCAAGCTGCGCGAGGAATACTTCCACGGCATGCGCCAGCTGATGTTGGCGCCGGTCGGAACCAAGCTGGAAAGCTTCCTTGGCGAAGTCATTGCCCGCCGCGGCGAGCTCAAGCCGCCGTCGGTGGCTGGCAGTGGCGGCGACGCATCGACCGCGGGCGACACCGCGCTGGCCGCCGATCCGGGCCTGTACCAGGACGCCTCGCCGACCGATTCGCAGGACGCCTACAACGCGCTCAAGACCTACCTGATGCTCGGCGATCGCTCGCGGGTCGAGGCGACCCACCTCAGCGACCAGCTGACCCGCTTCTGGCGCGGCTGGCTGGAGGCCAACCGCGGGGCGATGCCGCGCGAGGACATGCTGCGCGCGGCCGGCAGGCTGATGACGTTCTACGTGCAGCAGGCGACCAGCGCCGACTGGCCGCAGCTGCAGAGCAAATACAGCCTGGTCGATGACAGCCGGCAGGCGCTCAAGCAGGTGATGAAGGGCACCCCGGCGCGCGACCGCGTGTACGCGCAGATCAAGGCGCGCGCGGCGACCCGCTTCAGCCCGGTCACCGTCGCCGGCCTGCTCGGCGAGGACGCCGCCAAGCACGGCGCGATCACCGGCAGCCACCAGATCCCCGGCACGTTCACCCGCGAGGCGTGGGAGAACTACGTCAAGGACGCGATCAAGGAAGCGGCCAACACCGAGCTGTCGAGCACCGACTGGGTGCTGGAAGCGACCGTGCAGAACGACCTGACCCTGGCCGGCAGCCCGCAGCACATCGCCAAGGAGCTGACCGCGCTGTACAAGGCCGACTACGCGCGCGAATGGACCCGGTTCCTGCAGGGCGTCAGCGTGGCGCGCTTCGATACCTTCGAGGACGCGGTCGCACAGATGAACCGCCTCGGCGACCCGGCCAACTCGCCATTGCGGGCGTTGCTGGAAGCGGTCAACCACGAGACCGTGTGGGACAACCCGGGCGCCCAGAGCGCGGTCGCCGGCGCGGCCAAGAGCGGCATCGTGGCCTGGTTCAATCGCGTCATCATGCGGCGCAATCCGACCTCGATCCAGGTCGAGGTCGACCCAGAGACCGGACAGAAGGTCGCGGTCGCGGCCGGCCCGATCGGCCAGCGCTTCGACGGCCTGGCCAAGCTGCTGGTCGAGCGCGACGGCAACCCGCCGCTGCTGGGCCAGTACTTCGACGCGCTCGGCAAGGTCCGCAGCCGTTTCAACGCGATCAAGACCCAGGGCGACCCGGGTCCGGGCGCGCGCCAGCTGATGCAGCAGACCCTGGACGGCGAAGGTTCCGAACTCGCCGCTGCGCTGACCCTGGTCGACGAGCAGATGCTCAACGGCCTCGCCGAGGACCAGCGCAAGACCCTGCGGCCGCTATTGCTGCGGCCACTGATCCAGAGTTTCGCGGCGCTGGTGCGGCCGACCGAGGGCGAACTCAACCGCACCTGGACCGCGCAGGTGTACCAGCCGTTCGAGACCGGCATCGGCCAGAAATACCCATACGCGCCGGACGCCACGGTCGAAGCCGCGGCCGCCGACATCGAGCGGATCTTCGGCAGCGCCGGCGCGATCGCCAAGTTCGGCGAGGCCGCGCTCGGCTCGCTGGTGATCCGCCGCGGCAACAGCCTGACCCCGCGCCAGTGGGCCGACATCGGCATCAACCTGCGACCGGAGCTGGTCGCCAACTACGGCCGCTGGGTCGGTGCCAGCGCCGCCGCCAGTGGCCCGACGATGGTGATCCAGTTGTTGCCGCTGGGGGCGCGCGGCCGCGAGTACACGGTCAACATCGACGGCCAGCAGATGCGCTACCGCAACACCCCGCCGCAGTGGACCACCTTCCAGCTGCCCGGCCAGGGCGTGCCGGGGGTGCGGATCACCGCGGTCACCGGTGACGGCCGCACGGTCGACGTGTTCACCCACGCCGGCGACAACGCGATGGTGGAGATGTACGCGGCCGCCGAGAAGAAGGCGCTCGGCAAGCAGCACTACCAGTTGACCTGGAGCGGCGGCGGCGCCAGCGTCTCGGTCGAGCTGCGCATCGTCAGCGTGGTCCAGCCCAACAGCGGCGCCAACGATGCGCTCGGCCTGCAATTGCCGGCGCTGGTGGCGGGGGCGACTCCGGTGCCGGCCAGTGGTGCGGCGGCGAGCACCGCTGCGCCGGCCGGGGGCCGCTGATGGTCGCCGTCGAGACCGCGTTCGCGCTGAGCTACTTCGGCAAGCTGCCCAGCCGCGGCGACTTCGTGCGGACCCCGGAGAACCACCAATTGATGGTGATGCTCGATCGCTGGGCCAGCGGCGGGATCGAACTGCTGGCCGCCGATCCGGGCTGGAAGCAGCTCTACGACGAGGCGCCGCCGTTGCACTTCGCGTTCCTCGGCTCACGCAGCAAGCTGGCGATCGGCGGCCACTTCCTGCCCAGCCGCGACGCCTCGCAGCGGCGCTTCCCGTTTCTGACCGCGACCCGTTTCGAGGTCACCCAGCCGCTGGCGTTCATCGCCCGCAGTCCTCTGGCGCTGTCGCGGCTGTGGACCAGCCTGGCCCGGCTCGGCCAGCAGGCGGTCGCCGCCGAGGACGCCAGCGAACCGCTACGCGCGCTGGCCGAGACCCGAGTCACCATCAGCCCGGATCCGCAGGTCTACGACGCCCCGTTCAACGACTTCATCGACCTGCAGGACATCGGCTCGTTGCAGGACCTGTTGCGCCAGTCCGGTCACCCGCAACTGCGCCTGCGCTGGCTGATCCCGGCGCTGGGCCTGCTGATGCAGCCGCTGGTCGCCGGTGGCGCCGGCCAGATCGACAAGGGCCTGGCGCTGCCGTTGCCGCGCGATGCGCTTTACCGGCCGCTGGTCGCGGCATTCTGGCTCGACCTGGTCAGCGGCTTCCTCGGCCGCTCCGATTTCGAATTGATGCTGCTGGTGCGCGATGGCGTCGGCGAGTCCGGGCCGCAGCTGCTGATCGGCTTCAATGGCGCCGACGGCCGCACCGTGCAGGCCGCGCTCGACCCGCAGGTCGCGGCCGAACGGATCATCCGGGTCGACGATGCCGAATGGGTCGACGACCAGATCGGCGGCGACTACGCGCTCAACAAGCTGGTCAGCTACATCGAGCGCGACGACCTGTCGCTGCGCGTGGCCCGCAAGGCGTTCAACGAGACCTTCCTCGGAACCTGACATGCAAGCAAGCAATCGTTCGATCCCATCCCTCCGCCGCGCGCTGCTCGCGGGCCCGTTTGTCATCAGTCTCGCCGTTGCCGCCTCGGGCTTCGTGCCGGTCGCCTTGGCGCAGACCGTGCCGGCGCCGGTCGCGGCCGCGCAACCGGTGATCGCCGCCGGCACCGTGCCCGACGAGGCGACCAAGGCCGCGGTGCTCGGTCGCCTGCGCGAGTTGTACGGCGCCCAGCGCGTGGTCGACCGGATCGAGGTCGATGCGGTGATCGCGCCGCCGAACTGGCGCGAACGGGTGGTCGCGATGCTCGGCCCGGACCTGCAGCAGGTCTCCGGCGGCGAGCTGAAGATCGACGGCAACAGCGTGCGCATCAGCGGCCAGGTCGGCAACGAGGCCGAGCGCCAGCAGGTGACCAGCGCGCTGGCGACCGCCGCCGGCCCGAGCTACCTGGTCAAGAATGCCCTGCGCGGCGGCGGCAACGCCAAGCAGGACCTGCTCGACCAGGCCCTGGCCGACCGGATCATCGAGTTCCAGAGCGGCAGCGCGACCCTGACCCCGGCCGGAACGGCGATCCTCGACGAGATGGTCGTCGCGCTGCAGCAGGTCGGCGACCAGCAGGTGCAGGTGATCGGTCATACCGACGATGTCGGGCGACGCGAGGCCAATGTCGCCCTGAGCCTGCAGCGCGCGATCGCGGTCAAGGCCTACCTCGAAGGCCACGGCGTCGCCGCCGACAACCTCAGCGTGCAGGGCTTCGGCCCGGACCGGCCGATTGCCGACAACAGCACCGACGAGGGTCGTGCGCGCAACCGGCGGATCGAGTTCCGGGTGCTGTAACGGCAGCAAGCCGCCGCCGATATCGATCGTCATCCCCGCCAAAGCGGGGAGCCGGCGTGGTGGCACTGTCCGTCGCTGATGTACTCAGTCGGCAAACTCGACCCAGGCCGGCGCGTGGTCGCTCGGCCGTTCCCAGGTCCGCGGCTCGCGGTCGATCCCGGCGCCGCTGCAGCGCGCGCGCAACGCCTCCGACACCAGGGTCAGGTCGATCCGCAGACCGAGGTCGCGGCGGAACGCGGCCTGGCGGTAATCCCACCAGCTGAACACCGCGGCGTCGTCGTGGTGCAGGCGGAACGCGTCGTGCAGGCCGAGATCCAGCAGCCGCTGCAGCGCGGCGCGCTCGGCCGCCGAAGTCAGGATGTGGTGCTCGTTCCAGACTTCGGGGTCGTACACATCGCGCGCGTCCGGGGCGATGTTGAAGTCGCCCAGCACCACCACCTGCGGGTGCGCCCGAAGCTCGGCCCCGACCCAGTCGTGCACCGCATCGAGCCAGCGCAGCTTGTAGGCGTACTTGTCGGTGCCGACATCCTGGCCGTTGACCACGTACAGGTTGATCACCCGCACGCCGCCGACGGTCGCGGCGATCACCCGCTTCTGCTCGTCGTCGAAACCGGGGATGCCGATCTGTACGTCGGTCGCCGGTTCGCGCGAGAGGATCGCCACGCCGTTGTAGGTCTTTTGCCCGGCGAACACGCTGCGGTAGCCGAGCCCGACCAGCTCGGTATCGGGGAAACGCGGGTCGTCGAGCTTGGTTTCCTGCAGCCCGACCACGTCGGGCGCGGCGCTGGCGAGCCACTGCTGCAGGTGCGGCAGGCGGACATTGAGCGAATTGACGTTCCAGCTGGCGATTTTCATCGACGCAGTTTAGCCGGGTGGGGCGCGCAAGCCGACGGGGTCGGCGCGGCCGGGTAAAATCGGCCACATGAACATCCGACCCTTCCTTGATCACACCCCCGTCCTCGGCGCGCGCGTCTACGTCGATCCCGCCGCGACCGTGATCGGCGCGGTCACGCTCGGCGACGATGTCTCGATCTGGCCCGGTTGCGTGGTCCGCGGCGACGTCAACTCGATCGAGATCGGCGCGCGCACCAACGTCCAGGACGGCACCATCGTCCACGTCACCCACGAGGGGCCGTTCACCCAACCGGGCGGGTTGCCGACGGTGATCGGCAACGACGTCACCATCGGCCACGGCGCGATCATCCACGCCTGCCGGCTGGAGGAGTTCTGCCTGGTCGGGATGGGCGCGACCGTGCTCGACGGCGCGGTCGTGTCGCGCTACGGCTTCGTCGGCGCCGGCGCGGTGGTGTCGCCCGGCAAGACCGTCGGCGAAGCCGAACTGTGGCTGGGCAACCCCGCGCGGTTCGTGCGCAAGCTCAAGGACCGCGAGATCGAGCAGCTGCAGTACAGCGCACAGCACTACATGCGGCTGAAGGACCAGTACCTGCAGATGGGGTGACGCCGGAGGGGTTGCTGGCGCAGAAGACCGTCAGCCCGGCACCGCCAGCGCCGATTCGCGCGCGCGCAACGCGGCGTACACCGCATCGGCATCCGGTCGCACGCCGTGCCAGCACTTGAAGCTCTCGGCCGCCTGCTCGACCAGCATGCCGAGGCCGTCGATTGTGTGGTCGGCACCGGACGCGCGCGCCCACGACAGGAAGGCGATCGCGGCCTCGCCGTAGGCGAGGTCGACCACATCGCAACGCGGCGCGATCAGCGATCCGGGCAAGGGCATGTCCTCGCCGCTGAGACCGATCGAGGTCGCGTTGATGATCAGGTCGAACGAGCCGATGGTGCCGAGGTCGCGGAAGTAGCGCGGATGCACCCGCATCGGCTCACCCAGTGCATCGGCCAGCGCATCGGTGCGCTCGCCGCTGCGGTTGACGATGAACAGGTCGGCGATGCCGGCGTCGAGCAGCGCCGGGGCGACCCCGTGGGCGGCGCCACCGGCGCCGATCAGCAACACCTTGCGCGAACGCAGGTCCTGGCCGTGGCGATCGGTGAGGTCGCGGACCAGGCCGACGCCATCGGTGTTGTCGCCATCCCAGCCGGTGGCGGTGCGGATCAGGGTGTTGACCACGCCGGCGCGGCGCGCGCGTTCGCTGAGGTTGCCGCAAATGGTGGCCGCGCGGCGCTTGTGCGGCAGGGTGACGTTGGCGCCGGCGCCGCCATGGGCGGCGTGCTCGGCCAGCGCGGCGTCGAAATCTTCCGGTGCGGCATCGATCGCGACGTACTCGAGGGGAATGCCGGCCTGACGCGAGAACGTGGCATGGATGAACGGCGACAACGAATGGGCGACCGGGTGGCCGATCACGGCATAGCGCGGAATGGGCATGGCGACCTCGCTTAGACTGGGACGATTCCGTTCAGGGCGGCGGTACCGCCGCAGCATCAACAACGCGTACCAAGGGAGACGTACGATGCACGCACGCGCGGCCTTGCTGGCCTCCAGTCTACTCGCCGGTCTGTTAACCGCGGGCTCCGCCGCGGCGTGGCTGGCGGAGTTCGGCATCGAGGGCATGCGGGTGGTATCGACCAAAGCCAGCGAAGTCCGCGCCAGCGTCAGCCCGGACGGGCAGCGGATCGTCTGGGGCAGCACCGATCGCGAGGGCGGTGTCGGCGGCTGGGACCTGTGGCAGGCGCAGTTGAAGGACGGCCGCTGGCAGGATGCGCAGCCGCTGGCGATCAACTCGGATGCCAACGACTTCGACCCGATGTTCAGCGCCGACGGCCGCTGGCTGTACTTCTTCTCCAACCGCGCCGGTGGCGCTGGTGGCGACGATCTGTACCGCGTCGCGGTCCGCGGCGACGGCTATGGCGCGGTCGAGAGCCTCGGCGCCGGGGTCAACAGCGCTGGCGACGAGTGGGCGCCGACCCCGAGTGCCGACGGCCGCCACCTGCTGTTCGCCAGCGACGGCCACGACGGTGCCGGCGGCCACGACCTGTTTGTCGCGCGTTGGGAGGGCGAGGCGTTCGCCGCGCCGCGCGCGCTGGAAGGCGTCAATACCGGCGACGACGAGTTCGATGGTGCCTGGCTCGGCGACGGCAAGGCGATCGTGTTCGCGCGATCGGAGGACGTCGAGGAAGATCCGATCCAGCTGCAACTCGCGCAATGCGACGGCCGGCGCTACGTCGATGTTGCGCCGCTGGAACTGTCGTTCAACATCAGCGACGGCACCACGCTGGGCCCGGTGGTCGACTGGAACAAGCCCGGCGAATTGCTGGTCAGCGGCAGTGCGAAATCGCCGCGCGCCGGCAAGATGGACATCTATAGGATGAAGGCGCCGACGGTGACCGGTCGCGCGGGCTGCGTCGAGTAAGTCGTCGACAGCGCTGACCGTGCGCTGCGAGTACAAGCGATGCCCATTGTAGGAGCGGCTTTAGCCGCGATCTGAAACCGTCCGCCCGCGCCTACTCCCGATCGCGGCTAAAGCCGCTCCTACAAAAGCTGGAAAGCGGCGTGGAAGTTCAGGCCTCGCGCAACCACCGCGCCGCGTCCAGCGCAAAGTAGCTCAGCACGCCGTCGGCACCGGCACGCTTGATGCTGGTCAACGCCTCCAGCGCGCAGCCGCGCTCATCGAGCCAGCCATTCATCGCGGCGGACTTCAACATCGCGTACTCGCCGCTGACCTGATAGACGAAAGTCGGCACTGCGAACTCGTCCTTCACCCGGCGCACGATGTCGAGATACGGCATCCCGGGCTTGACCATCACCATGTCGGCGCCCTCGTCGAGGTCGAGCGCGACTTCGTGCAGGGCCTCGTCGCTGTTGCCCGGATCCATCTGGTAGGTCTTCTTGTCGGCCTTGCCGAGCGCGCCGGCCGAGCCGACCGCATCGCGGAACGGGCCGTAGAACGCGCTGGCGTACTTGGCCGAGTAGGCGAGGATGCGGGTGTGGATGTGGCCGTCGACTTCGAGCGCGCCGCGGATCTGGCCGATGCGGCCGTCCATCATGTCGCTGGGGGCGACGATGTCGGCGCCGGCGGCGGCGTGCGACAGCGCCTGCTTGACCAGCACCTCGACGGTCTCGTCGTTGATGACGTAACCATGGTCGTCGAGCAGTCCGTCCTGGCCGTGGCTGGTATACGGGTCGAGCGCGACATCGGTGATCACCCCGAGTTCGGGAAAGCGCTGCTTCAGCGCCCGCACCGCGCGCTGGCACAGGCCGTCGTCGTCCCATGCGGCGGCGGCGTCGAGCGACTTGGCCTCCGGCGCGGTCACCGGGAACAGCGCCAGCGCCGGGATGCGCAACTCGCTGGCCTGCTCGGCGACTTTCAGCAGTTCGTCGATCGAGAGGCGCTCGATGCCGGGCATCGAGGCGATCGCCTCGCGGCCGCCCAGCTCGTGCACGAATACCGGATAGATCAGATCATTGGCGGTCAGGACCGTCTCGCGCATCAACCGGCGCGAGAACTCGTCGCGGCGCATCCGCCGCGGGCGCGTGTAGGGGAAGCTCATGGGGCCGCATTCTACGCCGCGCGCGGCCGGCTGCCCGGCTAGATGATCCCGCCGCCGAGGCTCAGGCGGACGATGCCGACCACGATCACGATGCCGTTGAGCACCAGCCCGGCCTTGGCCCGGCCGCGGTTCTCGCTGCGGGTCACGGCGATGCCTATCGCGGCGATGATCGCGCCGATGGCCGCGAACGGGATCAGGAACCAGTTGCCCCATCCCAGCAACGGGACCAGCGCGATCACCATCCATAGCATCGCGACCACGCCCCAGATCAGGCTGATCAGTCCCATTGCACATCTCCTCGGTTGCTGCGTGTTGCGTTGCGTCCATGGTCGCCCGGCGACCGCTGCGGCACACGGCTCAAAGGTCATGCACCCCGTCGATCTCGATCCGCAGCTCGCGCCGGCAGATCGCTGCGTGCAGCAGCAGCCGCGGCACCGCCGGGTCGAGTCGGTCGGCCAACAGGGCGCTGACGTGGTCGAGTTCGTCGGCGTCGCGGACGTAAACCTTCAGTCGCGAGCCGGGGCCGAAACGGGTCGGCAGCTCCGGACGGCGGGCGTGGGCGGCGGCGAGCAGGCTGTCGAGGTTGGCCAGGGTTTCGTCGAGCTGGGTCTCGACCGAGTCGGCGTGCAGCGACTGGTGGCCGACGATCGCGGCGGTGCCCGACAGCAGCAACGGCATCGCGCTGGCCGCCGGCGGCAGCATCGCCCGGGCGAAACTCGGCGGCTGCGGGCCGTACTGGCGCGGGTAGCGGTAGGCGCTGAGCTGGCGAGGGTTCTCCAGCGGGGTGCCGGGGGCTTTGGCCGCCAGCCAGTAGACCTGCAGCCGACGGCGGCCGTCGAGGCAGCCGATGGCGGTGGCCGCCGGCAACTGGCCGGCTTCGAACGCGCCGAGCCCGCGGGCGCGGCCGACACAGAACTGGCGGTAACGCTCATGGTCCTGCTCGCCGACGGTGATGCCGTCAAGGTAGTTCCAGATCCGCAGCAGCCGCGGGTAGCCGCGCTGCGCAGTGAAGGCCAGCAGCTGTCGGTAGGCCGACTCGGCGGCGGCGCTGATGTCGCGCTCGCCGGTGTCGGTCAGCGCAGGTTCGTCCAGCTCGATCGCGCCGAACTGCAGCGCGCCATCCTCGGTCCAGGCGATGTCGCCGTCGCGGCCGTGGCGGACCGGCGCGCCGGTCCGCCAGACTTCCAGCGGCGCCGACCCGTGAGGCTGCAACGACACCCGCAGGTAGCGCGGGTCGTCGTGCAGCGGCGCGGCGTCGCCGAAACCGAACACCGCGAGCACGTCATCGCCGTCGAGCAGCTGCGGCAGCGGCGCATCGAGGTAGTCCACCGTCAGTTGCGGTGACGGCGCGAATGCCGGGGCCGCGCTCATTGCGCCGGGTCCACTTGTGCCGCGGGCATCGTCGGGCGTGCGTCGACATGGCCCGGTTCGGCCTGCAGGGTATCGCCCTCGAAGCCGACCCCGGCCTGGCGCCGCCGGTACCACCAGCCGCGCAATGCTTGCGGCGCCATCGTCGCGGCCTTGATCGCGTAGATCAGCCGGAACACGCGCAGCCGCCAGATCACCGCAGGCGCATCGAACACGTCGCCGGCGAGCATCGAGACCACCGCCTGCTCGACCTTGAGCACGTTGCGCGGGCGCGCGAACAGCGCCTTCATGGTCGGCGAGGTAAAGCGATAGATGAACCACTTGAACTCGTCGAGGCCGCGGCTGAGCTGCTTTTCCAGCGCCGCCAGCACCGCACGCTCGCGTGCCGGTTCGCGCAACACCGCATCGACCGCGTCGGCACCGCGCTCGGCGCCGTTCATCGCCAGGAACACGCCGGAGGAAAACATCGGGTCGACGAAGGTCCAGGCATCGCCGAGCAGCATCCAGCCCGGCCCGCTCATCGCGCTGCAGTCGTAGGCGTAGTTGCCGGTGGCATGGACCGGCGCGACCCGCACCGCGCCGCGCATACGTTCGGCCGCCGCCGGCACCGATTCCAGCGTTTGCTGCAGGAATGCCTCGCTGTCGCCGCGGCGCTGCTTGAGGTACTCGGGCGAACACACCGCGCCGACGCTGGTGACCCCGTCGCGCAACGGGATCAGCCATAGCCAGCCGAACGGGTGGCGGATGATGCTGACGTTGCCGGCGTCGTCGCCGGGGCGCCGTTCGACCCCGGTGTAATGACTGAACAGCGCCGCCGACTGGTGCCGCGGGTTGCGCCGCTTGAGCCCGAGCTTGCCGCCGAGGAACGCGTCGCGACCGCTGGCATCGACCAGGTAGCGCGGGCGGAACTGCAGCACGCCGTCGCGGCCGCGCGCGTGCACCACGGTGGCGCCACCGTCGAATTCGACCCGCTCGACCTTGACCTGCTCGCGGGCGTCGACACCCTCGCCACGGGCGTGTTCGAACAGCAACTGGTCGAATTCCTCGCGTTTGACGTGGAACGCATAGCCGCGGCTCGGATCGAGCGCGCTGGCGAACGGGAAGCTGTTGTAGCTGCCGTCGTCGATCGGGAAATCGGCGCCAAGCTTGAGCACGCCGATCGCGCGGACCTGATCGAGCACGCCCAGGCGTTCCAGGATCGGCATGTTCATCGGCAGCAGCGACTCGCCGATGTGGAAGCGCGGATGCTGTGCCTTCTCCAGCAGCGCGACCTGCCAGCCCTTGCGCGCGAGCAGGGTGGCGATGGTCGAGCCGGCCGGGCCGCCGCCGATGACCAGCACGTCGGGGGTGGCAGGGGTAGGGGCGGGGCCGGACCGGGCCGGGTGGGCCGCGGCGGCGGCCGGGTCGATGCCAGGCGCGGCGCCGGCAGGAGCGGATTCGATCATGGCGCCCATGATAACCCCGCGCCCTGTGCGCCCCGTCGCAGTTGCGCCGCGGCCCACGATCGCCGATTGTTGCCGTTTTCACCGATCCGGAAGTCCAAGATGTCCGCACAAAGCCCCGCCGAGCACGAACTGGCGCAATTGCTGGTCGAAAGCCTGAACCTGGAAGGCGTCGACGCCGCGCAGATCGATCCGGAGGCGCCGCTGTTCGGCGACGGGCTGGGGCTGGACTCGATCGACGCGCTGGAGCTGGCGCTGGCGATCAGCAAGCAATACGGCTTCCAGCTGCGCTCCGACAGCGACGAGAACCGCCGGATATTCGCCTCGCTGCGCGCGCTGTCGGCGCATGTCGAGCAGCACCGGGCGGCGGCCTGATCGGCGGATTGCCGCTCGTCCGGCCGCGAAATTGAGCCCGCTCGCCGCCCTGCGGCTGCTGCTGGCCGTCGCCTACCCGCTGCTGGCGCACTGGGCCAGCGTCGACGGCAGCGGCGTGGTCGCGTTGCTGGCGCTGGCCGACCTCGCCGTGATCGTCCTGCTGCAGCCACTGGCGATGCGCCGCGGCTGGGCCTGGTTGCTGCTGGCGCTGGTCGGCGCCGGGTTGTGGTCGTTGCACGGCAGCAAGGTTCCGGCGCTGCTGCTGCTGGCGCCGCCGGTGGTGTTCACGGCGCTGTTGTCGTGGTGGTTCGGCCGCAGCCTCGGCGCCGGCCGGGTACCGCTGATCAGTCGGATCGTCTCGGGGCTGGAAGGCTGCGAGCCGCCCGCGCTGAAGCCAGAGCTGAAGCACTACACCCGTCGACTCACCGCCATCTGGACTGTGCTGCTGGCCGGCCTGGCGTTGACCAACGGCATCCTTGCGCTGATCGCGGTGCCCGACGGCGTACTGATGCGGCTCGGGTACCCGCCGGTTCTGGCCGTCTCGCAAGACGCTTGGTCGTGGTTCGCCAACCTGCTCAACTACGGCATCGTCGGCGGCTTCTTTCTGGCCGAGTACATCTATCGCAAGCGCCGTTTTCCGGACAGGCCCTACCGCAACTTCCCGGAATTCATGCAGAGGATGGCGGCGCTGGGGCCGGGATTCTGGCGGACGCTGTTTGATTGAGAATAATCGAGTGTGGCAGCGTTGACGCATTCGATGAGCAGCGAGTCGATCACCCTCGTAGCGCTTATCAAAGCAATCAGGCTTCTGGAAGTCGAACTTCTCGGATGGCGTAATAGTCCACTTGGGACAGGTCCCATTGAATCGTGCCGAGCGCAACGAAACCTGCCTGCGAATCATGCACGTAACCCTCCAGCAGACGTTCCACTGCGGACGGCAGTTCATCTCTCTTGGGAGCCACACGCGGATGGCCAAAGGTGCTGCCGACGCCACGCCCTGCCTCTGTGCGCGCCGTTTGTTGTGCCAATGTGGTCATTTGCAGTAGTTCCTCGCGACGCTGATCGCTATCCGGCGAGTCATCGTGCCAGTAGCGTCGGAACTTCTCTCCATGGTCTTCGGCGGCCAGTCCCGAATCGATCCACTTCCAGTACCACTTCATGTGCGCGTGAAGCACGTCGCGCATGGGACCGGACTGCGGTGATACGTGCGTCATGTAGGCGGCAAGTGCCTCATGGGCTTCGCCGGGGACATCGAACGAGTGGCGATAGGTCGTCTCCCAGCGGTCAGCTTCGGCATTGCGCATCTCGCCAAGCGACAGCATCGGCACGCCGGTGCCGCGCGCATGGTCGTGCATTTGCAGCAGGTTGATTCTCGATAGGTGCACAGTGCGCGCCTGTTCGTTGCCAAGATAGCCGCCTCCGATATCCGAGTGCGCCCCCGGCGACACCACCTGCGTATAGCGGTTTCCACCGATCGCGGTTACCGGGAACGCATCGCGCAGTTCGTGTGCGGCGACCGTGTGCAAACACTTCTCGACGAAAGTCGGAACACTGGTCTTGATCAATCGCGGCTGGGTATTGTCGCCGGCGCGGCCGACCGATTCGACCGTGTCGAACAGGCCGAGAAACTTGATATTGAGCGGAGTATCGTCGTACTTGAGAGCGTTGCCCGAGCGCGAAACCTTGCTGTGTGCAGCCAACCAGTGAACGAATGCCCGCGCGGTAGCGGAGCCTCGCGAGAAGCCGTAGGCCGAGACATTGATCTCGTCAATTCGTGCTCTTCCCCGCCGATCTTCGACAAAGGATTCAAACTCGAATAGCGCCTTCTCCAGACGCTTGTCCATATGCAGTCCGAATGCTTGGTTGAGCGTACTCTCCTCTTCAGCATAGCCCTTGCGGTCCTCCCAGATCACTCGGCCGGCGCGTCCGACTACCCGTGGAACCCGTTCATACCTGTCCGCGAACTCAAAGTCGGTCCCGCAGCCTTCATAGTAGAACCGGACGATTCCTTGCCGCGGCTTCATTTCGTGGGCGTCAAACAATGCCACGACGTTGCTATGGCGCTGTGGGAAATCCCGATCTTTGTGGTTGTTGGTGCCATCGAAGAAGAAGCCCATCCACAGCGGGACGTGGCAGGTCGAGCAAGCGGCTGGCCCCGCCTTCTTGCCGGTTTTGGCACGGGCGCGCGCGACCATATTCTCCACCGCCTTTACACGCGGCGAAATCACGTTGTCGTTTATCTGCGGCATACAGCCTCCATGCTGTTACAGCTGTTCTTCGGGGCCTGAGTCCCACATGTGCGGGTCAAGAACTTTGAAATCCGAAATTCCCATTTCATCGAGTTGTTCGACAAGCAGGTCCTTTCGGGGTGCCGGCGAGCTTCCCATGATCGAGATCACCACGTGGCGCCCCGGCAGCACGTGGACTGCGGCGTAATGCATGTACTCCGGCCATGGCTGTTCTATCTCCGCCTCAACCACGTACCACTTGTCTACTCCGGTCTGTACTTCAACGATCGCAGTCTTTGCGCCTTTGGGAATGTCGATGCAGCATATGTGCCCGCCGCCCAAGACGTCTCCGTACTCGACGGAGTTGTTCCCCCCCCCCGCCCACTCGCCATTGACCAACACTTTGGCGTGGGCTTCGCCATAGCTGAAGGCTACTGCGGTGAGACTCGCTGTCTCAGGTTCCTGAGCGCAGGCCGCTGCGGACAACAGCGAGAAGGCCAGCATCAGCCTCAGCATCTCCCGGCTGAAACGCCGCCCGATGCGGCCGCTCACAACAACATTCCCGCGGCGTCCAGATGTTCGTCCCATGCTCTCCACTCCTCAGTCGGCACTTGGTCGATAGCTTGCCCAAAGCTGATGTTCTCTTGCCTGCTGCGCTGTAGGGCTTTTGCAACTGGCCCTTGGTGGTCAAAGCCAGCGGGCAACTGCAGGCTCAGCACGCTGAAAAAAGCGATATCGTCCTTGGTGCTCAGGTCATGCTGTACTGCCTGATGCATGGCGGCGCGCACGACCCGCCATTGTTCGCAGCGGGTCTTCCCATGAAGCAAAGCGGTATCCACCTCGTTGACCTGCGCGATGATGCCAGCGGGTCGCAGACGTAGCTCAAGTTCACTCACCTGCTGCTGGCTGAGCCGCAATGGCGGATTAACGGGTGAGATATCGCCTTCCCGCTCAAGACGCACAGGGTGGCCGCAGACGTCGAGAACCAGCCAGCATTTGGCGGGGCCGACCATTGACCGGATTTGCTGCCGTGTCAGCAGGGGGCCGAGCGATGACAACACGATGCTGTCCTGAAAACGGAAGAGTCGCTTTGACCCGTCGGGCTGTGATGCTTTTGCAAGCGATGCGAGATGTGTCTTGAACGAGTCTGGCGATTGGTCATGAAAGATGAAGCTCGCCGTTCCTTGGCGAATAGTCAGCTCGCAGACGTGCCGCCAAGCAGGATCCCGAAGTGGTGCCGTGAACAGTCGTGGTCCTCGGGATTCCAGCGCTGAGGTAAAACCCTCGTACACGTTGGGTAGCCGGGTGAATGCACTGGCATCCATGGCGACCACCTTGGCGCAATCTGCGAGATCAGCAAACCTTGCTAAATCGATCAGTGCGCTGCAGTGGCGCTGTCGATGCGTGCTCTGAAGTTCGCCGAGCAGGTCCAGCAGGCCGGAGACGGTCGTTGGTGCAAGCGATGCAGGCACGTCAGGGGACATCCACGAACGCTGCATTGGTCGCCTCAGCGTCTTCCATACACGGTGCGTCCAGCTCCGAATTCGGCCATAGCAAGAACGAGCGATTCAAAGAGGTCGGCCCCACAAACGACTTCTTCCCCGCATGCACGACGATATTGCCCGGGCAGGTCACGCTGATATTGCCGCCTTCGATGGTGATGCTCGCGCCGCCCTCGGTAGCCAGGTGCACGGTCTTGCCGGCG
>JBOHYB010000009.1:0-84749 GCA_050737695.1 Lysobacter sp. | reverse complement strand
TGGTGTTCCAGGACCAGTTCAAGAACCACATCCTGCCGGACAAGGTGCACATCCTGAACGTCTCGTTCCTGGTGCCGCGGATGCGCCGCGAGTTCGGCGGCTGCGCCGGCAACATCGCCTACAACCTCAAGCTGCTCGGCGGCGATCCGATTCCGATGGCGACCGTCGGCCAGGACTTCGGCCCGTACCGCGAGTATTTCGAGGAGTTGGAGATCCCGCTGGCGCAGGTCAAGGAGATCCCCGAGCTGTTCACCCCGCAGGCGTTCATCACCACCGACCTGGACAACAACCAGATCACCGCCTTCCACCCCGGCGCGATGATGCGCAGCTACGAGAACCACGTGCGCGACGTGGCCGGGGTCGATTTCGGCATCGTCAGCCCGGACGGCCGCGAGGGCATGCTGCAGAACGCCAGCGAATTCGCCGAGGCCGGCATCCCCTTCATCTTCGATCCGGGCCAGGCGATGCCGCTGTTCAACGGCGACGAACTGCGCACCTTCATCGAGCAGGCCGACTACGTCACCGTCAACGACTACGAGTCCAACCTGCTGCAGCAGCGCACCGGCTGGGACGAGAAGGAGATCGCCGGCAAGGTCAAGGCGTACATCTGCACGCGCGGGCCGCAGGGTGCGGTGATCCATGCCGAGGGCAAGATCCACGACGTGGCGCCGGCGCACGAGCGTCGGATCACCGACCCGACCGGTTGCGGCGATGCGTTCCGCGCCGGCCTGATCTTCGGCATCCTCAAGGGCTGCGACTGGATGACCATCGGCCGCATCGGCAACCTGATGGGTGCGCTCAAGGTCGAGCACCCGGGCACCCAGAACCAGCGCTTCGACCACGACGAGTTTGCCGAGCAGTTCAAGCAGCAGTTCGGCTACGCGCTGTAGGTCTCACATCACGTGCGCCAGCCACAGCAGTTCGGGCTGGGCGAGGCGCTCGAACTCGGCGTAGGACATCCGCAACGCGTCGGTGTGGCTGCCGGCGTTGAACGCGATCTCCGGCTCGTGGGCCAGCCGCGAGTCGACGTACACCGGCATGTCGTAGAGGTGGCCGAACGGCGGCATCGCGCCGAGCTCGCAATCGGGGAAGGCGTCGCGGAACTCGGCCTCTTCGGCCAGTTCGACCTCGGGGCCGCCGAGCGCGCGTGACAGCCGGGTCAGGTCGACCCGGTAGGCGGCCGGCATCACCATCATCGCCAGCTTGCCATCGATCTTCAGCATGACGGTCTTGGCGAACTGGCCGGGGCCGATGTGGGCGGCGTTGGCGGTGGCTTCGGCGGTGACGGTGCGGTCGTGGGTGAGCGTGGCGTACGGCGCATGGCGCTCATCGAGAAACGTGTGCAGGCGTGGGGACAACATGGTCGCCTCCGCTGGACCGCGCCGGCCGCTCGGCCGCGACGGCGGGTCGTCTGGAATACCAAGGCGCGTGCGTCCGTGCCTGGCGCCACCGGGACGATGCGACTTGCTACGCCGATGGATCGGGCGTGCTGCACCGCCACGCGCCAACGATACTCCGCTGCTTCGGCAGTGGCGTGACGACGACTCTCCTTCCCTTTCAAGGGGAAGGCCGGGATGGGGGGCTTGGGTGTTGCGGAGGCTTTGAGCTTCAGTTCCAGTCCGGCAACTTGGAGGCGTCCAGCCCACCGACCTCGAACACTGCGGTGCGGGTGCCGCCGACCTTGATCGGGAACTCGATCACGACCACCTCGGCGTCACCGGCTAGCTGCCACAGCGCGGCCTCGTCCTCGATGAACATCGCGATTGCTTCGTCGGTGTCGGGTCGGCTGGCGGCCATCGACTTGGGTTCGGCATCGTCGACAGCGACCTGCACCTTGCAACCGCCGTAGCAGTCGAAGTCGCCGGCCTCCAGGGTCAGGTAGGCGCTGTCGCCCCACTCGGGGTGGTCGCGGAAGATCAATCGCACCGGACGCGGGCTGGCACCGTCGGTCTCGACGTTGTCCCGGGCGTAGATTGCCGCCGACAGTTGCTGCTCGTCGCCGACCGGCTCGCTCTGGTAGGCCCACAGCGCCTCGACCCGGCGCGCGTTGGCGGCGGCGTCGGCCTTGGCCGTCGCCTCGGCGTGTTGCGCCTCGATCCGCGCGGCGGCCTGACTGTCCGGGTACTCCGCCCGCAACACGTCGCCGTGAGCCTTGGCCAGCGACCAGTTCTGCGCGGCGTACTGCTCGTCGAACTGTTTGGCCATCGTCTCGGCGGCCTGCTCCTGCGCCACGGCCTGCTGCGCGCGCACGGCCTCGGGGTCGGGCGCGGGCTGGCAGGCGGTCAGCAGCAGCGCGGCGGACAACAGCGTGGCGTGCATCTTCATCGGGTTTTCCTTCGAGTAAGGTCGGCCCCATTGTAGGAGCGGCTTTAGCCGCGATCGGGAGCCGGCATGGGCGAACGATTCCAGATCGCGGCTAAAGCCGCTCCTACAAAAGCGCGTGGTGCGCCGGCAGGCCCGGAAACAAACGCGGCCGCCCGGAGGCGGCCGCGTTCTGGTCGCAGGTGACTCCGCTCAGTCGCGGACCGGCGCGGCGTCCTCGCCCTTGGCCTCGGCGATCACCGCTTCGACCGAGCCGGTGGTGATCGGGTGGTAGCCCGGGCGCGCCTCGGCAAAGGTGTTCTCGGCCAGCGCCAGGCCTTCGGGCGTTTTCACCAGCGCCTCGTAGGTCGGCATGATCAACTTGCGGCGACCGATCTTCTTGAGGAACGCGGCAATCGCGTCATTGGCCTCGCTGTAGCCGCTGCGCACCGCCAGCGGATACCAACGCATCGCAATCTCGCCGTTCGGGGTGCCGGTGAATTCATACGCGGCGTCCAATGCGGCAAGTTGCTCGGTCTCGAGCGTCTCCGGCATGCCCTCAAGGAAGTGCACCCACTCCTGGGTGGTCCAGGCCTCGGTGACCGACGCTTCCGGCAGCGTGCCGGCATCGAGCCAGGCCTTGCGCGCGACGTCGACCGCATCCATCCGCGGCGATTCGGTCTCCGGCGCCGAGGCCGGGATACCGGTGCCGTAAACCCACTCGTCGAGTTCGGCCTCGGTGACCTTGCCCGGGTACTTGTCGAGCAGGTTGGCCTGGGTGTATTCGACGAACGTGGTGGTCGGGATCGACTGGAACGCGAAGTGGTCGAAGTAGCCGCGCAGGTACTCGTCGAACGCCTCGCGGCCGAAGCGCTGCTCGAGGAACTGCATGAACCACGCGCCCTTGTCGTAGGCGACCGCGGTCAGGGTATCGCCAGCCTTGACCTGCACGTCCGGGCGGATCGCCAGCGACTGCGCCTGCGGTTCCATCTCGCCGATGGTCTCGCGCAGCTCGTTGCGCGCGATCACGAACTCCATGTCGGCGCGCTCCTTGCCGTACAGCGACTCGACGATGCGGTTCTCGACGTAGGTGGTGATGCCCTCGTTGAGCCATTGGTCCTTGGGGCTGGAGAACGTCACCAGGTTGCCGGACCAGCTGTGCGCCAGCTCGTGCGCGATCAGCGACACCAGCGAGCCGTCGCCGACGATCACGGTCGGGGTTATGAAGCTCAGGCGCGGGTTCTCCATGCCACCGTACGGAAACGACGGCGGCAGTACCAGCATGTCGTAGCGCTCCCAGCGATACGGGCCGTACATGGCTTCGGTCGCGTCGATCATCTTGCCGGTGTCGGCGAACTCGGCGGCGGCCTTCTCGACCATCGCCGGCTCGGCCCAGACGCCGCTGCGCTCGTTGATCGGTTCAAACACCAGGTCGCCGGCGGCGATCGCCAGCAGGTACGACGGGATCGCCTGCGGCATGGTGAAGCTGTAGTCGCCGTCGCGTGTCGCCTTGGGATCGTTGTCGGCGCTCATCAGCACCATCGCGTCTTCCGGCGAGGTCACGTGCGCGGTGTAGGTGAAGCGCACGCGCGGGGTGTCCTGCAGCGGAACCCACGAACGCGCGTGGATCTGCTGCGACTGGCTGAACATGAAGGGCTGCTCGCCGCCCTCGGTCATCGCCGGGGTCAGCCACTGCAGGCCGGAGGCGTCCGGCGAGGTGTGGTACGTCACGCGGATGCGTTCGGGCTGCTGCGGCGCCTCGATCGTGAGCTTGCTGCCGAGTCGCTCGTCGGCCGCGGCGAGGTCGTACTTGAGGTCGACCCACTTGTCGTCACTGCGCTCGCCGACCACCTTCTCGATGGTCAGGTCGCGGGTGTCGAGCACCAGCTGGGTGGCGTCGGGGTTGGTCCAGTCGAGCTGGTAGGTCGCGCTGCCGGCGAGCTGCCTGGCGTCGAAGTCGACCGCCAGTTCGAGCGCGAGGTCCTTGATCCGGACCTGGTCGGGCTGCGCGTAGGACAGCGAGTCGTACTCGGCGGCTGGCGCGGCGGCGGTATCGGATGGGGTGGCGGCGTCGCCGCTCGGCGCGGAATCGCGCGAACAGCCGGCCACGACCACGGCGGCGGCAAAGCAAACAGTCAGGATCGAAAAACGCATGGCAAGCCCACGGTTGCAGGTGAGCGGCCGAGTGTAGCGCCCTGCGACGGGAGGCGCGAAGTGCCGATACGGTCGGCTTTCTGCCCTATACGCGACCTCCTGCGGATGTGGGAGCGGCTTCAGCCGCGATCTGGAACCATTCGCTCGCGCCGATTCCCAATCGCGGCTGAAGCCGCTCCTACAAAAACCGTCAGACCTTGTAGCCGGTGTGGATCGCGACGATCCCGCCGGACAGGTTGCGGTAGTCGCAACGGGCGAATCCGGCGTCGGCCATCATCGTCTTCAGCTCGTCCTGCGGCGGGTGCTTGCGGATGCTTTCGGCAAGGTACTGGTAGCTGTCGGCATCATTGGCGAACAGCTTGCCCAGCCGCGGCAGCACCTTGAACGAGTGGAAGTCGTACAGCGGCTTGAACCAGTCGGCGGTGACCGCGGAGAACTCCAGCACCCGCGCCTGCCCGCCGACCTTGAGCACGCGCTGCATCTCGCGCAGCGCGGCGTCCTTGTCGGTGACGTTGCGCAGGCCGAAGGCAATCGTGACGAGGTCGAAACTGGCGTCGGGGAACGGCAGCTTCTCGGCATTCATCTGCACGTACTCGAAGCCGGCGACCTTGCCCTTGTCGACCATGCGATCGCGGCCGACCCGCAGCATGTCGCCGTTGATGTCGCCGAGCACGATCGAGCCGGCATCGCCGACCCGGTCGCGCAGCAGCAGCGCGATGTCGCCGGTGCCGCCGGCGAGGTCGAGCACGCGGTCGCCGCGCCGGACCTGCGCGGTGGCGACGAAATAGCGCTTCCAGACCCGGTGCACGCCCATCGACATCAAGTCGTTCATCAGATCGTAGTTGCCGGCAACCGAGGAGAACACCTGACCGACCAGCTTCTGCTTGTCGCCGGTGGGGACGTCGCGGAAACCGAAGTGGGTGGTGCCGGGTTGGTCGTCGTGCGGGGTCTGTTCGCTCATGCACGAATTATTGCACCGGCGGCGGTCGGACGCGTGGAGACGCCACCATTGTCGACCCTGCCCGCGAGCGCTGACGATCAGTCGCTCGCGATCCCAGCCAAGGCCGCGATCAGTTCCCGTACCAATTTGCGATGACCCTCGTCCAGCGACAGGAAGGCATCAACGGCATGTCGGTCAACGACGCTGGCTTCCCAGGCGGCCTTCGGTTCGCGGACCTTGTGCCCACCCGGGGCTTCCCCATAGAGCCAATCCAGTGGAACACGCAGCAGCGTCGCCAGTGCCCGGATGTTCTCCGGACGCGGAATCGACTGCCCCTTGATCCAGCGGTGAGCAGCCGCCGTGGTCACCGCCGTGCCGCCGTACTGCGGCACAAGCCGTGCCAGCTCGGCCGCGCTTTCCGGAAGCTTTGCCCTCTGCAATGCCTCGCGCAACCGCGCGCCAAACCCAGCCTGCTCGCTCTTCATGCCGGGAACGTAGGCGGCCCGGCGGTCACATCAATCAATTATTGATTTATGATCTGATCAATTATTGATTGATAGCACTTGGCGCCCGTGCCCAGAACCCTACTCGAACAAGTGCCGGAGTGTGTCGCCCGCGGCCATCGGCAGGCAGGGCTGTGCTAGATGCCTCTGCTGTCCTGGCACAACCGCGACGAAGACCTGACCCGCGCGGCGCGCGCGCCCTACCGGTTGCTGGAGCCAGTGGCCGGCTTGTCGCATGGGGATGTGGATGCGCCGAACATGCTGATCGAGGGCGACAACCTCGATGCGCTCAAGGCGTTGCTGCCCTACTACGGGGGACAGGTGAAGTGCATATACATCGATCCGCCATACAACACCCTATCGGCGGACATGCCCCACTACGACGACAACATCGAACACAGTCAATGGCTGTCAATGATGTATCCGAGGCTCGACCTGCTGAAAAAGTTGCTTGCTCCGGATGGCCACATCTTTGTCCAGATCGATGACAACGAGATGGCCTACCTGCAAGTCATCATGGATGAGGTCTTCGGACGCTCCAATCGTGCGATCAATATCGCGGTCAAAATGAGCGAACTGAGCGGCGTGAAGATGAAACACGTCGACAGGAAGCCACCGAAGCTCAAGGAATACATCCTTGCCTATCGAGCCACATCCGTCGGTCGACTGCGACCCGTCAAAAAGCAGAAGGACCCGGAAAAATTCGAACGATACCTTGGCTACTACACAAAGGTGATCGAGAATCCGGAGGATGAGGTGGAGAGCTGGATCATCACGCCCGTCAAAGATTACCTGGCAGCACGGGGGACAGCGCCCACCGGAGACGCGATCCGAGAGTTCCAATTGCGCGAATCCGGCAGAGTGGTCTATCGAACAAATAATGGACTGCTATCACGTCTGGCATTCAAATCCAAGACCGCGAAAGTTATCTCGCCAACAGGCGTCGAGTACGTATGGTGGGAAGGCAAGCAAATGTTATTCCTGTCCGCCTATGCCGAAGAGTATTTGGGCGACTTCTGGCCGGATATCAGCACCATCAATCTGAACAAGGAAGGCGGCGTCGATTTCAAGCGCGGGAAAAAGCCTGAGTCCCTGCTGCAGCGGGTCTTCGACATATCGACGGTGCCTGGTGATCTCGTGCTCGACAGCTTCCTCGGCTCTGGCACGACGGCCGCCGTTGCGCACAAGATGGGCCGCAGATGGATTGCCATCGAAATGCGTGAGCAGGCGAAATCCCATGCGCGCAAGCGACTTGCTGACGTCGTGGACGGAGAAAGCAGTGGAATATCCGAATCCGTCCGCTGGAAAGGCGGCGGCGGCTTTCGTTTCTACAAGCTCGGCGTGCCGGTGTTCGACGAAAACGGCCATATCCGCGACGGTATCCGCTTCGAACAACTGGCCGCGCATGTCTGGTTCGCCGAAACCGGCACCGCGCGTTCCACGCGCGCGAAGAAGGACGCCTTCCTTGGCGAACACGGCGGCACCGGCTACTACCTGCTGTTCAACGGCATCCTCGGCGACGAACGCAAGACCGGCGGCAACGTGCTGACCCGGCGCGTTCTGCGCTCACTGCCGAAGTTCGACGGTCCGAAAGTGATCTACGGCGAGGCCTGCGACCTGTCCGAAGAACAACTGCGCGAACTCGACATCACCTTCCGGCAAACCCCCTACGACATCAAGGCGCGCTGACCATGGCCCTTGCGCTCAAGCTCTACCAGCAACGCGCGCTCGACAGTCTGGAGCGATTCTTCGAGGCCGCGCGGCTGGGCAATGCGGCCAATGCGTTCGCGGCCTGCGTGGACAAGGGGCTGGTCGACCAGTACAAGCCCATGCCGGGCCTGCCCGCAGTGCCCTACGCCTGCCTGCGCATCCCTACCGGCGGTGGCAAGACGGTGATGGGCGCGCACATCATCCAGGGCGCAGGCCGTGCGCTTCTGGAGCGTGAATTCCCGCTGGTGATGTGGATGGTTCCCACCACCCAGATCAAGACGCAGACGCTGGAAGCCTTCCGGGATCCACGCCATCACTATCGGCAGGAACTGGACGATGCCTTCGACGGGAAAGTGGCCGTGTTCGACGTGACCGACTTCCCCCAGATCCGTCCCGCCGACGTGGGCACCAAGGTTTGCATCGTCATTTCCACCGTGGCGGCGTTGCGGGTAAACGACAAGGAAGGACGCAAGGCCTACGAACACCACGAAGACCTGGAGCCGCATTTCGCTGGCAGCACGCGCGACCTCGCCTACCTGGACAAGGGCACCGACGGCAAGGCGCTGGCCTCGTTCGCCAATCTGCTCAAGCTGCACGGGCCGCTGGTGATCATGGACGAGGCGCACAACGCCACCACGCCGTTGTCCTACACCGTTTACGAACGGCTCGGCCCTCGCGCCGTGGTGGAACTCACCGCCACGCCGGACACCGCCAGTTCCAACGTGCTGGTCAGCGCCTCGGCCTTCGAGTTGAAGGCCGAGAACATGATCAAGTTCCCGGTGGTGCTGAAAGAGCACAACGGCGAATGGCAGGTGGCGGTGAGCAGCGCAGTGGCGCGGCGCAAGTCTCTGGCACGGACGGCGCTGGGCGAGCCGGACTACATCCGGCCGATCCTGCTGGTGCAGGCCGAGAACGCACGTGGCGTGGCCACCGTCGAAGAGGTCAGGCGCCACCTGGTCGAAACCGACGGCGTGGACGAGAAGTCCATCGCGATCGCCACCGGCGATACCCGTGAGATCGACGGCGTCGACCTGTTCGCGAAAGACTGCCCGATCGACATCATCATCACCAAACAGGCGTTGAAGGAAGGCTGGGACTGCTCCTTCGCGTACGTCTTCTGCTCGGTTGCGCAGGTCAGGAGCGACAAGGACATCCAGCAGTTGCTGGGGCGGGTGTTGCGCATGCCCTATGCCACCCGTCGTCGGCAGGAGGCCATGAACAAGGCCTATGCCCATGTCGTCACCGACGACTTCGGCCGCGCCGCGAGCGAACTGACGCAGTCGCTGGTGAACATCGGCTTCAACCCGATGGAAGCGGCAGCGGCCATCCGCAACGATGAATCCATTGCGCCGAAGCTGCCGCTGCAAGGTGGCGAACTGACGCCATACGCGCCGCCAACGACGCGCATCGAAGTGAACAAGGCGCCGAAACTGGACGACGTGCCGGAGCGCGACCAGCACCGGGTCAAATTCGTCCCGAACGAAGGCGGCAGGGGCGGCACGGTCGAGATCACCGACGAGATCGACGCGACAACCATCGAGGCCATCGTCCTCACCGCACCCCCAAGCAAGCGCGACGAACTCGCCGCCCAAGTCGAGCACCACCAACTGGCCACCCTTGCAGCCAAGGCACCAAGCGAGCGCAGCGCCGTCTTCACTGTGCCGCGCCTATACATGGTCGAGCAGGGCGAACTGGAGCTAATCGACCGCGGCGCGGTGTCGTCCACCTTCGCCTGGGACTTGTTGGCCAGCCCACCCGACCTGTCCAGCTTCCGCTTCAACGACGAAAGCATGACCTTCGAGGTGGATATCGAGGGTCGGCAGGTGAGCTACCACCAGGTCAAGGACGACGTGGCCACTTACCTGCCGGGTTTCGCGCAGGATCGCAGTGAAACCGACCTGATCGGTTGGCTCGACCACGAAATCCATGAGCCGTCGATCAAGCAGCCGGTCCTGCGCGAATGGTTGCGCCGCGCGGTGCGCGGATTGCTCGACGAACGCGGGTTCTCGCTGGCGCAGTTGCTCAAGGGGCAATTCATCCTGCGCCGCAAGCTCGCCGAGCAATTGCAGCTGGCGAAGGAGTTGGCCTATCGGGACGGATTCCAGCAGGCCCTGTTCCAGGATGGACTGGAGATCGTCGCCAGCGATGGACCCGATCACGCTTTCACCTACGCGGCGGACATGACCCGATATCCGGCGCATTCGTACTACCAGGGCACCTACCGTTTCAGGAAGCACTACTACCCGGTGCCCGCCGATCTGAAGAACGTCGGCGAGGAGTTCGAATGCGCGCGCGCCATCGACCTGCTGGACGAGGTCGAGTTCTGGGTCCGCAACCTGGTCCATCCCACGCAGTTCTGGATGCCGACATCACGCCAGCGCACTTACCCGGACTTCGTGGCAAAGCTGAAGGATGACCGCTTGTTCGTCATCGAGTACAAGGGCGGTGACCGCTTCACCAGCGACGAGGAAAAGGAGAAACGCCTTGTCGGCGATTTGTGGGCCACGCGCAGCAACGGCAAAGGTCTCTACCTGATGGCGCAGAAAAGCGACAACGGCCACAATGTTCGCGAGCAGTTGCTAGCGGAAATCGCGAAACACTGACAACGGCCGTGCCGCGGTACGAGACTGCAATAACGTCACTTCATCGTTACAGGATGTAACGACTCAGATCCGGATCCTTCACCAGTTCGCCCAGATGCGCGTCGACATAGGCGCGGTCGACGGCCAACGACTGACCGTCACGGTCGGGCGCCTCGTAGCTGATGGTGTCGAGCAGGCGTTCGAGCACGGTGTGCAGGCGGCGGGCGCCGATGTTCTCCTGGCGCTCGTTGACCTGCGCGGCGATCTCGGCGACGCGCTCGATGGCGTCGTCGGCGAACGTCAGGTCAACGCCCTCGGTCTTCATCAGCTCCACGTACTGGGTGGTCAGCGCCGCGCGCGGCTCGGTCAGGATGCGCACGAAGTCGTCCTTGCTCAACGCGCCCAGCTCGACCCGGATCGGGAAGCGGCCCTGCAACTCCGGGATCAGGTCGGACGGCTTGGCCAGGTGGAACGCACCAGAGGCGATGAACAGGATGTGGTCGGTCTTGATCGAGCCGTACTTGGTGCTGACGGTCGAGCCCTCGACCAACGGCAGCAGATCGCGCTGCACGCCCTCGCGCGAGACGTCGCCACCGCCAACGTTCTCTCCGCGCTTGGCGACCTTGTCGATCTCGTCGATGAACACGATGCCGTGCTGCTCGCAGGCTTCGACCGCAGCCTCGCGCACCTCCTCCTCGTTGACCAGGCGCGCGGCCTCGTCCTCGTTCATCAGGTCGTAGTGCCGGCAACCGAGGAGAACACCTGACCGACCAGCTTCTGCTTGTCGCCGGTGGGGGCGTCGCGGAGGCCGAAATGGGTGGTGCCGGGGCCGGGGGCGCCTTCGCGTGGACTCGTTTCGCTCATGCGAGGATTATCGCACTGCCCATGACCCGGGGAGCACCCCGCCGACACATGCCCGCCGCAAGGCGCCGATGCCCCTTGCGGCGGACGCAATACGGGCGCGGCAAGCGGCATCGGAACGCAGTGCGGACACCCGGCTCGCGTCGGAGCCACCCCTACCAGCGCACACGGAAGCCGACCGTGCCGCCAATCGCGTTGTCGTCACTGCCCTGCAGGCTCGTGCTGTAGAGCAACTCGCCAAACAGCGAGTAGCGGTCGTCAGCCCAGTTGAGCGAACCACCGGCACCGACTCCACCGTACAGATGCCTGTTCCGGCTCGACAATTCGGTAACCGAGACCTTGACTTGCGATCCGCTGGCAAAGTCGTAGTAGAGATTGGCGATGCCGTACAGATGAGTACGCCGGACCCGCCCTTGCGCATCCGACCCGTCGACATCGTAGCTGGCGGCGACACCCGCACGACCGAGCACGCTGTAGTTGGTGCCCAACGAGACCTGGGCGCCGAACGCATCGGTGAAGCTTTCGAACCCGGTCGCGGTATAAGCCAGTTGGCCCTGCGGCGTCAGCGACCAGTTCCCGGAGAGCGCGAAGCGCCGGCCGGTCTCGATGCTGATCCCGTAACTCTGCCCGTCGATACCGGTGGCGAGATCGCGTGCCGCCGTCGCCGAATGCAGATCGCTGTCGTACAGGGTGAACTGGGCCTGGCCATCGATGTAGATGCCGTTCTGGCCATACCAGGTCATCGCCGCGCCCAAGCCTTGTCCAGTGGTTTCGATATCACCCGTGCCGTACGGAGATCGCACCCGGGACGAGGTGGTTCCGTAGTGGGCGAAGAGGCCACCGACCAGACTACCGGTCGCGTATTCCGCGAACAGGGTGTCGACGCCGGCCTGCAGCTTCCAGGTATCGGCGTCGTAGCGCGCACTGCTGGTCGACACCTCAGGTTCGAACTCGGCGTGCCGGCCTTCGATGCGCATCAGGGCGCCGCCACTTTCGACAACCGCATCGCTTGCGTCGCTGGTACGTGCGGCCCACAGGCGATTGCCGGTGCGCTGCTGCAAGGTGCCGAACCTGGTGAACTCCTGAAGCGATCCGGCATGGCTTTCATAAATCGGCACGCCCGGTTGGTAGAGCGGCGGCGGTTGTGTGCCCGGTTCATCCGGCGTACCCGGTTCATCCGGCGCGCTCGGGTCGGGCAACGTCGAACGCAGATACCAGTCGCCATCCGCCGGGGTCGAGGCACCGCCCTGGTAGAGTCGATAGCCGTAGGCGCCGGCGACCACCGCCTGCTCGCCCTCGAACACGTAGTCGCCGTCGAGGGCGAAGTTGCCGCCGGAGGCGCCGGCCACGTCGATGATCCGGATGCCTTCCACGGTCTGCCCGCCAAGGCCGCCGCGATTCACCACCGCGACCTGCGTGCTGCCCGAGGTGGCACCGTCGATCACTAGCCGGCTGGTCGTCGAGTCGTCATCGCCGAGCGCGCCGGCGATCTCCAGGCGTCCGCCATCGCCGGCATAGTCGCCCTGGATGGTCAGCGTGCCGAAGCTGCCGGCCGAGCCCGGCATGATAATGCCGTGGTTGTCGGTGGCTCCAACCTGTCCGCCTCCTTCGAGCCGACCGTTCGCGCCGACCGCGAGAGTACCGCCAAGCACGCCATTGACGACCAGCGTGCCGGCGTCGACGCTCGCTGGGCCGCCGTAGGCGGCACTGTCGGCGCCAAGCACCAGCGCGCCTTCGCCCGCCTTGTGGAAAGCGCCCGCGCCGGAAAGCGCGCCGCCGAGGATCAGCCGGGTGCCGGCATCGGTGAGCAGCGTGCCATCGCCGAGCAGCGCGATCACACGATCGCTGGCCATGTCCGCGGTCGTGTGCAACGTGCCGCTGTCGAACGAAATCCCGCCAGCCGCATCGCCAAGCGCGGTGTCGGCAGACACCTGCAGCGTGCCGCCGGTGATCGCGGTGCCACCGGTGTAGCGGTTGTTGCCGCTCAGGACGAGCGTTCCGATATCGGCCTTCACCAGTCCGGCTGCACCGGAGAGGTCGGACGCGATCGTCGCGGTCATGCTGGTGCCGGCGGTAGTGCCGTCGCCGACGCGGATCGTCGCCTGCGCACCGACCAATTCGATCGCGCCGCCTTCGACCCGGTAGCCGTCGGTCGCGAACTGCAGCCCCGAAGCCATCACCTGGCCGAGGCCGTTGTCGACCGTCACCGTGCCCGCATCGGCAGTGAAGATCGCGAACGCGCCGTTGCTGTAGCCCGCATTGATGCGGCCGTCGGTCTCGGTCCAGTTGTGGTTGCCGGAGCTGTTCTGCCACACGCCGTCGCCGCCGGCGATGGCTTGGTCGAATTTGGGCCCGGCTTCGCCGTCCCAGTAATTGAGCAGCAACCCGGTGCTGTTGGCCAGGTTGACCTGTCCGACGACCGCGGTCTGGACGAACAGCTCGCTGCCGGCCGGCACGGTGCCCAGCGCCAACCCATTGTCGGTGAGGGTGCCACCGTGATCGATCACGCGGTAGATGCCGGCATCGAAGCTTCCGCCGGCCGACACCGCGACGTCGATCGTACCGTCGAGCGTCAGGTCGCCGCCGACCTCGATCAGATCGTTGAGCGGGCCGCCGACGACATAGGCTTCGCCGAACTCCATCGCCAGCGTGGAACCCGCGTCAAGGCTGAAATTGCCGTTTATCGCGAGGGTTCCGGCACTGTTCCCCGGGGCGACGGTGCCGCCGACAACGGCGACGTCACCGCCAATGATACCGGTGCCTCCGAGCGTGCCACCCGCCGCGACGTTGGTCGTACCGGTCGCGGCGGACTGGTCGCCGTTGACGAGCAATGTACCGGCGCCGACATTCGTGGTGCCGTCATAGCTGTTGTCGGCCGTCAGGATGGTGGTACCCGAACCAAACTGGCGGATGCCACCTGCGCCGGAGATCATGCTGCCGAAACCGTAGCTGTCGGAGCGATTGAAGGCGAGCGTGCCGTCGCTGATGATGACGTCGTCGCTGACGACAGATCCGGTCGTACCGCCGTTGCCCAGCACCAGCGTGCCACCGTTGATGACGGTGTTGCCGCTGTAGGTGCTGTCGCCGGTCAGCACCCAGGTGCCGGCGTCGTTCTTGGCGAGGATGGTGATCCCCGTGCCAGCGTCGCCGATCGATCCGGCCAGGGTGTTGTTGCCGGTGTTGCTGCCGCCGAGCGCGATGGTGCGATTCTGGTTGGTGCCGGCCAGTGTCACCGGGCCGATGTCGGTGAAGACGATCGCGCCCGTGCCCGAGGATTCGATGAAGGCCGTGCCCGCCGCCAGCGTGAACAACCGATTGGTGGTGTCGCCGGCGCCGGTGTAGCGCAGTGTCGAACCGTTGCCGATCACCAGGTTGGACGCGTCGGCCGAGGACGCACCGATACTGCTTGCGAGGCCCCCGTCGGACAGCTTGTCGACGCCGAGAACGCCGCCGAGGATGGTGGTGACACCGGTGTAGCTGCTGTCCGGATTGGTCAGGATCCAGGTGCCGGTGCCGGTCTTGGTGAGCGACGTCTCGCCGGTGCCGTTGTTGGTGACCTCGACGGCCAGGACGTTGTCGCCCGTGTTCGTGCCGGTCAGCGTCAGGGTCTGCGCGGTATCGGTACCGCTGAACGTGAGCGGCGCGTTGCTGGTGAAATTGATAGCGCCGGTGCCCGAAGCATCGAGCGCATTGCCGCCGGATGCTCCTAGGGTGAACTGGCGGTCAGTGCTGCCGCCTGTGCCCAGATAGCGGAGCGTGCCGCCGTTGATGATGAGATTGCTGGCATCGGATGTGGAAGCGCCAATCGAGCTGTCCGCGCCGCCATCGGTCAGGCAGCCCACCGCAAGCATGCCGCCATTGATAGTCGTGACGCCGGAATAGTCGCTATCGCAGCCGGTGAGGGTTTGGACGAGGCCACCATTCTTGATCAAGCCGCCGGTGCCGCTGATGGCGCCGGCGTAACTCGCGGACCCACCGCTCCAGTTGAGCGTCAGCGTGGCGCCGCCAAGCGTGATATCGCCGCCGAGCGGGCCGCCACCGGTCAGATAGCCCACCCTTGTGTCGTACCCGGCGAGATCCACCGTCGCCCCGGCCGCGTTGGCGAAGTGGAGGCGCCCCGAGCCGAAGGCATCGCTCGTGCCGGCGCGCAGCGTTCCGTTGTCGATCTGCGTGGTGCCGGTTCGGGTGCTGGCTCCCGACAGCACGAGCGTGCCCAGTCCGTCCTTGATGAACCCGGCGCCTGTCGTGGCGCCGGTGAATTCCAACGTAGCGTCCGCATCGGTGACGGCGATCTGTCCTCCCGTGGTCGTAAAACCGCGATCGATGGTCACCGAGGCGCCGGTATAGGAGAGCGTTCCGTCGATCAGGAGATTGGCGGGATCGCTGCTCGCCGCGCCGATGCCGCTCGCCTGCCCGCCATCGGCAAGGCAATCGACACTCACCGTCGAGGAAATCGAAGTGACGCCGGTATAGGTGTTGTTGCAGCCGGTCATCGTCTGCGTGAAGCGGGTGACGGAAATGCCGCCGTTGCCACTGATGGTGCCGGTGAAGGTGCCGCTACTATTGATGTTGAGCGTGGCGTCGCCCAACAACACGCTGCCCGACCCTTGCAGGCCACCCACGAAGACGCTGTTGTCCGCGAGGTCGACCGTCGCGCCGGTATTGACAGTCAAAGTGCCGACGCCGGTGCCGCCTTCGCCGCCACCGAATGCCCTGCTGGACCCCGCGACGAGCGTACCGCCGTTCACGACAGTGCCGCCGGTGTAATCATTGATGCCGGCCAGCACCAGCGTTCCGGCGCCTTCCTTGTGAAGGCCACCGGCACCTGTCGCCGTGCCGGTCATCGTCAGGGTCGTGGCTGCGTCGCTCACGCCGATGCCGCCGTTGCCCGCACCCAGCGTGAAGCCGCGATCGCTGCTCGTGGTCGCGCCGAGATAGTCCAGCGTTCCGCCGGCCAGAACGAGATTGGCCGCATCGCTGCCGGACGCGCCAATGCTGCTGACCTCGCCGCCATTCGCAAGCGTGCTGACCGCCAGCGTGCCGTTGCCAACCGTGGTGGCACCGACATAATCGTTGGAGCCATTGGCCAGCGTCAGCGTGCCCTCGCCGGTCTTGGCGAAGCCGGCATCGTCCGGACTCGTGACCAGGCCGCCGAAGGTGACGTTGGTGGCGCCGTTCGCGACTTCGATTGTTCGCGTCGGTCCGCCGTTGACGAGCGTGAAGCCGCGGTCGGTCGTCGCCGTCGTGCCCAGGTAGCGCAGGGTGCCGCTCTCGATCACGAGGTTGGCGGCATCCGCCGTCGATGCACCTATGCCGCTCGCCGCGCCGCCATTGGCAACAGTGTTGAACGCGAGCGTGCCGCCGCTCAGCGTCGTGGCGCCCGTGTAGCTGTTGGCGCCGGTCAAACTCACCAGCCCGCTTCCACCTTTGGTGAAACCGGTGGCGCTGCCATTGTCGACGATGGTCGAAGCGACCGTGAAATTGCCCGTGCCGTTCTGCAGGATGCCGAGCGTGCTGCCGCCCGCGCCGCCCATCAGCGATCCGCCGGTAATGGTCTGATCGGCGTTGCCCACCGACGACGCGACGATGATGGTGCCGTCGACGCCCAGCGTCTGGCCGGTGTTGATGTTCACCGTCGAGTCCGCCGCCGCGGCGTACTTCAGGCCGCCAAGCGTCTGACTGCCGGCGACGGTGCCGAAAAAGGGCGTGTCGGCAGCACCGCCGGCATCGCTGATCACGTCGCCAGTCAGCCAGTTCGCCGCGTCGTCCTTGTTGCTGTAGTCGGCAGCCGTGAAGGCAGTGATGGCGCCGCCCACAACCTTGGCATAGTCGGTTCCGTTGACCGTCGCCCAGCCGCCGAGGCTGGTGCTGGTCGTGGTGAAGCCGCCGCTCGCCGGCAAGGCGAAGTCGACCAGGCCGCCGGTGCGGGTGATCGCTCCGAAATCGACGGTCATGCCGCCGCCGGCGCCTGAGGTCGCGGCGATCCGGTTGCTGCCGGCCGTGATGTTCAGGCCGTCGAAGCTCTGGCTGTTGGATGCGCCGTCGGCGCCGATGATGTCGAGCCTGCCGCCGGCCATGTTCAGCGTCGAGGCGGCGGCAACAATATTGGATGCAGGCGCGCCAGGCGCCGAAAAATCGAGTGTGAGCCCGCCACCATTCAGCGACGTGTCGCCCGTATAGGTGTTGGCACCGCTCAGGGTGAGCGTCCCCATTCCCGACTTCACGAGGCCGCCGCTGCCGGTTATGCCGCCGGCATAGCTCGTATCGTCCGTGGTATCGACCGTGAGCGTACCCGCGCCGAGTGCGATGGCACCGCCCGTGCCTTCCAGCGTCGGCGCGGTCAGGTCGAAACCGCCCAGGTCGAGCGTGCCGCCATTGACGGTGATGCCGGTCGTCGTGCCAAAGGCAGAGGCGTTGTCCGCTCTGAGGGTGCCAGCTTCGACGATGATCGCGCCGGTGCGCGTATTGGCATTGCTCAGCACCCAGGCGCCCGCGCCTTCGCTTATGAGATCGCCTGTGCCGCTGACGATGCCGGATAGTGTGTTTTCCCCCGCAAAGCTGCCGCCGAGAGTAAGGCCGTTATTGGCCGCCGTCCCGAGGTCCACCGCGCCGCTGAGCGCGAGCGCACCGCCGCCATCGTTCAGGATGCTGCCGTCCGCGGCGACCATCCAATCCCGGTTGCTGCTGGACCCGGTCCCCGTGTAGCTCAAGACTCCACCATTGGTGATCCCGATGCCGCCGGCAGTCCCGGTGCCGAACGAACTCGCTATCCCCGTGTCGGCCAGCACGCCTGCCCGTACCGTCACGGCGTCGATGTCCGTGGCGCCGGTATAGGTGTTGGCAACGCCGAGGGTGATGGACCGGGTCGTGCCGGTGCCCTGGAAGGTCACGGCCGAAGAACTGCCATCAATCGTGCCAAGAAGGTCAAGGTCGGCCGTGTTGGCGCCAAAGACCATGCTCTTCGAGCCGGTGTCGACAGTGATATCGCCGGTCAACGTCAGCGTGCCGGTGCCCTGATTGTAGAAGCCGCTGCCGGAGGTACCGCCGCTCGAAGCGAACTCCCAACTCCGATTGGAGCTGTCTCCGTCGCCGGCGTAGAACAGGCGGTCGAAATACTGGTAGTCGCCGACGAATCGGATCGTGTCTCCCGCACCCAGCGAACTGGCTTCGCCGATATTGCCGACCGACGTGAACGATGCGCTGCCATTCACGAAGAACGTCGCGTCGCCGGTGAAATCGTTGGCGTTATTTGTCAGGGCGACACCGTTGCGCGCCTGTATCCCCCCGGCACCGGTGAAGTGTGCAGAACCGACCCCCGCACCACCCAGAACGACCAGGCCGCCGCTCAGCTCAACCACGCGGTTTGCGTCCAGCGCTCCAGTGGAAGACAGACCTGAGCCGTTTGCCATCACCAGCCGGTTCGCGGCCGCGCCGAGCGCTGCGTCACCGTTGAGGTTCAAAGTGCCGGCATTGACGGAGATGTTGCCCGTGAACGTATTGATGCCGTTCAGGAGCAACTGGCCTCCCCCGGCCTTGGTCAGGCCGGACGAGCCCGCGATCACCGAATTTATGGTGGTAATGCTTCCGTTGGTGGTGATCGTCGGCACCGCACCCGCGAGGGTGAGCGTTCCGTCCGTCAGCACATAGCCGCTGGTATCGAACAGAAGGTTGTGCACGGTGATCGACGAATCCAAAGTCACCGTGCCGCCGGTGGCGCCAAAAATCGCGTTGTCGAGCGCGCCATTGTTCCAGGCGCTATATGGACCGCTGACGCCGTCGTCGCTCGGGCTCCAGGCCGGGTCGGCCAGGTTCCAGGTGCCGCTGCCGCCGTAGCCGACCGAGGTGCCGTTGGGATCCCAGTACCAGTCCGCCGCCGCCGCGGAGCCGGTCGCCAACCCGATCGCCAGCGAAAGTCCCAGGACGCGGACGAAGATACGGGCAACGCCATCCGCAAGACTCGGTGCAGAGCTTGCGACCTGTCCCTTCCACTTGACGATGCGTCCGCCGCGAAGCAGATACATCCATGATCCGCCGCTGCACGTCGCGCCCGCTGGCGTCCGCTGCTTTCCGTCGAGTGACCTGACCCCGGCAACTTCCTGCATGATCTTCCCCAGTTCGATTGGTCACGTGCGAGGGCTACACAACTGCAAATCCCTCTGATGCCACATTCTTCACAATCGCACTGGATCGACTTCACCTTTTGGGGTGAAGCTTCTTGGATCGACAGAGACCATTCGCGATACTCGTGAGCATGACCAAAGGGGGCTCGGTCGACATGAGGGCACTGCGGAGCCGGCTAAGAAACCTGTTGTATTCGGCCTTGCTCGGCGAATCGACGTGGGAACGCTTTCTCGGCCAACTGGCAAAAACGATGCCGAACGGCAAGGCCGCCCTGGTGGTGCATGACACGTCGACCAACGACGGCTACGCCCTCGTCAACGCCGGCGAAGAGCAATTCGCCAACGAGTACAACGCGTACTACGGTCGCCTGAGTCCGCTGCAGCCGCCACTCGCGCTCAAGCGGATCGGTGTTGCCGCTCACGATCACGAGCTGCTCCCGCGCCGCGAGCTGGTCGAGACCGAATTCCACAACGATTTCCTGGTGCGCCATGGCTTGGCCTACTGCGCAGGCGTCAAGATCGCCAGGGCCGGACGCCTCTCCTTCACCCTGGTCACCAGCTGCGGCGATGACGGGATGGAGCGACTCATGGAATCGGTCAGCACCCTGAACTATCTCGCCCCACACCTGAAACGCGCAGTCGAGTACCACCGCCGTGGGCCTTTGAGCCATGCGGCCAGCGCATTGGAACGCACGCTGTTCGACTCGGCCAATATCGGCATCGTCGTCATCGGCGACCAACGACGGGTGGAGAGACTGTCGCCGACGGCCCGCGCGATGCTGGAGAACCCGTCCCCGCTGCGCATTGCCGCGAATGGTCTCATTCGTTTTAGAAGAGCCGACATCCATGCGGTCTTCGAACGGATGCTACGGCGGGGCTACACCGGTCCCCGGAGTCTGGATTTCCTTTCGCATCAGACCAAGCTGACCCTGGTCCAGGTGGATTCGGACGTGGTTTCCACCTACTTCAATGGCCCCACCGTCATCGCGTTCTTGAAGCAACTGGGAGATCGTCCGCTGCGATACGACCTGCAACTCTTTTCCGATGCCTACCGCCTGTCCATGGGCGAGGTACGCGCGCTGTCGGGCATCGTGACCGGCCTCTCCCTCGACGAAATTTCAGCGGGGGCATCACTTTCCAGGGAAACGATCAGATCGCAAGTGAGAAGCCTGTACGCAAAGACCGGCGCGGCAAGCGCGGCCGACGTGCTGAGGCTGGTGCATCGGCGTTGCCACGCGTGACCGGCGTCCGGATCAGTCGACGTCGAGCTCGTTTCGCAATGCCTGCACGCGCGCCAGGCGTGCGCGGGCGCGTCGGCACCACCACCAGGCGAACACCGCCAAACTGAGCACCAGCGGAGCGTTGATCGCCATCGACAGCCCGGCCTGCCGCGGCGTCATCGGCAGTTCGATCGCATCCGGTGCAAGCGCGCCAGTCAGCAGCAGACTCGATATCGCCATCCAGATCGCGACCGCGAGCCACGCATTGACCCGCCAGTACAGCAACGAGGTGGCAATGCGATCGCGTTCCAGCGCCAGCAATGCCCGCACATCCAAACCGCTGTCGCGGATCTGGCGGCGCCGGATCCACAACGACCAGCCCTGGAACCCGAACAGCAATGCCACCATTGCCGCGAGTCCCGTCGGCGAGAACAGTGGCGGGTCGATGCGGAACGTCGCCCAGGCGCACAGACCCGTAGCTAACGTCGTCAGCAGGATTTCCAGCGCCAGCCAGGCGCGGATGCGGCGGCGGTGCCGGGTCACGTCGCGACGCAGCGCGTCGGCATCGACCGCGGCGATCGGCTGCGCGCGCCAGTCGGCGGCTAATGCGTCCCAACCGGCGTTACCCGGGGGCGCTGCGGTATCGGCGCCGTGACCTTCGGCCTGGGTGTTCATGTGTTGCCTCCCAGCCACTCGGCCAGTTGCTTGCGGGCGCGGCTGAGGCGCTGCGCCACGGTGTTTTCTTCCAGCCCGAGCGACTGGCCGATCTCGCGTTGCGAGAAGCCTTCCAGCGCTAGCACCACGACCTGGCGTTGGCCCAGCGCCAGCTGCCGCACCGCCGCCAACAGCGCGTCGCGGCGTTGGCCCACTTCCGCGTGCCGTTGCGGATCGGCGACCGGGTCGGGGTGGTGTTCGTCGAGCGCGTTCTCGTTCAAGCGGCAGTGCTTGGCCAGATGGTCGACCGCGCGATTGTGCGCGACCCGCGCCGCGAACGTGCGCAGCGAGGCTTCTCCGCGCCAACGCGGCAGCGCCCGCCACAGGGCCAGGCTGATCTCCTGCAGCAGGTCCTCGCGCCGGCCGGACTCGAACTCGTAGCTGGCGGCGATGCGCGACAGCATCGCGCCGTGCTGCCTGAGCACCTCGTCGATGTCGGCCGGCGCCGACACCGACTCAACCAGCTCGGGCGCGGTCGAGTACATCGCGGTAGCTCGTCGACAATACCTGCGCGGCTGTTCGACCGCGGGTGGCACAGGGGACCGTGGCATCCATGTGGTTTTCCGTCTGGGTCTGGCTGGCTAGTCGCCCACCCAGCGAAAAACCTGACAGCCACTGCCACTCGAAGGTGGATTCAATACCGCCGGTCGCCGGCCGCAGGTCAGAGGATATAGCGGCTCAGATCCGGGTCCTTCACCAGCTCACCCAAATGCGCATCGACGTAGGCGCGGTCGACCGTCAGTGACTGGCCGTCGCGGTCGGGGGCCTCGTAGCTGATGGTGTCGAGCAGGCGTTCGAGCACGGTGTGCAGGCGACGGGCGCCGATGTTTTCCTGACGCTCGTTGACCTGCGCGGCGATCTCGGCGATGCGCTCGATGGCGTCGTCGGCGAACGCGAGTTCGACGCCCTCGGTCTTCATCAGCTCCACGTACTGGGTGGTCAGCGCCGCACGCGGTTCGGTCAGGATGCGCACGAAGTCGTCCTTGCTCAGCGCGCCCAGCTCGACCCGGATCGGAAAGCGACCCTGCAGCTCGGGGATTAGGTCGGACGGCTTGGCCAGGTGGAACGCGCCGGAGGCGATGAACAGGATGTGGTCGGTCTTGATCGAACCGTACTTGGTGCTGACGGTCGAACCCTCGACCAGCGGCAGCAGGTCGCGCTGCACGCCTTCGCGCGAGACATCGCCGCCAGTCATGCCCGATTCGCCGCGCTTGGCGACCTTGTCGATCTCGTCGATGAACACGATGCCGTGCTGCTCGCAGGCCTCCACCGCGGCCTCGCGCACCTCCTCCTCGTTGACCAGGCGCGCGGCCTCATCCTCGATCAGCTGCTTGCGCGCGACCTTGATCGGCAGGGTCTTCTTGTGGGTCTTGCCACCGGACACTTGCGAGAACATCTGCCGCAACTGCTGACCCATCTCCTCCATGCCCGGCGGCGCCATGATGTCGACGCCGACGTTGACCGCGGCCTCGATCTCGATCTCGCGCTCGTCCAGTTCGCCGGCGCGCAGCTGCCGGCGCAGCTTGAGGCGGGTGCCGTCGTCGGCGGTGTTGGCCTGCGCGGACGGCTCGTCGCGGGCGGCGTCGGCGACGTTGAAGCCGAACGAGGTCGCGCCGGGAGTGCTGCGGCGCGGCAGCAACGCGTCGAGGATGCGGTCTTCGGCACGCTCCTCGGCCTGGGTGCGGACCTTGGCCTTGGCCTGCTCGCGGTACAGCTTGACCGCGGTGTCGGCGAGGTCGCGGATGATCTGCTCGACGTCCTTGCCGACGTAGCCGACCTCGGTGAAGCGGGTCGCCTCGACCTTGACGAACGGCGCGTTGGCCAGCGTCGCCAGCCGCCGCGCGATCTCGGTCTTGCCGACGCCGGTGGGGCCGATCATCAGGATGTTCTTGGGCATCACCTCGTCGCGCAGTTCCGGCTCCAGTTGCATCCGCCGCCAGCGGTTGCGCAGCGCGATCGCGACCGCGCGCTTGGCGTCGTGCTGGCCGACGATGTGGGTGTCGAGCGCCTGCACGATCTCGCGCGGGGTCATGGTGGTGTTAGAGGTATCGGGTTTCATGTTCACAGTTCTTCCACCACCACGTTGCGGTTGGTGTAGATGCAGACATCGCCAGCGATGTTGATCGCCTCGGTGGCGATGGTCCTGGCGTCCAGTTCGGTGTGGGCGAGCAGCGCGCGCGCGGCCGACAGCGCGTACATGCCACCCGAGCCGATCGCGATGATGCCGTCGTCGGGTTCGATCACGTCGCCGGTGCCGCCGATGATCAGCGAGGTCTCCGCGTCGGCGACCGCGAGCAGCGCCTCGAGCTTGCCGAAGCGGCGCTCGGTCCGCCAATCCTTGGCCATCTCGACCGCGGCGCGGGTCAGCTGGCCGTGCTTGAGCAGCTTGGCCTCGAACAACTCGAACAGGGTGAACGCATCGGCCGCGGCGCCGGCGAACCCGGCGATCACCTGGCCGTCCTTGCCGAGCCGACGGATCTTGCGCGCGTTGGCCTTCATCACCGTGTGGCCAAGCGTCACCTGGCCGTCGCCGGCGACCGCGACCCGGCCGTTGCGGCGGATCGAGACGATCGTGGTGGCATGGAACACGTTGGGGTTCTGGCTGGGGTCCATTGCAGGCTCCGGGGGGCGAATCCCTTGGATGGGGATTGACAGGCGCAGGCGCAAGGGGCGCCCCGACCAGACCCGCTTGCGGGGTTTCCACAACGCGCCGCAGCGCGCGACGATACGCGCTTGCGTCATTACGCTCTCGTGTAGGAGCGGCTTTAGCCGCGATATGGAATCGTTCGCCCGCGCCGATTTCCAATCGCGGCTAAAGCCGCTCCTACAAGAGCCCGGGATCGTCGTAGAAGATCAGCGCTTGCGCTTCGCCCGCGGATGGGCGGCGTCGTAGACCTTGGCCAGGTGCTGGAAGTCGAGGTGGGTGTAGATCTGGGTGGTGGCGATGTCGGCGTGGCCGAGCAACTCCTGCACCCCGCGCAGGTCGCCGGAGGATTCGAGGATGTGGCTGGCGAAACTGTGCCGCAACAGATGCGGATGCACCCGCTTGAACAGGCCCTGGCGCTGGGCCAACTGGCGCAGCCGGTACTGCACCGCGCGCGGGGTGATCGGGCCGTTGCGGCCGGGGAACACCGGCGCCTCGCGCTCGGCGCCGGTCGAGGCGCGCCATTCCGTCAGCGCCGCCCGCGCGAACGAGCCCAGCGGCACGCTGCGCTGCTTGCTGCCCTTGCCGAGCACGGTGACCAGCCCCTCATCGAGGTCGAGGTCGCCCCAACGCAACGCGCACAGCTCGCTCAGGCGCAGCCCGGAAGAATAGAACAGCTCCAGCAACGCCCGGTCGCGCAATCCCAGCGGCGCATCGGTCGGCACCTCGACCAGCACCTTGACCTCGTCGGCATCGAGCACCTGCGGCAACTTGCGCGGCGCCTTCGGCGCGCGGATCGCCGCCGCCGGGCTGGCGACGATCCGGCCCTGCTTCAACAGCCAGCCATACAGACTGCGGCACGCCGACAACCGTCGCTGCAGGCTCTTGGGCGACAGCCCGCGACGGTGCTCGGCGGCGATGAAGGCTCGAAGTTGCTCGGCGTGCACGTCGAGGATCGCGATGCCCTGCTCGTCGACCCATAGCGACAACGACGCAAGGTCACGTCGATACGCATCGAGCGTGTGTGGCGACATCCGTCGCTCGACCGCGAGGTGGGCGAGGAACTCGTCGATGGTAGACGCGCTCACGGCTTTGCGACCAGAAAGCGGAGCGCCGCCAGATCGCGACGCGGCGTCCTGTCCGGGGATTGCGGAAAGCGGACCATGAATGGTCCGCGGCGGTGAGTCAGGCCATGGATGGCCTGACCGAACCGGGTAGCAAACCCCGGACAGGGCGCCGCTCCCCCCGAAGCCGGAAACCCGCTCTTGCCGTTGCAGTTACCGCGCATACCTCGCCAGCGCCGTCTCCAGCGCCTCGCCCATCATCCGCAGGAACAGCGTCCCCATCCCCGGGAAGAACCGGTTCGGATCGGCACTGCCGACCGCCACCAGCCCCACCCCCGGCAACGGCAACAACGCCGTCGACTGCACCTCACCGGCACGCATCCCATACAACAGCGCGTGCTTGTCCGGTTGCAGCCGCCCGCACAACGGCTCGCCATCGCCGAGACAATCCCGGAACGGCTGCAGCCGCGCATCATCGGCATCGATCTGCTGCAACCACTCCGCGTCGTCCAACCCTGCGACCGGCGCGAACATCACCAGCCGCACCAGATCGCCGTTGAAATCCTCGGCCAGGCTCGCCGCCATCGCCCGCAGCGTGTCGGCGGCGCTGCCCTGACGCATCAGCGCCAGCGTCAACTGGTGCGTGCGCACCGCCAGCCGCTCGTTCTCCTGCGCATTGCCGGACAACTCGTGCAGGCGCCGGTTGAGCTCGCGGTTCTTGTCGCGCAGCACCTCGAGCTGGTAGCTCGCCAGCGACGCCGCCGAACCCTCCTCGCGCGGCACCACCAGGCTCAACGACAGGTCCGGGAACTGCTGCAGGAAATTCGGATGGCGCCGCAGCCAGGCCGCGACCTCGTGCGCCCCCAGTTTTTCGGTGGTCTCGCTCATTGCCGCCATTCTCCTTCGAATACGAATGTCGCCGGGCCGGCCATCGTGACCGGCGCCTCGTCGTCGGGCCAGGCGATTCGCAGCGCGCCGCCGGGCAGCACCACGTCGACCTCGCGATCGATCCGGCCGCGCCGCATCAGGATCGCCGCAGCCGCGCAGGCGCCGCTGCCACAGGCCAAGGTCTCGCCGACCCCGCGCTCATGGACCCGCAGGCGGATGCGTTGGCGCGATTCGACCTGGGCGAAGCCGACGTTGGCCGACTCGGGAAAGCACTCGTGCTGCTGCAGCAGCGGGCCGGTGCTGGTCAGTGGCGCGGCAGCGATGTCGTCGACCTCGACCAGCGCGTGCGGGTTGCCCATCGATACCGCGCCAAAGCCGATGATCGCGCCGCGGATGCCGAGCACATAGGGATCGCGCGGGCCGTCGAAGCCGTGCAGCGGGATCCGCGCGGGCTCGAACTCCGGCACGCCCATGACCACCCGGTAGCCGTCGTCGAGCCGGGTCACCGCGTGACGGCCGACCGGACTGTCGAGGGTGAACTCGCGTTCGCGCGCGGCGCCGTCGCGGACCAGCCATGCGGCGATGCAGCGCGCGCCGTTGCCGCATTGCTGCGACGGCGAGCCGTCGGCGTTCCAGATCCGGTAGCTGGCGACCGAGCCGTGCCCGCGCGGGTCTTCGACGGTGAGGATCTGGTCGCAGCCGACGCCGGTGCGGCGATCGGCCAGGGCCCGGCACAGGTCGGCGGACGGTGGTGCCGCATCGCCACGCAGGTCGAGCACGACGAAGTCGTTGCCGGCGCCGTGCATCTTGCTGAAGCGCAGGCCCGGCGCCACTGCGGTCGCCGACTCAGCCATTGCCGTCGTCGGCCGTCCCCGTCGCGGGCGAACTGTCGGTGTCGGTGTCGCCGGTGGGCACGGTAGCCGGGTCGATCGGGATGCGCGGATCCAGGATGACGGACTCGGCTGCGGGTTCGGTCGGTACCGCCGTTCCGTCGAGGGCATCGGTCGCAGTCGGATCCGGCGTGACAGCATTCGTGGCCGGATCGGCCGCGGCATCGGCCGGCAGCGTCGGCGGCGTCGCGATCTCGACCGGCACGCCGCCCTCCGGGGTCGACGGGGCCTCGATCTCGGCCGGTTGCTCGGCCATCACCAACGGCCCCTTGTTGCCGCAGCCGGCGAGCGCCAGCGGCAGTGAAACCATGAGGGCGGCGAGCAGCATGGGGTGTCGTGCGTTCATCGCCGCAGTGTAGCGGCGGCGGTCGCGACTGCGAAGCTCACGGCGATGGCGGTTCAGGCCGCGCCCACAGCCACGTCGCGACCAGCGCCATGATCGCGGTGCCCGCCGTCGCCATCCACGGCCGTGGCGCGGTCAGGAACATCACCCCCGCGCACGCGGCCATGCTTGTCAGCGCGAACCATTTGGCCCGACGCGACACCGCGCCATGGCGCTGCCAGCCGCGGATCATCGGCCCGAACTGGCGGTGATCCAGCAACCAGCGGTGCAGCCGCTGCGAGCCGCGGGCGGCGGCGTAGGCCGACAGCAGCACGAACGGCACGGTCGGCAGGCCGGGGACGACGATGCCGACCAGACCGAGCCCGAGGGCGAGGTAGGCCAGCAGCCACCAGGCCCAGCGCAGGCGGCTGGGCGGAAAGGTGGGTACGGGTTCGGTATCAGGCATGGCCGCTATTGTAGGAGCGGCTTCAGCCGCGATCTGGAGTCGGCGCGGGCGAACGGATTCCGATCGCGGCTGAAGCCGCTCCTACAAAAACCATGACGTCGGCTACTGGGTGCTCGTATCCGCGTCCAGCCGGTCGAGCATGAACGCATACATCTCGGCCAGCTCGCGGTAGCGGCGGAACCGCCCGGACTTGCCGCCGTGGCCGGCGTCCATGTTGGTGCGGAACAGCACCGGCTCGGCCGAGGTGTTGAGGTCGCGCAGGCGGGCGATGTACTTGGCCGGCTCCCAGTACTGCACCTGCGAGTCCCACAGCCCGGTGCCGACGAACATCGCCGGGTAGGCCTGGGCGCTGAGGTTGTCGTAGGGCGAGTAGCTGAGCATGTACTCGTACGACTCGACGCTGGTCTCGGGGTTGCCCCACTCGTCGTACTCGTTGGTGGTCAGCGGGATCGAGGCGTCGAGCATGGTGGTGACCACGTCGACGAACGGCACCTGCGACAGGATCACGTCATAGGTCTGCGGCGCCATGTTGGCGATCGCGCCCATCAGCAGGCCGCCGGCGCTGCCGCCGTAGGCGGCGACCCGGTCGGGCGCGGCATAGCCCTGGTCGACAAGGAACTTCGTCACGTCGATGAAGTCGGTGAAGGTGTTCTTCTTGTTCAGCAGCTTGCCGGCGTCGTACCACTTGCGGCCCATTTCCTGGCCGCCGCGGATGTGGGCGATCGCGTAGACCATGCCGCGGTCGAGCAGGCTGACCGCCGGCAGGTTGAAGCCGGGGTCGATCGAGTGGCCGTAGCTGCCGTAGGCGTACTGCAGCAGCGCGGCGCTGCCGTCCTTCTCGAAGCCCTTGCGGTAGACCACCGACACCGGCACCCGGGTGCCGTCGCGCGCGGTCGCCCACAGGCGCTCGGTGACGTACTGCTCGGCGTCGTAGCCGATCACCGGCTGCTGCTTGAGCAGGCGGCGTTCGCCGGTTTTGGTATTGAGCTCGTAGGTGGTCGCCGGCGTGGTCAGCGAGGTGTAGCTGTAGCGCAGCCAGTCGGTGTCGGGTTCGGAGTTGACCGACAAGCCCATCGAGTAAGCGGACTCGTCGGCCTTGACGTACTCGGCGGGCGCGTCGGCGCTGCCCGGCTCGCCCTTCAGCAGGCGGATGCGTTCGAGGCCGCCGGAGCGCTCGCCGATCACAGTGAAGCCGTCGAACAACTCGAAGCCGTCGATGAATACCGCTTCGTCGTGGCCGATCCACTGCTGCCACTGCGCGCGCGAGGTCGCGTCGCTCGGCGCGGTCATCAGCTTGAAGTTCTCCGCACCGTCGGCGTTGGTGCGGATCACCCAGCGGCCGCCGTGGTGGTCGGCGTCGTATTCGACGTCGCGCTCGCGCGGGGCCAGCACGGTGAACTGCTGCGGGTCGGCGGCGGGCGCGCAACGCATCTCGCTCGACACCGTGCTCTCCACGCCGATGCAGATGTAGTTGTCGTCGCGGGTGCGGCCGATGCCCATGTAGAAGCTGTCGTCGGACTCCTCGTAGACCAGCACGTCGTCGCTGGCCGGGGTGCCGAGCACGTGCTTCTTCACCCGCACGGTGAGCAGGGTCTCGGGGTCGTTCTCGACGTAGAACAGGGTCTCGTTGTCGTCGGCCCAGACGATCTCGGCGGAGGTGCCGGTGATACGGTCGTCGAACACCTCGCCGCTGTCGAGGTCCTTGATGCGGATGACGTACTGGCGGCGGCCGACGTCGTCCTCGGCCCAGGCCAGCAGGCGATTGTCCTGGCTGACTTCCCAGTCGCCGACGTTGAAGTAGTCCTTGCCCGCGGCCATCTGGTTGACGTCGAGCAGGACCTGCTCGGGCGCCTCCATGTCGCCCTGCCGGCGCGCGTAAATCGGGTAGTCCTGGCCGGTCTCGAAGCGGCTGTAGTACCACCAGCCGCGCTCGCGGTACGGCACCGAGCTGTCGTCCTGCTTGATCCGGCCGACGATCTCCTCGTACAGCTTGTCCTCGACCGCCTTCAACGGCTTCATCGCGGCGTCGACGTAGGCGTTCTCGGCGTTGAGGTAGGCCAACATCGCCGGGTCGTTGCGGTCGTCGTCGCGCAGCCAGTAGTACTCGTCCTGGCGCTGCGCGCCGTGCGGCGCGGTGACGGTGTGCGGCTTCTCGGTCGCGTCGGGCGGCGCCGGCAGGTGCTGGGCGAGGGTCGGGCTGGCGAGGGTCATGAGGGCAGCGAGCAGCAGGGTGGGCTTCATGAGATGGGGTCCGAGGACTGAAAGTGCAACGGGTGGATGTCAGGACTTGGGTCTTGTGGGCTGGTCTGCGGGCTTTTGTAGGAGCGGCTTTAGCCGCGATCGGAAATCGGCGTGGGCGAACGGTTTCATGATCGCGGCTAAAGCCGCTCCTACAACGGCACGGTCATTCGCAAAAAAGGCCGGACTTGCGTCCGGCCTTTTCGGTCAATCAGTCAACTGGTTCCAAAGGAAGGTATACGCCAGCGCGCTCATGTGCGCGGCCTGCCGGTTGTTGGCCGAGCCGCCGTGGCCGCCCTCGATGTTCTCGTAGTAGCGCACGTCCTCATCGCCTTCGAGCATCTTCGCCATCATCTTGCGGGCGTGGCCGGGGTGCACGCGGTCGTCGCGGGTGGAGGTCATGAAGATGGTCGGCGGGTAGTCCTTGCCGGGCTCGTAGAGGTGATACGGCGAGAAAGTCTGGATGAACGCCCACTCCTCCGGCTTGTCCGGGTTGCCGTACTCGGCCATCCACGACGCCCCCGCCAGCAGCTTGTGGTAGCGCTGCATGTCGAGCAGCGGCACCTGCACCACGATCGCGCCGAACAGTTCCGGGTACTGGGTCAACATGTTGCCCATCAGCAGGCCGCCGTTGCTGCCACCCTGGATGCCGAGCTTGTCGGCCGAGGTGATCTTGCGCGCGACCAGGTCCTGCGCAACCGCGGCGAAGTCCTCGTAGGCCTTGTGCCGGTTCTGCTTCAATGCCGCCTGGTGCCAGCGCGGACCGTACTCGCCACCGCCACGGATGTTGGCGACCGCGTAGACGCCGCCCTTCTCGAGCCAGCCTTTGCCGACGCTGCCGGAATATCCGGGCGTCATCGATATCTCGAAACCGCCGTAGCCGTACAGCAACGTCGGTGTGCTGCCGTCGAGCACCAGGCCCTTGGGCTTGACGATGAAGTACGGCACGCGAGTGCCGTCCTTGCTGGTGGCGAAGAACTGGTCGACCTCGTGGGTGCTGGCGTCGAAAAACACCGGCATGGTCTTGAGCACCTGCGGCGGTTGCCCGGGTTCGGCGATCGCCAGCGTCGCCGGGCTGAGGTAGCCGTCGGCCTGCACCCATACGGCGTCGCTGTGGTGCGGGTCGACCGCACTCACCGAAACGCTGCCCTCGGGCTGGCCGATGAAGTCGCTGCGCGACCACTCGCCCGTACCGTCGGCCGGCGGGGTCAGCACCTGCAGGTCGTTCTTGACGTCGTCGAGGATGTTCAACACCAGGTGGCTGGCGGTTGCGGTGACACCGGCGAGCGAGGTGGTGTCGGTCGGTTCGAACAACGCGGTGAAGTCGCGGCCGCCGGCCATGAAGGCGTCGAAGTTGGCGGCGATCAGGCTGCCGGCCGGGTAGGTCTTGCCGCCGGCCTGGTAGGGATCGCGCAGCTCCAGCACCAGCCAGTCCTTGTGCACCGATTTGTTGGCGGAGTTTGGCGCGTCGATCTGGCGCAGTTCGCCATCGTCGGCGATGAGGTACAGCTCGTCGTTATAGAAGGCGATGGTGCGGCTGACGAAGTCGCGCTCGTAGCCGGGGGTGTGGTCGTGCATCGCCGCGATGTACATGTCGTCGGGCTTGCCCTCGTAAACCACGGCGGCCTCGCTCATCGGGGTGCCACGGATCCAGCGCTTGACGATGCGCGGATAGCCGGACTCGGTCATCGTGCCGTCGCCGAAGTCGGTGAAGACATAGACGGAGTCGCGGTCGATCCAGCCCAGGCCGCCCTTGGCCTCGTCGCGGAAGAAGCCGTCCTTGACCCAGCTCTTGCTGGCGAGGTCGAACTCGCGGGTGACGTCGGCGTCGGCACCGCCGCGCGACAGCGCGACCAGACAGCGCTCATAGGCCGGCGGCAGGCAGTCGGCGCCATGCCAGACCCAGTTCTCGCCTTCGGCCTGGTTCAAGGCATCCAGGTCGATGATGGTTTCCCACTCGGGCTGATCGCTGCGGTAGGACGCCAGCGTGGTGCGGCGCCAGAGGCCGCGCTGGTGCTGGGCGTCCTTCCAGAAGTTGTAGTAGTGCTCGCCGATCTTCTCGACGTAGGGAATCTTGGCCTCGGAATCGAGAATCGCGAGGATCTGCGCTTCGAGTTGCTTGAACTCGGGGGTCGCGGCCAGTTCGACTTCGGTGACGGCGTTGCGGGCCTTGACCCAGTCGAGGGCCTTTTCGCCTTCGACGTTTTCGAGCCAGAGGTAGGGGTCGGTCACGGCGGGCTCCTGGGCATGGGCGGCACCCATGGCCACGGCGAACCCGGCGACGAGGATGGCGGCCTGGCAGGCCTGCGACAGCGTGGGCATGGGCGCTCCGGTGTTGGTATGGGGCGAAAATACGAAGCTTGCACGCTAGCACGCGGGTGGTTGGGCGGTGGCGTGGCTGAAGTCACGCGGGGGTTCTTGCTGGAACCGGTTTCCTTATGGTGTCTGGGTGTCTGTGGGCTTCGGGAAGCTGCACGCGCGGGAGCCGGCCCGTGGGGTGTTGCTCCAGCCCTCGGTCAGGGCGTCCTACCCTGACTCGGGCCGCGGCCATCCATGGCCGCTTTTGCGCAACACCCCACGAGCCGACTCCCGTCCGGACTGCCTGGGCTTCGAGGAGGCTCCTACACGCGGCTGCTTGGCTACGCGGCTCTTGGCAGCGCGGGGCGGGGTGATGGGCGAGTGCGGCGGCGGGCTTGTGGGCCGATCCTGCGGCGATGCGTGGCAAGGGCGCAGCGCTCTGCGGTGACGGCGGGCAGGCGGAAGCGGTGTAGCGCCCACCAGGCGCTCAGCGGCATCGCCAGCAACCACAGGGGAAGCCAGCCGAGCAGATCGCTGGAGCCGCGTGCGGCGGGGACCAGCAACAGCAGGGTCGCGCCGATCGCGATGGCGTAACGCAGGAGATCCTTGATGCGCGGGTCGATCGGTTCGACGGCGAGCGGGGCGGAACGGTTCATGGCGCGGCTCCTGGTGGCTGGAGCCGCAGGATTGCGCCGGGGGTTCTCACGGGCTGCGACCTGGCGGCGCGCTTTTGTAGGAGCGGCTTTAGCCGCGATCGGGAGTCGGCGCGGGCGAACGGTTCCAGATCGCGGCTAAAGCCGCTCCTACAGAGAAGGACGTCCAGTCGGTTGGCAACCCGGCAAGTGCTACGGCGCGAACGCGTCAGTAGCCGGCGGCGTCGAGCGCCTTGTCGGCCTCGATCCGGCCGATCTCGATGAGTTCGCGGGCGCGCCAGAACTCGTAGAACTGGCAGGCATCGCGCGGGATCCGGATCACCAGCTCCGGCGGGTCCAGCGCCATCTGCACGCGGGCGATCTGCGCCTGCATGGTGTCGAGCGAGCGCGCCATCACTTCGACCAGGCTGTACGGGCGCGCGCCCGCGGCGGTCGCGATCGCCGCCTCGGCGCCGTCGGGGTGGCGATGGAAGCGGTGTTCGAGCCAGGCCAGCAGGCGCGAATGCGCAGGCGCCTCGTCGCCGCTTTGCGGTTCCGGGTCCGCGGCGCCAGGTGTCATCGCGCCATCCGTTTCTCCCGGCTCGGGTTCGGCGGGCTTGCCGGGCGGGTTGCTCGGCCAGCTGTTCATGTCGACCGCGATCAGCCGGTGCGCGTCCGACAGCCGGCTGGCGGTGATCGGCAGCGGCGCCAGCAGGCCGCCGTCGACCAGTTCGCGGCCGTGCACGCGGTGCGGGGTGAACACGCCGGGGATCGCGATCGAGGCACGCACCGCGTCCCACAGGTCGCCTTCGCGCAGCCAGACTTCGCGCTGGCGCGCCAGGTCGACCGCGACCGCGGTGAAGTCGATCGGCAGGTCTTCGATGCGGAGGTCGCCGGTGCGTTCGCGCAGCGCCGCCATCAGCCGGGTGCCTTCGAACAACGCTGGCTGGCCGAACACCGGATCGAGCAGGCGCAGCATGTCGGTGCGGCTCATCGACAGCAGCCATTCGCGGAACACGCCGAGCTGGCCGGCCGCGAACAAACCGCCGACCAGGGCGCCGCTGGAGGAGCCGGCGACCGCGACGATCCGCAGGCCGCGCGCCTGCAACGCCTCGATCACGCCGATCTGGGCGAAGCCGCGCGCGCCGCCGGCGCCGAGCACCAGCGCGACCGGTTCGCCGCGCTCGATTTTCGGGGCGTCGCCGGCCATCACTTCGGGTCGCGTTCGTAGTTGGCGATCGCCAGCGACAACAGCGTACGCGCCTGTTCGCGCAAGGATTGCGGCTCGACGATCTCGGCGTCGCTGCCGTGGTGCAGCACGTCCATCAGCAACTCGCGGCCGGAGCTGTACGGCACCTTCAATTCGTAGCGCCCGTCCGGCAGGAACCGGCCCTGCTGCTGCGAGTGCCAGTGCTCGTCGGCGACCCAGCGCGCGGCCTTGGCGCTGAACACGATCGTCGCCCAGCCCTTCGGGGTGCCGGAAAAGATGCCGTAGCTCGACGCCAGCTGGCGGTCGAGCTCCTCGTCGGGGACGTCGCGGGCAGGCTCGTCGAGCTGGCGCGCGGCGCTGATGCGGTCGACCGCGAAGCTGCGCAGGCCATCGCGCTCATGGTCCCATGCATCGAGGTACCAGTTGTCGCGGTAATGGGTCAGCCGCTGCGGCGAGACCGTGCGGCGGGTGTGCTGGTCGGTCGAGCGCGCGCGGTATTCGAACGCCAGTTGCTTGCGGTCGAGCACCGCGGTGGCGACGTGGCGGAACGCGGTTTCGTCGAGCTTGCGGGTGCGGTGCGGGATCACCCGCACGCGCTCGACCGGCACCCGGCGCCCGCCGGCATGCTCGTCGAGCAGTTTCTCGATGCGCTGCTGCAACGGCGCCAGCGCGCTTGACAGCACCCCGCCGCCGCTGCGCAGCATCAGTTGCTGGGCGGCGAGCAGCGAATGCAGCTCCTCCGAGCTCAACCACAGCCCCGGCAACTCGAAGCGGCTGCTGTCGTCGGGGTCGTAGCGGAAGCCGGCTTCGCCGTTGCCGATCACCGGCGCCATCAGCTGGTCGCGCAGGTAGGCCAGGTCGCGGTAGACCGTCGCGCGCGAGCATTCCAGCTCTTCCTGCAGGCGCGGCACCGTCACCGGGTAGCGCGCGGCGGTGAGGATGCGGTGCAGGGCGTGGATGCGTTCGATGCGTTCCATTGTCAGGCGCGTTGACGGATCGGGGCGATCCCGGTGCAAGGATGCCATGCACGCGCCACCGCGCCCTAGAAGCGGTATTCGAGCAACACGAAGGTCTCGCCGCGATTGGCGCCGCCGGTGTCGCCATTGGACAGGTGCCGCAGCGATAGCGTCCAGCGGGACCCGGCATAGCCGGCGCCGGTGTAGAACTGGCCGTGGCCGGACAGTACGTCGCTGTCGCGGTCGATCAGCGCCAGCCCGCCGCTGACGAACCAGCCGCGCCAGATGAGGCGCTTGCTGACGGCCACGAATACCGTCACCGGCGCCGGGCCGGACGCGAGGCGGTCGCGATTGCCGAGGTAGCCGGCCGACAGTTCCCATGGATGGCGGGTCGCGCCCAGCCACGACACCGTCACGACCGGCGTCCTCTGGCCGTCGATCGGGTCGGTCACGCCGCCGCCCACGCCGAAGCCGTCGCCCGCCCGACCGGGCGATGACGACGCCATGAGGGCGGCGGCCAGCAGGATTTTTCCGATTGCAGCCATCGCCTCTCCCGACAGGTTGGCACGGTCGCCGCGTGCCCGTCGTTCCGGGATCAACGTGCCCGGCCGGGCGGATCGGCCGGTGGGACCGGGCTGAACAGGCGCGAGGTCGCGCAATCGCGGCGCGACCGGCACACTTGCACCGACGCGAAGGAGGCGGGAATGAATCGAAAGCGCTTGTACGCCGGGTATCTGTGTGTTGCGCTCGGCTTCGCGATCATCGTGATGCTGGGTTACGGCGTGATCGACCCGATCGGGCTGGACCTGCAGGCCGGTGCGGTCTCGACCGGCGCGCTGCTGCTGGGGCTGCTGCCGAGCGTGCTGCTGGCGGCGGTGGTGTTCGCGATCGGTCTGGTCCTGGTCAAAGGCGCGCGCAAGCCTTAGCCGATGATGGCGGTTGCGGCGGGTTCCACGACAATTCATTGCGTGGCGGCGACAATGTCGACGCCCGATTGACTTCGGCCACTCGATTTCGGCCGTTTGTCTGGTTCCAGCCGGAGACTCCCATGCGCAAGTACGTCCTGGCCGCCGTCATCGGCGCGGCCATGGTTCCCACCACCACCCTCGCCGACGAGACCGACACGGCCGCCGACACCGGCTGGAAGGGCACGGTCGAATTCGGCTTGGCGGCGTCGCGCGGCAATACCGACAGCCAGACCCTGCGCAGCCGGCTCGGTCTGTCCACCGCGAACGCGCAGGGCAAGCACGAGGTCGGGTTGGCATTCCTGTATGGCGAGCAGGACGGCGTCGAGAGCGCCTACCGCTACGACGCCTTCGGCAAGAGCAACCTTCGCCTCGGCGAGCATCACCAGTTGTTCGGTTCGGCGCGTACCGAGCGCGACCACGTGGCCGCCTACGAGTACCAGACGACCGTCGCGTTCGGCTACGGCAACCAGGTGATCCAGACCGATACCACCCACCTCGGGTTCGAGATCGGGCCGGGCTACAAGTGGTCCAAGTTGCAGGACGTGCGGATCCACGAGAACGGCACCGTCGTGCGCGGCAACATGGACTTCGGCCACGAATTCAATGAGTTGACGTCGGTCTACGACACGTTTCTGGTCGAGGCCGGCGAGGACAACACCTTCGTCCGCAACGATATCGGCATGCGGGTCAAGATGAGCGAGTCGTTGGCACTCAAGGCCGGGGTCGAGGTGCGCCACAACACCGACGCGCTGCCGGGCCGGCACAAGACCGACACCCTGACCACGGTCAACGTCACCTACGATTTCTGACAAGCGCGCCCGGCGCGGTACGGCTGCGCTAGAGCGCGAGCAGTTCCGCCGCGCCCTTCGTGAGCAGTTCGCTCGCGACCGCGCGACCCAACGCGTCGGCGGACTCGCCCTCGCCTTGCGCCCGCACCGCCCGTCCGTCGTCGGCCGAGCCAACCAGTCCGTACAGTTGCAGGCGCTCGCCGTCGAGGGTCGCGAACCCCGCCACCGGCACGTGGCAGCTGCCGTGCAAGGCGCGGTTCATCGCCCGCTCGGCCTCGACGCAACGGCGGGTGGTGGCGTGGTCGAGCGCGGCGCACAGGCCGATGATGGCGGCATCGTCGTCGCGGCATTCGATCGCAATCGCGCCCTGCGCCGGCGCCGGCAACCAGTCCGGGGCCTGCAGCCGCGCGCGGATGCGGGCGTCGAAGCCGAGCCGCTGCAGGCCGGCGCAGGCCAGCACGATGGCGTCGTAATCGCCGGCGTCGAGCCGGGCCAGCCGCGTGTTGACGTTGCCGCGCAGGTCGCGCAGCTGCAGGTCCGGGCGCAGCGCGCGCAACTGGGCCTGGCGGCGCAGCGAGGAGGTACCGACCACTGCGCCCTGCGGTAATGCCGCGATATTGTCGAAGCGGTTGCTGACGAAGGCGTCGGCGTAGTCGGCGCGCTGCAGGATCGCCGGCAGGGCGAAACCCGGCTCCAGCTCCATCGGCACGTCCTTCAGCGAGTGCACCGCGCAGTCGGCCTCGCCGCGCAACATCGCGACCTCCAGCTCCTTCAGGAACAGGCCCTTGCCGCCGATCGCAGCGAGCGAGCGGTCCAGCACCTCGTCGCCGCGCGTGCTCATCGGCACCAGCTCGACCGCCAGTCCCGGATGGGCCGCGCGCAGCGCGGCGGCGACGTGTTCGCTCTGCCACAGGGCGAGCGGGCTCTTGCGGGTGGCGATGCGCAGGGTGGTCATGCGGCGATTATCGCAGGGGCGGCGGCGCCTCTGTAGGAGCGGCTTCAGCCGCGATCTGGAACCGTCCGTCCGCGCCGACTTCAGATCGCGGCTGAAGCCGCTCCTACAGGTGTTTCAGGGTGTCGCGCAGGCCGGCGACGCAGCGGCGGCTGACTTCCAGCGGCTGCGCGGCGTGGCGCAGCACCGCTTGGGTGTGGCCGTCGGGGCAGCGGCGCAGTTCGGTGATCTCGTGGCGGGAGACCAGGCAGTTGCGGTGGATCCGCACGAAGCGCTCGCCGAACTCGTCCTCCAGCGATTTCAGCGATTCCTCGATCAGGTCCTCGCCGCGGGCGTGGTGGACGATCACGTACTTTTCCTCGGCCTGCAGGTAATGCACGTCCTCCAGCGGGATCAGCCGCAGGCTGCCGCGCAGGCGCGCGCACAGGTGACTGCGCGGGCCGGGGGCGTTCCTGGCGCTGCGCTCGCGGCCGGCGGCGAAGGTGCGCACGCGCTCCAGCGCCGCCGCCAGGCGCTCGGCGCGGACCGGCTTGACCAGGTAGTCGATCGCCTCGGCCTCGAACGCCGACAGGGCGTGGGCGTCGTAGGCGGTGCAGAACACCACCGCCGGGCGCGGCTCGAACGCGGCGAGATGGCGCGCCGCCTCCAGCCCGTCGATGCCGGGCATCGCAATGTCGAGTAACACAAGATCCGGCGCGTGTTCGGCGCAGGCATGCAGGGCCTCGCTGCCGTCGGCGGCCTCGGCGACCACCTCGATCCCCTCGGTCTCGCGCAGCAATCCGCGCAGGCGCTCGCGCGCCAGTGGTTCGTCGTCGGCGATGACCACTTTCATCGACCTGCCCCCGTGTCGGTACGGCCGCGCGGTCGGCGCGGCCAGCAGGTCGATCTTAGCGCGGCGCCGGGGTCAGCCGGCGCCGGCCTTGTCGCAGTCCAGCGCGTCCTCGTCGTCGGCCGCGCCTGCCACCACCCTGATCCGGGTGAAGGACGCGGCGAACGGCGCATCGGCTGCGATCGAGAACGGCACGTCGATGGCGCCCAGGTCGGCACCGCGCTGCGCGAAGCACGCCAGCGGCACCTTGACCGTGTGCTTGTCGCCGGGCGCCATCGCGGCCAGTGCCGGCGCCAGATCGACCGCACCGCCGCATTCCGACCCGCAGGTCATAGACAGCATCACCTCACCCGTCGGTGCGTGGACCACGGCGACGTCGAACTGCAGCGCGCCCTCGTTCAAGGCAAAAGAGTTGAAGTTGTTGCGCGCCGGGCTGCGGGAGAACAGCCGCGCGGGTGCCAGCCAGGTCACTTCTCTGGCGTCCTGCTGGGTGTTGACCTGGACCGTGCGCACGCGCAGCGCCGGCGCGTCCCGTGGCCATTCGATGGTCGCGTTGAGGTCGGCGCCGACGGCCTGTTCCTGCGTGCCTGCGCCCAGGGTCAGGGTGTACGGCGGCACGTCGGCATTGTTGAAGATCGGCAACGAGGTCGCCTCGCCGCATTGTTTCGTCTCATCCAGCGGCAGCGCCGCCACGGTCCCGCCGTTGGCATAGGACAGGCCGTAGCCGAGCGTGAACTGCGGGGCGCTGCCATCGTGCGCGACCCCGCGCGGCCCCGGACAGGCGACGCCCGGCCACGCGAACGACAGCGTGCCGCGGAAGTCGTATGCGGGCTTGCCGTCGGCGCCGGCGACCAGCACGTCGGACACGCCATTGCCCTCGGTGCCCGGCAGCCACGCGGCGACGAAGGCATCGGACAGGTTGATCAGGTCGTTGACGTACAGCGGCCGCCCGGACAGGAACACCGTCACCACCGGCGTGCCCTTGCCGGCCACGGCCTGCAGCACCGCGAGGTCCTCCGGGTGGCGGCGGCTGTGGGTCACGGTATCGGAGGCGACGATGTCGCCGTTGGTCTCGGCGTACGGCGTTTCGCCCACGATCGCGACCACGGCATCGAAGCCGGCGACGTCGACGCCTTCGGCGGTTTCGCTGAAGGTGACGTTGGCTTCGCCGAGCGCTTCGTTCATCCCGTCGAGGATGCTGTCGGCATTCGGGAAATCGGCGTTGGTATTGCCGGTGCCCTGCCAGGTCAGCGACCAGCCACCGGCCAGGTTGGCGATGCTGTCGGCGCTCTTGCCGACCACCAGCACCTTGTCGCCGCGCGCCAGCGGCAGCGCCCCGTCCTCGTTTTTCAGCAGCACCAGCGACTTGCGCACCGCCTCGCGCGCCAGTGCGCGGTCCTGTATCGCCTCGCTGCTGCCCGCGTCGGCATGTTGCGAGGGCTTCTTGCCGTCGAATACGCCCGCCCGCAACTTCACCCGCACGATGCGGCTGACCGCATCGTCGATGCGCGTCATCGGGATCTCGCCAGCCTCGACCTGCTTGATGGTGTTGGCGATGAACGCCTTCCATTCGTCGGGCACCATCACCATGTCGATGCCGGCATTGATCGCGGCGGCACAGCTGGCGTTGCTGCAGCCCGGCAGCTGGCCGATGCCGTTGTAGTCGGAGACGATGAATCCGTCGAAACCCATCTTCTCCTTCAGCGCGCCGGTCAGCAGGACTTCGGCGCCGTGCATCTTGCCGTGGTCCTTGCCGCTGTCGGCGTCCACCCAGCTGTTGTACGACGCCATCACGGTCTGCGCGCCGGCGCCCAGCGCGCCGTAATAGCCGGCGCCGTGGATGTTGATCAGGTCGCCGAGGCTGGTCCGGGTCACGCCCTGGTCCTTGCCGTGTTCGGTGCCGCCATCGCCGATGAAGTGCTTGACGCTGGCGATCGCGTTGCTGTCGTCGGCGAAGCGGCCCTGCAGGGCACGGGTGTAGTTGGCCGCGTACTCGCGCACCAGCGCCGGGTCCTGCGACCAACTCTCGTAACTGCGGCCCCAGCGGGTGTCCAGCACCACCGGCACCGCCGGCGCGAACAGCCAGTCGATGCCGGTCGCGCGCACCGCCCGGCCGGTCGCGGCGGCGATGCGGGCGACCAGTTCCGCATCGTGCGCCGCGCCCAGGCCGATGTTGTGCGGGAAGATGGTCGCCCCGTACACGTTGCTGTGACCATGCATCGCATCGGTGCCCCAGATGATCGGGATCGGCACCTCCATGTCGGTCGCCATCGATGCGTCATGGAGGCGGTCGGCCAGCGCCACCCAGTCGGCGACGCTGGCGTGCTTGTCCTGGCCGGGCCAGGAGCCGCCGCCGTTGAGCACCGAGCCGATGTAGTACGTGCGGACCTCCTCGGGCGTGATCGACTTGATCTCGGCCTGGGTCATCTGCCCGACCTTCTGCGCCAGGGTCATGCCGGCGACGATCTCGCGCACGCGCGCCTCCAGCGCGGCGTCGGGCTTGATCGCGCTGTCGATGTGCGGCCAGTCGGTGAGCCGTTCCGGCGCCGTGGTGTCCGGGGTGGTGGCAGGGTCGGCATCGCGGTCGCCGCAGCCGTACAACGCAAGGGTGGCCAACAGGCTGGCGGACAGGACGTATCGACGCAATTTCATGAAGCTCCTCGATTTCTTTCTTCCGCGCGGGCCATCATCACGATTGGTGACGGCGGCCGGGCAAGGGCTCGGACCGCGGAAACATCTGCACGGCCTGTGTTGACAGCGTTGTCATACCGGCGCCCAATGTAAATGTCAAAGCACCGTTGTTCAATTGCCGACCGCGTAGCTGCTTCCATGCAACTTCCACGAGGAGAGGGATGAACACCCCAAAATCCCCCGCGCCCCCCGTGCCCGCCACGACCCGTTCCGCGTTGTCGCGCATGCGGATCGAGGACGTCGCCGCCGCCGCCGGCGTGTCGATGAAGACCGTCTCGCGCGTGCTCAACAGCGAGCCCAACGTGCGCGAGGCGACCCGGCAACGCGTGCTGGAAACGGTGGAAAAGCTCCAGTACAAGCCCAACCCCTCCGCCCGCAGCCTGGCCGGCCAGCGTTCGTACGCGGTGGCGCTGGTCTACGACAACCCGTCGCGCAACTACCTGATGGAAATCCAGGCCGGCGTGCTGGACGCCTGCTACTCGCATCACTACAACCTGGTGCTGGCGCCGGTCGACTCCAGCGCACCCGGGATGACGACGGGCATCCGCGGCGTGTTCGAGCATTTCGGCCCCGATGGCGTGGTGCTGATCCCGCCGCTGACCGACGACCCGGTGGTGCTGGGCTACCTGCAGGAACACGGGGTGCCGTTCGCCTGCATCTCGCCGCATTCGCTCGCCGACCGGATCGGCGTGACCATGGACGAGCGTTCCGCAGTGCGTGACCTGATGGCACACCTGATCTCACTGGGACACCGGCGGATCGGCCACATCCAGGGCCATCGCGACCACGGCGCCTGGGAATGGCGCCACGACGGGTATCGGGAGGCGCTGCAACAGGTCGGGATCGCCTACGACCCGGCGCTGGTGGTGCGTGGCGAGTTCGTCTTCGAATCGGGCGTGCGCGGCGCCAACCGCCTGCTCGACCTGGCCGATCCGCCCACCGCCATCTTCGCCGCCAACGACGACATGGCCGCCGGCGTGATCCGGGTGGCGGGCGAACGCGGCCTGCATGTTCCGCGCGACCTGTCGGTGTGCGGCTTCGACGACACCCCGATCTCGCGCCACATCTTTCCGGCGCTGACCACCGTGCGCCAACCGACCATGGAGATGGGTGCGGCGGCCACACTGCAGTTGCTCGACCGGATCCGCGCCGAGGACGGCGGCAGCATGCTGGAGGTCCGGCACACCCTGCTGCTGCGGGAATCCACCGGGCCGGCCAAGCCGCGCAACTAAACTTGGCGGCTTCGCTTCAGTCGGCCGCCGCCGGCGCCAGCCCGGCCTCGCGGACGCGCGAGCCGCGCAACGCGTAGTACAGGATGAAGCCGTAGCACAGCATCGGCAGCAGGAAGGCCATCTGCAGGCCGAACCGGTCGGCCAGCCAGCCCATCGCCAGCGGAATGATCGCGCCGCCGACGATCGCCATCACCAGCAGGCTCGACGCCTTGCTGGTCAGTGGGCCCAGGCGTTCGATCCCGAGCGCGAAGATGGTCGGGAACATGATCGAGTTGAACAGGCCGACCGCCACCACGCTCCACTTCGCCAGCTCGCCGGCACTCATCATCGTCACCGCCAGCAGCGCGGCCGCGACCAGGGCGAATACGCCGAGCAACTTGCGCGGATCGACCCGGGTCAGCAGCGCCGCGCCCACCAGCCGCCCGACCAGCGCCCCACCCCAGTACATCGACACGTAGGTCGTCGCCTGTTGTTCGGTCAGGCCCTGGCCGATATGCGGCATCGACAGGTAGTTGACCAGCACGCTGCCGACCGACACCTCGGCGCCGACGTAGAAGAAGATCGCCAGCACGCCGAACAGCACGTGCTTATGGCGCAATGCGTCGCGGATGCGGTAGCGGTGGTCGTGCGCAACGTCCTCGACGCCGCCGATCGCCGGCAGCCGGAACGCCATCACCACCGCCGCCAGCACGAACAGCGTCAGCGCCAGCCCGAGGTACGGCCCCTGCACCGCCTGCGCCTCGGTGGCGCGATAGGCCAATGCTTCCGCCGCTGGCAACGCCGCCAGTTGCTCGGCGGTCCTTGGCGCGGCGGACAGGATCAGCAGCCCGCCGAACAGCGGCGCGATGGTGGTGCCCAGCGAATTCATCGACTGCGCCAGCGTCAGCCGGCTATGGCTGGTCTTCTCCGGGCCCAGCAGCGCGACATACGGATTGGCCGCGACCTGCAGCACGGTGATGCCGGTGGCGAGCACGAACAACGCGGCGAGGAACAGCGGGTAGCTGTGGACGGCGGCGGCCGGCCAGAACATCAGCGCGCCGAAGCCGGCGATGGCGAGGCCGGCGACGATGCCCTTCTTGTAGCCCAGCGTCGCGACCAGCCGCCCGGCCGGCAGCGACATCAGGAAGTACGCGCCGAAGAAGGTGAACTGGATCAGCATCGCCTGCACCCAGCTCAGCTCGAACTGCGCCTTCAGGTGCGGGATCAGGATGTCGTTGAGGCAGGTGAGGAAGCCCCACATGAAGAAGATCGTGGTCACCACCGCCAACGCGAGGCGGTGGGTCTGCCGCGGCGACCCGGCGGCGGTTGCAATCGTGGGTGTGGCGAAATCCATGGGGTTGCTCCGGTCCGCAAAAGGGGCAGGCATCGAGTGTCGGCGAGTGCTTTATGGAAGATCGTGCTTCATGGAACCTGCTTCAGGTGTTGCTGTCCAGCGCTGTCATCGTCGCCCTGCTGCTGCCTGACGTGCTTCATGATCTCGACGAAGGTGTCGACCCAGTACACGTCACGGTGGCTCGCCAGGTGATCCAGCAACGCCTCATGGGCCGCGTTGGAGACGGTCAGATAGTCGCCACCAACGCCATGGAACGTGAGACTGGCCATCGTGCCCTTGCGCGCGGCTTGCTCGACGATCGCGATCAGTTGCGCACCGGTCACGCCGGCCGGTGTCGCGACGCTCACCGCATGCGGGTCCAGCGCCGTCATGTCCTCGACCACCGCGCCGTCGCCGAGCCGAATCGCCACGAACCCGTGTTTGACCCGCTCGATGTAGTTCTCGCCATCGGCCATGACGTCGCCACACGGCACGGCGAGCGTGCGCTCGCGCCGGCCGTCGATCGCAGCCAGCATGACGTTGGCCAGTTGCACCTGATCGCCCATTTGCGCGGCCGAGGTGGCGTCCAGGTCGCGCTGCGGCTCGACCCACTCGCGGCCCTCGATCGACCCCGAGCACTGGTGGAACAGGGTGTGGTTGCCCAGTTCGTGCCCGTGCGCGGCGGCGGCGCGCCACTCGGGCAGGCGCGTGCGCAGCGTGTCGCTGGAAAGCTGCAGGTAGAAGCTGCCCTTGAATCCGTGGCGGTCCAGCGCGGGGATCGCGTTGTCGAGTTGCGAGTCCAGCGCGTCGTCGTAGGCGAGACTGACGGCGGCACGTTGTCCGTCAGGCCAGTGGAAAGGCTCGCGCTCGCCCGCCACCGCGAACGACCCGGCCAGACTGGTCGCGGCCAGGCCCGTCACAACCAGCAGAATCGACATCGCCCCGGTGGCTTTCATCGTGCGCCCCTTCCGAAAAACAGCTCAACGGTACCGGAGTTGACAACGCTGTCAATTGGGCGTTCCATGCGACTCGACACCAATTTCGTGAAGGTCCGGGGAGGGAATTTCGATGAAACGCGTGCATTTCGTACCAAAGCGCCGCCTGCTGAGCACCGCACTGCTGCTGGCGCTGGCACCGGCCGTATCCGCACAGGTCGCCACCGGCGGTGCGGACGACCCGCAGGCCGCAACTGCGGAAACCCAGGCCGAGGCCGACGCCCAGACCCTCGACCGGGTGGTGGTGACCGGCATCCGCGGCAGCCTGACCTCGTCGATGAACCTCAAGCGCGATGCGCAGGGCATCGTCGACGGCATCGTCGCCGAGGACATCGGCAAGTTCCCCGACACCAACCTGGCCGAATCGCTGCAGCGCATCAGCGGCGTGTCGATAGACCGCTCGATGGGCGAAGGCTCGAAGGTCACCGTGCGCGGCGTCGGCCCCGACTTCAACCTGGTGCTGCTCAACGGCCGCCAGATGCCGGCGTCGAGCATCGAGGCGACCAACGCCTCCAACTCGCGCGCGTTCGATTTCGCCAACCTGGCCTCCGAGTCGATCTCCGGGGTCGAGGTCTACAAGACCAGCCGTGCGGCGACGCCCACCGGCGGCATCGGCGCGACCATCAACATCAAGACCGCGCGCCCGCTCGACAACCCCGGCTTCCTCGCCAACATCGGCGTCAAGGGCGTCCACGACACCAGCGCCGGCAACCTCCCGGATTCGCTGCAGGGCGACGACCTCACCGGCGAGATCTCGGGGATCTTCAGCAACACTTCCGCCGACGGCAGGTTCGGCGTGGCCCTGAGCGGCAGCTACCAGGAGCGCGACTTCGGCTACAACGAAGCGGCGGTGGGCGGTGGCTGGTACGCCTTCCCGGGTGGGGAAGGTCCGCTGGCGAATGCGGAGCCGGCCGCCAATGCGACCAACGCGCCCGGCCCCGGCGACATCTATTCGATCCCGCAGAACCTGATCTACGCGGTCAACGGCGTGCAGCGGCAGCGCTCCAACGGGCAGGTCACCCTGCAGTGGGCGCCGACCGACCGGATCACCACGACACTCGACTACACCTATTCCGAAAACAAGATCCAGGCGCGGCGGCACGAGCTCTCCACCTGGTTCAACCAAGCGGCCTCGGAGACCGCGTGGACCGACGGCCCGATCGCGGCCCCGACCAGCTACACCGAGTACGCGGGCTGCTTCAACCCGGCCACCGAACAGTGGACCGCAAGCGACGCCGCCAACGTCTGCCCGGCAGGCTTCGAACCGCGCTGGGGCGACCTGGCGATGGCCGGTTCGTTCAACGCGACGCGCAACGAGAACAAGTCGCTGGGCTTCAACGTGGCCTGGGAAGTGACCGACGCGCTCGACCTCGAGTTCGACTACCACAGCTCGAGCGCGGAATCGGGCGCGGACAGCCCGTTCGGCTCAAACAACGTGATCGGAACTGCCGCGTTCGCGCGCGGCGTCACCAACGTGGACTTCAGCGGCGACTTCCCGGTGCTGTCGGTGCTGCTGCCGCCGGGCATGTCCTCGGTCGGCGCCGACCAGATGATGGTGACCGGTTCCTCCTTCCGCAACAGCTACATGAAATCGGAAGTCGACCAGGCCCAACTGAGCGGCAGCTTCGATTTCGCCGACTATTCGCGCCTGGATTTCGGCGTGGCGTCCACCGAGGTGCAGAACCGCACGGCCTACAACTTCACCCAGCGCGACGACTGGGGCGGCTTCGGCAACGGCGCGGCGGACTATGCCGACGATCTGTGGATCGCCGACGACATCAGTGGCTATTTCGACCAGTTCTCGGGCAGCAGCGACGCTTTCGGCCAGTTCTTCCTGTTCGACTTCGAGAGCCTGCGGCAGGCCGCGATCGCGGCGCGTGGCGGCGACGAGGCGTCCTACCTGCCGCCGCCGGACTTCAGCACCGATCGCCGCACCACGGAGAAGTCCAGGAGCGCGTTCGCGCAATGGAGCGACACCTTCGGCATGGACATGCCGCTCAACGTGGCCGTCGGCGTGCGCTACGAGGAAACCGAAGTGACCTCCAGCGCACTGGTGCCGATCCCGACCAGCCTGGTCTGGGCCGGCAACAACGAGTTCACGGTGCTGTTCGGGCCGGATGACTTCACGACCCTACGCGGCAAGTACGACTACTGGCTGCCCAGCATCGACCTGGGGTGGGAACTCACCGACGACATGATCCTGCGCGGCAGTTACGGCCACAGCATCGGCCGTCCGCAGTGGAACCACATCCAGGGTGGCCAGACCATCGACCAGTTCGCCGGCTACGAGGGTGGCACCGGCTCGCAGGGCGATCCCGGCCTCAAGCCGCTGGAGTCGAAGAACTTCGACCTGTCGTTCGAGTGGTACTACGACGATGCCAGCTACCTGTCGGTGGGCTACTTCCGCAAGGACATCGACAACTACATCGGCACCGCGCAGCGCGAGGTATCGCCCGGCCTGCTCACGCCGGTCGGTGGCGCCTACTTCCAGGAGGCGGTCGCCAACGGCTGCGTCGAAGGCTCGGTCGATTTCCGCGGTTGCGTGCGTGGCTACATCTTCGACAACTATGCGGGCACGCTGGGCGTGACCCAGACCGGCGTCGGTCCCGACGGGCAGCCGCTCGGCACCATCGCCGGCCAGCCGGGCGATCCGCTGGCGGTGTTCCGCGTCAGCGTGCCGGTGAACAAGGAGTCCTCGCAGATCGATGGCTGGGAACTCAACGTCCAGCACATGTTCGGCGACACCGGCTTCGGCGTATCGGCCAACTACACCATCGTCGATTCGGACCTGACCTACGACGACTACAACCTCGGCGACCAGTTCGCCCTGGTCGGCCTGAGCAACTCGGCCAACCTGATCAGCTTCTACGACAAGGATCGGTGGCAAGTCCGCGCGGCCTACAACTGGCGCGACGAGTTCCTGTCCTCGACGTTCGACAGCTGGCGCCCGAACCCGGTTTACGTCGAGGCCTACGGCCAGCTCGACCTCAGCGTGGGCTACCAGGTGACCGAGCAGTTCTCGGTGCAGGCCGAGGCGATCAACGTCACCGACGAGACCACCCGTTCGCATGGCCGCCACGACCGGCAGGTGTTCTACGCGACCCAGACCGGGCCGCGCTACATGCTCGGGTTCCGCTACAAGTTCTGATCGTCGACGCGCGCGGCTGCGCGATACTGGTGTCTCCCGCGGCGGGCTCTCCCGTCGCGGGGTCGCCCGCCGCTGACGGAGACTGGTACGTGGTGAATGCAGTACTGCTGAACAACATCGACCATCGCGACCTGCGCGTCGATCCCCGCCGCGGCGCACGGTTCGGCGACGAACCGGTGATGTCCTCGGCGACGTTCCCGGCCGAGTTCCGCAACGTGCAGGCGCACTATCCGATCGTCTTCCGCGCGACCAGTGACGGCGGCTTCCAGCCGATCGCGCTGTTCGGGCTGCGCGAGCACGAGAACCTGTTTCTAAAAGGCGACGGTCTCGACGGCGACCACTGGGACGCGACCTACCTGCCGCTCGCGGTGGAGCGCCAGCCGTTCCTGATCGGGACGTCGGAGGACGGCGGGCTGCTGATGCACGTCGACCTAGACAGTCCGCGGGTAGGCACCGGCAGCGGCGAGGCGCTGTTCCGCGAACACGGTGGCACCACCGAGTTCCTCGACCGCATGAACTCGGTCCTGCTGGCGTTGTACGAGGGCCTGCAGGGCACGGCGGCGTTCATCGATGCACTGCAGCGCCACGGATTGCTGGAACCGTTCGCACTGGATGTCCGGCTCGATGACGGCTCGCAGGTCCGGCTCACGGGCCTGCACACCATCGCCGAGGAGCGCCTGCGCGCGCTCGATGGCGACGCGCTGGCGCGGTTGTCGCGCGATAGCCACCTGGAAGCGGCCTACATGGCCGTCGCATCGCTCTCGAACCTTCGCATCCTCATCGAGCGGATGAACCGCGCGCATGCCGGCGATCGATAACCCGATCCCGGAACTCGCCGGCGTCGATCCGCGGGCGCTTCCGGATGCCGTCCTGCGTTCCACCACGCCGGTGGTCCTGCGCGGGCTGGTCGACGCATGGCCGTTGGTGCAGGCCGCGCGCGAGTCGGCGCCGGATGCGGTCGCCTATCTGCGCCGGTTCGACCACGGCACGATGCCGGCAGTGGCGATGGTCGCGCCGCCGGAAGTCGAGGGGCGCATCTTCTACGACGCGGATCTGCAGGGCTTCAACTTCCGCCACGAGCGGATTCCCCTCGCGGTCGCGTTGAAGACCTTGCTGAAATACCTGCACGAGGACGCTGCGCCGACGATCTACCTCGGTGCCACCACCATCGACACCTACCTGCCGGGGCTGCGCGCCGAGAATGATCTGGACCTGGGCGACCGCGACGCGCTGGCCAGCGTGTGGATCGGCAACCGCTCGCGGATCCCCGCGCACCAGGACCTGCCCGACAACCTCGCCTGCGTCGCGGCTGGACGTCGTCGCGTCACGCTGTTCCCGCCAGACCAGCTCGCCAACCTGTACATCGGCCCGCTCGACTTCACCCCCGCGGGGCAGGCGGTCAGCCTGGTCGATTTCGCCGCGCCCGATTTCGCGCGCTTCCCGAAGTTCGCCGAGGCGCTGCGGCACGCGCAGGTCGCCGAACTCGGTCCCGGCGACGCGGTGTTCATCCCCAGCATGTGGTGGCACCACATCGAGGCGCTGGACAGCTTCAACGTGCTGGTCAACTACTGGTGGCGGCAGAGCCCGGCGTGGATGGACACGCCGATGAACGCGCTGATGCTGGCGATCATGACCGTGCGCGAGCTGCCACCGGAACAGCGCGCGATCTGGCAGGACGTGTTCCGCCACTACGTTTTCGAACCGGGTGAAGCCACTGCCGACCACATCCCGGAGGATGCGCGCCGCGTTCTGTCGCCGCTGGATGAAACCGGTGCGCGGGCACTGCGCGCGCGGTTGCTGCAACGCCTCAACCGCTGACGGCCCGGCCGTTTCAACCCTTGGCGAAACGCGCCGCGAGCCAGTCGCCAAGATCGCGGATCTGCTCGGCGCAGACTTGGTGGGCCATCGGATAAGCGTGCCACTCAAGCGTGAACCCGAGCGCACGCAGACGCGCTGCACTGGCCTCCCCAGCAGCGAACGGCACCACCGGATCGAACTGGCCGTGGGCCATGAATACCGGTTGCTTGCGCGCGGCACCCGGCACCGACGCATCCAGCTCGGCCAGCGCCGCCGTCGACAGCGGCAGGTAGGTCGACAGCGCGACCAGCCCGGCCAGCGGCTGATCGCGCCGCAGCGCCGCCGCCAGCGCAACCGCGCCGCCCTGCGAGAACCCCGCCAGCACGATCCGCTCCGGCGCGACACCACGCTCGACCTCGCGTGCGATCAACGCCTCGACCTGCGCCACCGATTGGTTGACCCCACCCTCGTCGGCGCGGTCGGCCATGCGCCCGGCATCGAGGCTGACGATGTCGTACCAGGCCCGCATCGACATGCCGTTGTTGATCGTCACCGGCCGCACCGGTGCATGCGGAAACACGAAGCGCAGCGCCGGCCACTCGCGGCGCACCAGCTCGGGCACGATCGGGGCGAAGTCGTGGCCGTCGGCGCCGAGGCCATGCAGCCACAGCACGGTCCAGGCCGGCGCCGGGCCGGTTTCGTGTTCGACGGTTTCGAGCAGTTGGGCGGTATCGTTCATCGCGCCATTGTCGCCGCTGCGCACGGGGGCGGCCAGCGGCGCGCCGCTCAGCGCCCGGGCAAGCTGAAATTGAGCACGCGGCTGGTACTGACGACGCCCGCACCGGGTTCGAACCGCCAGCGCCTCGCCGCAGCCACCGCGGCGTCGTCGAACACGCCTTGCGGCGTGGAGGCGACCGGTCGCGCAGCGCTGACGCTGCCATCGGCCTCGATGGTGAACGCCACCCGCACCCGGCCCTCGATACCGCGTCGGAGCGCGTGCAGCGGATAGTCCGGGGTGGCGTCGCGGAGCAGGCGCGGAACCGGCGGCGGTTTCGGCGTAGCGGGTTTCGGCTTCGCCTGCGGCGCGATAGGAGCGGAAGCCTCGACGGCCAGCCGTCGCGCGGTTTCGACCTTCGGCGAAGACGCTTCTGGCGGAGGCGCTGCTCGCGACGGGGTAGCCGATGGTGATGCGGCGACCGCCGTGGCCACCGCGCTGGGGTCGCCGACCGCACGCACCATTTCCGCCTGGCGCACCCGGTGCAATGACCGTAGAGCCTCGCGCAGTCGCGATGCCGCCGGGGCCTCGGCGTCCATGCGCAACAACAGCGCCAACAGCCGCTCGGCTTCGTACACATCGCCCTGCCCGATCGCCTGTTCGGTGGCGATCACCATGTACGGCGACAGCTCGGCCAGCGCCGCCGCTGCGCGTGGATCATCGGGGTGCCGGTCGCGCAGTGCCAGGTAAAGGTCGATCGCGTTGTCGCCGGCGGGCGAATGGACCCGGCTGTCGGCCATCGCCCGGCGTGCGCGCCGGCCAAGGTCGCCATCGTCGGCATCGACGCGACCCGGTGCCACGCCCGTGACCTCCGTCCCGGATGATGTCGCCAGCGCGCCATCCGCCGCCGGCGCCGATCCGGGCGCGGACTCGCCACCCGGCCCGCAGCCCACCAGGACCGCCGCTGCCGCCAGCATCGCCACCCGCCCCCACCACGCCGCTGCGTCCACGTCCGCGCCCCCTGCGCCACGACACAGCGCGCAGGCTAGTCACGAAGTGTGACGGGGGTGCTGCATCGGGATGGCAGCGGCGGGGCATGGTTTCGACTCCAAGGGGGGAGACCTGAAATGCCCAAGTCCGCTGCGCCTGGTCTTGCCGTGTTGTTGCTCGTACTCGTTGCGTGCACATCGGTTTCGACGGCGGCGGAAGCCCCTGTGTCCAGGCAGATGGCGCTGACGTTTGATGACCTGCCTTACGCCGCGCCTGCTGCCGATGGCTGGAGCCTCCCCGAAGCGCGGCGCGTCACCGCCGCCATTCTCGACACGCTCGTCGCCCACGACGCGCCGGCCATCGGGTTCGTGAACGAAGCACAGCTTTACAGGCCCGGGCAGATCGATGCGGGAACCGCGATGCTGCAACGCTGGGTCGACGCCGGCGCGATCCTCGGCAATCACACGTACTCGCATGCCGACCTCAACGACGTGTCGGTGGACGAGTACGAGGACGAAGTCGTCAGGGGCGACATCGTGAGCCGAAAGCTTATGGAAGGGCGACTGCCTTACCAGCTGTATTTCCGACACCCGTACACGCATACGGGCGACACCGCCGAAAAGAAGCTTGGGATCGAACGCTTGCTGAGGGATCGGGGCTATCGGGTAGCTCCCCACACCATCGACAGCCAGGACTTCATTTTCAATCGCGCCTATGTCGCAGCCCGACAACGGGGCGACGCGACCTCGGCCGAACGCGTGTGCGCCGCCTATGTCGACTTCGTGGGCGACGCCATCGGGTTTGCCGAACGGACGGCTGAGAAGATTTTCGAACGCCGCATCCCGCAAACGCTCCTGCTGCATGCCAACGACATCAATGCCGACTGCCTCGGCGCGTTGCTGCAGCGCTTGGCGAAACGACAGTACACATTCGTTTCCCTCGATACGGCGATGGCCGATGCGGCCTATCGGACCCGCGACGATTTGGTGACGGCGTTCGGGCCCACCTGGCTTTGGCGATGGACGAAAAGCCGGGGCATGAAAATAAGCTTCAGGGGTGATCCGGAACCCCCGGCGTGGGTCACCGAACTACATGAGATGGAGGGCCCGCCCGCTACCGAACAATTCCCATAGACAGACAAGTCGCGTGGCCAGCGGGGCAGGCTAAAATCGCCGGGCATTTCGGCCGGATGGGCTTCGACCTTGCTTGCGACGGTGCAGGAACGAACCCCCCGACTCCCAATCCGTTGCGAGGATCCGACTTTCAGCAAACACGGCTGACGCACCGGCAGTTCGTTCCGCCGCGCTTTGCGGACTATGATCGCGCTTCGGTTGCCAACTCGTCATCTTGGCCTGGCGCGCTCGGCAACGCCGCCAGGGCTTCGGTTACGTAGCTGCGAGGTCAAGCTCATGACTACTTGATCAGCTCGACGAGATTCAAAGGCTTCGCCAAGACCTGCACGCCATGCGGGCTGCGTCCGCTTTCAAAGACGGTCTGCCAGAAGCTGTTGTTCTGCTTGCCACCAAACACGGTTGCGGACAGGTCCTTGTTGACCCACAACGGCAGGGCACCAAGGTTGCGGACAAAACTCCGGATGTTGGTCCACAACTGATCCGGAAACGGATACTGGAACAGCTTGTCCTCCTGGATTGGCTTACCCGTATTGATGAAGTAGTTCTTGGCCACCTGCTGAACATACCTAAGCCAGTTGTAAATGACCTCCTCCTTGCTCATCCGAAAGGCACGCAGGTGCCCATGCTTGAACACCTCGCCCTTCTGCAGCCGGCTCTCGATCTTGTCCGTGCCGACTTCCGGGTCGAAATGGCCGATGTAAATCTCCTCCGCGATGATGTTCATCAAGCGAATGATCTGATCGGTTTCCAGCTCCCTCGGGTTCTCCCCGCTTTCAGCGCCGAAGCTTAGGGGCGTAGACAGCACGCCCTGATGCACAAAAAACGAATAGAAGGTCTTGTCAATCGTGCTATACGAGAGCGGCCGCTCCTTACCGCGTCCCCCGTAGTCGATGAAATCCCGCAGCTTGTTTTCGGCGTCCGAGGTGACGGCGTCACGCACCGCGTCGAGGATGAAACGCTTCATCTCGCGCGATTGGCCCTTGAAGTAGGTAACCAGGTCCTGTTCACTGAACCCCGTGTCGTCCTCGCGGCGGCTTGTTTCCTTTCGGAAGCGCTGTAGGCGATCCATGTAGAGCGTGCTGCCCAGGTGACGCTGGATCGACTTGTCAAACGCCACCTGCTTGAGCGTGGTGCCGGCATTGGTGTTGGCGGTGATCAATGTGTCCGGGTTGGGGTCAATGAAAACGCGCACCGGCAGTGCTCGGGCACCCAGCATGATCTGCGCCGCGGCCTTGTGCTGTCCGTCAAACACGTGGACGGCACTCTTTCCACCTTGGGACGAGATCCAAGCCAAGGGGACATGGAGTTGCGGCCGCTTCTGATAGAACTCCTCCACCAGCTTGCCGATATTGCTGCCGATGCTACGGGGGTTGATGCGGTCGTCATGGGCCAGGTATTGAATCGGAATTTCCGCGAAGAAGTAGCGGAACCCGCTCAGCCCATCCAGATAGACCGGTACGTGGCGCAAGGCCTCGTCACCAACCGCACTCAGCGCAAAGTGGATCGCGCCGTCATCGATACGGAATGCCAGTTCCGACGCCCCGCCGCCCGCCTCCGCTAGCACATCCCCAAGATTCGGGCTGCGATTCTCCGGGGCAAGGGTGTTCTTCAGCGCAGAAAATCGACGCAGCACCCGCGCGACCTCCAGATTGGAAGCCTGCTTGGAGCGGTTGCAACTCGCATGGGCGAGCGCAAAGTTGCAGGGGTCATCCTTGCCCCCGGTCTTCAGCGGCACCACATGATCGATGTCGATGCTGTCCTTGTGCACGACAAGGTCGACATCATCCTCGCAGATGAAGCAGTGCCCGTTCTGGGCCGAATGCAACGTATCGATGAGCGCCTTGCGCTCGTCCGCCGACTGGCGCTGTAAATAAAGCGATGCCATCCCCTTCCCCCTGTTGCTGATTTTTTGTACTGAGCCAAATCGACCGAGTTCTACCCCTGAATACGCGGGGACCCTGCCAGCGCCGCGAGAAGCGTGGCTACCCATTTAACTGTTCGTGAAATCATAAGTTGACCGGGTGCCGAAAGCATAGGTTGTCCGCCCCGGATCTCGGCCGGCGAACGAGGACGGCTGGACCGAAATACGCTGGTGGAGGCATTGAACGCCTCCACCACGTTCGAATTAAGCGGCCACCCTGACCTCACCCAGCACTGACTCGAGTGGCACTTCACCCGCGAAACCGCCGGCACTCACAGCGGATCGTTGATCCTCGATGGCATGGGCGAAGGTCACGCCCTCATCGGCTTCCAGCTTGTCGTACAACCGCTGCAGATTGGGAAAGTCGCCGCGGTCGACGACCTGGTGATACTCGTTCCATCGTGCGATGCCGATGAAGTAGGCGTCGGCCAAGGTGCGGTGTTCACCGAGCAGCCATGGCTTGTCGCCGAGCATCGTGGACAGGTCTGCATGGGCCTTTTGCACTTTGGCGCGACCGAAATCGACCAGTACCTGTTTCTCGACCCCGTCGCTACCGTGTTCCAGTGCGTACCACAGCGGAACATAGGCGTTGAAGAACGTCGTGTTGAGGAACGCCAGCATCTGGTTGAGTCGGTCGAACTCGGCCGTGCCTTGCGCAAACGCGAGCTTGCGGCTGAGGCCGCGGGCGCCAATGTGGTTGAGGATGGACATGCTTTCGCTGAAGAACTCGCCGGTCTCCGTTCGCAGTGTCGGCGTCTCCCCGACCGCATTGATGCGACGGTAGGCTTCGCTGGTTACCGCTTCGGGCATCTCCACACGACTGAGCTGATACGGCTGTCCCAGCCATTCCAGCGCCACGATGGAACCAAACGAGCAGCCTGAAGGCACGCCGTAAAACAGAATGGGGAACATGATGCACTCCTTTGTTGGGGTTTCCGGCCAGCGGCTACCGGCCTGGGACAACAAAGTAGCGTTGTGGACTTTGCCTGAGTAGATGGCACAATCAGGACTTATAATCCACATACATGGACATTGGTCCAGCATGCTCAACCTCAACGACCTGGTGTTCTTCGTCGCAGCCGTCGAACAGGGCGGCTTTGCCGCGGCCTCGCGGCGCTTGGGGCTGCCCAAATCCACCATCAGCAAGCGCGTGGCCGTGCTTGAGGAGCAACTGGCCGCGCGGCTGATTCACCGCACCTCGCGCAGTTTCACTCTCACCGAGCTGGGCCGCGACTTCTACGAACACGCGCGCGGCGCGCTCATCGAGGCTGAGGCGGCCGAAGCCATAGTGCGCCATCGCCAAGCCGAACCCAGCGGCACGGTGCGCATGACGACATCGGTTCCGGTCGCGCAACTATATCTGGCCGAATGCCTTCCGCAGCTGGCGCTGAGATACCCGAAGCTGCGAGTGCAGCTGGACGTTACCGATCGCTTCGTCGACATGCCCCAGGAGGGAATCGATATCGCGATACGCAGCCACTTTGCGCCGCTGCCCGATTCAGACCTCGTGCAGCGCCGACTTACGGTCGAACCGGTAATCCTGGTGGCATCGCCGGCCTACCTGACGCAGCGCGAAGCTCCGCTGTCGCCCGGCGACCTGCAACATCACGACGGATTGCCGACGAGCAGCGCAACGTCGGCTTGGACGCTGTTCCATCCCTCGGGCGAACGCATGCAGGTGACACCACGTGCGGCGATGGTCGCCAACGAGTCCACCGTGCTGGTGGCTGCCGCCGTTGCCGGGCTGGGCATCACCTGCCTGCCGGAACGCATGTGCCGCACCTCGATCGCATCCGGGGTCCTCGTGCAGGTGCTGCCCGAGTGGAATGCCGGCAGTGTTACAACGACGCTGGTGATGCCGCACCGGCGCGGTCAGCTTCCGGGTGTGCGGGCGGTCGTCGAATTCCTGGTCGAGCGCTTCCGCGAACCGGACTGACCCAAGTGCCGAAGCGCTATTTGGCTGTAGAGAACTTGGCGGTCGCCTGCGAATGGCTGCCGACCCCAAGTGGACGCGGTGTCGTACAAATCAGGCCCGCCCGCGTGGCAACAGCATCGACGCTTCTGCGCCGAGCACGCGCCGCATGCAGCGCACCATATGGCTCTGGTGGGAGAAGCCCGCTTCCAGCGCGATCTGGCTGGCGGGCAGGTCGCGCTGCAGCAGCAAGCTCCGGGCGCGCTCCACCCGGCGTTGAACCACATACGCATGGACCGGCACGCCCATCGAGCGCTTGAACAGCATCTTGAGGTGCGAAGTGCTGATGCCGGCGACCCCTGCAATCCGTGCGAGGGACAGATCTTGGTCGAGGTTGGACTCGATGTGATCGGTGACTCGTCTCAACTGCGGCTTTGACAAGCCTCGCAAGGGCGGTTGCAAGACGCGATGGCGGCTGACCAGGCATGCCGCCAAGGCCATGGTGAGGCTCTCGACATACAACCTCCCGCCAGGATTCCCCGCCTCCCGGTCGGCGTCCAGCGCCCAGGCAATGTGCCCGATCTGCGGGTCGCGTAACTTGTGCCGCGGAATGAGGCCCACCCGCGATCCGTCCAGGCCCAGTTCGTCGGCGACACCCACCAGCAGCGACGGCGGGAGCTGCAACATCACCGATGTGCTGCCGGTGTCTTCCTCCCAATGATCTGAACTGCCTGCAGGAAGCAGGTCGATGTCACCGTGGCGATAGCGGAATCGGCTGCTGCCGCAACTGCCGGTGACGGGCGCACCGGTATGGACCTTGACCCGGTGGTACGGGACGGCCGCCAGGACCACCCGGCCTGGCCGGGTGACATGGCGTCCGATCCGCATGGCACTTGCGAGGATAGGGCTTGAAGCGGACAGGTCTGTGGTTGCCATCGGGCGGGGCCGCGCTCGGAATCTGCAGTGATTGTCGGCGTTCAATTGGCCCATGGGGACGACAGCAGCATCCCATTGTCCAAACGTGCTCGAGCCGCGGCCGATCTGGAGCGACCCCGGCTCCCGGCCACCGCAGGATGGCTCCTCCAATCCAACGTGTAGGAGGAATCATGAAAAGCGCAACGTTGATCGGACTCGGACAGATGGGCAGCACGTTGGCCCGGCTGTTGCTGGACAGTGGTTATCGGGTGACCGTGTGGAACCGGACCGCGGCTAAAGCGGAACCACTGGTAGCCCGGGGCGCGGTGCTCGCATCCAGCGCGCTAGCGGCGGTGTCGGCCAGCCCGGTCGTGGTGGTGTGCGTGCATGACTATGCGGCGACGCATGACATCCTGGGAGCGGACGACATTGCCGCTGCCCTGCAAGGCAAAATGCTGGTGCAATTGACAACCGGCAGCCCCGTCGAGGCACGCGAGGGCGATGCCTGGGCGCGCGCTCACGGGAGCGACTACCTGGATGGCGCGATCCAGGCCGCGCCGAGCCAGATGGGCCGACCGGACACACCGATCCTGCTCTCCGGCACCGAAGCCACCTATCGCGAACACGAGGCGCTGTTGCGGGTGTTCGGTGGCGGACTCAGCTACCTGGGGCCGGATCCCGGCGCCGCCGCCGCGATCGACGTGGCAACGCTGTCGTACATCTATGGTGCCTCGATCGGCTTCTTCCATGGTGCGCGCATCGCCGAAGCCGAGGGCTTTCCGGTGGACCAGTACGGTGCCCTGGTCGCGGGGATCGGCCCAACCTTTGCCGACTTCCTCAAGTACGAGGGCGAGGTCATCCAGTCCGGCGACTTCAGCGTCGGGGAGAGTCCGCTGAGCATTTCGGTGGAAGCCACCGAACGGATCGCACGCGCGGCGCGCGCGAGCGGCATCAACGACGAGTTCCCCTCCTTCGCTTCCGATCTGTTCAAGCGCGCCGCCGATGCCGGGCTCGGCGGCGAGGAGATTGCGGCAATCATCAAGGTGCTGCGCGCGGCATAGGCGCCGAGGAGCCGGACACACGCATAACCGCGCAGAACTTCAGCAATCAGCCACCAAGGAGCTTCCACATGCATGCACTTATCGTCATCGCGCACCCGGCTTCGGGATCGCTCACCCACAGCGTCGCTGAACAGATTGCCGAAGGCGTGTCGCTGAGCGATTCCGGCAATTCGTTCGAGATTGCCGATCTCGCGGCGGCAGCTTTCGATCCGCGGTTCACCCCAGCCGATCTCGCCGTCCATCGCAAACAGGCGCCGCCGCCCGCGGATGTTGCCGCCGAGCAGGCGAGGATCGATCGTGCCGATGCCCTTGTCCTGGTCTATCCCGTTTACTGGTGGTCGATGCCGGGGCTGCTGAAAGGATGGATCGATCGCGTGTTCGCCAACGGCTGGGCATTCGACTTCAGCCCGGATACCGGACTCGAGAAGAAACTGGGCGACCTCCGCGTGCATCTCGTCGCCATTGCAGGTGCCGACTCGCGCACCTATGTGCGGCACGGCTACTTTGGTGCCATGAGGACGCAGATCGACCATGGGATTTTCGATTACTGCGGTGCGCGGGTCGTGACGTCCGAGCTGCTACTCGACTCGGAAACGCAGGACCCCAAGTCTCACCTGGACTCCGCCCAGACCATTGGCCGCAATCTCTTCGATGCTTCCAAGCAGCGCGAGTCGGCCGAGGCCGCATGAGGTGCGCACTGGGCCGCCGGTGGACCATGACGGTCACGCCAGCATCGAAGTGCTCGATAAAGAAGGCAAGATTACGTTCAGTGCGCCAACCGGGGCGTAACAATTCATTCAAGCAGAACTTGCTTCGCTCCAACAGCATGACAGGTTAGGCTTACCATGTTGTTGGCTCCCTTACGCAGGTCGGATTAACCCTGGCGTTAGGCGTTTTATCCCAGAACAGAGGACAAGAGGTTCCGACATGCTAATAGAACATCGAGGCAAGTCGCCTACCATTCACGAATCAGCTTTTGTCGCTCCGAATGCTACGGTTTGTGGTGATGTGAGCATTGGACCCAATTCTCAAGTACTCTTCGGCGCGGTTATAACGGCCGCGGGAGGGGCCGTGTCAATCGGCACGAACTGCGTGATTATGGAGAACGCCGTATTACGCGCGACACCCGGGAATCCCCTGACGCTTGGCGATAACGTATTGGTTGGGCCGCATGCCCATCTCACTGGTTGCACGGTTGAAGACAATGTATTTCTTGCAACGGGGTGCTCTGTCTTCACTCGCGCCCGCATTGGAACAGGCGCAGAAGTACGGATTAATGGAGTCGTGCATCTCAAAACCGTGCTTCCACCTAATGAAACGGTTCCGATTAGCTGGATAGCCGTTGGCGATCCTTGTCGAATCCTGCCGCCTGGCGAACACGAAAGCATCTGGTCAGTTCAGGAACCATTGAACTTTCCAAAGACGGCGTTCGGCGTTGATCGGCCGCATCCTGGAGAAACCATCATGCCGGAAGCCATGCGTCGCTATGCGGAAAGCCTTGGCAAACATCACAGAGCCGACAGTATCGTCAAGAAAGAGTAGAGAGGGCTGGAGGGGCGCCGCCTGGAACATCAAGGCATCGTCAATCAAACCGCCTTGTTTCCAGGCTCCCGCTGCGTCGCCTGTGCGCGCAGCCAGTGGGTCACGGCTTGGACTGGCGCCGAGGGCGGCCTGTCGGCGTACCTGGCCAGGTGATAGGTGTGCCCGTCGATCGAGGGCCCGAATGGCTGCACGAGATGGCCGGCTTCCAGGTCGTCGGCGACCAATGCCAAGCTGACCAGCGCGATGCCATGGCCGGCGACGGCCGCTTGTATTGCGTGTCCCTCATCAGAAAACCGTAGCTGACTCGCTTGTGGCAACGGGTGCCGCTGCGCAACCGTGAACCAGCGCTCCCAGGTGGGGTTCTCCGGCTGCGGTCGTTTCCAGTCGAAGCGGATCAATGGCACGCGAGCCAGATCCTCCGGCGAAACGACGCCCAGACGCGGATTTACCACGGGTGCGAACCGGTCACTGAACAGGGGCTCGGTCGCAAGACCGGGATACGGCCCGCGGCCATAGCGAATCGCGATGTCGACCGCCGTGGATCGCAGGTCCACAACGTCGTCGCCCGCTTGCAACTGCAAGTCGATGTCGGGATGCCGGACCCGGAAATCGGCCATGCGCGGCACCAGCCACTTCACGGTGAACGCATTCGTCGCGGAGATGCTCACCTGAGCCCGCACTCGCAGTTGCGTCAATCGTGTCAGCGCCGCCTCGAACGCATCGAACCCGTCACGCAGCACCGGGTAGAGCTGCGCGCCTGCATCAGTCAGCGACACCTTGCGCACCTGGCGATCGAACAGCGCAAGCCCTGTTTGCGCCTCCAGAGCGCGGATTTGGTGGCTAACGGCGGTTGGCGTAACAGCCAACTCTTCGGCGGCGGCCTTGAAGCTGCCCAAGCGCGCGGCGGCTTCGAATGCGCGAAGCGCGGAGAGCGGAAGAGATCGACGTTGGATGTGCAGCCTGCGTATAGATGAGTTCAACTTATCTTATGGCTGACAAATTGACCTTTGTCAAAGGCGAGGGCTACTCCTAGTTTAGCGACACCGACGGGCCATTCATCCAGTCCGTTCCTGGCCTTCATAAATGAAAAGGATTCACATCATGCTCAAGCGTGTCACAACCCAGCCCGACAACTACGCGCCCTTCCTGCTCTCGCAGGGCATCCAATTCGGCAACCTGCTCTTCATCTCGGGTCAGGCGGGTGCCGCCGACGACGGGAAGATCGTCGCGGGTGGCTTCCTTGCTCAAGGCGAGCAGGCCTTCTTCAATTTGCGCCGTGCGTTGGAAGCCGGTGGCTCCAGCCTGAATGACGTGATCAAGGTCACGATCTTCGTCACCGACATGGCGCATTTCGAGGACGTCGTGGCGCTGCGTCGTCGCTTCTTTTCTGCCCCCTATCCGGCCGACACGATCGCCGAGATCAAGGCGCTCTACGACCCCGCCGCCATGATCGAGATCGAGGCGATCGCGGCCGTACGCCAGCCGGAAGGCCGCTGACATGACGGCGATCGTCAATCGTCCGACAGGCGATGCGCAGACAGCCCACGCCGGATTGTTCACGCCGCTGCGGGTGGGTGGATTGAGCCTGCCCAACCGTCTGGCCGTCGCGCCGATGACCCGGGTCAGCGCCACGCCGGAAGGCCACGCCACGAAGCAAATGGCCGACTATTACGGCGCCTTCGCTGCTGGCGGCTTCGGCCTGGTGATCACCGAAGGCATCTATACGGACAAGGCCCATGCGCAGGGTTATCTCTTCCAGCCAGGCCTGGCCGATGACGCACAGCGCGATGCGTGGCGGCCGGTGGTGGACCGTGTGCATGCGCATGGCGGCCGCATCGTCGCGCAACTGATGCATGCGGGCGCGCTGTCGCAGGGGAATCCCCATTGCATCACGACGAAGGCCCCCTCGGCCGTGTTGCCCAAGGGGCAGCAGATGGCCTTCTATCGAGGTGAAGGGCGTTACCGGATGCCCGAAGCGATGTCAGCCGATGACGTCGCCGAGGCAGTCGAAGGCTTCGCGCAAGCGGCGCGCAGAGCGCAGGAGGCCGGATTCGACGGCGTCGAGGTACATGGCGCCAACGGGTATCTGCTGGACCAGTTCCTCACTGCCCACACCAATCTGCGCGAGGACCACTACGGCGGCAGTCTTGCCAACCGTCTGCGCTTGACGGTAGACGTTATCCAAGCTGTCCGACGGACGACGACAGAGCGCTTTGTCGTGGGTGTCCGGACTTCGCAAGGCAAGGTCAACGACTTCACGCACAAGTGGGAGGGCGGCGAGGCCGACGCAGCACAGATCTTCGCCATGCTCGGTGCGCTGCCCATCGACTACCTTCACACGACCGAGTTCGAGGCCTGGCGACCCGCATTCGGTGAGCATGGTCCCAGTCTTGCATCGTTGGCCCGGCGGCACGTTTCGGTGCCGGTGCTGGCGAACGGTTCGCTGCATGATGCGACGCAGGCCGATGGGGTGGTGGCAAGGCAAGAGGCGGACTTCGTTTCTCTGGGCCGCGGTGCCCTCACGCATGCCGACTGGCCGGCAAGACTGCGCGCTGGCGAGGCGCATGAGACCTTCGACCGAGGGTTGCTGGCGCCGATCGCTGACCTCGCCAATGCGGTTCGTCATCGCGCGGAGCTTCACGTCTCTGGTGGGGGCGATCCGGCGTTGGATCGCTGACGTTGCAAGGGGGGCTCGGCATGATTCGAGCCCATCAGTCGCTGATCCGATGTCTGCTCTAATGCTGAGAAGGATTGAATGTCTGCTTCGGCTCGGAAGCGGACCTCCAGTGGAGCTCACTATGTGGTCCGTCCAGAACGCTCGGCATTGCTGAGAAAGCTCATCGCCGCTTGTTCAGCCCTTGACGCCGCTCTGCCCTGAGGTGGACGAAGCTCGCGGTAACTCTCCGCGCAGACGCCAAGCGCGCGAAAGCAGGAGTCGCTCGAGTACGAGGCCACTGTTCCTTCCAAGCGGCGCGCCCAATCCGGCGCGGCGATCTCCAGCCGCCTGACGCCAACCGGCGTCGCGCCGACCGCCTCAAGTATCAGAGGACCGAGGACCCGCCCTCTCAAAAAAGTAATGAGATCGATCGCCTCGAACAGTTCGCCGCGCAATACCTTCGCCGCGCCGTAGTGGATCCATGTCCAGAAGCGCTGTTCCAACCAAGCCTTGTCGGGCGTCGGGTAGCCGGTAAACGAGCGAGCAAGGGCTTCGCCGAATTCCTGCCGCTGCCACAGAACGACCGGGCGGTCGACGACCCCGCCAACTTGTTCCACGTCCACGAACTTCAGATCGACGTGCAGTAGCGGCGATGCGAACAGGCATATCAGCACCCGCGGCTCACCGACGTGCTCGCCTGTGAAGCCCGCGACCAGGTTGCCCATCGCTGAAGCGATCAACTCCCGGTCCACCATGACCTCGTCGAACGCGCATGAGCGGACGGCAATGACAAGGTCGACGTCACTATGTTCGTCCATTGAATCGTCCGCCCATGAGCCGGCGGCAGCCACGCCCACGATGCGCGAGTCCGATCGAAGGATCGGCAAGGCGTCGATCACGAACTGACGGTGTGCGGCCGGCGCGCTCGAAGGCGCGAGGATAGGAAGTTCCATGCGTCTAAATCCCGGGGATCCGTTACCACCCTATCCAAAACACCATGTCCCCGTCATGCCTTGCGGTGGTCGGCTCTCGGCCAGCAGGGGGTATCGATTTGGCAACGCGAAAAGGACATCGATGTGTTGCCGAAGGCGGGAAGCCAAAGCTTAAAGAACTCTTGGCGCCGAAGGCCTGAGTTACGCCGACCTACGTTGCGGAGCGAGGCAAGTTCGGCTTGAACGCGTTGCTAGGCGCCAACTCGGTTAGCTGTATAGTCATGAATACACTGTTGGGATCTTCCTTGTAGCTGCCAAAGGGCGGACAGGGAACGAATCCAAAGGATGTATACAAGCTTCGTGCTGCCTCAAAGAACGCCATTGAACCTGTCTCCAGGCTCAGTCTCGAATAGCCGCGTGCGGTCGCCTCTTCAACAAGATGCCGCAACATCCTGGAGGCCACACCCTGCCGTAGATGTGAAAAGGCAGTGCGCATGGATTTGATTTCAGCGTGCGACACAGTTAATTGCTTGAGCGCGCCGAACCCAGCCAAAACTGGACCATCCCAGATGCTCCAGAAGGTGATATCAGAGCTGCGGAAGCCGCTCAGGTCGAGAGCATGGCGGCTTTCAGCCGGAGCGGTTGGTGCTAAGGAGGCGAGATGTTCACGGAGCAGCGCGAGAACCTCGGGGCTTTCCAGATCGGCAACACGAATGTCCAAGAATTTTCCTTTGGCGCCGAACGCCTAAACTAGGCCGACCCGCGAGTCGGGTTCGGCTTGAATCAATTGTTAGCCAACAGGTCCTTACGCATACGGGCATTGATCAGTTGGATGCCTCTGACAATCACCGTTTGACGCTCAACGACAACAAAGCCATGCTTGAGAAAGAACGACTCTGCCGAAAGGCTTACGTCGGCAGATAGTTCAGAAAGTCCGTGCCTGACGGCGACGTCACAGATGTGGCTCATAAGGGCGCTGCCAATGCCACGGCCGGGGAATTTGCCCGATACAAAGAAGTGATCGATGTAGCCAGACCCTTGGAGATCGGCGTAGCCGGCTGCCTGACCATCCGACACTGCGACGAACGGTCGCAGTCGAGCGAGCTTGCTGGCCCACTCTTGCCTGTCGTACGCAATTGGCGCCCATGCGTTGATTTGCTCTGGCGTGTAGAAGCTTCCGGCTATATCGCGCACCGACGACGCAAACACATCTCGCAGAGTCTCTTCGTCGCCTGGATTGAAGTTGCGGATGATCATGATCTGCTGACAAACGCCTGAATTAAGCCAAACTGCATAGGGGAGCCGACAACATGGCAAGCTTTATCTGCCGAAGCGGTGCGCGTCAACGACGCCGAGGCTACCCGAAGGAACTCTGGCCGGAGCCAATCCGACACGCTGCGGTAGAGTGACCGAAAGAACAGGTTGCATAACTGTTTGGGCAGTACCGCATAACTAATCATTCGCACAGCATCATTGCACCGGCTTCCTCGCAGCGTCGACGTGACGCAGGGAAGTTGCGGCAAGCCCCGCCAATAGGGCGATGCTGATGGCGTTGGCTGCCGCTGCCACGTTGAATCCGGTAACGAATGCGGCTTGTGCCTCTTCCAACACGCCAGCAGGCAGCTGGTGCGCCACTGATTTCGCGCCAGCCAGGCTGTCTGATGCCGCCCGTACGATGTCCTGGGCCAATGGACGAGTGAGTTGATCGGCCATCCTCGTGCGATAGATGCCGGTCGTAAGGCTGCCGAGTGCGGCTATGCCCATAGCCAAACCAAGCTCCTGCACCGTTTCGGACAGGGCCGCGGCCGATCCCGCTTTTTCGGCAGAAGCGGCGCCGACCACAATATCCGTGCCCAGCGCGGCGATAGTGCCGAGGCCGAGGTACACCAATGAGAACGACACCGTCACCCATGCAAGCTCCTCGGACCTGGGGCTCAGCAGCGACAGCATCAAATAGCCCATCGCGGATAGGGCCAGCGCTCCCGAGATCACATGGCCCGGCGATACCCGTCGCGCAAAACGTGGCGCTATGACGCCTGCTGCCAGCATGGCCAATGCCGGAGGACCCATCCATAGCCCTGCCTCAAATGGCGACAATCCCACCACGAGTTGCAGGTACTGAGTCACCAACAGCATTGTCCCCCCGACAGCTATCAAGCCGACGAAGAGCACCGCCAGCGCGACACTGAACGCCCGGCTGGAGAACAGTTCGAGGTCCATCAAGGGACTGCTCAATCGACGTTGCCGATCGATGAACAGAAGCATGCAAGCCAATCCTCCCAGAACGGCCAAGCCGGCACCGGCATCGACCCCGTCCTTGGCGATCCGCTTGATGCCGTAGATGATCGGCAGCAGAGCGAGCAGCGACAGTGCGACGCTAGGCAGGTCCAACCTGGCCTGATGCGGGGCCCGGTACTCCGGTAGGAGAAAAGGCGCCGCGACCAGCAAGAGTGCAACCACCGGCAACGCGACGAGAAACGCCGCCCCCCACCAGTATTGCTCCAGCAACAGGCCACCCACCACGGGGCCCGCGGCCATGCCAAGCGCAAACATGGTCGCCCAGATGCCGATGGCCTGAGCACGTTGGTGGGGCCTCGCAAACATGTTGCTGATCAGTGCCAGCGTCGAGGGCATCAGCGTCGCGCCAGCCACCCCCAGTAATGCACGGGCAGCAATCAAGGTGGGCGCACTGGTCGAACAGGCGGCCATCACGGATGCAACCCCGAAGGCGGCCGCGCCGAGCATAAGCAGCTTGCGCCGTCCAATACGGTCGCCCAGCGTCCCCATCGTGATGAGAAAGCCGGCGACCATGAATCCGTAGACATCGACGATCCAGAGCGCCTGCGCACTCGTTGGGCGCAGATCCATTGCAAGCGCCGGTAGCGCCAGGTGCAGGAGAGTCAGATCGAGTCCCAGCAGGATGGTCGGCAGCGCCAGCAGCGCCAGTCCGATCCAAGCACGCGTACCGGCGCGTTCCGCGGAAGTGGGGGAATCATCGTTGGCGGTCAACGTCGTCACCGGATTGGGTCGGGAGCGACATCTTTCGGGCAAAATCATCCCACTACAATTTATGTGTTTATCCTATTACTAGAGACAACACGATGGTCGAACGCAGCCTCAGTCGCACCAAGAACGAACTGTCGGAGTTCGTGACCCGGCACCGCCGGAAGTTGACGCCTGCCGACGTCGGCCTCCCAACCCGGGGACGGCGCCGAACGCCGGGCTTGCGGAGAGAGGAAGTCGCAGCGCTGGCTGGCGTGGGCCTGGCTTGGTACACTTGGTTCGAGCAGGGGCGGGACATCCAGGTGTCGGAAAGATTTCTTCTGCGGGTCGCCTGCGCGCTCAAGCTCGACGATGCCGAATGCAGTCACCTGTTTCTTCTTGCACACAAACGGCCACCCCCGCCCGAGGCCCGTCAAGGCGTATCGGTCTCGCCTCTCGTCCAGCAGTTGATGGACGACCTGGGGAGACCGGCCTATGTACTGAACCTGCGCTGGGACGTTGTGGCCTGGAATGCGGCAGCAGATCAACTGTTCGGCTTCACCACCCGGGAGCGCGAGCTACGGAACATCCTGCGCATGATGTTCGCCGATCCCGGCATGCGACGGCACCTGCCTGCCTGGCACGACGATGCACCAAAACTGCTGGCGCAGTTCCGCTACGACTTTGCCGTGGCCCCTGACGATCCGCCACTGCGCGCACTGGTCGAGGACCTGAAGAATCTCTCGGCCGACTTCCGGCGTTTGTGGGAGAAGCCGGATAGTGAAGAAGCTCAGCGAGGCATCGCGTCCGTGACGATCGAGACGGAACGACGGGATTTCCGCCACCAAACGCTGGTGGTGGATGAACACCGGCATCTCCGAATGGTGGTGTACTTCGTCAGACAGGCGGCCCTCACTCTAGAGTAGCCAACACCGGCTAGGGGCGCCACGAGACATGGCGGCTCGACCGAGCTTTAAGGCGGCCCAGCTACTGCTTACCGTGCCTGAATGCTTTGTGCGCAATCGGAACGAGAATTCGTTGTGGCTGAAGCCATCCAACCAGTCCGCCCACGCGCACATCTTCCTCGTTCTTTCAGGTGAGACGTCCGGCCGTATTTGCGACCGAGCGGGTCTCTCACCGCATGCGCCACGGACAGATGGTGGGCCCAGCAGGACTCGAACCTGCAACCGACGAATTATGAGTTCGCTGCTCTAACCATTGAGCTATAGGCCCGCAGAGCGGAGTGCGATTGTAGCCCGCAAACGACGAAGCCCCGCACGGGGCGGGGCTTCGAATGTCGCGTTTGGCAACTCGCCGTTACTCGATATCGAGGAAGCTGCGCAGCTGCTCCGAGCGGCTCGGGTGACGCAGCTTGCGCAACGCCTTGGCCTCTATCTGGCGGATCCGCTCGCGGGTGACGTCGAACTGCTTGCCGACTTCCTCGAGGGTGTGGTCGGTGTTCATGTCGATGCCGAAGCGCATCCGCAGCACCTTGGCCTCGCGCGGGGTCAGGCCGGCGAGCACGTCGCGGACAGTCTCGGTGAGGTTGATGTCGGTGGTCGCCTCGACCGGCGACATCACATTGGTGTCCTCGATGAAATCGCCCAGGTGGCTGTCCTCGTCGTCGCCGATCGGGGTCTCCATCGAGATCGGTTCCTTGGCGATCTTCATGACCTTGCGGATCTTGTCCTCGGGCATGTCCATTTCTTTCGCCAACTCTTCCGGCGTCGCCTCGCGGCCGTACTGCTGCAGCATCTGACGGCTGATGCGGTTGAGCTTGTTGATGGTCTCGATCATGTGCACCGGGATGCGGATGGTGCGCGCCTGGTCGGCGATCGAGCGGGTGATCGCCTGGCGGATCCACCACGTCGCATACGTGCTGAACTTGTAGCCGCGCCGGTACTCGAACTTGTCGACCGCCTTCATCAGGCCGATGTTGCCCTCCTGGATCAGGTCGAGGAACTGCAGGCCGCGATTGGTGTACTTCTTGGCGATCGAGATCACCAGGCGCAGGTTGGCCTCGACCATCTCGCGCTTGGCCTTGCGCGCCTTGGTCTCGCCGTAGGCCATGGTGCGGCTCATTTCCTTGAGGTCGCCCAGGGTGATCCGCATCGACTGCTCGGTGGCGATCGAGGCTTGCTGTTCGGCGATGATCAGGTCCTTGACGTCGCGCAGGCCCGAAGCCCACTTCTGCTTGCGCTTGAGCAGCTCGTCGACCCACTCCAGGTTGGCCTGGTTGCCGTCCCACGAGCGGATGAAGTCCTTGCGCGGCATCTTGGCGACGCGGGTGGCCAGCTCGAGGATGCGGCGCTCGTGGCGCTTGAGCTCGGCCACGGTGTCGCGCATGTTGCGCACCAGGGTGTCGGTCAGCGGCAGCGGCAGCTTGAGGGTGACGAAGATCTCGGCCATCTCCTCGCGCAGCTTGACCACCGACTTGTGGCTCGGGCCGTGCTTGGCGTAGGCGCGCTCGAACTTGGCGTACAGCGAGGTCAGGTTCTCGAAGCGCTCGGTGACGATCAGCGGGTCCGGACCGGTCGGGCCCTCGTCGGCCGACGAGTCGTCATCGTCGTCGTCGTCGGAATCGTCGTCGCTGTCGTCGTCGTCCTTGCCCTTCGCATTCTTGCCGTTCTTGTCGTCCTTGTCAGCGGCCGGCGCCGGGGCCGGCGGCGGCTCGTCGAGCATGTCGAGGAAGCCGACCAGCAGCTCGGGCAGGCGCTTCTTGCCGGCCTTGTGCAGTTCGTAGTCCTGCAGGATCAGTTCGATGGTGCCGGGGAACAGCGCGATCGAGGCCTGGACCTGGTTCAGGCCCTCCTCGATGCGCTTGGCGATCGCGATCTCGCCCTCGCGGGTCAGCAGCTCGACCGTGCCCATCTCGCGCATGTACATGCGCACCGGGTCGGTGGTGCGGCCACCCTCGGCGTCGATGCCGGTCAGCGCGGCGGCGGCTTCCTCGGCGGTGGAGTCATCGACCTCGCGGTTGGAGCCGCCATCGGCGAGCAACAGGGTCTCGGCGTCGGGCGCAACCTCGTGCACCTCGATGCCCATGCCGTTGATCATGCCGATGATGTCCTCGATCTGCTCCGGATCGACGATGTCGTTCGGGAGGTGATCGTTGACTTCGGCATAGGTCAGGTAGCCCTGCTCCAGGCCCTTGCTGATCAGCGATTTGATGTCGGACTGGGGGGCCTGACGTTCGTTGGCCATACGGCTGCGCCACCACGTGATTGGGGAGAAATGAACCGTCTATTATACCAGCCCGGCCGTCGAACCGCCCGGAAAGGCGTGCTGGCGGGGACTTGGCCGGGCACTCAGGCCCGCAGAAGGAAGGTGACCGGGCCGTCGTTGACCAGGCTGATGACCATATGGGTACCGAAACGGCCGGTTTCCACCCCCGGCGGGTGCTTTTCGCGGCAGGTTCGCAGCAATTGGTTGAACACCGGTTCAGCCTCGGCCGGCGGTGCGGCGGTGCTGAAGCCCGGGCGCATGCCGCTGGCGGTGTCGGCGGCGAGGGTGAACTGGCTGACCAGCAGCAGGCCGCCACCGGTGTCGGCCAGGCCGAGGTTCATCCGGCCGGCATCGTCGCCGAACACCCGGTAGCCGAGCAGGCGCTGGGTCATTCGTGCGACCTGGGTGTCGCCGTCGCCGGGCTCGATGCCGACCAGCGCGAGCAGGCCGGGGCCGATCGCACCGGCGAGTTCGTCGTCGATGTGGACGGAGGCCTGGGTGACGCGCTGGATCAGGGCGAGCATCGGCACAGGATAGCCGGCGGCACGGCGCGCTGGGCGCAGGCCGACCTGCAAGCCCGCCCGCTACACTGCCGGCGATGACCGATCTCGCCGCCCGCCTGTTGTACGCCCTCGCCGCCTTGCTGGGGCGGCTGCCTTGGCGCTGGCTGCTGCGGCTGGCCGATGCGCTGGCCGCGCGCTCGCTGCGTCGCGACAGCCGCGAGGCGCGGGTGGTGCAATGCAACCTCGAGCTGGCCTATCCCGAACTGCTGCCCGGCCAGCGCGCGCAACTGCGTCGGGAGATCCTGCGCGGCACCGCACGCCAGACCATCGAGACATTGCGGCTGTGGACCCGGCCGCACGCGGAGAACCTGGCGCTGATCCGCGAACGGTACGGCACCGAACATCTCGACGCCGCCCTCACGGCCGGCAAGGGGGTCATCGTCGCCGCCCCCCACCACGGCAACTGGGAGCTGCTGAACCAGTGGCTGGCCTCGCGCACGCCACTGGCGATCCTGTACGCGCCGCCGGAATCAAAGGTCGGCGAGGCATTCCTGCAACGGGTGCGCGCCGACGACGCCAGTACCGCGCGGGTGACCCAGGTCCGCGCCGAGGGCGCCGGGGTGCGCCAACTGTTCAAGCGGCTGGCCGCCGGCGGGGTGGTCGGGATCCTGCCCGACCAGCAACCCAAGCGCGGGGATGGCGAGTTCGCCCCGTTCTTCGGGGTGCCGGCGCTGACCATGACCCTGATCGGCCGGCTGGCGTCACGCAGCGGCGCGACCGTGCTGGTCGCCTGGTGCGAGCGCATCGACGGCGGCAGCGCCAACAACGCGCCGGCATACGCGCTGCATGTGGCGACGACCCCGCCGGCGGTCGCCGACGCCGACCCGAAGACCAGCGTCGCCGCGCTCAACGCCGCGATCGAAGGCGTCGCCCGGCGCGACCCGAGCCAGTACCAGTGGACCTACAAGCGCTTCTCGCTGCAGCCGTCGGGCGAGGACAACCCGTACTGGCCCTATTGCTACGTCGCTGACAACGGGCGGGCGCCGATCGACACCGGGGGAACATAGTGGACAACCCTGCAGCGGCCGGACCGGCCGAAGCGATCGACGGTGCCGCGTGGCAGCCGTTGCCGCCGCGCTCGCGCAATCTGTTCCTGCTCGGCACCGTGCCGCTGACCGGAGTGGTCGGCCTGGTGGCCGGCGGCACCCTCGCCGCCATCCTTGATCAATTGCCGATCGTGGCGTGGGCCACGCTGGGCGTGCTGGTCGGCGGCGGCTTCGGCCTGTGGCTCGGCCTGAACCGGTTCCGGCGCACCTTCTGGCGGCTCGATGACGAAGGCCTGGCGTTGCGCCGCGGCAAGCTGTGGCAGCGCGAAACCCGGGTGCCGGCCAGCCGGGTCCAGCATCTCGACCTCAAGCGCGGACCGCTGCAACGCCGCCGCGACCTGGCGACCTTGGTCGTGCACACCGCCGGCACCCGCCACAGCGCGGTGACCGTGCCCAACCTCGATGCCGCCGATGCCGAGCGCCTGCGCGACCGGCTCGGCCGCCAGATCGACCGCGACGATGACTGAGGCCGGTTCCCCGGCATCGCCGCCCGCCGCAAACGCCGCCGACGCCGAACGCCGGCTGCACCCGATGTCGTGGTTGTTCGTTTTGCTGGCCCAGCTCAAGCAGTTCATCGTCCCGCTGGTCGCATTGCTGGTGTTCGGCCAGGGCGACCGCAATGGCTGGTGGCCGCTGATCGGCGTCGCCGTGCTGGCGCTGCTGTCGCTGTGGCAGTACTTCACCTATCGCTACGGCGTGGCCGACGATGCGCTGGTGGTGCGCAGCGGCCTGCTCGAACGCAGCCTGCGGGTGATTCCGTTCGCGCGCATCCACAACGTCGCCTTGCAGCAGACGCTGTTGCACCGGATGTTCGGGGTGGCCGAGGTACGGCTGGAATCGGCCGGCGGCAAGAAGCCCGAGGCCGAGATGCGGGTGCTCAAGCTGGCGGACGCGCTGGCACTGGAAACGCTGGTTCGACAGCGCGGCCGCGCGCCCGAGGCCGCCGTCGCGGCGGCCGCCACGGACGGCGATGCGACGTTGCTGCAGTTGTCGCCGGGCGAGGTGCTGCGGCTGGGGCTGGTATCGAACCGCGGCCTGATCCTGGTCGCTGCGGCGTTCGGTGGCGCCTCCCAGTTCAACCGCGAGTTGATCCCCAACCTGTTCGAACATTGGGGCGGGACGCTGTTCGGCTGGGCCGGCGAGCGCCACTTCGGCATCACCGAATATGCGCTGGCGGCGATCAGCCTCGCGTTGCTGGCGGTGCTGCTGTTGCGACTGTTGTCGATCGCGCTGGCGCTGCTGCAGTTCTACGGCTTCCGGCTGAGCGAGCACGGCCGTCGGCTGACGGTCGAACGCGGCCTGCTGGCGCGCTGGCGCACGAGCGCCTCGCGCCGACGGATCCAGGCCTGGACGCTGCATGAGGGCGTGCTGCACCGATGGCTCGACCGGCAGTCGCTGGAGGTCGACACCGCGGTGGCCGAAGACCACAACCAGCAACGCGCGCTGCGCGAGGTCGCGCCGATCGCGACACCGGCGCAATGCGCGGGGTTGATCGAGCACCTGTTGCCGCGCGCGCAGTGGCCGATGCTCGACTGGCGCGGGCTGCCGCCGACCAGCTGGTGGCGGCTGTGGTTGCCATCCTGGCCGTGGGTGTTGGCCGCGACCGCCGTGCTGACGTGGAACGGCGGCGCCTGGGGCCTGCTCGCGCTGGCGTGGCTGCCGTGGTCGGCCTACAAGGCGCGTCGCCGCACGGCGCATGCGGCATGGGCACTGGGCGACGAACTGGTCGCGATACGCGAGGGCTGGCTGCGTCGGCACTGGCGTTTCGCCGAACTCGACAAGCTGCAGGCCTTGCAGCTGAGCCGCAACCCGATCGACCGCCATTGCGGCACCGCGACGCTGTGGTTGGACACCGCCGGCGCCGGGGCGATGGCACCGCCGTTGCGGATCCGGTTCCTGCCGGAGGTCGACGCGCAAGCGTTGTACCTGGCGCTGTCGCGCGAACTGGCGCGGCGACCGCTGCGCTGGTGAATCCCGCCGGCGGATGCGACGCCGCGCGGGATCTCAGCCGCCGCGCAGGCGGGCCAAGCCATCGCGATAGAACGCCTCGATCTGCGCCCGCTTGGCCTCGATCCGGAACCCTTCCATCGGGTACTCCAGTCGACGCGGCCCGGCCGCGCGCAGCGACCGCAACGCCGCCGCCAGCGCATCGACGTCGCCAATCGGCAGCAGCGGCTCCGGCAACTGCGATGCCAGGTGACGCGCGCCATCGGTGGCGCTGGCGAGGATCGGCAAGCCCGCTTCCATCGCTTCCAGCAGCACCAGCCCGAACGGCTCGCTGCGCGCCGCGCTGACGAAACCATCGAACGCCGCCAGCCAGTCCTGCGGATGTTCGGCGAAACCCGGCATCAGCACGTCCGGGCCGGCCCGCTCGCGCAAGGCCTTCCACGCCTTGCCCTGGCCGACGATAACCAGCCGTGCATCGGCCAGGCGCGCGCGCTCGAACGCTTCGATCAGCACGTCCAGGCCCTTGCCCGGCTCGGCCCGGCCGAGCGCGCCGACCACGAAGGTGCCGTCGTCGATGTCGTGCTCGGCACGCAGCCGCGCACGCGCATCGGCGGCGGCGGGTCGCGGCAACGTCCAGTTGTCGATCTGCACCGTGCGCGCGCGCAATGGCGCGGGGATCGCGTCCAGTTGCCACGACGCGATCGCGATCAGACCGTCCAGCGTCGCGTGCTGGCGTGGCTTGTAATGGATGTGCAGGGTCGCCACCCGCAGGCAGCCGGGGACATCGAGCCCATGCAGCGCGCGGCAGCCGCCGCTGAGGTGGGCGTGGGCGACATCCGGCTGCAATCGACGCAACACCCGCCTGGCTTGCCATGGTGTGAACAGGTCGCCGACCACCTCGACCTTGACCCGCGGATCCACCCGGTGGGCGATCGCATCGACGCGCGACCCGGTGCCGGCGCGGCGCAGCACCACGGTGACGTCGTGGTCGGCCGCCTGCGCCGCGGCCAGTTCCAGCGCATGGCGCTCGCTGCCGGCGAAGCGGCTGGTCAGGATCAGGTGGACGATGCGCATGCGGGGTTTTCCTGGCTCGGCGATCATGGCCGCATCGCTATACTCGCAGCCTGTTTCCGCCACGGCCATCCATGCCCGCCATGCCCTCGTCCGGCCAGCCGTTGCCGTTGTCCGGCGTGATCGTCTGCAAGAACGAAGCCGACCGCATCGGCCGCTGCGTGGCCTCGCTGCTGCCGGTCTGCGCCGAGGTGGTCGTGCTCGACTCCGGCTCGACCGACGACACCGTCGCGATCGCCCGCGGCCTCGGCGCGGTCGTCGAACACCAGGACTGGCTCGGCTTCGCCCGGCAAAAGAACGCCGCGATCGAACGCGCCTCGCAGCCGTGGGTGATTCTTCTCGACGCCGACGAATGGCTGCAGGCGGATGCGCAACAGCGCCTGCGCGGCCTGTTCGAGGGCGACCGGGTGGAGCAGGCCGACGTCTGGCAGTTGCCACGCCGCACCCATTACCTTGGCCATCCGATGCGCGGCGGCAGCTTCGCCCGCGAGCCGGTCGAGCGCCTGTTCCGTGCCCACCTGCGCCATGCGGTCGTGCCGGTGCACGAGTATCTCGACACCGGCGGCCAGCGGGTGCGGCTGTCCGACATCCGCCTCGAGCACGACACCGCACGCAACCCCGCCGAGTACTGGCGCAAGCTGCAAGGCTATGCCCGACTGTGGGCCGACCAGCAGGCCGCGCGCGGCAAGCGCAGCTGGCCCGGTCGCGGCGCGCTGGCCGCGCTTGCCTACGCCGCCAAGAACCTGCTGCTGCGCGGCGGCCTCGTCGATGGCCTGCCCGGCCTGCGCTTCCACTGGTTGCACATGCGTTACGCCGCTTTGAAGTACGCGCTGCTGCGCCACGCCGCGACGGAGCCGGGCGCATGAGCCCGCGCTCGGCCAGCCTGGTCATCACCACCTACAACTCCGAACAGGCGCTTGGCCTGGTGCTGGCCAGCGTTGCGCGGCAAGTCCGCCTGCCCGACGAAGTCATCGTCGCCGACGACGGTTCCGGCGCGGCCACCCGCGCGCTGCTGCAAGCGATGGCCGGCACGGTGCCGGTGCCGCTGCGGCACAGCTGGCAGGCCGACGACGGCTTCCGCGTCGCCCGCTCGCGCAATCGCGCGATCGCCGCGGCCAGTGGCGACTACGTGATCCTGCTCGACGGCGACATGGTGATGCATCCGCGTTTCGTCGCCGACCACCTCGATGCGGCCGAACCCGGCGCGTTCGTGCAGGGTTCGCGGGTGCTGACCACGCCGGCGTTCCGCGAGCGGATGCTGGCCGACCCCGACATGAGCCCCGGCCTGTTCAGTGCCGGCATCGCCCGCCGCCGCCACACCCTGCGCCTGCCGCGGTTGTCGCGGCTGTACATGCGCGCCAACCGGCGCACCCGGCCGCATGCGATCAAGACCTGCAACCAGGCCTGGTGGCGCGACGACCTGATCCGTCTCAACGGCTTCGACGAGCGCATGCAGGGTTGGGGGCGCGAGGACGAGGAACTGGCCTGGCGCGCGCACCATGCGGGCCTGCTGTGCCGGCAACTGCGGCTGTCGGCGCTGGCGTTCCACCTGCACCACGTCGAGCGCCACCAGGACGGCGCCAGCCGCAACGACGCCTACCTCGCGCAGACCCGCTCACAGCGGCTGGTGCGTTGCGAGCTCGGCATCGACCAGCACCTGGCCGAGTTCGCGGCCCACCCGCTGCCCGCGCTGCAATCCTTGCAGGACTGAGCTCAGCCGCGAGCGGCCTTGCGCAACCGCGCGTAGAAGAAGCCGTCCATGCCGTCCTCGCCGGGCAGGCGCTGGCGGCCGGCACCGCTGGCGTGGCCAAAGCGCTCGTCCAGCGGTTCGGCGACGGCGTCCGGGGTGCGCGCGAGGAAGGCGTCGACCTGCGCCGCGTTCTCGGACTGCAGGATCGAGCAGGTCGCGTACAGCAGCACCCCGCCGGGGGCGAGCGTGCGCCACAGGTTGTCGAGCAGCGTCGCCTGGACCTCGCCGAGGGCGACCAGGTCGGACTCGCGCCGGTGCAGCAGCACGTCGGGCTGGCGGCGGACGATACCGGTGGCCGAGCACGGCGCGTCCAGCAGCACCGCGTCGAAAGCGGAGCCATCCCACCAGCTGTCGAGGTCGGCGGCATCCGCGGCCCGCAGGTCGATGGGGTCGGCGAGCTGCAGGCGCTTGAAGGTCTCGCGGACCTGTCGCAGCCGCGAGGGATCGATATCGAGGGCGGTCAACCGCAGCGTCGGATCGCGTTCGAGCAAATGCGCGGCCTTGCCGCCCGGCGCGGCACAGGCATCGAGCACGCGGACGCCCGGCGCCAGTGCGAGCGCGTCGACGACGCGCTGTGCGGCGCCGTCCTGTACCGACACCGCACCGTCGGCGAAACCCGGCAACGCAGCGACCGGCACCGGCGTATCCAGTCGCAGGGCCGCGGCGAGTTGCGAGTCGGATGTCGACTCGATACCGGCCTGCCGCAACTGATCGCGATAGTCGTCGCGCGTGACCTGTCGGCGGTTGACCCGCAGCCACAGCGGCGGGGCCAGGGCGCTGGCGGCGAAAATGGCGTCGGCGTGATCCGGCCAGTCCTGTTCGATCCGTCCGCGCAGCCACTGCGGCCATTGCGCGCGTGGCTCCAGCGGCGGCAGACCCTCGCGCAGCGCGCGCCGCAGCAATGCGTTGACCAGGCCTGACTGGTGTTGGCGACCGAGCACGCGCGCGGCTTCGACGGTCGCGCCGACCGCGGCATGCGGCGGCAGGCCGAGCGGGTCGAACTGGGCGAAGCCGGCCAGCAGCAGCGCGCGCAACTCGCGGTCGCGCTTGGCCAACGGCCGCGGCAGCCAGGCTTGCAGCGCCACGTCGAAGCGCGCGCCCTCGCGCAGCACCGCGAAGCAGATCGCCTCGACCAGCGCGCGGTCGCGCGGATCGGGTAATTGGTTGAGCGAGGTCGCCAGCTCGGCCTTGAGCGAACGACCGCGGTGCAGCACCGCGTCCAGCACGCGGGTGGCGATGACGCGCGGCTGGGTGCCGATTACTGGTTTCATGCGCGGCAACGGGCCTTTGTAGGAGCGGCTTCAGCCGCGATCGGATGGTGGGTCGTACGCGCCGATTCCAGATCGCGGCCGAAGCCGCTCCTACAGAGAGCGCATTCCGGGACCATCGAGACGACCATCGACGTGAACCTACGCTCCAACCCGCAAGTCACGCCGTCCGTTGAGGTAGTCGGCGGCGGTAATTGCCTTGCCGCCATCGCGTTGCAATACACGGATGCGCAGCGCGCCCTCGCCGCAGGCGACATCGATGCCGTCGCGACCGGCCGCGAGTACGCTGCCCGGCGCGGCGTCGTGGGCCAGCGGCAGCGCGACCGCGCCGTGCACGCGCACGCGCTCGGCGGCCAGGTGCACCTCGGCCATCGGCCACGGGTTGAACGCGCGCACGGTCCGCGCCAGTTCGGTGCCCGGGCGGCTCCAGTCGAGCCGGGCCTCGGCCTTGTCGAGCTTGTTTGCGTAGGTCACGCCCTCGACCGGCTGCGGTTGCGGCACCGGGCGGATGCCGGCGCGCAGCAGGCCGAGGCCGTCGGCCAGCACCTGCGCGCCGAGGTCGGCGAGGCGATCATGCAACTGCCCGCCGGTCTCGTCGGCGCCGATATCGATCGCCTGTTTCAGCAGCACCGGGCCGGTGTCCAGACCCTTTTCCATCTGCATCAGGCACACGCCGGTCTGTCCGTCGCCGGCCTGGATCGCGCGCTGGATCGGCGCGGCGCCGCGCCAGCGCGGCAGCAGCGAGGCGTGCACGTTCCAGCAGCCGTGGGTCGGGATGTCGAGCACCGCCTGCGGCAGGATCAGGCCGTAGGCGACCACCACCAGCAGGTCGGGCTTGAGCGCGGCCAGCGCCTCGCGCGACACCGCCGACTTGAAATTTTCCGGCTGCAGCACCTCGATCCCGCGCAGCAGCGCCTCGCGCTTGACCGGCGACGGCGCCAGCATGCGACCGCGCCCGGCCGGGCGGTCGGGCTGGGTGTACACGGCAACGACTTCATTGCGCCCGGCGGCCGCGCGCAGGCACGGCACGGCGAACTCGGGGGTTCCGGCAAAGACGATTCTCATGCGGCGATTCTACAGGCGCCGCCGGTGGCACTCAGGCCGCGTTGCGCTTGGCCTTGGCCAGCTTCTTGCGCACCATCTCGCGCTTCAGCGGCGACAGGTAGTCGACGAACAGCTTGCCCAGCAGGTGGTCCATCTCGTGCTGCACGCAGACCGCCAACAGGTCGTCGACCTGCATCTCGAACGCCTCGCCATCGCGGCCGATCGCCTTGACCGTGATGCGGTCGGAGCGGGTCACGTCGGCGAAGATCCCCGGCACCGACAGGCAACCTTCCTGGCAGACCTGCTCGCCGATGCGCTCGGTGATCTCCGGGTTGATGAACACCAGCGGCCGGTTCTTCTCCTCACTGACGTCGATCACCATGAAGCGCAGGTGCACATCGACCTGACTCGCCGCCAGGCCGATGCCGGGCGCGGCGTACATGGTCTCGAACATGTCGTCGAGCAATTTCTGGAATTCCGGCGAGGCAACCCGGGACAGATCGACCGGCGCGGCGACGGTGCGCAGGCGCGGATCGGGGAATTCGAGGATCGGTAAAAGGGCCATGGCTCTAAAAATGGGGGCGTGGGTCACAACCGCAAGCAGCCGATGGATTGTAACGCCGTTGACGGCCCGGTTTGCTTGCAACCGCGCGGTTCTTCTGGGCTATAGTGCCGACAGCCCCACGTCAGATACTGACGCTGGGCGCACCTGTAGGGGAATCAGGTAGACACTGCCATGCAAAAACCGATCCGTGCGGTGATGACCGCTGCGTTGTTGACCATTGCCACCTATGCGATGGCCGCCGAAATCCGCGGCGACCATCCCGACACCTATGTGGTGCAGAAGGGTGACACCCTGTGGGATATCGCCGGGCGCTTCCTCGAGAAGCCGTGGCTGTGGCCGGAAATCTGGCAGGCCAATCCGCAGGTGGCCAACCCCCACCTGATCTATCCGGGCGACGTGCTGTCGCTGGCCTACCTCGATCGCGTGACCGTGGCCGAGCCCGGCCCGCGCGAGGTCGCCCCGGTGACCGGCGTGCCGCTGTCGCAGGTCGAGCCGTTCCTGAAGGACCTGCGGGTGGTCGACCAGTTCGAGCAGCTGCCGCACGTGGTCTCGCTGGAAACCGAGCGCCTGCGCGCGACCCAGGGTCAGGTCGCCTACATCGAAGGCCTGGAGAACGCCCAGCCGGGCCAGCGCTACCAGGTGGTGCGCCCGACCCAGCGCTACACCCGCCTCGATCGTGACCCGGCCTGCTGCGACATCTTCCACAAGGACGACCTCGACTTCCGTGGCAAGCGCACGCTCGATTTCGAGCAGTTCTGGACCAACGCGACCGTGTCCGACGACGGCCATGAGCTGCTCGGCTACGAGCTGATGCAGCAGAACACCGGCACCGTCACCCGCGGCGAAGTCGGCGGGATCGAGGTCACCACCCTGCTGCTCGACGACAGCGGCCGTGAGGTCCGGGTCGGCGACCGCCTGATCCCGGTCGAGGCGCAGCCGTACGACCTGCAGTTCTTCCCGCACCCGCCGAAGCAGCAGCTCGACTACGGCCGCGCCCGCATCCTGGCGGTGGCCGACATGCTCAGCACCGGCGGCCCGCGCGACGTGGTGGCGATCTCGGTCGGCGCCCGCGACGGCGTCGACAACGGCACCGTGTTCTCCAGCTGGCGGGTCGGCAACGCGGTGCTCGACCAGGTCGAGAACGGCCCCTGGGATCGCAGCGATGACACCTTCGGCCGGAACGCCAAGGTGCGCCTGCCGGACGAGTTCGCCGGCCACCTGATGGTGTTCCGCACCTTCGACAAGGTCAGCTACGCACTGGTGATGGACGCGATCCGGCCGGTCCAGGTCGGCCACGAGCTCAAGCATCCCGACGCGCCGTACTGATCCGGCAAAGTAGGGGTTTCCCTACCACCACACGCGACGGCGCCTTAGGGCGCCGTCGTCGTTTGCGGCCGATGCTGGATCGATGCATGCCGACGCTCCGACCGCCCCCGAACCTGGCGACGACCTGTTCGCCGGAATCCTCGCGCCTCCCGCGCCATCCATCCCCGCCACGGCGACCCGTCGCGACCCGGCCGAACTCGAGGCATTGCTGCGCCTGGTCGCCTGCGGCGGCGCCACGGCACCGCGCCGACGATTGCTGCGACAGGCCACGCCGGCCGCCGCACTCGCCGCAGGCGCGGCGTTGTGGCGTGCCTGCGGCCTGGGCGGTCCGCAGCTTGTCGCCCTGCGAGCGCCGCCGACGGCCGCCTTGGCGCACGCCGTCCGATGGCTCGACGACGCCAACCACCACCTGCTCGGCTGGCACGACCCCGACTACCCTCCGCTGTTGCGACGCTGCCCGAATCCGCCGCTGGCACTGTTCGTTGCCGGCGATCCGGGATTGCTGTGGCACCCGGCGGTCGCGATCGTCGGCAGCCGCACGCCGACCCCAGCCGGACGCGACCACGCCGGCGACTTCGCCCGCGCCCTCGGCCGCGGTGGGCTGTTGGTCGCAAGTGGACTGGCCGCCGGTATCGACACCGCCGCCCACCAGGCGGCGCTGTCCGTCGATGCGCCGACCGTGGCCGTACTCGGCACCGGGCCGGACGTGCCGTATCCACGCAGCAACCGCGATCTCCACGGTAAAATCGCCGAACGCGGCGCCATCGTCAGCGAACACCTGCCCGGCACCGGGCCCCGCAGGGAGCACTTCCCGAGCCGCAACCGGATTCTCGCCGGCCTCAGCGTCGGCACCCTTGTGATCGAGGCCGCACAGCGCTCCGGCGCGCTCATCACCGCCCGCCTGGCCGCCGACTGCGGGCGCGAGGTGATGGCCCTGCCAGGCTCGATCCACAACCCGCTGGCGCGGGGCTGCCACCGGTTGATCCGCGACGGCGCCGCGCTGATCGAACACCCACAGGACGTGATCGATCTGCTGGCCCCGGCGGTGGTGGGTCTGGCCGGCGACTTGCGCCAGCGCCTGCTCGCCCCCAAGTCGGGGGGCCATTCCGCCGTCACCGGCGTCCTTCACGATTCTGAACCGGGACCGGTCATGGATCCACCCCGGCCTGCCCGGACGGAACCGTCAACCATCACCAGCGGTCCAAACCGGCAGTCGGAGGCCGGTGACGATGCGGACCATGACCACCAGACCTTGTGGTGTGCGCTTGGTCACGACCCAACCGGTATGGACCAGTTGGTCGAACGCACCGGATTGACGGCCGCCCAGCTGTCCTCCATGCTGCTGCTCATGGAGCTGGAGGGTCGCGTGGCGGCGCAACACGGCCGGTATTTTCGCAACCGCTGAACCATTCGCTGGGCCTTGGCGCAGAATGAATCGGCGGTCTCAGCAACTCCTGACCCACCGCGCCGCTGGCGGCGCAGGCCGAGGGGAAATGAAAGAGAGCATCCTGGACGTCCTGCTGTACCTGTTCGAGCACTACTTCACCGAAGATGCGGACCTCGTCCGCGACCGCGAAAACCTGCAAAGCGGCCCGTTGTTCCAGGAACTGGGCCAGGCCGGCTTCAGCCCGGCGGAGATCAACAAGGCCTTCGAATGGCTCGATGCGCTGGCCCTGCAGCGGCCGGCGGCCACGCCTGCGCGCGCCGACGGCCCGGTCCGGGTCTACGCCGGCCCCGAACTCGACCGCCTCGACACCGACTGCCGCGGCTTCCTGCTGTTTCTGGAGCAACGCGGCATCCTCGACGCCGGCCAGCGCGAGCTGGTGCTGGACCGCGCGATGGCGCTGGACCAGGACGGCATCGACCTCGACGACCTCAAGTGGGTGGTGCTGATGGTGTTGTTCAACCAGCCCGGCAGCGAGGCGGCCTACGCCTGGATGGAGACCCAGATGTTCGAGGAAGATCCCGAACCGGTGCACTGACCCACCTGCGGGCCGCATTCATTATTATTGTGCGTCATGGCCGGTTTCACATCGGCCATGCACGCGACGCAAACCGGGCAAGTCCACGCGAAAAGATTGCTTGACAGCGGTGCCCGCCGCGTGATTCCACTAAAGAAGCATTCCTGAACGCCCGGGCCCGGCTTCGGGCGTCGACTTTGTCCGGCGCCGCCGACCCATCCCGTGCCGCCGTCCGGCGCTGCCTTCACGGCGCGCTCCCGCCCCCAACGACAGGCTCCGCCGCGTGGCCAAGAACCTCCTCATCGTCGAGTCGCCGGCCAAGGCCAAGACGATCAACAAGTATCTCGGCAAGGACTTCATCGTCCTGGCCTCCTATGGCCACGTCCGCGACCTGGTGCCGAAGGAGGGCGCGGTCGATCCCGAGCGCGATTTCGCGATGCGCTACGACCTGATCGAGAAGAACGAGAAGCATGTCGCGGCGATCGCCAAGGCCGCCAAGGGCGCCGACGCCGTGTACCTCGCGACCGATCCGGATCGCGAGGGTGAGGCGATCAGCTGGCATATCGCCGAGATCCTGCGCGAGCGCGGCCTGCTCGACGGCAAGACCCTGCAGCGGGTGGTGTTCACCGAAATCACCCCGCGCGCGATCAAGGAGGCGATGGCGCAGCCGCGCGACATCGCCGCCGACCTGGTCGACGCCCAGCAGGCGCGCCGCGCGCTTGACTACCTGGTCGGCTTCAACCTGTCGCCGGTGCTGTGGCGCAAGGTCCAGCGCGGGCTGTCCGCCGGCCGCGTGCAGAGCCCGGCGCTGCGCATGATCGTCGAGCGCGAGGAAGAGATCGAGGCGTTCAAGGCGCGCGAGTACTGGAGCATCGAAGCCGAGTGCCAGCATCCGAACCAAGCCTTCAGCGCGCGCCTGACCAAGCTCGACGGCGCCAAGTTCGAGCAGTTCACCATCACCAACGGCGACACCGCCGAGGCCGCGCGCCAGCGCATCGTCGCTGCGGCCAACGGCGCCCTGCACGTCACCGATGTCACCAGCAAGGAGCGCAAGCGCCGGCCGGCCGCGCCGTTCACCACCTCGACCCTGCAGCAGGAGGCCGCGCGCAAGCTCGGCTTCACCACCAAGCGCACCATGCAGGTCGCGCAGAAGCTCTATGAGGGCGTGGCGCTCGGCGACGAGGGCACCGTCGGCCTGATCAGCTACATGCGTACCGACTCGGTCAACCTGTCGCTCGAGGCGGTCGGCGAGATCCGCGACGTGATCGCGCGCGACTACGGCACCCGCGCGGTGCCGGACCAGCCGGTCACCTACAAGTCGAAGTCGAAGAACGCGCAGGAAGCCCACGAGGCGGTGCGCCCGACCTCGGCACTGCGCACGCCGGTGCAGGTCTCGCGCTTCCTCGAGGATGACGCCCGCCGCCTGTACGAGCTGATCTGGAAGCGCGCGGTCGCCAGCCAGATGGTCCCGGCCACGCTCAACACGGTGTCGGTCGACCTCGCCGCCGGCAGCGAGCACAGCTTCCGGGTGTCGGGCACCACCGTGATCGACCCGGGTTTCCTCGCGGTGTATGAGGAAGGCAAGGACGCCAAGGCCGCCGATGCCGACGACGAGGGCCGCAAGCTGCCGGCGATGAAGACCGGCGACCGCATCCCGCTCGATCGCATCCACGCCGACCAGCATTTCACCGAGCCGCCGCCGCGCTTCTCCGAAGCGTCCTTGGTCAAGACGCTGGAGGAGTACGGGATCGGCCGGCCGTCGACCTACGCATCGATCATCGCCACCTTGCTGTTCCGCAAGTACGTCGAGCTCGACGCGCGCCGCTTCCGCCCGACCGATGTCGGCCGCGCGGTCAGCAAGTTCCTGTCGGCGCACTTCACCCGCTACGTCGACTACGACTTCACCGCCCGGCTCGAGGACGACCTCGATGCGGTGAGCCGCGGCGAGGAGGCCTGGGTGCCGCTGATGGAGCGGTTCTGGGACCCGTTCCACAAGCTGGTGGAAGACAAGAAGGAGTCGCTGGACAAGGTCGACGCCGGCAGCGTGCGCATCCTCGGCGACGACCCGAGCAGCGGCCGCCCGGTCAGCGCGCGCATCGGCAAGTACGGCCCACTGGTGCAGATGGGCACGGTCGAGGACGAGGAGAAGCCGAAGTTCGCCTCGCTGCAGCCGGGCCAGAGCATCTACTCGATCACTCTCGAAGCGGCGCTGGAACTGTTCAAGATGCCGCGCGCGCTCGGCCAGTCCAATGGCGAGGACGTCAGCGTCGGCATCGGCCGCTTCGGGCCGTTCGCCAAGCGCGGCAGCGTGTACGCCTCGCTGAAGAAGGAGGACGACCCCTACAAGATCGATTTGGAGCGGGCGGTGTTCCTGATCGAGGAGAAGGAGGAGATCGCCCGCAACCGGATCATCAAGGAGTTCGCCGGCAGCGACATCCAGGTTCTCAACGGCCGCTACGGGCCGTATCTCAGCGACGGCAAGCTCAACGGCAAGATCCCCAAGGACCGCGAACCGGCCTCGCTGACACTTGAGGAAGTGATCAAGCTGATGGAGGAAACCGGCAAGCCGATGCGCAAGGGCTTCGGCAAGAAAGCGCCAGCGAAGAAAGTCGCCAAGAAGGCCGCGGTGAAGAAGGTCGCGAAGAAGGCGCCGGCCAAGAAGGCGGCGAAGAAGACTGCTGCAAAAAAGGCCACCAAAAAGGTCGCGAAGAAAGCCGTCAAGGCCACGACCTGACCCGTTTTTGTAGGAGCGGCTTCAGCCGCGATCGTGGAATCGTTCGCCCGCGCCGATTCCACGAT
>JBOHYB010000008.1:0-89309 GCA_050737695.1 Lysobacter sp. | reverse complement strand
TGGAGTGCGGGCGCCCTGGCTCCTACACGTGCTTTCGGGCACCCCGGCTGGTCGGCGTCCCGCACTCCGCTCTCATCTCCAAACTAGAGCAAAGTGCAGACACAAGCGGCTTCAGCCGCGATCTGGAACCGTTCGCTCGCGCCGATTGCCGATCGCGGCTGAAGCCGCTCCTACGCCCCGAAGGAAGTCCCTTTGGGGGACGGGGGCGGTGTCGTCACGGAGTCAGCTGCGCCCAACATCGGCAGGCTTGCCCACACCCGGGTGCCGCCGTCGGCGACGGTCTCGACCTCGAAGCGCCCGCCCAGTTGCTGCGCGCGCTCGCGCATCGTCACCAGGCCGAGGCCGTGGGTTCGGTCGGCATCGAAGCCGGTACCGTCGTCCTCGACCTGCAGGTCGATCCGGTCGCCGGTCGCGGACAGGATGACGCTGACCCGCTGTGCATCGGCATGGCGCAGCGTATTGGTCAACGCTTCCTGGGCGATGCGGAAACAGGCCAGCTCCACCGCCGGGGTTGGCCGCTGCGGCAGCGGTTGCAATGACAGCACCAGTTCCGGCCGGTCGGAGCGGAACAGTGCGCCGGCCTGCCAGCGCAGCGCCGCCTCCAGACCCAATGCATCGAGTTGCGGCGGCCGCAGCAGCAGCGACAGGTTGCGTAGCTTGATCACGGTCTGGTCGGCGATCGCGGAGATCTCGGCCACGGTGGCGGCGCGTCGGCTGTCGTCCTCGTCGTCGAGCGCCTGCGCGCACAGCTTGATCGCGGTGATCGCCTGGCCGATGTCGTCGTGCAACTCGCGCGACAACGCGGTGCGCTCGTCTTCCTGCAAGGTGATGATGCGACGGGTCATGGCCCGCAGTTCGGCGCGCTGGCGCGCGACGGTGCCGCTGTCGATCCGCAGTTTGCGCCGGCACAGCAGGTGGTAGCAGATCGCCGCACCGACCAGCGCCGACAGCAGGGCGATGACGAAGAGGGCGGCGGGGCTCGACAGTGGCATACGCGCAGTGTGCCAGACGCTGATTTTGTAGGAGCGGCTTTAGCCGCGATCTGGAATCAGTGCGGTGACCGGTCATCCGATCGCGGCTGAAGCCGCTCCTACAAGAGCGTGAGGCAGCGTCTTGAAGCGCTCAGAACAGCTCGACGCTGCCGGCATCCATCGATTGCTGCATCACCGGCTTGTGCGGCGGCCGTTCCCACTCGCCGCGCATCTGGCCGATGCGCTGGACCAGGCTCTTCAAGGCCTGCTGCACGTCGCTGTCGCGATGGTCGCCGTGCAACAAACGCTGCAGCGCGGTGGCCTCGGTGTTGATCGCGTTGAGCCGCTCCAGGTGTATGGTCGCGGCGCCGAGCGCCTGGGTGGCGATGTCCTCGAACTGCAGCGAGCGCACCGCCTCGGCGACCGAGCCGTCGATCGCGCGGCCGCACTCGGCGATCTCGCGCATGCCGTTGCCGAGACCGCGGTTGATGCCGTCGACACGCTCCAGCATCGCCGCGGCCTCGAGGCGGGCGCCCCGTGAACGGTCCAGGTCGCGCGAGGCCATCGTGGTGACGGTGTCGCGGACCTTGGCGATCGCATCCTTGGAGCTGTGGGCGAGTTTGCGGATCTGCTCGTTGAACGCGGTGGATCGCTCCGACAGGTTGCGCACTTCGTCGGCGACCACCGCGAAGCCACGCCCCGCTTCGCCTGCACGCGCGGCCTCGATCGCGGCGTTCAGCGCCAGCAGGTTGGTCTGGTCGGCGATCGACTTGACGTCCTCCAGCAGCGCGAAGATGCCATCCAGGTGGTCGGCCATCGCGTCGATGTGGGTCACGGTGTTGCCGCTCTGGCCGGCGACGGCTTCCAGCGCCTCGACCAGCTGCTCCATCTTCTGGCTGGCTTGCAGCGCGAACTGGTGCACGTCGACACCGCCGCCGTTGTCGTCGCCGGTGCGGTCGATGATCCGCGCGACCACTTCGCTCTGCGTCCGCGACTTGCGGTTGACCTCCTCGAAGCTGCCGCCGAGCTTGGCCACCGACTCGCGGATCAGTTCGCGGGTGCGGTCGATCTCGGTCCGCGAGCCCTGTACCTCGGAGCCGACGAAGTTGCGCAGTTCGTCCAGCAGACGGCTTTGCTCGCGCAGCATCGCCGAGCCCTGGCCGGGACGGTAGGCGAACCAGGCGAAGCCGAGCCACGCCAGCGTCATGGCCACCAGTGCGCCCCAGCGGACGGCGCCGGGCCAGCCGGCCAGTTCGGCGGTCAGCAGAAAAACGGTGAGCGCAAGGGGCGCTGCCAGGCGAATCAGTACGCGGGAATCCATCGCAGCTCTCGGTCGGGGACGTTCAAGCTAGATAACGGCACGTCGGCCGCTTGCTTTAGTGCGACGGTGGCGCCAACAGCGCGTCGGCGACGCATTCGAGCGACAGCACCTGCTGCGCGGCGCCGAGCGCCACCGCGGCGCCGGGCATGCCCCAGATCACGCTGCTGGCGCGATCCTGGGCGATGGTGGTCGCGCCGACCTCGTGCAACGCCAGCAGACCGCGCGCGCCGTCATCGCCCATGCCGGTCAACAACGCCGCGCTGGCGTTGCCACCGGCCTGCCGCGCCAGTGATTCGAACAGGACGTCGACGCTGGGCCGGTGGCCGCGCACCAAGTCGTCCTCGTCGAGCCGGCACTGCCAGCGCGCGCCGTTGCGCTGCACCCGCAGGTGGCGACCGCCGGGGGCGAGGTAGGCGTGGCCGGCCAGCAACGGTTGGCCATCGACCGCCTCGGCCACGGTCATGCGGCTGTGCTTGTCGAGGCGTTCGGCAAGCTTGCGGCTGAACGCGGCCGGGATGTGCTGTGCGATCACGATCGCCGGCGCATCGGCCGGCATCGCCGCGAGCACGTGGCGGATCGCCTCGGTGCCGCCGGCGGAGGCGCCGATCGCGAGCAGGCGGTCGGTGGTGCGGTAGTGGCTGAGTCCGGCGCTGCGCGGCGGCGCCTGCCGCGGCGACAGCGGCGCCACGTTGGCCCGCGCGGCCTGCTTGACCTTCTCGCGCAGCAGTCCGGCGTATTCCGCCAGTCCGCGGGCGACGTTGAGGCGTGGTTTCGCGACGAAGTCGACTGCACCTAGGCCCAGCGCATCCAGGGTCACCGCGGCGCCGCGCTCGGTCAGCGACGACACCATCACCACCGGCATCGGCCGCAGCCGCATGAGGTTTTGCAGGAACGTCAGTCCGTCCATGCGCGGCATCTCGACATCGAGGGTCAGCACGTCCGGGGCGAGCCGCTTGATCTTGTCGCGGGCGATGAACGGGTCGGCGGCGGTGCCGACCACCTCGATGTCGGGATCGCCGGCCAGCAGCCCGGGAATGAGCTGGCGCACCAGCGCCGAATCGTCGACTACGAGTACCTTGACCGGCATGTCAGAACAACTCGACCCCGCCGCTGACCGGCGCGCGGTTGAGGCTGCCGTAGTAGTCGCGCTCGACCCGGGCGATCTCGTTGTCACGGGTCGCCGGCAGGCGCTTGACCAGGGTGCGCCCGGTCTGGGCGAAGAAGCAGACCTTGCGCGGGTGGATATCGCCGAGGTCCTGCGCCATCACCGGGATGCGCTCGTCGACCAGGTACTTCAGCACGAAGCGCGCGTTGCGGGTGCCGATCGGGTCGGTATAGAAGCCGCTGAGCACGTTGCCGCCGCCGAACACCTTGGCCAGCAAACGCGAACGCCGTGCGCCACGCTTGAGCAGGTCGTTGATCAGCAGCTCCATCGCGTGCGCGCCGTAGCGGCCGCAGACGTTGTCGCCGTCGTCGCCGGGCAGCATGAAGTGGTTCATGCCACCGACCCCGATCGCCGGGTCGTACAGGCACGCGGCCACGCACGAGCCGAGCAGGGTGACCAGCGCCACCGGCTCGTCGGTGGCGACGTAGTCGGCCGGCAGCAGCTTGATCGCCTCGGTCTGCAGGGTGGTGTCGTAGTAGCGGCCGGGGACGGCGTCGGCGAGCGGCAGCGCGGCATTCATCGGCGCGCTCCGATGGCGGCTGCCGCCGCCCGATAGGTGGTGCGTCCACACGGCACGACCAGGTCCTGGGCGTGACCAAAGCTCTCCGAGTGGCCGGCGAACAACAGGCCGTCGGGCGCCAGCAGCGGCGCGATCCGGCTCAGCACCGCGTACTGGGTCGGCTTGTCGAAATAGATCATGACGTTGCGGCAGAACACCGCGTGGAATCCGCCGCGCAGGCCGTAGTCGGGGTCGAGCAGGTTGAGCGGGCGGAACGTCACCAGCGACTGCACCGCCGGGCGGATCCGGCACATCTCGGCGTGGGGGCCGCTGCCGCGCTGGAAGTAGGCCTGGCGGCGCTGTTCCGACAGCGCGGCGATGCGCTCGATCGGATACACCCCCGCCGCGGCGGTCTGCAGCACGTGGGTGTCGATGTCGGTGGCGAGGATGCGCACCGGCGGAGTCAGGCTGTCGAAGGCTTCGCAGGCGGCGATCGCGATCGAATAGGGTTCCTCGCCGGTCGAGGCGGCGCAGCACCAGATCGTCAGGCGTTCGTTGCCGGCGGCGTGCAGGTGTCCGATGAGCGCGTCGAAGTGGTGGGCCTCGCGGAAGAACGAGGTCAGGTTGGTGGTCAGCGCGTTGACGAACGCCTCCCACTCGGGACCGTCGTCGGCTTCCAGCGCGTCGAGGTAGTCGCAGAAGCGGGTGAGGCCGAGCGCACGCACGCGGCGCGCGAGCCGGCTGTAGACCATGTCGCGCTTGTGGTCGCTGAGGCTGATGCCGGCGCGCGCGTGGATCAGCTGCGAGACCCGGCGGAAGTCGCGGTCGTCGAAGGCGAAATCGCGGGCCTCGACCTCGGTGCGCGCGCGATCGCCGACGCCGCGGCGTGAGTGGGCACGGCGGGTGGCAATGCCTGACTCAGTCATGTGGATACTCCCGCGCCGCCACCGGGATCGCCCGCGGTTCGCTCGCCAGCCATGCGTCGAAGGCCGAGGCCGCCAGCGCCGGCGCGTACAGGAAGCCTTGCGCCCCCTGGCATCCCAGGGTGTGCAGCAACTCGGCCTGGTCGAGGTTCTCGACGCCCTCGGCAATCACTTCCAGCTCCAGGTTGCGCGAGATCAGCATGATCGATCGCACGATCGCGGCGTCGCCGTGGTTGGCCAGCATGTCGCGCACGAACGAGCGGTCGATCTTGACCCGGTCGATCCGGAAGCGCTGCAGCATCGACAGCGACGCATAGCCGGTGCCGAAATCGTCGAACGCCAGCCGCACCCCGCGCTCGCGCAGCGTGCCCAGCGAGCGCGAGGCCAGGTCGCCCGGGCGCAGCGCGATGTTCTCGGTGATCTCCAGTTCCAGCCGCGAGGGTTCCAGGCCGCTGGCGGCCAGAGCCTGATCGACCTCCTCCTGCAGGCGGCCATTGGTGACCTGCACCGGGAACAGGTTGATGCTGATCGCGACCTCGCGACCATCGACCCGTGGCCAGCGCGCGGCGTCGTGGCAGGCCTGCCGCAGGATCCAGCGGCCGACATCGGCGGCGACCGGACTGGCCCCCAGCGCCTCGATGAAATCGACCGGCAGCAACAGTCCGCGCTGCGGATGGCGCCAGCGCAGCAGCGCCTCGGCGCCGACCGTGGTGCCGCTGGCGAGGTCGATCTGCGGCTGGTAGTGCAACTCGAACTCGCCCTGCACGTGGGCGCGGCGCAGTTCCAGGTCGAGCATGCGGCGGGCGTTGATCTCGCGGCGCATGCCCAGCTCGAACCGGCAATAACGGCGGCCGCCGTTGGCCTTGGCCTTGTACAGCGCCAGGTCGGCGCGCGCGACCAGGTCGTTGCCGGCGATCACGGCACCGTCGTCGTCGCCGTGGGTGAATACAGCCAGGCCGATGCTGGCGTCCAGGTGGATCCGGTGGCCGTTGACCTCGAACGGCGGCCGGTCGTCTGCGAACAGCCGGGTCAGGCGCTGTTCCAGCGCGTCGCCATCGACATCCGGATAGACGATCGCGAACTCGTCGCCGCCGCAACGGGCCAGCGCAGTCCCCTTCGGCACCATCGTGTGCAGGCGCTCGGCGACCGCCTGCAGCGCGGCATCGCCATTGGCGTGGCCGAGGGTGTCGTTGATCGCCTTGAAGTTGTCCAGTCCCAGCAGCACCAGCCCGAGGCTGCGCATGCCCGACTGCAGGTGGGTGTCGAGGACCTCGATCAGGGCGTTGCGATTGGGCAGGCCGGTCAGCGCGTCGACCATCGCGATGCGGTGCAGGTGTTCCTGCTGGGCGAGGCGCTGGGTGATGTCGCGCAACACCAGCGCCACGCCCTGGCCCTGGTTGAGCGGCCAGGCGCAGCGTGCGGCCTCCAGCGTACGCAACTCCTCGCCGCGGCCCTGCACGTGCAGGTTGAACGGCCCGACCTCGTCGTTGAGCCACGCCTCGCCACGCAGCCAGGCTTCGGCCGCGGCGGGGTCGGGTTGCAGGTGCGCGGCGAACAGTGCCTGGATCGGCATCCCGCGCATCCCGCGCGCTCGCCCGCCGAACAGCGCCTCGGCCGCGCGGTTGACGAACACCACGCTGTCGCTGCCGTCGACCACCACCACTGCGCTGAAATCGGCCTGCATGATCTGTGCGGCAATGCGGTTGCGGCGTTGCAGTTGCCGGCGTTCCAGCAACCGGGCAGCGAGCCGGGCCAATCGCGCGAGGACCTGTTCGCCGTCGCCGGCCAGGCCGGCACGGGCGACGGTGTCGGCGATGCCGAGAGTGCCAATGCAGTGGCCGTCGGCGCCGGTGATCGCCAGCGCCACGAAGAAGCGCACGCCGGGTTCGCCGGCGACGATCGGATCGTCGCGGAAGCGGTCGTCGGCACGGGCGTCGGCCAACAGCAACCGCGGCAGCTCGGTGCCGGTCGCCCGCAGCAGTGCGTTCTCCGTGGCGGTCGCCAGGCCAAGGCCATGCTGCGCGATCAGACGGCTGTCATCGCCATGGCCGAGGCTCAGCACCACGATCGGAGCATCGAGCAATTGCGTGGCCAGTGACACCACGTCGGCGAACTCCTCGCCGCTGAGCGCGATATCGCTCGGCAGGTCGTTGCCGATCCCGCTCCAGGGAGCGCCGGCGTGGTCGGCGAAGCGGGGCAACGGGGCGTGCTGCACGGTGCGAGCGTCCTGGGTCGTGGCCGGATCGAGCGGGCGTGGCGGGTTGTGGATCAGAACTCCTGCCAGTGCTGGTCGCCGCCGTTGGCGCGCGCCTGGCGTGCAGGCTTGGCCGTCGGTTTGGCGACCGCCTTGGCTGTCGGCTTGGCCGGGGCCGGTCGCGCGGGCTTGCGAGATGCGCTTGCGGGCGCCGGCTCGGCCACGCGGCTGACGGTGATCGCCGGGGTCTGGACGTCGTGCTGCGCGTCCAGCCGGAATGCCGAAACCGTCTGCACCAGGTGCCCGGACTGCTGCTCCAGGCTGCGCGCGGCGGCCGAGGCCTCCTCGACCAGCGCGGCGTTCTGCTGGGTGCCCTCGTCCATCTGCAGGATCGCCTGGTTGACCTGCTCGATGCCGCTGGTCTGCTCCTGCGAGGCGGCCGAGATGTCGGCGATGATGTCGGTCACCCGCTTCACGCTGGTCACGATTTCGCCCATGGTCTTGCCGGCCTGGTCGACCAGGCTGCTGCCTTCCTCGACCTTGCCGACCGAGTCGGTGATGAGCTGCTTGATCTCCTTGGCGGCGCCGGCCGAGCGCTGCGCCAGCGAGCGCACCTCGGCGGCGACCACCGCGAAACCGCGGCCCTGCTCACCGGCGCGCGCGGCCTCGACCGCGGCATTCAGGGCGAGAATGTTGGTCTGGAACGCGATGCCGTCGATCACCCCGATGATGTCGCCGATCTTGCGCGAGGAATCGTTGATCGCGCTCATCGTGTCGACCACCTGGCCGACCACCCGGCCGCCCTGTTCGGCGACGTCGGCCGCGCCGATCGCCAACTGGTTGGCCTGGCGCGCGTTGTCGGCGTTCTGGCGTACCGTCGAAGTCAGTTCTTCCATCGACGAGGCGGTCTCCTCCAGCGAGGCGGCCTGCTGCTCGGTGCGCTGCGAGAGGTCGTTGTTGCCGGCGGCAATCTCGCCGGCGGCGGCACTGATCGCGTCGCTGCCCTGGCGGATCTGGCCGACCACGGTGGCGAGCTGGCGCACGGCGCCGTTGGCGTTGCGCGCCAGTTCGCCGAACTGGCCCGGCAGGTCGGCATCGGCCTCGCGGCTGAGGTCGCCCTCGGCGACGGCGGCGAGCAGGCCGCCGACTTCGCCGAGGCCGCGGTCGGCGCTCTGCATCAGCGCGTTGAGGCTCTCGATCATGTCGCGGTAGACGAACTCGAAGCGCTCGGCATCGCCGCGGCGGCTGAAGTCGCCCTCGACGGCGGCATCCACCAGGCCTTTCAGCTCGGCGGTCATCGCCTGCATGTTGGTCTTGACCGCATCCATCGCTGCGGTGATCTGCGCCTTCTTGCCGGGCAGGCGCTCCATGTCGTCGCTGAGGTCGCCACGCGCGTAGGCACCGACGATCTCGATCACCCGCATCTTCACGTCGATATGCGACGCCACCAGGGTGTTGATCTCGTCGGCCATCACCCCGAATGAACCGGGGAAGGCTTCGGTGTCCAGGCGCTCGTCGAGCTCACCGGCCTGGTGCGCGTCGAACAGCTTGCGCTGCGCCTCGGCGAAGCCGCGCAGGCTGGCGACGCCGCCCTCCAGGCTGATCGCGATGTCACGCAGCTCGTCGCGGCTGGTGACGTGCACCGCCTGCGGGAACTGGCCGATCGCGATCGCCTCGGCGGCGTCCTGGATCTTGCGCAGCGAGTTGCGGGTGCTGCGGGTGAAGCCAAGGAACAGGTAGGCCGACAGCAGCAGCACCAGCAGCACCACGATCGCGGTGCCGGCGGTCTGCGCCTGCAGGCTGCCGATTTCGGCGGCGGCGGCCTTCTCGGTCGAACGGTTGGCGGCGACCAGCGCCGCGGCCATCGCCAGGCGGGTGGCGTTCTCGCGCGCGGCCATCACCTTGACCGGCAACTCCGGTAGCGCGGCATCGAGGACGTGGGTCTGGATCGCCTCGTTCTGCTTGCCCATCGCCGCGAGTGCGGTGTCCAGCGGCTTGCCGATGCTGGCGGCCAGCGCAGGCATCGCTTCGCGGGCGTTGGCGACTTCCAGTTCGATGTTCTCGCGCAGGAAGTTCTGCATGTTGCGCGAGACCGCCAGGCCGGTGCGATCCTCGACCCAGATCGTGCCTTCGCCGAGCACGCGCAGGCCGACCGCACCCTGCTGCGAGGTGTATTCGGCCAGGGTCGGCAGCCATTCGCTGGCGGCGCGGCCCATGTACAGCGTCGCCGCATCTTGCGAGGTCGACAGGCCGCTGTGTTCGGCGACCAGCCCCATCAACTCGCGGACCTGGCGGATCGCGGCGTTGCGCGCGTCCATCGCCGCGGTGGGGTCGGAGAATTCGGCGCTGGCCGTCGCCCAGGCCGCTTGCGCCTCCTGCATCGGCGCCTGCAATGGCGCCTCGGGCAGGGCGTCGGCGGCCCACTTGGCGGCCGCGGCCAACTCCTCGCCGGCGTGGCTGGCGGTACTGGACAGGGTCTGTGCGGACACCTCGTCCTTGGCCGCGACACGGGTCGTCAGTTGCCGGTATTCCTGCATCGCGAGCATCGAGTTGTGCAGCCTGGACAAGCCCTCGACTGCGGCCTGCTGCTGTTGCACCGCGTTGATCTCGGCGACCGAACGGGTCATCAGAATGCCGGCCAGCACGCCGCAGGTGAGCATGAAAGAGGCGCCGATCACCAATGCCTTCTGGCTGAAGCGCAACCGCGCCATCAATCGCGTCGCCGGCGCAAGCGCCTGGTCGAGCAGGGAGGAGGGAAGGCGGTTGGACATGGGAACCTCGGGCAGTGGTGGACCCGGCGTGGGTCGACTCCCTGAGGATCGGCGTGGCCGCCGGAAACTTTAGGGCGGGCGCCACGTGGATCGCCAGGCGCGGCGGGCGGTGCCGGATAAAATGTGTCGTGCATCGCAGTTTTGCGAGTGAGTGCGCAAGAAACCGTCGATGCGGCCGATGCAAGGGGCACCACCCGTATCCCCGTTTCCTTCCCTGCAGGAGTCACCCATGTACCGTTCCCGGATCCTCATCGCCGTCGCGCTGTCGCTGGCATTCGCGATGCCGGCCCAGGCCGAACCCGAGCTCAAGCCGATCAAACGGGTCGAGCCCGAATACCCGGTCGACGCCCTGCGCGCGCGCACCGAGGGGTTCGTCGAGATGGAGTTCACCGTCAACGCCAGCGGCACGGTCGAAAGCGTGTCGGTGGTCAATGCGCGCCCGTCGCGCACGTTCGAGAAGGCCGCGGTGCGCGCGGTCAAGCAGTGGGCGTTCGCCCCGGGCGGCGGCCGCGGCAAGGTCCGGCTGGATTTCTCGCTCTGAGCGGGCACCTGCCACGCAACAAAAAAAACGCGCCCCGGGGCGCGTTTTTTTTTGTTGCCGCAGGCCAGAAGAAGGTGTTTCGTGCTGTCCGTTCCGGGTTCTTGTAAGAGCGGCTTTAGCCGCGATCGGAAAATCGTTTGCCCGCGCCCACTCCAGATCGCGGCTAAAGCCGCTCCTACAAAAAACAAAATGCCCCGGCGGATGCCGTCACGCCGCCAGCGCCTCGGCGACCAGGCCCATCTCGGCGCTGGTCATCAGCCGCTCGATGTCGAGCAGGATCAGCATGCGCTCGTCCAGGGTGCCGATGCCGGTCAGGAACTGGCGGTCGATCGCGGCGCCCAGTTCGGGCACCTCGCGGATCTGCTCGCCGCCCAGCCGGACCACGTCGGAGACGCTGTCGACGACGATGCCGACCACGCGGCCGCCGACGTTGAGCACGATCATCACCGTCATCGCGGTGTATTCGACCTTGTCGAGGCGGAACTTCATGCGCATGTCGATCACCGGCACGATGGTGCCGCGCAGGTTGACCACGCCCTTGATGTAGTCGGGCGCGTCGGGCAGCCGGGTGACGGCGTCGTAGCCGCGGATCTCCTGCACCTTGAGGATGTCGACGCCGTACTCCTCCTCGCCGAGGGCGAAGGTCAGGAACTCGTTGGTGGCGGCGTCGCCGTCGATGTAGGGATGGCCGGAAGCGGGGCGGGACGCGGGCTTGGCGGTGTCGTTCATGGCATGGGTCCTTGGGTCGGGGCGTCGCGGCGTCAGGCCGCGGCCGGCAGCGCCAGGCCGCCGGCGTCGACGATCAGCGCGACCCGGCCGTCGCCGAGGATGGTCGCGCCGGATACGCCGGGGATGCGGCGGTAGTTGGTTTCCAGGTTCTTGACCACGACCTGCTGCTGGCCGAGCAGTTCGTCGACCTCCAGCGCCAGCTTGCGGCCGTCGCTTTCGACCACGACTGCAATCGGCGGCGTGGTAGTCGCTGCGTTGGCGGCGCTGCCGGGCAGGCGGTACTGCTCGCGCAGGTTCAGCAGCGGCAGGTAGTCGTCGCGCACGCGCAGCACCCGGGTGTCGTTGGCGATCGTCTTGATCTCGCCCGGGCCGGGCTGCAGCGACTCGATCACCATGCTCAGCGGCAGGATGAAGACCTCGTCGCCGACCGCCACCGACATGCCGTCGAGGATCGCCAGCGTCAGCGGCAGCCGTATCGAGACGGTGGTGCCGGCGCCTTTGGCGCTGCGGATCTCGACCTGGCCGCCGAGGGCGACGATGTTGCTCTTGACCACGTCCATGCCGACGCCGCGGCCGGACAGATCGGTCAGCGCGTCGGCGGTGGAGAAGCCGGGGTGGAACACCAGGTCCCAGACCTGCGCGTCGGTCGGCTCGGCTGGCAGCGGCAGGCCGCGCTCGTCGGCCTTGCGCAGGATGCGTTCGCGGTCGAGACCTTTGCCGTCGTCGCCGACCTCGATGATGATGTGGCCGCCCTGGTGCGCGGCGCTCATGCTGATCGTGCCGGTCTCGTCCTTGCCGGCGGCGATGCGTTCGGCCGGCGACTCCAGGCCGTGGTCGATCGCGTTGCGCATCAGGTGCACCAGTGGATCGACGATCTTTTCGATCACGCCCTTGTCGAGTTCGGTCGCTTCGCCCTGGGTCTTCAGGCGAACCCTCTTGTCGAGCCGCGCGGCGAGGTCGCGGACCATCCGCGGGAAGCGGCTGAAGGCGAACTCGACCGGCAGCATGCGCACGCTCATCACCGCTTCCTGCAGGTCGCGGGTGTTGCGCTCGAGCTGGCCGAGGCCGGCGAGCAGGTGTTCGTTGGCGGCTGGGTCCAGGGTCTCCGACTGCTGGCGCAGCATCGCCTGGGTGATCACCAGTTCGCCGACCAGGTTGATCAGGGCGTCGACCTTGGCGACGGCGACGCGGATCGAGGTCTCGGCGTCGCTGGCGCGGCGCGTGGGTGCGCCAGCGGTGTCGTCGTCCGCCGGGGTGATAGGGGGGGCGACGGCAGGGGCGGGCGGCGCCACCGCTTCGACCGACAACTCGCACTGGTCCTCTACCCAGGCGAAGGCCTCGTCGATCGCGCCGCGCGGCACGCTGCCGGGCAGCATCAGGTCCCAGGCCAGGTGCGCCTCGAACGGGTCGAGCTCGGCGAACGGCGGCAGGCGGTCGTCCAGGCAGGTGGTGTCGAGGGTGCCGTGGCTTTGCAGCTCGCGCAGGATCCGCAACGGGTCGTTGCCGCTCATGAACATCGATGGATGCGGGCGGAAGCCGATGCGCCAGCCGTCGCCGGCGCTCGATGCGGCGGTGGCCATGTCGGTGCCCGCGACGGCCGCGGTGCCGCTCAACATCTGCTCCAGGCCGGAGCGAGCCTGCGCCAGCGCGGCGGTGTCGATCGACTGCTCGATGTCACCGCCGTCCTCGTACGCGGCGAGCAGGCCGCGCAGCACGTCGACCGCCTGCAGCAGCATGCCGATGGCGTTGCCGTCGAGGGTTCGGGTGCCGGCGCGGGCCTCATCGAGCAGGGTTTCCAGCAGGTGGGTCAGGTCGGTGACCCGGCCGAAGCCGAAGGTCGCCGCGCCGCCCTTGATCGAATGGGCGGCGCGGAAAATCACGTTGATGGTGTCGGCGTCGCTGCCGTGCTCCAGGCCCAGCAGGCCGGACTCCATCGCGTCCAGGCCCTCACGGCTCTCCTCGAAGAACGCTGCGTGGAACTGGGTGATGTCCATCGCTTAGCCGAGCACCTTGCGCACGGTGGCGAGCAGTTGCTCGGGGTCGAACGGCTTGACCAGCCAGCCGGTCGCGCCGGCCGCCTTGCCTTCCATCTTCTTGTCGCCGCCGGACTCGGTGGTCAGCATCAGCAGCGGGGTGAACTTGTAGTCGGGCAGCGTGCGCAGCTGGCGGATCAGCTCGATCCCGTCCATCCGCGGCATGTTGACGTCGGTGACCACGGCGTCGAACTTCGCCGTCTTGGCGATGTCGAGCGCGGCCTGACCGTCCTCGGCCTCGCGAACGGTGTAGCCGCCCGACGACAGCGCGAACGCGACCATCTGCCGCATGGAGGTGGAGTCGTCGACGATCAGTAGATTGGCGCTCACGCGGGGTCTCCGGTTGGGGTTTCGACGCCGAGGCTCGCAGCCAGCGCCAGCGCGCGTGCGGCATCGGCCAAGGTGGGCGAGGCGAGGGTGACGACGGTGCTGCGGCCGGCGCTGGCGCGGTCGCGGACGAAGGCGTGCAGCAGTTGCAGGCCGGCGGCATGGACGCGCTGGACCTGGTCGCCGGCCAGTTGCAGCGGCGCCTCGTCGTCGAGGTGCGGCAGCAGGGCGGCCTGCAGCTCGGCGACGTGCTCGATGCCGAGATCGGGTTGCAGGGAAAGTTGGTTCATGACGGCGCGGCCGAGGGGTGTTCGAAAGGGTTAACGGCGGGCGGGGCGGTGACTTTAGCGGCGCTCGGTGCCGTTGTAGGAGCGGCTTCGGCCGCGATCTGGAATCGGTGCGAGCGGACGATCATCCGATCGCGGCTGAAGCCGCTCCTACAGGAGCGCAGCCAGTCAATCGAACAGGGCGTTCGCGTCGAGCAGCACGGTGGGCACTTTGTGGACGCGGGCGATGCCGACGATCGCGCCGGGGGCGCTGCCGGCCAGCGGCGGTTCGATGTGCTCGCGGCCAAGAGTGGCGACGTCCTCGACCACGGTGACCAGCACGCCGATCAGCTCGTCGTCGCGCTCGACCACCACAATCCGCGAGTGTTCGCTGGTCACCACGTCGGCGCCACCGAGCCAGCGGGCCAGGTCGAACACCGGCACGATCCGGCCGCGCAGGTTCATCACCCCGAGCACCGCGGCGCTGGCGCCGCGCATGGCGACGATCGGCGCGACCCGCACCACTTCCTGCACCCGCAGCAACTCGAACGCGTAGTGGTCGCGGCCGATGCCGACGCGCAGCCAGCGGCTGCTGCTGGTGACCATGCGCGTCGGGGTGCCGATGGCGGTGGTGTCGGCGACTGCCGGGCGTGCTTCCCTGGCGACGGGCACCGGGACGGGAGCCGCGACGGCGATGCTGGCGGCGACGTTCGCGGCGATCGCCGCCGGCGCGGTGACGGCCGACACAGTGACGGCCGGCGGCGCTACCGCTGCCGGTGTCGCCGCGGCAGCAGCCGAAGGCTCGACATCGGCCAGGCCCACATCGGCCAGCAACTCGTCGAGGTAGGCGTCGACCACGGGCGAGCCGATGCTCATGCCGCCTCCTGCCGCCGCGGCTGGGCATCGAGCAGCCAGGCCAGCGCGGAACGATAGGCGTCGGCGCCGCGGCCGCTCGGGGTTTCCGCCGCGGTCAGCGCGGCGGCGTCGCGCAGGCGCGTGTCCATCGGCACCGCGCGCGGCCAGACCAGGCCTTCGTAGCGGTCGTGCAGGTGATCCAGGCTGTTGACGCCGGAGCGGGTGCGGCGGTCGTACAGGGTCGGCAGGATGTGTCGAGGCAGCGGCCGCCGGCGCGAACGTTCGACCATGTCGGCAGTGCGCAACATGTCGGTCAGGCCGTGTAGCGCCAGCGGATCGGTCTGCGTCGGCACCACCAGGCGGTCGGCCGCGGCCAGCGCGTTGACCATCAGCAGGCCGAGGGTCGGCGGGCAATCGAGCACGGCGTAGTCGAAGCCGCCGCGTGCCGCATGCAGGGCGCGCTGCAGCGCGAGGCCGAGGCCGGGCTGGGTCGCGCCGCGGCGCTCCAGGGTGGCCAGCGCCGGTTGCGCGGCGACCAGCAGCAGGCCGTCGATTTCGGTGCCGCGGGCGAGCGCGCGCAACTCGGTGCTGCCGTTGTTGGCGAACAGATCGTGGCTGCCGGCCGGCGGCGGATCGGTCGGGATGCCGAACGCCCGCGTCAGCGAGGCATGCGGGTCGAGGTCGACCAGCACGACCTGCGCGCCGCTGGCGGCCAGCCCGCGGGCCAGGCACAGCGAGGTGGTGGTCTTGCCGACCCCGCCCTTCTGGTTGGCGATCGCCCAGGTCTGCATGTCAGGGAGCTCCGAGGCTTGAGGTGCTGCCGGAGACAACCGTCGGCAGCGCGAGTTCGGTGACCGCGCGGGTGTCGCCGGCGGGCGTGGTCGCGGGCTCTTCGCTGGCGATCAGCGGCGGCAATGGATCGGTCACCGCGTCCGGTCCCAGCGGGTCGGCCAGGATTACCAGCAGCACCCGCCGGTTGGCATTGCGGCCCTCGATCGTGGTGTTGTCGGCGACCGGCTGGTGCTCGCCGTAGCCGACCACGGCCAGGCGGTCGGGGGCGACGCCGGAGGCGATCAGCTCGTGCACCACGTTGCCGGCGCGCGCGGCCGCCAATTCCCAGTTGGACGGGAAGCGCAGAGTGTGGATCGGCTGGTTGTCGGTGTAGCCCTCCACCCGCACCGCGTTGGGCTCGTCGCGCAGGATCTGCGCCAGCCGCCGCACGGTGTCGATCGCCAGCGGACTGGGCGTGGCCGCGCCGCTGGCGAACAGGATGTCGCTCTGGATCTCCACTTCGAGGAACGCGTTGGCGCGGCGCACCGTCACCAGTTTCTGCCGGACCAGATCCGACAGCGCGTCCTGGATGCGCTTGCCGATCGAATGCAGTTGCTCGTGCTGGCGCGCCTGCGCGCGCGCGGCGTCGCTGGCGGCGGAGGTCGAGTCCGCCGGGGTGGCGCGCGCCTGGTGGCCGAAGGTCGGGATGTCGAGCACCTGCAACATCCGCGGCGCATTGATCGGACTGGCCGCGGCGGGGCCGTTCTTGGAGTCGGGCGTCTGCAGCGAGGGCCGGTCGAACGAGGATCCGCGCAGCTGGGTCGCGCCGAGCTGGATCGGCCGGATCGCGCGCGGCTGGCCGCCGAACGCGGACGACAGCGCATCGGCCAGCACCCGGTACTTGCCCTCGTTGAGCGAGGAGATCGCGTACATCACCACGAAGAAGGCCAGCAGCAACGTCATCAGGTCGGCGTAGGGGATCGCCCAGGCCTCGTGGTTGGTGTGCTCCTCGTGGTATTGCCGGCGCGCCATGTCAATGCACGAAACCGTTGAGCCGCGCCTCGATGTTGCGCGGGTTCTCGCCCTGCGCGATCGCGATCAGGCCCTCGACCATCATCTCGCGCTCGCTGGTCTGGTAGTGGATCAGGCCCTTGAGCTTGCTGGCGATCGGCAGCATCGCCAGGTTGGCGATGCCGATGCCGTAGATGGTCGCGGTGAACGCCGCGGCGATGCCGTGGCCGAGCATGCTGGGGTCGGCGAGGTTCTTCATCACCGCCATCAGGCCGAGCACCGCGCCGATGATGCCCAGCGTCGGCGCATAGATGCCCATGCCCTCGAACACCTTGGCGGCGTCGAGGTCGGAACGGGCCTGGCCGTGCAACTCGATTTCCAGCATCTGCCGCACCGACTCGGGCTCGACGCCGTCGACCACCATCTGCAGGCCCTTGCGCAGGAACGGGTCGGGCTGTGCCTCCACCTCCGCTTCGAGCCCGAGCAGGCCCTGACGGCGTGCGGTGCCGCTCCACTCGACGATCTTGGCGATCACCGCGGCGCGATCGTGCGCGGGCGGCCGGAACACCCAGCGCACGATCTTCAGGGCGCGCTTGAAGGTCTTCATCGGGGTCTGCAACAGGATCGCGGCGACGGTACCGACGACCACGATCATGAACGCCGCCGGCGACCACAGTCCCGACAGCCCCGCGCCCTTGAGCACGCTGCCGCCGAGCAGGGCGCCGACCGCCAGCAGGGCACCGATTACGCTGAGTCTGTCCATTGCTCGAATTAACGGTTGCGGGTGGGGATTCTTGAGGCGCGACGGCTCAACGGCCGCCGCGCACGCCGGTGCGGTACAGCGCGTCGACGTCGAGGATCAGGGCCATGCGGCCGTCGCCGATCAGGCTGGCGCCGGCATAGCCGGGCAGGCCGCGCAGGGTGCGTGGCAGCGCCTTGATGACGACTTCCTCGCGCCCGCGCACGCTGTCCACGGCCAGGCAGAAACGCTGCTCGCCCGATTGCAGCACCACCGCGGTCGACTGCGATAGGGGCGTCTCGGCCAGTCCCAGCCAGCCGCGCAGCGACAGCAGTGGCACCGGTTGCTCGCGCAGGTCGAGCACGGTCTGGCCATCGACCTGCATCGCCACCCCGGGGCCATGGGCGAGCACCTCGACCACGCGCACCAGCGGCAGCGCATAGACGTCGCCGTCGATCTCGACCAGCAGCGTCGGCAGGATCGCCAGGGTCAACGGCACCCGGATCAGGAAGCGGCTGCCGCGGCCGGGCTCGGAGAAGATCTGCACCTCGCCGGACAGCTCGCGGATCTTCGACTGCACCACGTCCATGCCGACGCCGCGACCGGACAGGTCGCTGACCTCCGCGCGGGTCGAGAACCCGGCCAGGAATATAAGTTGCAGGCATTCGTCGCCCGACAGTCGCGCGGCGGCCTCGGGGTCGATCAGGCCCTTGCGCAGGGCGCTGTCGCGGATCCGGTCGGGGTCGATGCCGGCGCCGTCGTCGCGCACTTCGATGGCGACGTGGTCGCCCTCCTGCTGCGCGCTCAGGCGCACGTGGCCCTGTTCGGGCTTGCCGGCGGCGGCGCGCGTGGCGGGACTTTCGATGCCGTGGTCGATCGCGTTGCGGACCAGGTGGACCAACGGGTCCGACAGCGCCTCGACCAGGTTGCGGTCGAGTTCGGTCTCGGCGCCGAGCACCTCCAGTTCGACGTTCTTGCTGAGCTGGCGGGCGACGTCGCGGGCGAGCTTGGGGAAGCGCGAGAACACCCGCCCGACCGGCTGCATCCGCGCGGTCATCACCGCCGACTGCAGCCGCGAGGTCGCGGCGTCGAGGGTGGTCACCGCGCGGTCGAGCTCGTCGTCGCGCAGGCGCGGGCGGAGGGTCTTGAGGCGGTTTCGCGCGAGCACCAGTTCGCCGACCAGGTTGACCATGGCGTCGAGCCGGCGCACGTCGACGCGCACGGTCGGGTCGTCGCCATGCGCGGCGGTGGCGGGTTTGCGTGGCGCCGGGGTTGATGGTGCGGTCGTCGCCACGGGTGCCGGAGCGCTGTCCAGCGACGCAGTGGGCGATACCGGACTGGCGGCATCGGCCGCCGGCGTCGCGGTGTTCGAGACGGCAGCATCGGCAGCGTCACGGCCGGGCGTACCGCCGGAGCCGTGCAGGCTGTCGAGCAGCGCCTCGAAATCGAGATCATCGAGGTTGTCGTCGGCCGGTGTCGCGGCGGCCACCTGCGCACCCGGATTCGCGCCGGCGCGCAGGCCGTCGAGCAGGGCCTGCGGCGCCGGCGTCAGCGGCTCGCCGGTGGCGACGCAATCGAGCATGTCGACCAGCAGGTCGAGCGACTGCTGGGCGCCGTCGAACGCGGCGCCATCCAGCGGCACCTCGCCGCTGCGGGCGACGTTGAGGCGGTCCTCGACCGCGTGGCAGATCGCCACCATCGGCGGGAAGTCGAGGAAGCCGGCGCCGCCCTTGATGGTGTGGAAGCCGCGGAACACCGCATTGAGGCATTCGCGGTCGGCCGGGTTGCCTTCCAGCGCGACCATCTGCTCCCCGAGCTGGTCGAGGATCTCGCGTGCCTCGATCAGGAAGTCGGCGCAGATGTCGTCGCCGTCGAAAGCCGCACTCATCGCAAGCCCCGGGCTCTTGTAGGAGCGGCTTTAGCCGCGATCGTGGAATCGATCGCGCGCGCCGGCTCCCGATCGCGGCTAAAGCCGCTCCTACAGGGGTTGCTGCACCGGGCCATTCGGTTCACAACCCCAGCGACGACAGCAGTTCGTTGGCGTCGTCCTGGGTCGCCGGCTTGGGGTCGAGCCCGGCGACCGCGGGGCCGTGGCCGCGGTTGGACAACTGTAGCGGCTGGGTCTTGCCGACCGCGTCGCCGAGGCCGGCCTGGACCGCGCGCACCAGCTCGACCACGCGCAGGATGATCTGCCCGGTGAGGTCCTGGTAACCCTGCGCGGCGGTCATCTCCGACAGCCGGCCGCGGATGCCGGCGACCGTCGCGGCCTGTGCCGCGTCGTCGGTCGACAGCTGGCCGAGCAGGCCGCCGCATTCCTGGATCAGGTCGAGCGTACGCATGCTCGCGCTCTCGGTCAGGGTGACCACGTGCTCCAGCCGCGCGCAGGCGTCCGGCAGCGAGGCATGGTGGGCGGGGTCGCCGATCTCGCCGAGCGCCAGTTCCAGTTCGTGGGCGAGCCGGGCCAGGCCCTGCACGAACGGCTGGGTGCGCCACTGGATCAGTTCGTCGACGTTGGCCCGCCAGCCCGCATGGTCGTCGTGCTCCAGCGCCCACAGCGCCGCGTGCAGGCGCTTGGTGATGACTTGCCGGTCCTGCGGCAGCAGGTCCTTGTCGCCAGTGGCCGATCCGGCGATCACGGCGTCGCCGTCGTCGCTGTTCACGCCGCGCTCTCCAGCCGTTCGAACACCTTGGCCAGCTTGTCGCCGAGCGTGGCGGCGGTGAACGGCTTGATCACGTAGCCGTTCACGCCGGCTTGCGCGGCCTCGATGATCTGCTCGCGCTTGGCCTCGGCGGTGACCATCAGCACCGGGATCTTCGCCAGCGCGGCGTCGCCGCGGATCGCCTTGAGCAGGTCGATGCCCGGCATGCCCGGCATGTTCCAGTCGGTGATCACCAGATCGAAGGGCGCCTTGCGCAACTCGACCAGCGCGGTGTTGCCGTCGTCGGCCTCGGTGGTGTTGAAGAAGCTGAGGTCGTTGAGCAGGTTCTTGACGATGCGGCGCATGGTCGAGAAGTCGTCGACGATCAGGATGCGGATGTTCTTGTCCATGGATAAGGCTCGTGCGGCAGATGGGGGGTGGGTGGCGGTCGCGCTCAGGGCTGGTTGTCGGGGTCGGCTTCGTCGCGCCAGTCGCCGAGCCGTGCGCGCAGGCGCAACATCGCCTGGCCGTGGATCTGGCAGACGCGCGACTCGCTGATCGACAGCACCGCGCCGATCTCGCGCAGGTTGAGTTCCTGTTCGTAGTACAGCGACAGCACCAGTTGTTCGCGCTCGGGCAGGTCGCCGATCGCGCCACCGAGCGCTTCGCGGAACGCGGTGTGCTCGAACTCGCGCGCCGGGGTGACCGTGCCCGCCGCCGCCGTGCGCGGCTCGCCGTCGTGCTCCTCCAACTGGGCGTCGAGGCTGATCAGCTGGCCGCGCGCGGCGTCCTGGATCATGTGGTGGTAGTCGTCGAGCGAGACTTCCAGCACCGCCGCGATCTCCTGCGCGGTGGCGGCGCGGCCGGTGTCCTGCTCGACCTGGCGGGTCGCTGCGACCACATCGCGGTAGCGGCGGTGGACCGATCGCGGCACCCAGTCGCCGCGGCGGATCTCGTCGATCATCGCGCCGCGGATGCGGATGCTGGCGTAGGTCTCGAACGCCGCACCCTGGTCCGCCTGGAAATTGCGGGCGGCGTCGATCAGGCCGAGCATGCCGGCCTGGATCAGGTCGTCGACCTCGACGCTGGCCGGCAGGCGCGCGGCCAGGTGGTGGGCGATGCGGCGCACCAGTTCGCCATGGCGTTCGACGATCAGCGCGGCGTCGTTGGCGGGGTGGGCGCCCTGGTTGGAGCGGTAGGCGGCAGCGGCGGCGCTCATGCGGCGCTCCTTGCCGATGCGCCGGCCGGTGCGATCAGGCGTTCCATGAAGAACTCGACGTGGCCGCGCGGCCCCGGCGGGCTTTGCCACTGGCTGGCGCGGCGGGCGATGTCGCGGAACGCGACCGAGGCCGGCGCCGACGGGAACGCGTCGACCACCGCCTCCTGCCGCTGCACCGCGCGCCGCAGCCATTCGTCGCGCGGGATCGCGCCGAGGTAGCTCAGGGTCACGTCGAGGAACTTGCTGGTCACCCGCTCGAGCTTGTCGAACAGCTGCCGGCCCTCGCCGCTGTGCTGCACCTGGTTGGCCAGCACCTGCACCCGGGTGATGCCGCGCTCGCGGCTGAGCACCTTGATCAGCGCGTAGGCGTCGGTCACCGAGGCCGGCTCGTCGCAGACCACCACGATCACGTCCTGCGCGGCCTGGCAGAAGGTCAGCACGCCGTCGGCAATTCCCGCCGCGTTGTCGACCACCATCACGTCCAGCGGCACGTCGAGCTGGCTGAAGGCATGCACCAGGCCGACGTGCTGCTGCGGCAGCAGTTCGGTCATGTGCCGCTTGCCCGACGCCGCCGGCACCACCCACAGCCCGCGCGGGCCTTCCAACAGGGTCTCGCGCAGCTCGCAGCGGCCGGCGAACACGTCGGCCAGGGTGAAGCGCGGCGACAGCCCGAGCATCACGTCGATGTTGGCCAGGCCCAGGTCGGTGTCCAGCAGCAAGGTGCGTTGGCCGGCGTTGCACAGCGCCATCGCCAGGTTGACCGAGACGCTGGTCTTGCCGACGCCGCCCTTGCCGCTAGCGACAGCGATGACCCGCACCGGCGCAGGCGAAGGCCCAGGCGCTTGGAAAGCGACCTGTGCGGGCACGGTCATATCAGCAGACGACGGCATGGCGGTCCTCGGTGGCAAGGGGGTTATCGGCAGCACGGCGCAATTTCTCCAGTAGCAACACCAGATGCGACGGATCGGCCTGGGCCAGGTCGGTCGCGACCTGCTGGCCGTCGGCGGTGTAGGCCAGGCTCAGGCCGTTGCGGATCACCACCGACAGCGCGGCGCCGAGGCGACCGGTTTCATCGAGCTTGGTCAGCACCACGCCTTCCGGGGTGGCCATGCGGTAGCGGCGCACGACCTCGTTCATGTCGTGCGGATGGGCATTGGCCGGGAGTACCAGCAGGCTGCGGACGTTGCGGGTCGCGCGCAGCCAGGTCAGCTGGCCGAGCAGGGCGCGGTCGCGGGCACCGAAGCCGGCGGTATCGACGATCACCAGCGGGTAATCGACCAGTTGTTCGAGGGTCCTGGCCAGCGCCTCGGGGCCGTGCGCCTCGCACACCGTGACGCCGAGCTTGCGGCCGTGGGCGTGCAGTTGCTCGCGGGCGCCGACGCGCTCGGCGTCGGTGGTCACCAGGGCGACGTCGCGGGCGCGGTGGCGGGCGGCGAAACGGGCGGCGAGCTTGGCCGCGGTGGTGGTCTTGCCGGCGCCCGTGGGACCGATAAGCGCGATCACGCCGCCATCGTCGATCGGCTCGGCGCGGTTGACGGTCAGCATCCGCGCCAGCTCCGCCAGCAGCGGTGCGCGGACCCGGGTTGGGTCGAGCGTCGGGTCGATTTTTGCCGCGATGGTCTGCGCCAGCGCCTCGTCGCTGCCGTAGCCGAGCAGGGTGTCGAACGCGGCGGCGCGCGCCGGCGAGCCGCGCAGGCGTTCGACCGCGAACTGGCCCATCTCTCGCTCGATGACCTGGCGCATCGCGGCCAGCTCCTCGCGCATCGCCGCGACCGCCGGATCGGCGTCCCAGCGCGGCACGGCTTGCAGATGAGGGACCTGCGCTGCCGCGGCCGCCTCGGCGGACATGGCGTCGGCCTCGGTCGGGCGCGACAACGCAGGCGGGGAAACAATCGATGGGGGGGCGATGGCGTCGTCGCCGGGACGCGCGCTGCCGGAATGGATAGCGTCGTAACCGGCGCGGTCGTCATCGTGCGCGGGCATTGGCACCGGCGGTTGCGATGCTGGTGGTTGCATAACCGGTGCCTGCGGCGCGGTCGACTGCGATGCGGGCGTCGGCGGCGCGCCGAGCGCAGCCATCATCGACTCGAAGCGGGTGGGGGCGGCGGGCGGTGTCGCTGCGCCGCTGCCGATCAATTCGGCCAGGGTTGGTTCCGCGGTCGGTTCGATCGCTGTCGGCAGCGCGTCGTCGCCGAGCTTGAACACCGCGCGCGCGCGGCTGGCCAGGGTCTCGCGGACCGGCGGTGGGGCGGGCGCGGCGATGGCCCCGACGGCCGGTGCCGGGACTGACATCGGCGGGGTCGGCTGTGCGGGTGCGTTGGCCGCGACGGCTGCCGCCGGGACCGCCGCCAGCGCCGGCGCGGCCGCGCGCAGTGCCTGGTGGACCAGCGCCTCGTCGTAATCGGTGGCCGAGACCACCTCGACGCCTTCCACGCACGGCCGGTTCGACAGGATCACCGCATCCGGGCCCTGTTCGTCGCGGACCATCCGCAGCGCGGTGCGCATGTCGCTGGCAATGAAACGCTTGATTCTCATCGATCAACCCTTCCGCAATGTTCTGTGTTCAACCGATCGCGCCGACCAGGCGCAAGCGCTTGTCTTCCGGCACCTCGGTGTAAGCCAGCACCGACAGCGCCGGGACGCTGTGCCGCACCAGCCGCGCGAGGGTCGCGCGGATGCCGCCGGGGACCAGCAGCACCGCGGGCTCGCCGCGACTTTCCTGCTGGGCCACGCAATCGCTGAGGTTCTGGTGCAGGCGTTCGGCAAGTCCGGGCTCCAGCGCGGCCCCCTGGCCGCTGACCGAGTCCTGCAAGACGCGTTCCAGCGCCGGCGCCAGGGTGTAGACCGGCAACTCGGGGTCGAGGCCGTTGAGTTCCTGCACGATGAAACGGCCCAGCGCGGTGCGGACCGCGGCGATCAGCACGGCCGGGTCCTGGGTGTGGGCGCCGTGTTCGAGCAGCGCTTCCACTATCTGGCGCATCTGCCGCAGCGGCACCTTCTCGGCCAGCAGAGACTGCAGCACCCGCACGATCACCGACAGCGGCAGCAGCTTGGGCGTCAAATCCTCGACAAGCTTCGGCGTCGCCTTGCCGACGCTGGCCAGCAGGTGTTGCACCTCGTCATGGCCAAGCAGTTCGGACGCGCGCTCGCGGACCAGGTGCGACAGATGGGTGGCGACCACGGTGGCGGCGTCGACCACGGTGTAGCCCAGCGACTCGGCGTGGGCGCGCTGGTTCGGGAGGATCCACACCGCATCCAGGCCGAACGCCGGGTCCTTGCCGGCGATGCCGTCGAGCGGGCCGAACACCCGGCCGGGGTCGAGCGCGAGTTCGCGTTCCGGGTGCAACTCGCCACTGGCCAGCGGCACGCCGTGGACCAGGATGCGGTACTGGCCCGGCGCCAGTTCGAGGTTGTCGCGCACGTGCACGGCCGGGATCAGGAAGCCGAGGTCCTGGGTCAACTTGCGGCGCACGCCCTTGAGCCGCGCCAGCAATTCGCCGCCGCGACTCTTGTCGACCATCGCGATCAGCTTGTAGCCGACCTCCAGCCCCAACGGCTCGACCGGGCGCAGTTCGTCCCAGCTCAGCTCGGCCGTGGCGGACGGCGCGGCGGTGGTGTCCTCGGGCGACTCGGCCTGTTGCGCGGCGAGCTTCTCGCGCTGGTGCAACTGCCACGCGGCGTAGCCGATCACCGCGGCCAGCACCAGGAACGGCAGGTTCGGCATGCCGGGCACGATCCCGACCAGCCCCATCAGCAGCGCCGCCACGATCAACGCGCGCTTCTGCCCGAACACCTGCTTGCGCACCGCCGGTCCCATGTCCTGCTCGCGGGTCGCCCGGGTCACCAGCATCGCCACGGCGGTGGATACCAATAGCGCCGGCAACTGCGCCACCAGACCGTCGCCGATCGCCAGCAGCACGTAGGTCGAGGCGGCGTCGCCAAACGCCATGTCGTGCTGCAACAGGCCGATCCCGATGCCGCCGACCAGGTTGATCACCAGGATCAGCAGGCCGGCGATCGCATCGCCGCGGACGAACTTGCTGGCGCCGTCCATCGAGCCGTAGAAGTCGGCCTCCTCGCGCACTTCCTCGCGGCGCGCGCGGGCGTCCTCGCGGGTCAGCAGGCCGGCGTTGAGGTCGGCGTCGATCGCCATCTGCTTGCCCGGCAACGCGTCGAGGATGAAGCGCGCCGAGACCTCGGAGATGCGCCCCGAGCCCTTGGTGATGACGATGAAGTTGACGATGGTCAGGATCGCGAAAACGATGATGCCGACCACGTAACTGCCGCCGATCACGAACTGGCCGAACGACTCGATCACGTGGCCGGCCGCGCCCGGGCCTTCGTGGCCGTGCAGCAGCACCACCCGGGTCGAGGCGACGTTCAGCGCCAGGCGCAGCAAGGTGACCATCAGCAGCACGCTTGGGAACACCGAGAACTCCAGCGGCCGCTTGACGTAGACCACCGCCAGCAACACCACCAGCGACATCGCGATGTTGATGGTGAACAGCGCGTCCAGCACCAGCGGCGCCAGCGGCACGATCACCATCGCCAGCATCGCCAGCACGATCAGCGGCGCGGCGGCGCCCTTGCCGGCGTCGCGGGCGATGCCGGAAAACCGGCTCGCCGACGGATTGCCGCCCGCCTGCGCCGTCATCGCGACGCTCCGCCGTCGCCGGCCATGTCGTCGACCGCACCGTCGGGACCGACGTCGACCTCGGCCAGCACCGGCGGCGGCCCGTACGACGGGTGCCAGCCCTTCAGCTGGAAGACGTACGACAGCACTTGCGCGACGGCGGCGTAGAGTTTCACCGGGATTTCCTGATCGACCTGCGCCTGCCTATACAAGGCGCGTGCCAGCGGCGGCGTCTCCAGCACCGCGATACGGTGTTTCCCGGCGACATCGCGGATCGCCAGCGCCATCTCGTCGACGCCCTTGGCGACCACCTTCGGCGCGCGCATGTTGGCCGCGTCGTACTTCAGCGCGACCGCGTAGTGGGTCGGGTTCATCACCACCACGTCGGCAGTGGGCACCGCTTCCATCATCCGCCGCTGCGACATCTGCTGGGCGACCTGGCGCACCCGTGCCTTGATCTCCGGGTTGCCTTCGGTTTCCTTGTACTCGTCGCGGATCTCCTGCTTGGTCATCTTCAGCTTGCTGCGGTGCTGGTAGTGCTGCCACGGCACGTCGATCGCGGCGATCAGGGCCAGCGAGCCGGCCATCGCCAGCAGCGCCCACAGCGCGGTATCGAGGCCGCTGGAGACCGCCCCCTCCAGGGTCATGCCCGGCATCGCGACCAGGCCGCGGAATGCGCCGTAGACCATCCAGCCACCGGCGCCGAGCACCAGTACCACCCGCAGCAGCGAGCGCAGCAGTTCGGCCAGGCTTTCCTTCCCGTACATCCGGGCCAACCCGGCGGCCGGATTGAGCCGTTTGAAATCCGGTTGCAGCGACTGGCTGGAAAAACGCACGCCGCCGAGCACGGCCGGGCCGATCAGGCAGGCCGCGAGCGCGACCAGCACCAGCGGCAGCACCGGCAGCAGCAGGCCCAGCGACAGCCGCGCGCTGTGCGCCAGCAGGCGGTCGTCGTGGCCGAGCAACGCCGGGTCGAGGGTCAACGCATCGCGCAGCCAGACCTGCGCCGCCGCGCCCATCTCCGGCGCGATCACCATCGTCGCCAGTGCCGCGCAGCCGAGCACGGCGACGTTGGCCAGTTCGCGCGAGCGCGGCACCTGGCCTTTCTCGCGCGCTTCGCGCAACCGTTTCTCGGTTGGCTGCTCGGTTTTGTCCTCCTTGTCGCTTTCTGCCATCTGCCGCTCTGCCCCGGTTCGACGCCGAGCGGGTGGCTACGGAGTCAATGCGCGCGCCGCGAGGAAGGCGTCCTCGAACAGCCGCTGCACCGGTCCTTGCAGTTCCCGTGCCAGCAGACTCAGCAGCAGCAGTCCGACCAGCAGCGACACCGGCAGACCGATCGCGATCGGATTGAGCGCGGCGGCCGCGCGCGACAGCACGCCGAACGCCAGGTTGGACGCCAGCAGCGCCATCATCACCGGCAGCGCCAGCAGCAGGCCGACCCGCAGGCAGGTGCCGAAGAACGCCGGCAGTTGGGCCAGGAACGCGTTGACATCGCCCAGCGGTGCGCCGATCGGCAGCGCCCGGTAGCTGTCGGCGAGCAGGTCGACCAGCGCCAGGTGGCCGTCGAGGGTGAAGAACAGCAGCCCGAACACCAGGAAGAACCACTGCGACAGCACGTTCGACGAGGCCCCGCTGAGCGGGTCGGCCATGGTCGCGAACGACAGACCCATGCCCTGGCTGATCAGTTCGCCGGCGAGTTGGCCGGCCTCGAACGCCAGCCGCAGGATCAGGCCGATCGCGATCCCGACCGCGAACTCGCGAAGCACGTTGAGCACGGTGGCGGCGTCGACCGCGGCCGGCGGCGGCTCCGGCAACAGCGTCGACATCGCCGCCGACAACGCCAGCGCCAGGATCATCCGCGCCCGCACCGGCATGCCGCGGCCGCCAACCATCGGCAACACCTGCAGCGCCGCGCCGATCCGCAGCAGGTGCCACAGCACCGCGGCGAGCATGCCGAACAGGTTGAGGCCGTCGACGGTGGTGGCGGTGACCGGGTCCATCGGTGGGAACCGCCTAGCCGATGATGTGCGGGATACGATGGAACAGGTCGGTGGTGAACGACACCATCTGCCCGACCAGGAAGTGCCCGGTCAGCGCCAGCGTCGCCGCCAGCGCCACTGCCTTGGCGACGAACGCGATGGTCTGCTCGTTGATCTGGGTCGCGGCCTGCAGGATGCCGACCACCACACCGACCACCAGCACCGCCAGCAGCAGCGGCGCGCCCAGCAGCAGTGCCATCTGCAAGCCGCGGCCGATCTCGGTGAGGGCGACTTCGGGACTCATCGTCTCGGGCCCTCAGATCGGGTTGAAGCTGGCGGCGAGCGAGCCAACCACCAGCACCCAGCCGTCGACCAGTACGAACAGCAGGATCTTGAACGGCGCCGAGATCATCATCGGCGACAGCATCATCATGCCCATCGACATCAGCACGCTGGCGACCACCAGGTCGATGATCACGAACGGGATGTAGATCAGGAACGCGATCTCGAACGCGGTCTTCAGCTCGCTGGTCAGGAACGACGCCGCCAGCACTCCGAACGGCACGTCGTCCGGCGTCGCATACGGGCCGGTGCCCGACAGCCCTGCGAACGTCATCAGGTCGGTCTCGCGCACCTGCGCCAGCATGAAGCCGCGGAACGGCTCCAGCGATGCGACCCAGGCGGTCTTGAAGTCCATCTGGTCGTTGAGGTACGGCGAGATGCCGGCGGTCCAGGCCGAATCGAACACCGGCATCATCACCATCACGGTGAGGAACAGCGCCAGCGCCAGCAGAACCTGGCTCGATGGCGTCTGCCCGGTACCGAGTGCCTGTCGGAGAAGTCCGAGTACGATGATGATGCGGGTGAACGCGGTCAGCCCGAGCAACGCCGCCGGCAGCAGCGTGATCGCGGTCATCAGCAGCAACACCTGCAGCGGCATGCTGACCGGCTCGCCGCCGATCTGGCCGACGTTGATCGACGGCAGGGGTTGGGTCGCAGACGGGGTCGCCGGGGCCTGTGAGGTGGTGGCGACGGGATTGGCCGGCGTGGTCTGCGCGCCGGCCGGGGTCATGAAACCGGCGAGCGCGAACAGCATCGCTAGGGCCAGGCCGATGCGAAGCATGCGACTGCCGAAACCAGGCTTCGCCCGGGTGCGTCCCCTGGTGGTGACGATCTGTCGGGTCGTGCTCATGGGACTTTCTTCCCGAACTGTTTCGCCAACACTTGCGCGAACGGCGACGGCGCATTGGCGGGCACCGGCAACGGCTGCTCCAGCGTATGCAGGGTGCGGGTGCCGTGCGGGCCGGTCGCCAGCAGCAACTGGGTGTCGCCGACCGCGACCACCACCACCCGCTCGCGCGGGCCGAGCGCGAGCGAACCGACGATCCTCAAAGCCGGGTTGCCGCCGCCGACCGCGCCGAGGCCGGGCATGCGCTTGGTCAGCCAGGCCAGGGCGAGGATCACCCCGACCACCAGCAGCAACGCCAGCACGGTGCCGCCGACCGCGCCTGCGGCGCCGGTGGGTTCGCCGAAACTTTCGGGTGCTGCGGTTTGGCTGGTGGTTGCGGTGGCGACTGGAGGGGTATTGGTGGGCGCGGCCACAGCCTGGGCTTCGCCGGCTTCGGGCTTGCCCTCACCCCAGCCCTCTCCCGCAAGCGGGAGAGGGGGCCGGGCAGCGCTTGCTTCGGAAGATGGGTCGGACGTGGAAGCTGTTCCCTCTTCCCCTGTTGCTCGTGGGAGAGGCGACGAAAGTGCTCCCTCTCCCGCTTGCGGGAGAGGGCTGGGGTGAGGGAAGGCTTCTGCTTCTGCCGGCAACGGCACCGCCATTACCGCCGCCGCAGTCGTCAGCGGCCAGGTCTGCACCGCGCCGGCGTTTTCCATCGACCCGCTCATCGCAGCCGCTTGATCCGCTCGGCCGGGCTGACCACGTCGGTCAGGCGCACGCCGAAGCGGTCGTTGACCACCACCACCTCGCCCTGCGCGATCAATGTGCCGTTGACGAACACGTCGAGCGGCTCGCCGGCGCCGCGCTCCAGCTCCACCACCGAGCCCTGGTTCAGCTGCAACAGGTTGCGGATCGGGATCCGGGCGCGGCCGACTTCCAGCGACAGCGAGACGCTGACGTCGAGGATCACGTCGAGGTTGAGGTCGGCGCCGGCGATGGCGTCGGAGGTCAGCGGATCGAACGCGGCGCGGGCCGGGTCGGATTCGTGGGAAGTGAGGGTGGCGCTGTCGGATGTGTTCATGGCGATGCCAGGTTGGCAAGGGAAGGGACGGTGCGGGCGGCGTGGACCGAGGTGACCTTGATCGCGTTGCGACCGTTGTGGGTGCCGAACTCGCCGGCGAACAGCGGCATCTGCTCGACCTGCAACTGCACGGTCTTGGGCAGGTCGATCGGGATCACGTCGCCGACCTTGAGGCGGCACAGCTCGCGCAGGCTGATCTGGCGGTTGGCCAGTGCGCAGGCCAGTTCGACCTGGGCGTCCTGCAGCTGGGTGCGCATCGCCCGGGTCCAGCTCTCGTCGCGCTCGACCCGGTCGCTCTGCACGCCGGCGTCGAGTTGCTCGCGGATCGGTTCGAGCATCGAGTACGGCAGCGACACGTGGAACTCGCCGCCGCCGCCTTCGAGCTCGACATGGAACTTGCTGACCACGACGTACTCGCGCGGGCTGATGATGTTGGCGAAGTGCGGGTTGACCTCGGAGTTGAGGTATTCGAATTCGACCGGCATCACCGGCGCCCAGGCTTCGACCAGGTCGGCGAAGGTCTGCTTCAGCAGCAGCTGGATGACCCGCATCTCGGTCGGGGTGAACTCGCGGCCCTCGATGCGGGTGTGGTACTTGCCGTTGCCGCCGAAGAAGTTGTCGACCACGGTGAAGATCAGTCGCGGTTCGTAGACCACCAGCGCGGTGCCGCGCAACGGCTTCATCTTCACCAGGTTGAGGTTGGTCGGCACCTGCAGCGAGTGCATGTACTCGCCGAAGCGGACCAGCTCGACCCCCCGCACCGACAGGTCGGCCGAGCGCCGCAACAGGTTGAACAGGCCGATCCGCCAGGTGCGAGCGAAGCGCTCGTTGATCATCTCCAGCGTCGGCAGGCGGCCACGGACGATGCGGTCCTGGCTGGCGAAGTCGTAGTTGCGCGCCTCGCCCGGTTCCGGCGGCGGCTCGGTCTCGACCGCACCGCTGTCGACGCCGTGCAACAGCGCGTCGATTTCGTCCTGGGATAGCAGGTCGCTGCTCATCGTCTCGGTTCTCGTGCTCGTGTCGTGCGGGGGCTACTGGGTGACCAGGCTGGTGAACAGCACGGCTTCGACCTTGTCGGGCGCGGATTCGGACCGCAGCACCGCGATCACCTCGGCCAGCGCCTTCTCCTGCAGCCGCTCCTTGGCGCTGCGCTGGGCCAGCTGGGCCGAGGACTGCTGGCCGAACAGCAGCAGCAGGCGGTTGCGGATCGCCGGCGTGTGCAATTCCAGCGCCGTCGCGGTAGCGGCGTCGCGGGTCATGATCTGCACGTCGGCCTGCAGGTAGCGCACCGCGTTGGTATCGGCCAGGTTGACTACGAACGCCGGTTCCAGCGCGTAGTACTGCGCCGGCGGGCGGCTGGTCGCGGGGGCGTCGGCGTTGGCTTCCGCGGCCTGCGCCTGCCACCACCACCAGCCGCCGCCGGCGGCGCCGCCGATCAGCAGCACGCTGACCAGGATCCACGGCAGTTTGCTACTGGGCTTGGGGGCGGTGGTGGGGCTGTCGGACACGCGGGCACTCCGTGGGATGGATTGCCGGGAGCCGTGCAAGGCGCGTGCCGCGATGGGAGTCGCGATGGTGTCGGGGAGTTGACGCGGGTCTGAACAGACGGCGACGGGCTTGCGATCGACGCGGCCAGCAGGCCTTTGTAGGAGCGGCTTTAGCCGCGATCTGGAGTCGGCGCGAGCGAACGGTTTCCGATCGCGGCTAAAGCCGCTCCTACAAAAGCGCGGAGCTACGCGTACTCATCGAGCAGGCCGCGGGTAAGCACGGGCCGCGGCATCGGGAGGTCGCCCAGGCTGGCGTCGTGTTCGGATTGCAGGTCGTCGCCACCTGCCGTCGCGGCGCGCTCGCCTTGATCGCCGCCGCGGCCCTGCCCGACATCGGCGTGGGTCAGTTGCAGGCCTTGCTGGCCGAGCATGTCGCGCAGGCGGCCGACGCTGTTTTCCAGGGCGTGGCGGACATCGGCGTGGGCCGACTGGAATTCGGCGCTGACCTTGCTGCCGTCGATCTGCAGGCGCACGTCGATGGCGCCGAGGTGTTCGGGGTTCAGGCGTATCTCGGCGCGGCCGATGCGCTGGTCGGCGAGCCAGCCGATACGCGCGCCGAAGCCGTCGTCGAAGCCGGCATCGGCGTCGGTCGGCAGGGCCAACGGTGCGGCGAGCGCGGCGGTGGCGCGAGTCGAAGGGGTGGAACTGCTCGCGGTCGGCGCCAGCAGCGCACTTCGATCGCCGGGTTCCGTCGCAGTGCCGGAATCGGCGCCCACCGATGGGCTGCCGGCATCGGCGGCGGCCAGACCGAGCGCCTTTGCGAAATTGTCGAGCGCGATGGCCTGGGGGTTGCCTTGGGTACTGCCGGCATCGGCGGATGCCAGTGGCAAGGCGGTCGTGCCGACGGGGAGTGCCGCGTTGGCGACGCCAGTGTCGGGTTTGCCGGCGAGCGGCATCGTGGATGCCGAGTCGGCAGTGGCCGCGGTCGCGCCCGCCGTCGTGGCGGCCAGCGCGGTGGCGGTCGCCGGCATCGTCGCCGCTGCGTCAGGGGTGCCCGGTAGCGACGAAGTGCCCGGCGCGGCGACAGAGGTCGCGGTCGACGCCGATCCCGCCGCTGACGGCGCCAACGGCGAGATCGCGAGCAGGGCCAGCAGCTGTTGGGGCAGCAACGGCTCGGGCGGCGTTTCCGCGGTGTCGCTGTCTTCGTTCCCGGCTTCGGTGCCGGCCGTGGCCGGAGGTTTGCTCGCGGGCGCGGTCGACGGGCTCGTCAGCAGGTTGGCGAACCCGCGGTCGTCGCGGTGGCCAGACGCGACCTCGCCGACCGCGTTGGGGACGCGCGCAGCCGTGCCGCCGCTGCCCGGTACCTGCGCCGCGATCACGACGCGGTTCCGTCGCCGCCATCGGCGGATTGGGCGGTCTGCGCGGCACGCGCGCGGCGCGCGCCGATGTCGTCGAGTTCACGTTGCACCCGCTGCTCGCTGGCGCGCGATTCCTCGGAGCGGTAGCTGGCCGACAGCTTTTCCAGCACGTGGGTCTCGCGGCTGGCCAGCAGCAGACGCGTGCGCTCGACATCGCGGTGCTGGCGGCTGTCCTCGACCGCCCGGCTTTGCTGGTTGACCGCGGCGTCCAGGCGCTCGCGGAACGCCAGCCGGTTGGCCAGCAGCGCCGGGTTGGTGATGTTCGCGCCAGGGCTGGCGTACTCGGCCGCGTAGCGACGCAGTGCGTCCAGCCGCTGCTCCTGTTCGGCCACCGCGCGGTCGCGCTGGGCGACCTCGCGGGCGACCTCGTCCTGCTGCTGCTGTTTCACCCGAAGCAACGGGTCCAGGCGTTGCGATCGCGTCACGGGCTTGCCTCTTGTGCGGGTTCAGTGGGGAGAGGGCGTTGAACGCCGTCGTCGAGCAGGCGCTCCAGCGCGGCGCGACTGGCCGCGACATCGGATGCTTCGGTCACGTCCTGGCCGAGGAACTCCTGGATCTCCGGCCAGCGCGCCAGCGCCTCGTCGACGGTCGGATCGCTGCCGCGCTGGTAGGCGCCGATCGCGATCAGGTCGCGCTGGGTGTTGTAGGCCGCCATCAGCCGCTTGAGCTTGCGGATGCGCTCGCGCCACGGCGCGTCGGTGACTTCCTGCATGACCCGGCTGACGGAGACCTCGACGTCGATCGCCGGGTACTGGCCGGCGTCGGCAATCCGGCGGGTCAGCACGATGTGGCCGTCGAGGATCGCGCGGGCGGCGTCGGCGATGGGTTCCTGCTGATCGTCGCCCTCGGTCAGAACGGTGTAGAACGCGGTGATCGAGCCGCGGCCATCGGCGCCGTTGCCGGCACGCTCGACCAGTTGCGGTAGCTTGGCGAACACGCTCGGCGGATAGCCGCGAGTGGTCGGCGGCTCGCCGACCGACAGCCCAATCTCGCGCTGGGCCTGGGCGAAGCGGGTCAGCGAATCCATCAACAGCAACACGTGCAGTCCCTGGTCGCGATACCACTCGGCGATCGCGGTGGCGCGCAACGCGCCGTGCAATCGCGCCAGCGGCGGGCGGTCGGCCGGTGTCGCGACGACCACCGAACGGCGCAGGCCTTCCTCGCCTAGCGTGCTCTCGACGAAATCGCGCACTTCGCGGCCGCGCTCGCCGATCAGCCCGACCACGATCACGTCGGCGGCGGTATAGCGGGTCATCATTCCCAGCAGTGTCGATTTGCCGACACCGGAGCCGGCGAACAGGCCGATGCGCTGGCCGCGGCCGATCGGCAGCAAGGCGTTGATCGCGCGCACGCCGACGTCGAGCGAACGGGTGATCGGCTCGCGCATCAGCGGGTTGATGGCGACGCCGCCGAGGCCGACCCAGTTTTCCGGCCTGATCGGCCCGCGGCCGTCGAGCGGCACGCCGTCGCTGTCGATCACCCGGCCGAGCAGGCCTTCGCCGACGCCGACTTCGCCGCGCTGGCGGGTGCTGACCACGCGCGCGTTCGGCAACAGCCCGGCGAGGTCGGCGGTCGGCATCAGGAAGGTGCGGTCGCCGGAGAAGCCGACCACTTCGGCATCGACCCAGTGGCCGCCGGAGGTTTCCACCCGGCAGCGCGAGCCCAGCGGCGCGGAACAGCCGGATGCCTCCAACGTCAGCCCGACCGCGCGGCGCAGCACGCCCTCACGGGCCAGGCCGAGCGACGGCGGTTGCGGGTCGGCGGCGTACAGGCGTGCGGCCAGGCGCAGGTTGCGCGCCTCTTTCCAATGCTCGGCAGCGACGTTGCTCATCGTGCGTCCTCATCGGCGGCGGCGGTCGATTGCAGGGTAGCCTCGAGGCAGGCCTGCAGGCGCGCGGCGAGGGTGCCGTCGATGCGCACGCTTTCGCTGTGCAGGCGCAGCTCGCCGCGGGCGAGAGCGGTGTCGGCGGTCAGGCGCACGCCGCTGAGGCCGGCCAGGTGCGGGGCGAGCACACCGAGGTCGTCGGGGTGCAGGCGCAGTTCGATCTCGCGGCTGGCGCTGCCCACGGCATCGAGGGCTTCGCGCACGAGGTCGGCGAGCAGGGTCGGGTCGGCGCTGTAGGCGCGCCCGAGCAGCACCCCGGCGATGCGCACCGCGAGGTCGCCGAGGGCGTCGCCGACCTCGCCGTCGAGTCGCGCCAGCGGCCGGGTGAAACCGTCGAGGATGCCTTCGATCTGGGCGATCTGCCGGCGCACCTCGGCCTGGCCGCTGGCGAGCCCCTCGGCGTGGCCGGCGGTGAAGCCTTCGGCGTGCGCGGCCTGCTCCAGCGCCTGCAGTTCCTCCACGCTCGGCGGCGCCGCCACCGGTTCGACCTCGACCTGCCGCGCCAGTCCCGGCGCGGTCCAGCGCACCGCGGATGCGCCGTCGGCGAAGACCGGTTGCAGGCCGGGCAGGGCGCCGCTCATACGAATGCCTCGGCCTTGGCGACGAGCTGGATGGTGCCGTCATCGGCCATCTTGCGCACCGCCGCGAGGATCTCCTTCTGCGCCGCCTCGACCTCGGCCAGCCGCACCGGGCCGCGCGCTTCCATGTCCTCGATCAGGATCTCGGCCGCGCGCTGCGACATGTTGCCGGTGATCTTCTCGCGCACCCGCGGCTCGGCACCGCGCAGGGCGACGGCGAGCTTGTCGCTGGGGACATCGCGCAGCACGGTCTGGATGGCGCGGTCATCGAGATCGGCGAGGTTGTCGAACACGAACATCAGGTCGCGGATCTTGCCGCCGAGGTCGCCGTCGATCTCGCCGATGCCGCCGAGGATCGCTTCGTCCTGGCCGGAGTCCATGAAGTTGAGGATGTTGGCGGCGACCTTGATGCCACCGACCGTGGACGACTTGATGTTCTGGCTGCCGGCGAACTGCCGCGCCATCACGTCGTTGAGTTCGTTGAGCGCGTTCGGCGGGATGCCGTCGAGGGTGGCGATGCGCAGCAGCACGTCGGGGCGCACGCGCTCGGGCAGCACCTTGATGACCTCGGCGGCCTGGTCGGGGTCGAGGTGCGACAACACGATCGCGATGATCTGCGGATGCTCGTTGCGCACCAGGTCGGCGATCGCGCGCGGCTCCATCCACTTCAGGGAGTCCAGCCCGGAGGTGTTGCGGCCGGCGAGGATGCGGTCGATCAGGCTGCTGGCGCGATCCTCGCCGAGCGCCTGGGTCAGCACCGCGCGGATGTAGTCGTCGGCGCCGGCGCCCAGCGCGCTGGGCTGGGCGAGCACGTCGACAAACTCGTCGAACACCCCGGCCACCGCCTCGCGCGAGATGCCGCCGACCGAGGTCATCGCCAGGCCGAGCTTCTGCACCTCCTTGGCGCCCATGTGCTTGAGCACCTCGGCGGCCTGCTCCTCGCCCAGCGACAGCAGCACCACCGCGGCGCGCTGCACGCCGCTGAGGATCATTTCCTTGCGCGGCTCAGCCATCGGCTTCGACCCAGTTGCGCACCACGCTGGCGACCCGCTTGGGGTCGTTGCTGACCGCGGTCTTGGCGACCTGCAGCTTCTCGTCGAAGTTCATCGCCACCTGCGCGGTGACGTGGTCGTTGCGCGGCTTGGCCGGCGCGGACAGCACCACCGGCACCTCCTCGTCCTCGTCCAGCACGGTGGCGACCGCGGTGCGCGGCTTGGGCGCCAGCAATTGGCGCATGGCCGGGCGCAGCACCGTGAAGATCAGCAGCAGCACCGCCAGCCCGCCCAGGGCGATGCGCAGGAACTCCTTGGCGCGCGGGTGTTGCCAGAACGGCAGCGGCTCCGGCGCGTCGAGCGCGGCGTCGCGCGCGAATGGGGCGTTGACGACCGACACCACGTCGCCGCGTTCGGCGTCGAAGCCGACCGCCTGCTGCACCAGGGTCTGGATGCGCTCGATCTCGGTGTCGCTGAGCGAGCGGTAGCTGGTTTTTCCTTCGGCATCGATCTGCGGTAGGTTGTCGACCAGCACCGCGGCGGTGACCCGGGTGATCTGGCCGGGCGCTTGGCGGGTGTGGGTGAGGGTGCGGTCGATCTCGTAGTTGCGCACCGCGGTGCGCGCGCCGGGGCCGGTCGCGGCGATCGCGGCGGCGGCCGTCGCCGGGGCCGCGGCATCGGGATTGTTGCTGGCGCTGCCGGGCACGCCGCTGGCCGCCGCGGTCGCGCCGAGGTTGCCGGATTCGGAGATCTGCTCGCTGCGGATCATCGCCGGGTCCGGGCCGTAGGTTTCGCTGGCGCGCTCGGTCTCGGCGAAGTTCATGTCGATGCTGACCTGGGCGCTGACCCGGCCGGGGCCGGCCAGCGGTTCCAGCAGCTCGAGGATGCGTTGCAGGTAGACCGCCTCGGCGCGGCGCTGCTGCTCGAAGCGCTCGGCGCTGCGCGCGGCATCGCTGTCGGGATCGGGGTTGGACAGCATCCGGCCGAACTGGTCGACCACGGTGACGTTCTCGACCGGCAGCTTGGGGATGCTGGAGGCGATCAGGTGCTCGATCGCGTTGACCTGGCCCGGCTCCAGCGCGGCACCGCTGCGCAGGTGCAGCACCACCGAGGCGCTGGCCGGCTCCTTCTGCCGGGTGAACGCGCTCGGCTTGGGCAGGGCCAGGTGGACGCGGGCCTCGCGCACCGGCTGCAGGTTGGCGATGGTGCGCGCCAGCTCGGTTTCCAAGGCGTGCTGGTAGCGCGCGTTCTCGACGAACTGGCTGGTGCCGAAGCCCTGGTCGCCCTGCATGATCTCGAAGCCGCCGCCCTCGCTGGCCGGCAGCCCGGCCGCGGCCAGGTTAAGGCGGGCCTTGCCGATCTGGTCGGCGGGCACTGCAAGCGCGCCGCTGCCGGGGTCGATCTGGAAGGGAATCTGCGCGGTGCGCAACAGCTCCGACGCCTCGCTGGTGGCGCGGGCGTCGAGGCCGGCGAATACCGGCACGTAGCTCGGCCGCTGGGTCCAGAAGAACAGCCACAGACCGAGCGCGATCGCGGCCGCGACCAGCGCGAACAGGCCGATCTGGCGCACCGCCGGGATGTCCTGCAGGCGACCGAGGTCGCGCAGGTTGGCGGGGGTGTTCTTGGGTAAAGCGATGACGCTCATCGTGGCGGTCTCTGCTCGTCGTTCGTCGTTAGATCGGCATGTTCATGACGTCCTGGTACGCCTGCACCAGTCGGTTGCGCACCTCGACCGTGGCCCGGAACGCCACCGACGACTCCTGCATCGCCACCATCACCCGCGCCAGGTCGGCACGCGGGTCGCCCATCTCGAAGGCTTTCTGCATCTCGCCGGACTCGCGCTGGGCGCGGCTGACGCCTTCCAGCGCGCTGTTGAGGGTGTCGCCGAAACCGGGCGCCTCGCTGCCGCGCCCAATCGCGTCGGGCTGCAGGCCTTGCGGCTTGATCGCATTGCCGGCGGCGACGTCGGCCGTCGGCCCGCGCATGAGGGCCTCGTGCGCGCGGATCTGGGAAAGAATCGATGAAATCGCGTCGGTCATGGGCCGTGGGCTTGCGCTTCAAGGCGGGTCTGACCGGGTTAAGCAAGGCGCGTGCCACGGGGATGCCGGAATCCCGGCGCGGCCTCCGGCGGATTGCCGCCGCCGGGGGCACTGCATTTCGTAGGAGCGGCTTCAGCCGCGATCGGATAGTCGGTGGCTTGCGCCGACTCCGGATCGCGGCTGAAGCCGCTCCTACAAAAGCGCGACCTTTAGTCGCGCTCGATGCCGTACTTGCGCAGCTTCTCGACCAGGGTGGTGCGGCGTAGGCCGAGCAGCGGCGCGGCGTGGGCGACCACGCCATCGGCCTGGGCCAGCGCGGCGCGGATCAGCTCCAGTTCGATCTCGGCGATATGGCTGCGCAGGTCCAGGCCTTCCGGCGGCAGGGTCGCATTCGGTGAAAGCGTGCGCGGATCGACCGCGTCGACAGCCAGGCCCGGCATCGTCGGCGCCGGGACGCCGTCATCCTCCGGCAGGTCCGGCATCGCCGCCCGGTAGCGCGCCGGCAGGTCGGCGGCGCGCACGGTCGCCGACGGGTGCAGCACCGCCAGCCGCTCCAGCAGGTTGCTCAATTCGCGCACGTTGCCGGGCCAGTCGTAGTGGCCGAGCGCACTCACCGCGCCGGCGCTGAGCTTGACCTGGCCACGGCCGCTTTCGCTGAGCTGGCGGGTGATCGCGGCGATCAGGTCGGGCAGGTCGGCGACGCGCTCGCGCAGCGGCGGCATCTCGATCGGGAACACGTTGAGCCGGTAGAACAGGTCCTCGCGGAACTTGCCCTCGTGGATGTGGGTTTCCAGGTTGCGGTGGGTCGCGGCGATGACGCGCACGTCGCAGTGGATCACGCCGCTGCCGCCGACCCGCTCGAAGGTGCGCTCCTGCAACACCCGCAGCAGCTTGACCTGCATCGCCAGCGGCATGTCGCCGATCTCGTCGAGCAGCAGGGTGCCGCCCTCGGCCATCTCGAAGCGGCCCTTGCGCTGGGTCAGGGCGCCGGTGAACGCGCCCTTCTCGTGGCCGAACAGTTCGCTTTCCAACAGGTCCGGCGGGATCGCGCCGCAGTTGATCGCCACGAACGGCTTGCTGGCGCGCTTGGAACGCTGGTGCACCGCACGCGCGGCGACCTCCTTGCCGGTGCCGGACTCGCCGAGGATCAGCACGGTGGTGTCGAATGGCGCGACCTGGTCGATCATCCGCGACAGTTCCAGCACCGCCGGGCTGCGGCCGGTCGGGCCGCCGCCGGCCGATTGCTCGCGGCGTTCGTCCTCGTCGATGCGCTTGAGGCTGGCGCGGCGCAGCGCCTCCTGCAGCTGGGTGCGGCGGATCGGGTAGTCGAGCGGCCACAGGGTTTCCGGGTGCAGCCGGGCGCGCCACGGCGCCTGGTCGTTGCGCCCGGGCAGCACCAGCAGCGGCGGGTGCAGCGGCTGCGCGCCGAGCCAGTCGACAAAGCCGTCCCAGGCCGCGCCGGTGCCGGGGTCGCCGACCACCACCGCGACCCAGTCGCTGGCGCGTGCCTTCTTCAGATCGACATCGGCGGCGTCGGTGACGATGCGCGGAGTGAAATCCATGAACTCCAGCAGCGTGGCCACGCGCTCGGCACGGTCCATGTCCTGGTCGATCAGGAGGATGCGCGACTCGCTCATTCCGCGGCCCCGGCCGGCTCCCTGCCACTCGCGCGCAGCCCGTCGAGCAGCGGCACCACGTCGTGGATGTACGACAACTTGCTGACGAACGCGTCGGCGCCGGCGCGCAGCGCGTGCTCGCGGTGCTCGGCGTCGTCGAAGTGACTGGCGATCACGATGTAGGGCGGGTTGTCCTGCGCCTTGATCAGGCGGGTCGCCTGCAGCCCGCCCATTTCCGGCATCGCCAGGTCCATCAGCACCACGTCCGGGCGCAGTGCCTCGCACTGGGCGATGGCCTCGATGCCGTTGCCGGCCGAGCCGATCAACTCGACCCAGTCGAGCCGGCGCAAATGCCGCATGGCGGCGTTGATGAAGCCTTCGTGGTCGTCGACCAGCAGCAGTTTGAGCGTGCTCATGCGGTTGTCCTTGGGTGTCTCGGTCAGGCCGCGAGGGCCGGCTTGCAGCGCAGGCGCGCGGACGGGATCGACAACTGGTCCCGGTACTTTGCCACCGTGCGGCGGGCGATGCGGACGCCGCGGCGGGCGAGCAGGCCGGCGATCACGTCGTCGGCCAGCGGCGCGTGCGCCGGTTCGGCGTCGATCAGGCGCTTGACCATCGCCTTGACCGCGGCGCCGGAGACCTCGGCGCCGTCGAGTCGCACCGCGAACAGGCGCTTGAGCTCGAAGGTGCCGCGCGGGGTCTGGATGTACTTGCCGCTGGTGATGCGCGAGACGGTCGACTCGTGCATGCCGATGGCGTCGGCGACCTCGCGCAGGGTCAGCGGCGCGATCGCCTCCTCGCCGCGTTCGAGGAAGCCGCGCTGGCGCTCGACCAGCACCTGGGTGGTGCGCAGCAAGGTGTCGTTGCGCATCGCGATGCCGCGGATCAGCCAGCGCGCCTCGTCGAGCAGCCCGCGCAGCACGCCGTGCTCGCCCGGGGCTCCGGCCAGCGCCTGCTCGCAGTGCGCGGCGAGGCGGATGCGCGGCGCCGCGCGGCCGTTGAGCGCGACCCGCCAGGCGCCGCCGAGGAAGCGCACCGTCACGTCGGGGACGACGTGGCCGAGGTCGGCTTCGGCCGGTTCCTCGACCGCGGACGGGCGCAGCGACAGGATCAGCGCGATCGCCTGTTCGACCTGTCCGCCGTCGACTTTGAGCGCGGCGGCCAGTGCGGCATGGTCGTGGGCGGCGAGGGCGTCGATGCGGTCGTTGAGGATGCGCGCGGCGAGGGTGCGCGTGGTGCCGTCTGGCGTTTTCAGCAGTTGCGCCAGCAGGCACTCGGCCGCGCCGGCGGCGGCGATGCCGGGCCAGTCGCCGTGCAGCAGGCGCTGGCGCACGGCTTCGAGTTCGGCGGCGTCGGCATCGAGGGCGGTGCTGCCGTCGGCGGCGAGCGCAGTCGGCGGGCGTTCGAGGAAGCCGCGCTCGTCGCTGTGGTCCAGCCACCACTGCGCCAGGCGCAGGTCGCGCTCGTTCCAGGCGAACGCGAGTTGTTGCAGCAGCCGCACCCGGTAATCGCTGGAGCCGGCTTCGGCGATCCGCACGCAGGCATCGTCATCGCCGCCACCGGCTGCGCCGCCCGACAGGTAGACCGCGTCGGGAAGCTCGTCGAACGCGGCGGCTTCCAGCGCCACCGCCTCCAGTTCGGCCTCGTGCTGCAGGTCGGCCTCGCCGATCTCGTCGGCGTCGTCGGGCTCCAGCATCGGGTTGCGATCCAGCGCCTGGCGCAACTCCATCTCGAGTTGCGGCGCGGTCAGTTGCAGCAGCCGGATCGACTGCAGCAACTGCGGTGTGAGGTTGACGGTCTGCGCAAGCTGCGCCTGGACGGTGTGCTTCACGTTGCTTCCCCTTTCCGCCTGGTCGGCGGCCCCGGCATGAATCCTGCAGGAGCGGCGACGGGAAACGAATCGGGGTGATCCTGAGCCGGGTAGGGGCCAACCCGCGACGATGTCGGGGATTTCCCGACATCGTGCCGGGATTCCGCCATCGCGGTCACGTTATCGCGGTTACAGGCTGTTTCCGTGCAGGCGCAGGGCGACCCGCAGCAGCTCGATCGAGCTGCGGCAGCTCAGCGCGTCCATGATCCGGGCGCGGTGGGTTTCCACGGTCTTGGGGCTGATGCCGAGGTCGCCGGCAATCTGCTTGGTGCTGCGGCCGGCGCCGAGCGCGGCGAGGATCTCGCGCTGGCGCGGCGGCAGCCGGTCGACGCCGTCGCTGCGTGCCAGCGTGGTGGCGCGCAGCTGCGGCGCCGATACTTGCGGGCTCAGATAGGTGCGGCCGGCGCCGGCGGCGCGCAGCGCGATTTCGAGTTCGGCCGGCGCGGCCTCCTTGACCACGAAGCCCAGCGCGCCACGCGCCAGCGCCTCGCGCACGTGGCTGGCGTCGTCGTGCATCGACATGATCACCACCGCGGTGTCGGGGCAGACCCGGCGCAGTTCGTCCAACGCCTCGAAACCGTTACGACCGGGCATCGACAGGTCCAGCAGCACCGCGTCGGGCACGGTCGCGCGGGCCTGGAGCACGGCCTCGTCGGCGCTGGCGGCCTCGGCCACCACTTCGATGCCGTCGAAGGACTCCACCAGCCGCCGCAAGCCGGCGCGGATCAGGGTGTGGTCGTCGCAGATCAGAACCCGCACGTGGGAAGGCGCTCCATCGCAATGTGCGATTGCCTCACCTTAGCCGAGCGTCCGGGCCGCCACCAGCCGCGGGCCGGCAAACTGCGACGGTGGCCTCAGCCACGGGCTCAGCGGGGCCGGCGACTCTCGGCGATGGCGCGGCGGTGGACCCGGAACAGGTGGCGCTCCAACGCCGATTCCAGCGCCGGTGGCAACGGCCCGAACCGCAGCCACAGCTGCTGGCCACCGCCGTGGCTGACGCTGGCGAGCACCCGGGCCGGCAGCAGCAGCGCTTCGGGCAGCCAGTCCGAGGGCTGCACCCGGAACGCGCCGGCGGTGTCCGGGGTGACCGCCTCGTCCACGTCCAGGCACACGCCCAGCGCCGACCAGCGCAACGGCCGCAGCGGATCGAAATGCTCGGCCACGCGGCTGGCGACCAGCGCGGTCAGCAGATCTAGCTTGGCCTCGATGCGGTTGAGCGCGAGGTCGTTGGCGTTGTGTTCCTCGCCGTCGTCGCTGCGGCTGTCCTCGACCACGGCCAGCGCGCGCAACAGGCTTTCCGCGCGCAGGCAGGCCTGGCGCGCGGCCGCCGGTGCCAGCGAGCCGGGCACGAAGGCTGCCGGGCGCACTTCCTCGCAAGACAGCGAGTCGCCGAACACGCATGCGCGCGCGCTGTCGGCGTTCATCAGCCGGCGTCCAGATACGCCTGGGCACCGCGACGGTCGCGGCCAAGGCGTTGCAGCGATTGCGCGGTCTCGCTGCGCGCACTGGTCAACTGGGCGAGCAACTCGCGCTGGGCGGCCAGCAGGGCCAGCCACGAGGCCTTGTTGTCGGGATGCGGGGCGGTGTCGGCGAGGGTCGTACGCACCTCGTGTTCGTGGTCGGCCAGGAGTTCCGCGGCCATGTCCCATTCACCGGCATCGAGTGCACGATGGATCGCCTCGACCGGCAACACCGGGATCATGGCGTGGCTCCCGCCGGGGCCTGGGTGGTGGCCGTCGCCGCCGGCGCGATCGCGGTCCAGGCGCTTTCGATGTCGCCGAGCAGGCCGTCGACCTCCAGCAGCGGCGCCGCGTCGTTGCCGGCGTTGGCATCGAGCAGGCGGCGTTGCGCGTAGTCGTACAACGCGTGCAGGCCGTCGGCGATCTCGCCGCCGGCCTCCAGGTTGAGCGCGCCGTTGAGGCCTCCGATAATCGCGCTGGCGTCGGTGATCGCCTGCGCCTTGCGCGGCAGGTCGCCGCGTTCGAGGCAGGCCACCGCCAGCCGCGCGCGCTCACGGGCGCCGGCCAGCATCAACGCGATCAGCTTGTGCGGATCGGCGTCGAGGACGGCGCTGCTCACGCCGGTCTGGCGATACTGGTTGGCGAAGTGGGCGCTGGTCATGAGAATCCGGGAAGGTTGTTGAGCTGCTGGGCGAGGAAGCTGCTGGTTGAGCTCATCTTCGACACCAGCACGTCGAGCGCGGTGAACTGGGCGCGGTAGCGCTCCTCGACTTGAGCCATGCGGCGTTCCAGGGCGAGGCGCTTGTCGGCGATGCTGTCGGTGCGGACCTCGAGGCCGGCCTTGCGATCGTCGAACATGCCGTCGTCGTCGAGCAGTTGACCCAACGAGGTGCCCAGGTTGGCGATGAAGCTGGCTTCGCCACTGAACAATCGGGTCGCGGGGCGCGGGTCTTTGGCAATCGCCGCGTCGAACGCCTCATCGTCCATCGTCAGCTTGCCGTCCTTGTCGGTATCGATGCCGAGCGCCGCCAGGTCGCCGATGTTGGCGCTGATCTGGTTGCGGAAGTCGCTGCTGATGCCACGGACCATGGCGTCGCCGGTGAGGGCGGCGGCGATTTCGGTGGAGGGATCGTATTTGGTGGTCTTGGCGATGGCGTCGAGCGCGCCGTTGTATGCCTTGACGAACTCTTTGGCGGCGCCGCGCAATGGCGACGGATCGCTTTCGATGCTGAATTCCTGAGTGGTGCCGGGGCTGGCCCTTGTCAGGGTCAGGGTCACGCCTTCGAGCATGTCGTTGATGCTATTGCTGGCGCTAGTGCGCTCGAATCCGTTGACCTTGACCCGCGCGTCGGTGGCGGCGGCAAGCTCGGTCATCTGGGTGGCATTGGTCATCTGCGCCAGGCCGCCGTCGCCGCCGCTGGCACTGATGGACAGCTTGTTGGCAACGCCGGTTTCGGTGGCGGTAAGCACGAGGTGCGCGCCGTCGTCGGCGTTGATGATGGTCGCGGTGACGCCCTTGCCGTCGGCGGCCTTGTTGATCGCGTCGCGGATACCGGCCAGCGAACTGTTCTCGCTGTCGATCTCGACGTTGATCGTGTTCTCGCCGCTGGTGATGGTCAGCGTGCCGGTACCAACCGCGGTTTCGCTGTCGGCATAGGCGCTGGTGGACACCTTGTTGGCGGTGGCGAGGGCGAGCACTTCGACCTCGTAGTCGCCGATGGCCGCGCCGGCGTCGGCGCCGACGCTGAAGTTGGGTTCCTCGGGCAGTTGGACCTTGCGGGCCATCGAGGTGTCGTCGGAACCGAGCTTCTCCACGGCAGTGCGCAAGCTGTCGAACGCGCTGCGCAGGACGCCGAGCGCGGATACCTGGCCGTTGACCTGGCGCTCGGTGCGGTCGATGCGGGCCTCGGTCGGCGCGCGCTCGGCGGCGACCAGCTGGTTGACGATGGAGGCGACGTCGAGGCCGCTGCCGATGCCGGCGCTGCTGATGCCCATTTACGACCTCGATGACGAAGAATTCGGGGTGGAACGGTGAAAGTCGATGCGGGGCGCGACCACGCGCCCCGCATCGTTTGCCGCATCAGCGCAGGAGGGCAAGCACGCCCTGCGGCGCCTGGTTGGCCTGGGCCAGCATCGCGGTACCGGCCTGCTGCAGGATCTGGTTGCGGGTCAGCTTCGCGGTCTCGGCGGCGAAGTCGGTGTCCTGGATGCGGCTGCGGGCCGCCGACAGGTTCTCGACGTTCGACGACAGGTTGGCGACGACCGAGCTGAAGCGGTTCTGCACCGCACCCATGTCGGCGCGAGCGGTGTTGATCGCGGTCAGCGCGGCGTCCATCGCCAGCATGGCATTGTCGGCACCGGTGGCGGAGGAGATGTCGAGGGAACCGAAGCCGGTCTGGGCAGTGCCGGCGACCACGGTCGCGGTGCCATCGGTGCTGCCGGCGGTGACGCCGCTGACGTTGGTCAGGTTCGCGAGCGTCAGGGTCTCGTCGGTCGAGGTGATTGCACCGCCGGCCATGGTGACGTTGGCCAGTTCGGTCGGGTTGGCCGTCTTCGCCGCGTCGAACGCCGCCTGGAGCGCGGTAGCTGCGGCACCAGCATCGGCGGCGCCGTCGGCGGTGCTGATGGTCACGCCGTTGATGTCCATCGACACGCCGGTAGCGAACGCGGTGGCGGTGGCGGCGGCGGTGGTCTGGGTGTAGGTAGTGCTGTCAGCCGAAGTCCAGGTGCCCAGCGCGGCAGAGGACGCATCGACGATGCCGGAGACGGTGATGGTCTCGCCCTGGTTGGCGCCGACCTGGAACACCTGGTCCTGGAACGACCCGTCGAGCAACTTGACGCCGTTGAACGAAGTCTGCTCGGCGACGCGGTTGATCTCGGCGACCAGCTGCTGGGCTTCCTTGTTCAGCGCGGCGCGGTCGGATGCGGAGTTGGTGGCGTTGCGCGACTGCACGGCCAGCTCGCGGATGCGCTGCAGGTTGTTGCCGATCTCGCCCATCGCGCCTTCGGCGGTCTGCGACAGCGAGATGCCGTCGTTGGCGTTGCGCGCGGCCTGGTCCATGCCGCGGATCTGGGTGGTGAAGCGCTCGGAGATGGCGAGGCCGGCGGCGTCGTCCTTGGCGCTGTTGATGCGCAGGCCCGAGGACAGGCGCTGCAGGCTGGTGGCCAGGTCGGCGCTCGACGACGACAGGTTGCGCTGCGCGTTGAGCGACATGATGTTGGAGTTGATGACTTGCATGGGTGCGATCTCCTGGAAGGTTGGATCCGGCGGCGACGAAGGCCTTGGGCCGGCGTTCGCAGGGTGTTGACCGGTTGGTCCGCGCCGCTGCTGTGATGAATAACGGCGGCGGTTTGTCAAGCTTTAGTCGCGAATGCGCAATTGGGCGCGTTAGCGCAGTGCGTCGAACAGCGACATGCCCTGCACGCGCACCATCGTGCGTTGCGCGGCCTCCAGCGCGGTCAGGTGCAGGCTCAGCTGGGTGGCGGCTTCGGCGTAGTCGACATCGCGCAGCGCCGACAGGGTCGAGGCCAGCGAGACGTCCTCGGCACTGCGCGCATCGGCGGTCGTGTCCAATGTCGCCAGCCGGTTGCCGGTGCCGGCGCGCACGCCGAGCATGTGGTTCTGCGCGGTGGCGAGGTCGGCGATCGAGGCGCTGACGACGTTGTCGCGGCGGGCCCGTTCGGCGGCGGTCGCGGCCGGGGCTTCGAGGGCGTCGGCGAGGCGGTCGAGAGTGGCGAAGACGTCGCGGGTCGGCGCGCGTTCGACCGTGAAGGTGTCGCCGGCCGCGGGGCTGCCGGTCAGTTCGAGCTGCACCCCGCCGGCGGCGATCGCGCTGTCGGCGACGTAGGTGCCGGTCGCGACCACGGCGCCGCCGGCATCAAGCACCTGGTAGGCGTCCGGCGCGGTGAACTGCACGGTCAGCGAGGCGCCGCCCCAGGCGGCGTAGTCGGTGACGCCGCTGCTTTGCAGCACGCCGTTGCCGGTATTGCCGGAGCCGGCGCGGCCGCGGATCTCGCCATCGCCGGTGCGCACGCGCATGAAGATGTCGCTGCCGGGATCGGCATCGGCGACCGCGAGGTCGGCGGCGATGTCGATGTGGTTGTGGCCGTCGTTGCCGGCGTAGCTGACCGCGTTGCCGCTGTCGACGAACGGCACGACGCCGTCACGGGTGCCGGCGAACAATCGCCGGCCGGCGCCGTCGTCGCGGTTGGCGATGCCGAGCATGCCGCTGCGCAGCGAGCGCAGCTCCGAGGCGATGGCGCCGCGGTCGGAGTCCGACAGCGCGCCGCCGTTGGCCTGGATCGCCAGTTCGCGGGCGCGGATCAGCACGTCGCCGGCATCGTCGAGGGCTTGTTCCTGCAGGCGCAGGCGGTGGCCGACGACGCCGCTGTTGCGCTCGTACTGCTCCAGCGCGGCGACCGCGTGGTCGAGCCGCTGGGCATTGGCGAACGCGGCGGGGTCGTCGGCGGCGCTGAGCAGCTTGCTGCCGCTGATCATTTCCTGCTGGATCCGGGCCAGGCCCTGTTGGCGCTGCAACAGGCCCTGCAGACCTTGCGAATGCAGCATCGCGGTGGAGATTCTCATGGTCATCAGCGCACCACTCCGATCAGGGTCTGGAACATGTCGTCGGCGGTCTTGATGATCTGCGCGGCGGCCTGGTAGGCCTGCTGGTAGCGCAGCAGGTCGGCGGCCTCTTCGTCGAGGTTGACCCCCGAGACCGATTCGCGCTCGGCGATCACCTGCTGGTGGATCGCGGCTTGGGCTTCCAGCGACAGTTCGGCGTGGCGGGCCTCGCTGCCGGCGCGGCCGGTGAGCTGGGCCAGCCCGGCGGTCAGGTCGACGCCGCCGCCGTTGAGTACGCCCTGGTTGTCGAGGTCGGCCAACGCGCGGGCGTTGCCGTTGTCGGCCGAGCGCGGCGGGGTCGGGGTCAGGGTGAACTGGTCGCCGGCCGCAGGTGTGCCATCGAGCGCCAGCGACCAGCCGCCGGCGGCGTCGCTGATCGGCGTGCCGGCAGTGTAGGGATACGGGCCGGCACCGTTGACGGTGTACTGGCCGGCGTCGATGAACTCGATGGTGGCGCCGGTGAAGCCGGCGAACGCGGCCGGATCGGTGATCTTGGCCGGGCCGGGCACCGCATCGCCGAGGTTGCCGGGGTCGGCGCCGGCCTGCAGCGGCGCAGCCGCGGCGATGCCGAGCGGATCGTCGAGCACCACCTGCAGGCCGCTGGCGGCACCCGCAGTGGGGCGCAGCGAGAAGCGGTCGCCGTCGGCCGGCGCGCCGCCGACGACTAGTTCGACGCCGTCGATGCGCAGCGGATCGGCGGCGCTGCCGGTGCCGTTCAGGGCGACCGGTTCGCCGCTGCCGGCGCGGGTCGCGCTCCAACTGCCGGCGCTGAACGTCAGCACCAGGTCGTGGCCCTTCAGCGCGCCGACATCGCCGATGGCGGTGGTCAGGTTCGCACTGCCGGTATTGCCGGCGTGGGCGTCGACCCGCGGCGGCGGCAGCGCGAACATGTCGCTGCCGACCGCGCCGTTGTAGTCGACGCCGGCGCGCTGGGTGGCGTTGAAGGTTTCGGCGAACGCGACGGCGAGGCGGCCGAGTTCGGCGCGCATCGGGTCGAGCACGCGGTCGCGGAATTCGAGCAGGCCGCCGACTTCGCCCGACACTGCCGACGCCGGCAGCCGCGCCGGGCCGGCCGGCGTGTCGAGCGCGAGTTGCAGGCGGTCGGGACGGAACGGATCGGGCGAGGTGGTCAGCGCCATCGCGCGCTGGCCGAGCACCATCGCCTGGCCGCCAGTGGTGAACACATTGATGGAACCGTCGTCCTGTTCGACCGTCTCGGCGCCGACCAGTGCGGCCAGCTTGTCGATGCGCAAGGCGCGCTGGTCGAGCAGTTCCGGGGTGGCGTTGCCGCCGGCCGCGACGATGTTCTTGTTGAGTGCGGCGATCTCGGTGGCGAGCTGGTTGGCGGCGTCGACCTGGCCCTGGATGCGGTTGTCGACCTCGCCCTCCATCGTCGCCATCTGCGCGTCCAGCGAGCGCCAGCGGCTGGCCAACTGTTCGCCGGCGGCCAGCAGCTGGCTGCGCGCGGTGGTCGAGGTCGGTTCGGAGGCAACGCCTTCGGCGGCGGCGAAGAACGCCGACCACGGTGCGCCCAGGCCGGTGGCGGAATCGGACATCAATCCGTCGATCCGGCTCGACAGCGACGACAGTTGCTGCAGGCGGCCAAGCTCGCCGCTGCTGTCGACCTGGCGTGCGAACACCAGCCCGTCGGCGAGCCGTTGCAGGCGCGCGACGTTGACGCCGGCGCCGACGTGGCCGGCGCCGAGGGTCTGGCCGAGGCGCGATTCCAGTTCGACCCGTTGGCGGCTGTAGCCCGGGGTCGCGGCATTGGCGACGTTGTTGCCGACTGTCGACAGCGCGTGCTGGAACGCCAGCAGGGCCGAACTTCCGGTGGAGAGCAGTCCGCTCATGGTCAGCCTCGCGGGGTGGTGGCGGGCAGCGCGGCGTAAGCGCGCTGGTGGGTGTCATTCGGCGCGTCGAGCGTGCCGAGCGCGCGCTGCAGCGTCGGTCCGTCGACGATTGCCGAGATCTTGGCGGCGTACGACGGGTCGGTGGCGTAGCCGGCCTGCTGCAACGCGTGGGCGAAGCGGTCGGCATCGTCGCCGGCGGCCAGCGCGCCGGCGTAGCGGTCGTTGCGCATCAGCCGGGCGTAGTCGTCGAAGCTCTGGTCGATCGAGTGGTAGCCGCGGAACTCGGCGTGCCGGTCCTGGCGCACGCCGTTGACGAATTCGTGGGTCGCTGAATTGACCCGCGCGCCGTCCCAGCCGCCGGTGGCCTTGATCCCGAACAGGTTGTGCGACTCGTCGCCGCCGACCAAGCGTCGGCCCCAGCCGGTTTCCAACGCGGCCTGGGCGACCAGCGCCTTCGGCGACACCCCGAGTTCGGCGGCGGTGCGCTGCGCATGTGGCCAGATCGAGCGGACGAAAGCTTCCGGGCTGCTTCCGTCGACGGCAGCAGTGGCGTCGTTCAGCGCCGGAGCCAAGGGCGTGACCACCGGCGCCGCGACCGGCGCGATCGCGCCCAGCGACACGCCGTGGCGGCTCGGCGCCAGCGCGAGGGTATTGCCGGTGGCGAGCACGGTGTCCGGCAACGTCATCGGCGCCGGCAGGGCGGTTTGCAGCGGCATCGCCAGCGGCAGGTTGCGGGTCAGCGGCAGGCCGCCGTCGTGGCCGAACGTGGTTGTCGGCGCCGCATCCGACGCCGGCGCCATGCTGCGCTCGAGTTGGCGCACGATCATTGGTGCCAGCCCGAGGCCGTCGCCCTTGGTCAGCTCGCGCGACAGCTTCTGGTCGTACATGTCGCGGTACGTGGTGTTGTTGTCGCCGAGCAGCGAGTCGCCGAAGCTCGCGCTGCGCATCGACTTGAGCATCAGTTGGGCGAACTGCGCCTCCAACTCGCGCGCAGCCGTCTGCAACCGGTCCCGCGAGGGCTCGGTTGCATTCAGCGGCATCGCGGTGGCGGAGCGCAGCAGCATCGGCGTGGCCTAGATCACCTCGAGTTCGGCGCGCAGCGCGCCGGCGCGCTTGAGCGCCTGCAGGATCGCGACGAGGTCGCCCGGGGCGGCGCCGACGGCGTTGATCGCACGCACGATCGCCTGCAGCGACGCGCCTTCCAGCACGAACATGCGGCCGCCGTCCTGCTGCACCTCGATCGAGGACTGCGGTACCACCACGGTCGCGCCGTCGCCGAACGGTGCCGGCTGGCTGATCTGCGCGCTCTCGACAATCGACACCACCAGTGAGCCATGGGCGACCGCGGCCGGCAGCACGGTGACCTCGCCGCCCATCACCACGGTGCCGGTGCGCGAGTTGACGATGACCTTCGACGGCGCGGCGCCGGGGTTGACCTCCAGTGACTCGAGCTGCGACAGGAACGCGATGCGGTTGCTGGTCGGCGCGGCGACCTCGATGGTGACGCCGTCGATCGCCTGCGCGCGGCCGGGGCCGAACGCGGCGTCGATCGCGGCGACGATCCGCGCGGCGGTGGTGAAGTCGAACTCGTGCAGGTTGAGGGTGATGATGCCGGCCGGGCCTGAACCGGCCGGGGTGGCGCCGGCGACCGCGCGCTCGACGATCGCGCCGTTGGGAATCGTGCCGGTGTTGGGCGCGTTGACCGAGATCCGCGAGCCGTCGCGGCCGGAGGCGCCGAAGCCGCTGACCATCAGGCTGCCCTGGGCGATCGCGTAGACCTGGCCGTCGGCGCCCTTCAGCGGCGCCATCAGCAGGCTGCCGCCGCGCAGCGATCCGGCGTTGCCGATCGAGGACACGGTGACGTCGATGGTCTGGCCGGGCTTCACGTGCGCCGGCAGTTCGGCGTGGATCGCGACCGCGGCGACGTTCTTGAGCTGCGGGTTGACCCCCGGCGGGATGCTGACGCCGAGCTGGTCGAGCATGCTCTTGAGGCTCTGCACGGTGAACGGGGTCTGGCTGGTGCGGTCGCCGCTGCCGTCGAGGCCGACCACCAGGCCGTACCCGACCAGCGGGTTGCCGCGCACGCCGCCGACCTGGGCCAGGTCCTTGATGCGTTCGGCGTGGGCGGGCAGGGCGACCAGCAGCCCGGCGAGTCCCAGCACGATGGCAATGATTGGACGCATGTGCACGGTCCTCGGCGATCTGGCTTTAATAGGGGAAGGCGGCGGAGTTGAAGAACCGGCCGAGCCAGCCCATCGCGTTGGAACGTGCCAGCGTGCCGCGACCGCCATAGACGATCTGCGCGTTGCCGACGCGGTCGGAGGTGATGCGGTTGTCGGGACCGATATCGGCGACCCGCACGATTCCTTGAACCTGGACCAGTTCGTCGCCCTGGTTCAGGCGCATCCGTTTCTGGCCGCTGACCAGCAGGTTGCCGTTGCCGAGGTCGCGGGCGACGACGACGGTGATCTCGCCTTCGAGCCGGTTGCTCTGGGTGCTGTTGCCGGCGCCGGCGAAGTCGCGGCCGGCCTCGATCTCGGCCTGCAGGATCGACTGGCCGTTGTAGGTGATCGGCACCCCGGCGATGGTCGGCGCGCCCAGGCCGATGCCGGACTCCTTGCTGACCGAGGTCTGCGCGACCGAGCGCGACGAGGTGGATTCGACCAGCACGATCGTCAGCAGGTCGCCGACGTGGCGGGCCTTGTTGTCCTCGAACAGGTTCATGCCGCCGGCGTGTCCGGCGGCGGCGCTGCCGGCGTAGATCGAACCGGAGTGGGCGCTGGCCGGGGCCGCGGAGGTCGCCGGTGCAACGGCCGGTGACATCGCGGCCGGCGGTGCGATCGGTGCGATCGGTGCGATCGGATCGAACGGACGCACGTCGCCGACGATGCTGGCGCATCCGGCCAGGCCCAGCGAAACGACTACGGCGGCGAGCGCGATTCTCATGGCGGACTCACAGGCTCTGGTTGAGGAAGCCGAGCATCGAGTCGACCTTCGAGATCACCTTGGCGTTGGTCTCGTACGCGCGCTGGGTCTCGATCATCGACACCAGTTCCTCGACCACGTTGACGTTGGAGCCCTCCAGCGCGCCCTGCACCAGCACGCCGGCGCCGGACATGCCCGGGGTACCGACCTGCGCCGGTCCGCTTGCGCCGGTCTCGACATAGAGGTTGCCGCCCTTGGCCTGCAGGCCGGCGGGATTGACGAAGTCGGCCAGGCTCAACGCACCGACCTGGACCGCCTCGGCCTGGCCGGCGACCTGCACGCTGACGGTGCCGTCGGCGGCGATGGTCACGCTCTGCGCGCCTTCGGGCAGTTGCAGGCCCGGCTGCACTGGGTAGCCGGAATTGGTGACCATCTCGCCCTGTGAGTTGATCTGGAAGCTGCCGTCACGGGTGTAGGCGGGGCTGCCGTCGGGCATCAGCACCTCGAAGAAGCCGCGGCCGTTGATCGCGATGTCCAGCGCGTTGCCGGTCTGCGACAGGTTGCCCTGCTGGAACTGCTTGGCGGTCGCGGCCACGCGCACGCCGGTGCCGGTCGACAGGCCCGACGGCAACTGGGTCTGTTCGGACGAGGCGCCGCCGGGCTGGCGCACGGTCTGGTACAGCAGGTCCTCGAAACTGGCGCGGTCGCGCTTGAAGCCGACCGTGTTGGTGTTGGCGAGGTTGTTGGAGATCACCGCCATGCGCGTCTGCTGCGCGTCGAGGCCGGTCTTGGCGATCCATAGAGCCTGGGACATGGGGTGTTCCTCCGGTACCGATTACGAATGGGGGGCGTCAAAAAATCAGCGCGGGCCGAGCAGTGAATTGGCCGCGCGGGCGTTCTCGTCACCGCTCTGCAAGACCCGTACCTGCATCTCGAACTGGCGCGCGAGCTGGATCATCGACACCAGCATCGCGGTCGAATCGACGTTGCTGCCTTCGACCGCGCCGGCGGTCAGCACCGCGCCGGCGGCGGGCGCTGGCGGCTCGGCGCCGGGCGCGGCGCGCATCAGGCCGTCGTCGCCGCGCACCAGTTGCGCGGTGTCGGCGGCGACCACCTGCAGGCGGCCGGCTTCGGTGATGGTCGAGGCCGGCTGGCCCAGCGGCACGATCGACAGGGTGCCGTCGTTGCCGATGGTCAGGGTCTCGTGCGGCGGGATCGCGACCGGGGCGCCGCGCTGGTCGAGCACCGGCAGGCCGGACGCGGTGGTCAACAGGCCGTTGGCGCTGATCCGCAGGTCGCCGGCGCGGGTGTAGCCGGTGCCGCCGTCGGGCGCCTGCACCGCCAGCCAGTGGTCCTGGTGCAGGGCGACGTCGGTGGGATTGGCGGTCTGCATGATCGCGCCCGGTGCGGCGCTGACCCCAAGCGTGCGATGCGCCGCGGCCACGCGCGTAGCCAGTCCGGGGCCGGCCACCGGCGCGGCGACGGTGCCGCTGAGGGTGGCCTGGAAGCCGACGGTGTCGCCGTTGGCGAGGTTGTGCGCGACCGAGCCCTGCGCCTTCAGCGTGGCGCTGGCGCCGGTCATGGCGACGTACAAGGCTTTGTCGATCATTGGGATTCCCCGGTCGGGACGAAGGTTGTGCTTGTTGTAGGAGCGGCTTTAGCCGCGATCTGGAGTCGGTGCGGGCGAACGGCTTCAGATCGCGGCTAAAGCCGCTCCTACAACGTCACCAGCCTTAGCGGATGTTGATCACCGTCTGGGTGATCTGGTCCTGGGTCGAAATCATCTGCGCGTTGGCCTGGAAGTTGCGCTGCGCGGTGATCATGTTGACCAGTTGCTCGGTCAGGTCGACGTTGGATGCCTCCAGCGCGCCGCCCTGGACCAGGCCGAACTCCGACGAGCCGGCGGCGCCGCGACGCGGGTCGCCCGACTCGAAGGTCTGCGCCCAGCCGTTGTCGCCCAGCGGCTGCAGCCCTTGCGGGTTGGCGAACGTGGTCAGCGCAACCTGCCCCAGCGGGGTCGACACGCCATTGGTGTAGCGCGCGTTGACCACGCCGGTCGCGGACACTTCGATGCCGGTCAGGCGGCCGGTGGCGTGGCCGTCCTGGACTAGCGCGGAGACGCTGAACGACTCGCCGTACTGGGTCGAACCGCCGAGGTCGAGTTCGATCGCGATCGGCGCCGCGCCGTTGCCGGGATCGTGCGCCGGCAACGTGACCAGTCCGGTCGCCGGCGTCTGCAGCGCGCCGGTGTCGGAGTACTGCAGCGTGGTCGGGGTGCCGACCGCGGTGCCGTCGATCGAGGTGTGGACCTGCCACTCGTTGGGGTTGGCGGTCTTGACGAAGTGCAGCGCCTGGGTGTGCGGCGCGCCGAGCGAGTCGTACACGGTCAGCGAGGTGGTGTGGTTGTAGCTGGTCGGGTCGGCCGGGTCGAACGGGGTGATCGTTGGCGGCGTGGCGTCGGCCGGCAGGTTGCTGCCCACCCCGACCTCGGCGGTCGCCTGCGGCGGGGCATCGCCGGTGGCGAGCTGCAGGTCGCTCATGCGGCCGGTGTCGAAGCCGGTGCCGGAGCTGTTGGGCAGGTAGACCTGCAGCCGGTGGCCGGACGGATTGACCACGAAGCCGTCGCGGTCGGCGCCGAAGTTACCGGCGCGCGAGTACACGGTCGAGCCCTGGTTGGAGAGGGTGAAGAAGCCCTTGCCGCTGAGCGCGAGGTCGAGCGCCTTGCCGCTGAACTCGACGTTGCCCTGGTCGAACTGCTGGGCGACCTGGTTGAGGCGGACGCCGGCGCCGATGGCGTTCTTCGACAGCCCGTAGGCCGACACCGGGAACACGTCGCCGAACTCGGCGCGCGACTGCTTGAAGCCGGTGGTGTTGGCGTTGGCGATGTTGTTGGAGGTGACGTTGAGGTCGGCGGTGGCCGCGTTCATGCCACTGAGCGAGATGCGGAAACTCATGCGGGTGCTCCTGGGTGGGTCGGCGTGCGGGTGAATGAGGTGCGGGCGTCAGCCGATCCGGCGGATCGCCGAGAGCGGATGGCTGCCGAGGCCGGCGAGGTTGAGGACCAGGCCCTGCGGCTCGATCGAGACGCTGTCGATGTGGGCGGCGACGCCGACGGCCAGGGTTTCGCTGTCCTCGCCGGTGCCGGAGGTGGCGCGGATCGTGTACTGGCCGCCGGCCGTGGGGTTGCCGGCGTCGTCGCGGCCATCCCACGACCACGGCACGCCGCCGGCGGCGTCGGCCTGGACGGTGGTGCGGCGCACGGTGGCGCCGCTGGCGTCGACGATCTCGATCTGGATCGTGCCCGCGCCCGACGCGGCGATCTCGCCGCTGAGGCCGGCGCCGGCGGCGAGTTCGACCGTGTCGGCCTCGATCAGCGCCTCCCGGCCGACCAGTGCAGCGGCGCGCAGGGTCTGGTCGGACTCCATCACGCTGGCCACGGCGGAAAGACCGGCCTGCATCTTGTCGATGCCCTGCACGGTGGAGAACTGCGCCAGCTGGCCGAGGAATTCGGCATTCGCCATCGGCTTCAGCGGGTCCTGGTTCTTCAATTGCTCGGTCATCAGCCGCAGGAAGTCGGCCTGGCCCAGCGCGGTGTCGCGCTCGGGGGTCTTGCTGGCCAGCCCCAGCGAACCCCATGGGTTCTCGCTGTTGCCGCTGACGTTGGGAGAAGTGATCGTGCTCATGACGGCGTGCTCATCTTGTGTGTCCCTTACTTGGTGCGGCCTGTTGGATCCGGCTTATTTGCCGAGGCCCAGCGTCGCCATCGCCAGTTCCTTGGCGGTGCTGAACACCTCCACATTGGCCTGGTAGCTGCGCGAGGCGGAGATCAGGTCGACCATCTGCGTGACCGGGTCGATCGCCGGGGCGTAGACGTAACCGTCGGGGTCGGCCAGCGGGTGGCCGGGTTCGTAGCGCTTGATCGGCGCGGCGGTGCTTTCGATCACCTCGGTCACCTGCACCCCGGCCAGCGCCGGGTCGCCGGCGACCGCCTGGGCGGTGAAGACCGGCTGCTTGGCCCGGTACACGGTGTCCGCATCGCCGGATACCGAATCGGCGTTGGCGAGGTTGCTGGCGATGCTGCTCAGGCGCACCGATTGCGCGTTCATCGCCGAACCGGCGATGTCGAAGATCGGAAGGTTGCTCATGGGTCGGCCTCCTACTGCCCGGTGATCGCGGTCAGCATCCCGCGCACCTTGGATTCGACGAACGACAGCGACGCGCGGTATTCCAACGTCGCCTGGGCGAACTGGGCGCGGGCGCGCTCGCCGTCGACCGTGTTGCCGTCCATGCTCGGCTGCCGCGGCGTCGGCGCGTACTGCGCGGCGGTGGCCGCGTTGTCGATTGCATCGCCGGGGCCGACCGGCTGCAACGCCGCGCGCAGGGCACCCTGGAAGTCCAGGTCCTGGGCCTTGAAGCCGGGGGTGTCGGCGTTGGCGATGTTGCCGGCGAGCAATTGCAGGCGCTGCTCGCGCAGGGCCAGGGCGGTGCCGTGGATGCCGAGGAACGACTGGCCGGGCTGACCGGGTGACTGGATTGGCGAAGGCATGGCGCCCTCCGGGGTGTGTTCACCCGGGATCAAGCAAGGGCCGTGCCACGCGCCCGAAACGGGACGGTCTGGCGACTTAGGTGGCGCGTTGCAGCGCCAGCATCCGCGCGCTGATGCGCTGTGCCAGCTCGTGTTCGGAGTACTTCGGCACGAAGTCGTCGGCGCCGACGCGCTCGACCATCGCGTGGTTGAACACGCCCGACAGCGAGGTGTGCAGCAGCACGTAGAGGCCGCGCAGCAGCGGGCTGCGCCGGATTTCCGTCGTCAGGGTGTAGCCATCCATAGCCGGCATCTCGATGTCGGAGATCACCATGGCGTAGCGTTCGCTCGCGGAGCGGCCGCTTTCGGCCAGCTGTTGCAGGTGTTCCAGCGCCTGGCGGCCATCCGAGAGCAGGGTCGCCGCCAACCCGAGTTGCTCGAGCACCGAGCGGATCTGGTTGCGCGCGACCCGCGAGTCGTCGACCACCAAGACCTCGCGCGGCGCCCCGGCGGCCATCGACAGCGGGCTGATGCCGACGGCGTCGCTGGCGCGCGGCGCCGACTCGGCCAGCACGCTTTCGACGTCGACCAGCTGGATCAGTTCTCCCTGGTGGCGGGTGACGCCGGTCAGGTAGTGGCCGTCGCCGCCGAGGTCCGGCGGCGGCTGGATGTCCTCGACCGCGATGTTGACGATCCGCTCGACGCCGGCGACCAGGAAGCCCTGCACGGTGCGGTTGAACTCGGTGACCACCAGGTAGTTGGGTTCGGCGCCGTCATGGGCGTAGTTGATCGCGCGGGCGAGGTCGAGCACGGCGACGGTGCGGCCGCGCACGTCGGCGGCGCCGCTGAAGGCGGGGGGGAGTTGCGGCAGGGCGAACAGGGGCGGGCGCGGGATCACTTCCTGCACCTTGAATACGTTGACGCCAAAAAGCTGACGCGTTCCGAGGCGGAACAGCAGCAGGGCCAGGCGGTTGTGGCCGGCGAGGCGGGTGCGTTGGTCGATGCGGTCCAGCAGGTCGCGGCTCATGGGGATGTTGTCGGCGGGGGTGGGCGGTTCTTGAGGGTTTGGTGTGAAAGTCAAAGGCTTCCGCCTGAAGGCGGGTTACTTTCTTTGAAGGGCCAAAGAAAGTAACCAAAGAAAGGCCCTGCTCGACAAGTCAAACTCGCCGGCGTGCAGGGGTGCGGGGATTTTTCCGACTCGCCATCCTGGCTCGGTCGGAAAACGGCGTGCATCCATGCACGCCGCCCTTCGGGTCTGGGTGGCAGCGTTGGCAGGTGTCGCTTGCAGTAAAGGCGAAAGGCGGAAAGCGAAAGGCGGAAAGCGAAAGACCGAGGCCGCGGTGGTCCGCACGGCACGCGGCTTGCTTGGGAGTGGGGGAGCAATCTTCTGGAGTCTTCCGTGCGGCATGCCGTTTTGTGCGTCCTGCTGGTTCTTGGCCTCGCTGGCACCGCCGCGGCACAGGCCGCGGCCGGTGCGATCACCGAACCCGAGGCCATTGCGGCCGTGGCCGTCGCTGCGCTCGGGGCCGACGCCGGCAACGCCGAGGCGACGGTCGATCCGGCGCTGCGGATGGCGGCCTGCGGGCAGCCGCTGCAGGCGGTGCCGACCAGTGCGCGGGTGGTCGAGGTGCGTTGCCTGGACGAGCCGGGTTGGCGCCTGTATGTGCCGGTGCAGGTGCGGCGGGTCGCCGAGGTGGTGGTGCTGACCGAGCCGGTTCGCGCCGGCGAGACGATCACCGCCGACATGCTCGCGGTGCGCAAGCGCGACATGGCCGGGGACGGCGCCGGGTTCGCCGAGGCGGCGGCGGTGGTCGGACGGGCGCCGCGCCATGGCATGGCGCCGGGGGCGGCGCTGACCGAAACCGACCTGGCCCAGGGCGCGTTGTTGCGGCGCGGCGATCCGGTGGTGCTGGTCTCGCGTTTCGGCGGCATCGAAGTCCGGGTCGCCGGGCGGGCGCTGGGCCGGGCGTCGCCGGGCGGGGCGGTGTCGGTGGAGAACATCCAGTCGCGGCGCATCATCCGCGGCCGGCTGGTCGGCGACGGGATCGTCGAGGTGCTGCGTTGAGGGACTCGCATTGAAGCTGGGGTTTGGCATCGCATTCAGCTCATCGCTAAAGTTCCCTCGGGCCGAGCCGTTACCGGGTTCGACCGAGCCATCAGGAGCAGTGTGATGACCACCAAGATCGAGGGCGCCACGCCCCCGGCCGTGCGGGCCGCGGAGCTGGCCGCCACCGGCCCGGCGCAACTGCGCTCGGGCGAAGACCGTTCACAACCGGTGGCCGCCGTGCCGCCGGCCGACAACATGAAGCTGACCGGCGAAGCCGCCGGCCTGCAGGCCCTGCAGCAAGAACTGGCCGCCAGCCCGGCCGGCATCGATGCCGCCCGGGTCGGCGAGATCCGCGCCGCGCTGGCCGATGGCAGCTACCGGGTCGACCCGCAGCAGGTCGCCAACCGGATGCTGGCCCTGGAAAGCGAGCTGGGCACGTGAACACGGCCGCCATGCCGTCGGCGCCGACCGCCTCGCTGGCGGCACTGGATTGCCTGGAGCATGCGCTGCAGGCCGAGCGCGAGGCGCTGCTGGCGCACGATGTCGATGCCCTGGTCAGTTCGACCGCGGCCAAGCTCAGCGCGCTGCGCCAGGTCGAGTCGTTGCCGCTGGCCGGTGACGCGCCGGCCCGGGTCAGCGCACTGAGCGAGCTCAACCGCGCCAACAGCGTATTGCTGGCCCGTCGCCGCCGCGAGGTGAGCTGGGCCCTGCGCCACCTCGGCCGCGTCGATTCGACCGGGGTGTACGATGCCGGTGGACAATCCGGCGCACGTCCGCAGGTGCGCTGTCTCGGAGTGGGATGAGCGAACCCGACGCACCGACCACAACGAACGACTGGAGCGAGGACATGCTGTGGGTGTTGGCGATGGCCGACACCGCGCTGTTGCTGCTCGACTCCAATGGACGCCTGGCCCACGCCAACGATGCCGCCCGTACCCTGGCCCAGCGCCTGCGCGCCGACGCCGGTCCCGAAGCCCTGCTGGAACGCGTCCCTCCCCACGGCTGGGCCAGCGCCAGCGAGGACGGTCGCTGGATCGGCGAGGTCTCGATCGAGCAGCCACAGCAACTCGTGTTGGAGGTCAAGGTGTTTTGCGGCGCCGAAGCGCACGCCGGCCGCCAGTTCGTCACCTTCACCGACGTCTCCGTGCGCTCGGCGCGCGAGCACGAATTGCAGCAGCGCCATGACGAGTTGCAGCGCACCTACCGGCGCCTGGCCGGAGCCCAGGAGCAATTGCTGCAGTCGGAGAAGATGGCCTCGATCGGCCAGCTCGCCGCCGGCGTCGCCCACGAGATCAACAACCCGATCGGGTACGTGCATTCCAACCTGGGCACGCTGCAGGAATACACCGGCGCGCTGCTGGCGCTGATCGACGGCTATGCCAACGCGCTCGCCGCCGACGATCCCGCGCAATGCCGCGACGTGGTCAAGCGCATGCGCGAACGCCTCGACATCGACTTCATCGCCGGCGACCTGCCGCAGCTGCTGTCGGAGTCGCGCGAAGGCATCGAGCGGGTCACCAAGATCGTGCAGGACCTCAAGGATTTCTCCCACGTCGGCCGCAACGAGACGATGCGCCCGTCTGATCTGGAGAAGGGCCTGGAGTCGACCCTCAACATCGTCTGGAACGACCTCAAGTACAAGGTCCGGGTCGAGAAGCACTACAGCCCGCTGCCGCTGGTCGAGTGTCACCCGTCCGAGATCAACCAGGTGCTGATGAACCTGCTGATCAACGCCGGCCAGGCCATCGCCGAGCGCGGTACCATCGTGCTGGCGACCGGGGCCGAGGAAGGCGAGGCCTGGATCAACATCTCCGACAGCGGCTGCGGCATCCCGGATGAGTCGCTGCAGCGGATCTTCGATCCGTTCTACACGACCAAGCCGATCGGCCGCGGCACCGGCCTGGGGCTGGCGATCTGCTACCGGATCATCGCCAAGCACCACGGCCGCATCGAGGTGTCGAGCCGGGTCGGCGCCGGCACCACGTTCCGGGTGGTATTGCCGGTGGTGCAGCCGGCCGGCGCGCAAGACGAAGCGACCAGCGCGACAGGTCAATAACCGGCTTCGCCCGCCGCGCGCCGCTCGAAGGCGCGGAACGCGGCGTGGATGTGCTCGCGCAACTCGTCGTCGTTCCACGGCTTGGTCAGGAAGCGGTAGATCGCGCCGCGGTTGATCGCCTCGGTGATCGTGGCCACGTCGGTGTAGCCCGACAGCACCAGCCGGATGGTGTCGGGGTACAGGTCGCGCACGCGGCCGAGGAACTCGGTGCCGCTCATGTCGGGCATGCGCTGGTCGGAGACGATCACCTGCACCGCGTTGCTGGCGAGCAGGTCGAACGCCTCGCTCACGCTGTTGGCGGTGAGGATCCGGTAGCCGTCGCGGCGGAACAGGCGGACCAGCGAGCGCAACACGTTTTCCTCGTCGTCGAGCAGCAACAGGGTGCGTTCGGGACGGGTTGCGGCGAACGCGCCCGGCAGCAGGAAGCGACGCCGGATCAGGTCGTCGAGCTCGTCGGCCGGCAACGGCGCGCTGAACAGGTAACCCTGGAAGAAGTCGCAATGATTGCGGCGCAGGAAGCCGAGCTCGGCCTCGTTCTCCACGCCCTTGGCGGTGACCTTCATGCCCAGCCGGTGGCCCATCGCGATGATGCCGCGCACGATCGCCGCGCTGCGGGTGTCGCTGGCGACGTTGCGGATGAAGCTGCGGTCGATCTTCAGTCGGTCCAACGGGTATTGCGCGAGCGCGGCGAAGCTCAGGCCGCCGAGGCCGAAGTCCTGCACGGTCAGGGTCGCGCCGAGCGCGCGCAGGCCGGCGAGAGTGTTGTAGACCTGGCGCGCGTCGGTGGCCAGCACGTTCTCGGAAATCTCGAACTCCAGCGCATGGCCGGGCAGGCCGTGGCGGTGTAGCAACTCGCCGATACGGTCCAGGCAGTCGTCCTGGGTCAGCATCGACCCGTCCAGGTGCAGCGACATGCTGAGGTAATTCAGGCCCTGCTCGCGCCAGTCGGCCAGTTGCCGGACCGCGGTCTCGGTGACCCAACTGCCGAGCCGCGCCGACAGGCCGACGCGTTCGACGATGTCCATGAACCGGTTCGGCCGCAGCAGGCCATTGTCGGTCTGCCAGCGCAGCAGTGCGCCGAAGCCGGTCAGGCCGCCGTCGTGGGCGCTGACCAGCGGCTGGTAGAACAGCCGGAACTCGTTGTTGTCGAGCGCGCCGACGAAGCGCTCGGCAAAGCCGTCGCCGGGCGAGCTGCGCGCGGGCTGGGCGGAATAGTGGCCGATGTTGTCCAGGCCCTCGGCCTTGACCTGGCGCAGCGCCTGTTCGGCCTTGGCCAGCAGGCCGGCGGCATCGCGGGCATGGTCGGGGAACACCGCGACCCCGATCGAGAGGGTCATCGGCAGGGTGTAGGGCGGGATCGACAGCGGCGTCTCGAACGCATCGCGCAGTAGTTCGGCCAAGCCGGCGCCGTCGAGCTCGCCGGCGCGGTAGCCGATGCCGGAGATGAACTCGTCGCTGGCCAGCCGCCACAGCCAGCAGTCGGCTGGGATCGCCTTGCGCAGCCGCTGGGCGGCGGCGGCCAGCGCCTGGTCGCCGACGTCCTCGCCCATGTTCGCGTTGATCGAGCGGAACATGTCGATGTCGATGTGCAGCAGCGCGACCATGCGCTTGGTTGCGCCCGCGGCGGCCAGCGCGGTGGCCAGGCTCGGGCCGTTGGCGCCGAGCCGGTACAGGCCGGTGATCGGGTCTACCGCGATGTCACCAAAATCGTCGTAGCGCTGGGGCATCGGCACAGCTTAATCCCCGGCGGTGTCTCCGTCGGCGGGCTTGCTGCCGAAGTCGCCGTCGGCCGAGGCGGCCAGGTAGGCGAACACCGCGTAGGCGGCGACGTTCTGCGCCAGCGCCTCCGGATCGATCTTGTCGAAGGTGTCGTCCGGGGTGTGGTGGTAGTCGAAGTAGTCGGTGCCGTCCTGGGCCAGCCGCGCCCAGGCCATGCCGTCGGCGGCGAACGGGCTGATGTCGGGGCCGGGGCCGCCGGCATCGCCGGCGAACTCGATGCCCAGCGGCGCCAGCACCGAAGCGATCTGCTTGGCCGCGCCCTGCGCGTATTCCGGCGCGCCGGTGCTGAAGGCATAGATTCGGCCGGCGCCGAAGTCGCTCTCGGCGGCGATCTGGTGTTGTTCCAGCGCATCGGCGTGGGCCTCGGCGTAGGCCTTGCCGCCATGCAGGCCCTGCTCCTCGTTGGCAAACGCGACCACCCGGATGCTGCGCGCCGGCGCGGTGTCGAGGTCGCCGATCAGCTTGCCGGCGGCCATCGTCAGGCCGACGCCGGCGCCGTCGTCGATCGCGCCGGTGCCCAGATCCCAGGAATCGAGATGACCGCCGATCAGCACGACCTCGTCGGGCTTGCTGCTGCCGGTGATCTCGCCGATCACGTTGTAGGAGGTGGCTTCGCCGTTCCAGCCGACATCCAGTGCCAGCTTCAGCTGTACCGGCTTGCCGAGTGCGAGCAGGCGGGTCAGCTGGTCGGCGTCGGGCGCGGCCAGCGCGGCCGACGGGATCGGGGTCAGGCCGTCGTCGAAGCGGGTGATGCCGGTGTGCGGGTTGCGGTGCGAGTCGGTACCGGCTGAGCGCATGACGTAGCCGATCGCGCCGGCACGGATCGCCGCCGACGGACCACCCGAGCGCGTGCGCGAACCCGGCCCATAACCGGCGCCGTCGCGGGCGCGCTCCATTCTGTAGTCGATGAAGGCGATCTTGCCGTCCAGTGAGCCGGCCGGAGCGGCTTCCAGCGCGGCCAGGTCGGCGAAGCGCACGACTTCGCCGGTGACGGTGCCGCCGGGGCTGCCGCCCAGCGCGGTGATCGCCAACGCCTGCGAATGCGGGCCGAGCACCTGCGCGCTCTCGCTGCGGCGCTCCCACTTGGGGAAGGTGACCGGCTCGGTCCAGACCTTGTCGTAGCCCAGTTCCTCGAACTTGGCCTTGGCCCAGGCCACCGCGCGGGCGTCGGCCTCGCTGCCGGCCAGGCGCTGGCCGACCTCGGTGGTCAGCGATTCGGTGATCCGGTAACCGAGGTCGCTGGCCAGCGCGGTTTCGCGCAGCTGCGCGGCGGTGTCGATCGCCGATTCGGGGATGGTGGTGTCCTTCGGCGCGGCGTGCAGCGTGCCGGCGAGCATAAGAGAGGTGGCCAGGGTGGTGCCCAGCAGCAATGGCAAACGCATCGGATCTCCTGCAGGCCCGCGGCCCGAAAACAGACGAAGCCGCGAGCGTAACAACTCGCGGCTTCGGGTTGGCGTGCCTCAAGTCACGCGGCGTTGTGCCACGTGTGGCACTTCATGGCGCCGTCAGACCCCCGGGCGCTTCAGCGAATCGCGGATCTCGCGCAGCAGCAGTATCTCTTCGGCCGGCGCCGCGGGGGCGGCCTCTTCCTTCTTGATCATGCGGTTGTAGGCCTTGATGATCATGAAGATCACGAAGGCGATCAAGAGGAAGTCGATGATGGTCTGGATGAACGCGCCATAGGTGATCACCGGCGCCGCGGCGGCCTGCGCGGCGGCGAGGTTGGCGTAGTCGTTGCCATCGAGGGCGAAGAACAGTTGTGAGAAATCGACCCCGCCCATGACCATGCCGACGATCGGCATGATGATGCCGTCGACCAGTGCGGTGACGATCTTGCCGAATGCGGCGGCGATGATCACCGCGACCGCCAGGTCGAGGACGTTGCCGCGTGCGATGAATGCCTTGAACTCGCTGACCATGCTCATGTTCGATATCTCCGTCGTAATGAGAAGCGGGCTGTAGCGTCCGAAGCCTACCGCATCAGGTCGGAGCGGAGACGGTATCGCTGGCGGTGTCGTGAGTGGTGATCTGGCCGTGCAGTTCGACCACGCCGTCGAGGCTGGCGTGGAAACGGTCGCCTGGCTGCAACGGACCGACCCCGGCCGGGGTGCCCATGAACACCAGGTCGCCGGCGCGCAGCGCATACAGCTTCGACAGCTCGTGCAGGATCTCCGGCACGTCCCAGATCAGGTCGGCGAATGCGCCGTGCTGGCGGGTCTGGCCATTGACCTGCAGGGTCAGGGTGCGCGACGCCAATTCGTCGACCTCGGCAGCCGGGACCAGTTCGCTGGCCGGCGCCGAATGGTCGAACGCCTTGCCGGTGTCCCACGGCAGGCCCTTGGCCTTGGCCGCGGCCTGCAGGTCGCGGCGGGTCAGGTCCAGGCCGACGCCATAGCCGAACACCAGCGCGCCGGCATCGGCCGGGTCGAGCACGCCGGCGGGCGCGTCGGCACCGAGCGCGACCACCAGTTCGACCTCATGGTGCAGCTCGCGGGTGCCACGTGGGTAGGGCACCACGCCATCGGTCACCAGCGCGTCGGCGGGCTTGCAGAAGAACACCGGGTTGCCGCGCTCGGCTTTCGATGCGGGCGCCACGGCCCCCATCTCGCGTGCATGGTCGGCGAAGTTGCGACCGACGCAGTAGATCCGCCGCACCGGGAAGGTGTCGCCATCGGCCGAGCGGACCGGGAGGCGGGACTGCGGCGGCGCCGCGATGACGTCGGCCATGGACGGGCGCGGCGTCGGTCAGCGATCGAGCATGGGCTTGTCGACGACGCGGTACTCGGCCTCGACCACGCGCGGGTCCTGCGCGCGGCGACCTTGGCCATGCCACAACCGGTACGCCAGCCCGGCGACCAGCATCGCCGCACCGACCACGACCCCGAACACCACCAGCAATGCCAGCAGCGCCAGCCCGACCACGCCAAACAACACGCGCAGCAGGCGATGGCGCGGCTTGCGCGGCTCGAACGCCGCGCGCACGCGCGACTGGAACTGGTGGGTATCGAAGCGGAAGGTCTGGCTGGTCATTCGGTACGTCGTGAGACAATGCGGCGAAACGCCGGACGGGTCAGTATCGGTGCAGGCAAGGGTGAAGTTGTGAGAACTCCGTTAAGCATTGCCCGGTTCACCACCCAAAACCCGGCGTCCGCGGCGCGGTTCGGGTGATGGGCACGGCACCGCTGATCGCGCTGGAGCAGCTCGCCGCGGGCGGTTTCGCCGAAGTGGAGGCGAATCTCGACGGCGACGCCGAGTCGCTGGTGCTGTACCGCGACGGCGACGCCGTGCGCGCCTGGCTCAACGTCTGTCCGCATGCCGGTCGGCGGCTGGACTGGGCGCCCGGCCAGTTCCTCAAGAGCAAGGACGGCTGGCTGGTGTGCGCCGCGCATGGCGCGAGCTTCGAGCTGCAACGCGGCGAGTGCCTGGCCGGACCGTGCCGCGGCGAGTCGTTGCGTGCGGTGGCGGTCGAGGTCCGCGACGGCGCGGTCTGGCTGAAGGCGCTGTTGTAGGAGCGGCTTTAGCCGCGATCGGAAGTCGGCGCGGGCGAACGATTCCCGATCGCGGCTAAAGCCGCTCCTACAAAAAACCCGTTCCAGACCGGCAGGTGACCATCAGCCGCGTCAAAACAGCAGATTCACCATCAGCACCGCAATGAGGGTGTAGATCAGCGACAGCGGCCCACCGACCCGCCACAACTCCTTGCCGGTGTAGCCGGCCGGGCCGGTGATCATCGAGATCACCGGGTTCGAGGCGGTCATGAAATTGTTCGAAGCCGACAGCGCCGTAATCAGCGCGAACGCGGTCGGGTCGCCGCCGGCCGCCAGTGCCAGGTTGACCGCCAGCGGCACCATCACGATGGTCGCGCCGACGTGACTGATCACCAGCGAGAACAGCGTCGTTAGCAGGCCCAGCACCAGCTGCAGCAACCAGTTGGGCGTGCCTTCGGGCAACTGCGAGATGCTGTGCCCGGCCACCCAGGCCGCCGCGCCGGACGAGTCCATCGCCCAGCCCAGCGGAATCAGGCAGGCCATCAGGAACACGGTTTTCCAGTTGATCGCCGAGTAGGCCTCGTCGATGTGGATCACCCCGGCGATCAACATGCCGGCGACGCCGGTCATCAGCGCGATCGACACCGGCAGCCGCGACGACAGTGCCAGCAGCAACGCCACCGCGAAGATCCCCAGCGCGATCTTGAGCTTGTGCGGGCGCTGCTCGCCCTTGGGGTAGTCGGTCACCACCACCAGGTCCTTGCCCTTGGCGGCGTCGGCCAGCTCGGTCCAGATGCTGTGCAGCACCAGCATGTCGCCGGCGCGCAGCGACACGTCGCGGGCGTCCTCGCGCATCACCTTCTTGTCGCGGTTGATCGCCAGCAGGCTCAGGCCCATCGAGCGCCGCATCTGCAGGTCGCGGGCGGTCTTGCCGATGAACTTCGACGTGGCCGGGATCACCGCCTCGGAAATACCGGCGCGGCTGGGATTGAACAGGTCGCCGAAATTGCGCAGGCGCGAACTCAACCGCAGGATCTGGTTCTGGGCAAAATCACCGACCTCCTGCCTGGAACCCATCGCGCCGATCACGCTGCCGACCCAGATCCGCGCGTCGGCTGGCGGCGACAGTCGCGAGTCGTCCTTGGTCTTGAGCGCGAGGATCAGCGGTGCACCGTGCAGGGCCTCGGCCTCGCCCAGCGACATGCCGACCAGCGGGCTGTCGGCGGTGACGGTCAACTCGTAGACATCGCCCTCGATGCCGTAGGCGTTGGCGAAGTAGCTCTGGGTGCGCGCCGGGGTCGCGCCCTTGCCGTTCTCCTCGTGCAGCAGCTTGTCGCCGAAGAAGTGGAAGTAGGCCAGCGCCGCCGCCAGCAGGGCCAGGCCGATCGGCAGCGGCGCGAACATCTGCAGCGGTTCCAGCATGGCCACGCCCGAGGGCAGGTTGCTGTTGGCCGACAGCAGCAGGTCGTTGAGCAGGATCAGCGGCGAGTTGCCGACCATGGTCAGGGTGCCGCCCATCACGATCGAGATCGCGATCGGCAGCAGCAGGCGCGGCAACGGCAGCCCGGTGCGCGACGACAGGCGCGAGGCGACCGGCAGGTACAGCGCCATCACCGACGGGTTCTGCATGATCGAGGAGTTGATGCCGGCGACCGCGCCGGTCAGCAGCATCAGCCGCGACTCGACCCCGTGCGCGCGCCGCAGCAGCCACGCGGCCAGGCGGTTGAGCGCGCCGGTGCGGTCGAGCCCGGCGCCGAGGATCATCGTGGCGATGATGCTCATCACCGCGTTGGACGAGAAGCCGTTGAAGATCTCGTCGGGCGAGACCAGTCCCGACAGGCCCAGCAGCACCAGCACGACGAGGGCGACGACGTCGGCGCGGATGCGCTCGAACAGGAACATCGCCATCGTGAAGCCCACCAACCCGAGGACGAGCTTCATGTCGGTGGTGAGCGTCAGTGCGGTGTCCATGCCGGGTCGGGCAACCTTCTTGGGTCAGCGGCGCATCAGCAGCGGTCGTAGAGGAGGTCCCACACGCCGTGGCCGAGCTTCTGGCCGCGGGTCTCGAAATGCGTCTGCGGGCGCCAGTCCGGCCGCGGTACCGAGCCGCGCTCCCCGGCGCGGTTGACGATGCCATCGGTCGCGTCGAGCACGTCCCACATCTGCTCGGCATAGTCGTGCCAATCGGTCGCGAGGTGCAAGCGGCCATCGGACGCGAGCTTGCGCACCAGCAACGCGGCGAACGCCGGCTGCACCAGTCGGCGCTTGTTGTGGCGCTTCTTGTGCCACGGGTCGGGGAAGTAGATCCGGATCTCGTCGAGGCTGCCATCGGCGACCTCGTTGGCCAGCACCTCGACCGCGTCGTGGTGGTAGACCCGCACGTTGCCGGCGTCATCGGCGGCCAGCGCATTGAGCAGGCGGCCGACGCCGGGGGCGTGGACCTCGATCCCGATCAGGTCGCGGTCGTGGTCGTGCTGTCCGGCGAATCGCAGCGCCTCGCCGTTGCCGAAGCCGATCTCGAGCACGCGCGGCGCCTGCCGGCCGAACACCGCATCGAAATCGCGTGACTGGCCGGTGTAATCGATGCCGAAGCGCGCCCACTGCTGCTCGAACGCGCGCTGTTGCGCCGGACTGAAACGGCCCTGGCGCAGCACGAAGCTGCGGATCTGCCGGTGGCCCTCGGTGACGGTGAACGGCTTGGGCGGCGCGGTCTTTTTCGGCGGCTCGCTGTCCGACATCAGTCGATCAGCCCGTCCACCGGCGAGGACGCGCTGGCAAAGCGCTTGCGCGGGATGCGGCCGGCCTTGAACGCGGCGCGGCCGGCCTCGATCGCCAGTTTCATTGCGTGCGCCATCAGCACCGGATCCTGGGCGCCGGCGATCGCGGTGTTCATCAGTACGCCGTCGCAGCCCAGTTCCATCGCGATCGCCGCATCCGAGGCGGTGCCGACGCCGGCGTCGACGATGATCGGCACCTTGGCGTTCTCGACGATCTCGACCAGGTTCCACTTGTTCTGGATGCCCAGGCCCGAGCCGATCGGCGCGGCCAGCGGCATTACCGCGACGCAGCCGATCTCCTCCAGCCGCCTGGCCAGCAGCGGGTCGTCGGAGGTGTAGACCATTACCTCGAAGCCGTCCTTCACCAGCGTCTCGGCGGCGGCGAGCGTCTGCACGACGTCGGGGAACAGCGTGCGCTGGTCGCCGAGCACTTCCAGCTTGACCAGGGTGTGGCCGTCGAGCAGTTCGCGCGCCAACCGGCAGGTGCGCACGGCTTCCTCGGCGGTGTAGCAGCCGGCGGTGTTGGGCAGGATGGTGTATTTGTCGGGTGGCAGCACGTCGAGCAGGTTCGGCTCGCCCGGGATCTGGCCTATGTTGCTGCGGCGGATGGCGACGGTGACGATCTCGGCGCCGGCGGCCTGGGTGGCGCGGCGGGTCTCGTCGAGGTCCTTGAACTTGCCGGTGCCGGTCAGCAAGCGCGAGCGGTAGGCCTTGCCGGCGATGACGAGTGGTTCGGAGCTGAGGGAATCGGATGCGGTCATCCGATGATTATCGCATCGCCGGGCCCGAGGTTGCGTCGACAGGCGCGTTGGCGGCGCTCTTTTGTAGGAGCGGCTTTAGCCGCGATCTGGAGTCGGTGCGAGCGCACGATTTTCGATCGCGGCTAAAGCCGCTCCTACAATATGTCGCAGCCCGCACGGGGTTTCGCAGCACGGCGGCGTCGCGCGAACCTAGCCGCCGCCCAGCGCGTGCACGATCTCGATCTTGTCGCCGTCGGCCAGCCCATGCGCGCCATGCCGGCCGCGCGGCACGATCTCGCCGTTGACCTCGACCGCGACCCGGCGCTCGGCCAGCCCTTCGGTCTGCAGCAGTTGCGTGATGGTGGCGGGCGCCGCGAGCGAGCGTGGCTCGCCGTTGAGGGTGATGTCCATGGCCCGCATTGTCCCGCGACCGGCGCCGCCGGGCCAGTGGCCGGTGCACGGCATGACCACGGTGGCTTGCCTGCCGGGGGCGCGCGTGCTTCGATGCATTCCGTCCGCCGGCGTATGTCTGCCGGGCGAGTCACTCCGATATTCCGCCCATTGCAGGAGCTTCCGATGATGAATCCCGTCCGCACCGCCCTGGCTGTCGCCCTTGCGCTGGCGAGCGCATCCGTGTCGCAGGCCGCGTTCGCGCAGGCCACGCCCGCCTCCAACGACAGCCCGTATTCGCAGACGGTGTTCTTCGGCGACAGCCTGACCGACGCCGGTTCTTTCCGCCCGATCCTGGTCCAGCAGGATCCGCGCGCGGTGCTGGTCGGCAAGTTCACCACCAACCCGGCGCTGGTGTGGTCCGAGTACCTGGCCGACTTCTACGGCACTGACGCCGCCCCGGCCAACCAGGGCGGCAGCAACTACGCGTACGGCGGTGCCCGTTCCGGCACCGACGTGGTTGGCCCACTGGGCCCGACTCCGTCACTGGCGACCCAGCTTGGCAGCTACCTGGTCGCCACCGGCGGCGTCGCCGACCCCAATGCGCTGTACACGGTCTGGGGCGGCAACAACGACGTGTTCGCCGCGGTCGACATTGCGGCGGCCGGTGGTGACCCGGCGCCGGTGATCGGCGCGGCGGTGGCGGCGCAGGTCGGCGTGGTCGGCGGCCTGCAGGCGGCCGGCGCGCAGTACGTGCTGGTGCCGACCATCCCCGACATCGGCCTGACGCCCGGCTTCCGCGCCCAGGGGCCGGCGGCGCAAGGCGCTGGCACCCAGTTGGCGGCGGCCTACAACGACGCGTTGTTCGGCGCTTTTGCCCAGACGGGCCTGCGGGTGATTCCGCTCGATACCTTCCACCTGTTCCAGGAAGTCGCGGCGGACCCGGCGGCGTTCGGCTTCAGCAACATCACCGGGACCGCCTGCCAGCCGCAGATCACCGCGCAGTCGGTGCTGTGCAATCCCAATACTTACGTGTCGCCCGACGCCGCGACCAGCTACGCGTTCGCCGACGCCGTGCATCCGACCGGCGCCGCCCACGAGGTGATCGCCGATTACGCCGCCTCGGTGCTGGAGGCGCCGCGGCAGATGGCGGTGCTGGTGAATTCCGCGTCGGTCACCGGCCGCGCCCGCGCCGACCGCGTTGCCGCACAGCTCGCGGTGCCTGCCGAGGGCGAGGGCATGCGCTGGTGGGCGGATGTGCGCGGCGACTTCCAGCGCTACGACCACGGCCGGGTGTACGACGGCGTTGGTCCGGCGCTGACGGTCGGTGTCGACTGGCGCAGCGGTGCGCTGACCTATGGCGCGTTCGGCGGCTATGGCCAGCAGGGCCACGACTGGGGTAACCGTGGCGGCAGCTTCGACCAGAGCGAAGCCAGCATCGGCGGCTACCTCGGTTGGACCTCCGAGGCCGGCGGCTGGGTCAACGCCCAAGCCAGCTACGCCCAGCTCGGCTTCGACATCGAGCGCAACGCCAACCTCGGCCAGGCGACGCGGGTCCATCGCGCCGACGTCGATGGCAGCAATGTCAGCTTCGGCGTCAACGGCGGCTGGGAGTTCGGCGACGGTGCGCTGCGCCACGGCCCGGTGCTGGGGCTGCTGGCGCAGAAGATCGAGATCGACGGCTTTGCCGAGAGCGATCCGCAGCTGTCGACCTCGCTGGCCTATCCGGAGCAGAGCTTCGACTCGATGATCGGCAGCGCCGGCTGGCAGTTGCGCTACGACGGCGCTCACGTGCAGCCGTATGCGCGGGCGACGGTCGACCGCGAGTTCGAGGACCATCCGGAGCAGGCGTTCGCGCGGCTGCAGTCGATGCCGGGCACGATGGACTACGCGGTCCCGGGCGTGGCGTTCGACGACAGCTACGGCACCGTGATGTTCGGTGCGCGCACCCGGTTGTTCGGCCTCGATGCCAACCTCGGCAGCAGTCTGACCGTCGGCCGCACCGGCGGCCACGATGCGACCGTGTTCGCCACCGTGGGCCGCCAGTTCTGAGGTTGCTTCCCGTTCCCGCGCCACTGCCTTAGACTTTGCGCCACGCGGGTGTAGCTCAATGGTAGAGCTGTAGCTTCCCAAGCTACTGACGAGGGTTCGATTCCCTTCACCCGCTCCAAATCTGCGGCGGCCTCGATCTGACGACGAGGCTGCCGTTTTTGCTTGTTCGCGTTGTCGTTGTTCCGGGATGGTTCACCCGGAACGGCTTGGCGACCGCCCGGACCGGGCGCGGAGGCTTCGATGTCGGCATCACCGTCCTCCCCACTCGTCGTGCTCGGCTGGCGCGAATGGGTCGCCTTGCCGGGGCTGCGCATCGTGGCGATCCGGGCCAAGGTCGACAGCGGCGCGCGCACCTCGGCGCTGCATGTCGATGCGCAATGGCGGTTTGTCGAGGCCGGCGCGCCCTGGGTCGGGTTCCGCCTGACCCCGGGCGAGAACGCCGCCACCATCGAATGCGCCAGCGCAATCATCGACGAGCGCGAGGTCACCGATTCGGGCGGCCACACCAGCCTGCGGGCGTTCGTGCGCACGCCGTTGCGGGTGGCCGGGGTCGAACGCGAGATCGACATCAACCTGACCGATCGCCGCGGCATGCTGTTCCCGATGCTGCTCGGACGCAGCGCGATGGCGCGTGCCTTCACGGTCGATCCGGCACGCTCGTTCCTGCATGGCCGCGGTGCTGCCGCGGCCGGCGCTCCCCCCGTCACCCCGCGGACCTGACGCCGATGAAGCTCGCCATCCTGTCGCGCAACACCAAGCTGTACTCGACCCGGCGCCTGGTCGAGGCCGCGCGCGAGCAACGCCACAGCGTCCGCATCCTCGATCCGCTGCGCTGCTACATGCGGATCGACAGCGACGGCTTCGCGATGCGCTACAAGGGCCAGTCGATCTCCGGCTACCACGCGGTGATCCCGCGCGTCGGCGCCTCGGTCACCCGCTATGGCACCGCGGTGCTGCGCCAGTTCGAACTGATGGGCAGCTTCACTCCCAACTCGTCCGACGCGATCCTGCGCGCGCGCGACAAGCTGCGCAGCCACCAGCTGCTGGCGGCGCAGGGGATTGGTCTTCCGGCGACGGTATTCGGCGACAACCCCGACGACACCGCCGACCTGCTGTCGATGCTCGGCCCGCCGCCGCACGTGATCAAGCTCAACGAAGGCACCCAGGGCGCCGGGGTGATGCTGACCGAGAAGCTGTCGGCGTCGAAGGGCGTGATCGAAGCCCTGCGCGGCCTCTATGCGCAGTTCCTGGTGCAGGAGTTCGTCGAGGAAGCCAAGGGCGCCGACCTGCGCTGTTTCGTGGTCGGCGGCAAGGTGGTCGCCGCGATGAAGCGGCAGGCGCCCAAAGGCGATTTCCGCTCCAACCTGCACCGCGGTGGCAGCGCCAAGGGTGCCAAGGCCAGCGTCGCCGAGCAGGATGCGGCGATCCGCGCCGCCCGCGTGCTCGGCCTGGGGGTAGCCGGCGTCGACCTGATCCGCTCGCGGCGCGGGCCGCTGGTGCTGGAGGTCAACGCCTCGCCGGGGCTGGAGGGCATCGAGTACGCCAGTGGGGTCGACGTGGCCGGCGCAATCGTCGAGTACGTCGCAGAACGGCACCGCCGGCGAACCGCCAAACGGGCGGCGGACAAGAAGTAAGTGTTTGAATAAAATCGTATTTTCCAGTGGCGCGGAGCGATTAACACCATTTTTACGACGCACTTAACAGTCGTTTAATCGGCGCCTGAGTAGCCTTGTCCAAACCGCAGCTTTGCCCGGTTCCGGGCCGCTGACCCAGGTCGACGGCGCGGGACCCCAAGTGGCGGTATCGGGGCAACACCCTTTGACCCAGGCGCGGTGGCACCGCGCCTGGGTTTTTTGTTTGCGCGGTTCTGCGGCGTGGCTGACGGCGCCGTCACAGGTGAACAGGGCATGCTGCATCGGATTGCGCTCTGGCAGAATCAGCCTCACGGGTGGTTGTCCCGCGCGCCGCCAGATCATCGCCGGGCCGGAACCTGGCCGACGCCAGCCGGTCGAACGCCCACATACAGGAAGACCCGATGCGCATTCTCGTGATTGAAGACAACCAGGACATCGCCGCCAACCTCGGCGATTTCCTCGAAGACCGCGGCCATACCGTCGATTTCGCCGCCGATGGCATCACCGGCCTGCACCTGGCGGTGGTCCACGATTTCGACGCGATCGTGCTCGACCTCAACCTGCCCGGGCTCGACGGCCTGGAGGTCTGCCGCAAGCTGCGCAACGAGGCGCGCAAGCAGACCCCGGTGCTGATGCTGACCGCGCGCGACAGCCTCGACAACAAGCTCGCCGGGTTCGACTCCGGCGCCGACGACTACCTGATCAAGCCGTTCGCGCTGCAGGAGGTCGAGGTCCGCCTCAACGCGCTGTCGCGGCGCGGCCGCGGGGTGCAGACCCGGGTGCTCAACGCCGCCGACCTGGAATACAACCTCGATACCCTGGAAGTGCGCCGCCAGGGCAAGCTGCTGCAGCTCAACCCGACCGCACTGAAGATCCTGCAGGCGCTGATGGAAGCCAGCCCGGCGGTGGTGACCCGGCAGGAGCTGGAGACCCGCGTGTGGGGCGAGGAGCTGCCGGATTCGGACTCGCTGCGGGTCCACATCCACGGCCTGCGCGCGGTGGTCGACAAACCGTTCCCGACCAACCTGATCCAGACCCGCCACGGCATCGGTTACCGGATTGCCGAGCTCGATGGCGGAAGCTGACGCTGCGCCCGAACCGGTCGACGCCGCGTCGACCGTCGCCGCTCCGAGGCGGCACCTGCGATACCGCCGATACCGGCGGCGCCTGCGCAGTCGCATCATCCTCGCCTTCGTGCTGCTGGGCTTCGGCCTGACCGCGCTGTTCGCGTACGCGACCAACTGGACCCGCAGCCGGGTCGAGAACCAGCTGGTCGAGGACATGATGAACCGCAACATCTCCGAGGCCGCGCGGCAGTTCGAGCTGGACCCGGAGAACCCGGAGTTCCCGGTCGACCAGATCCGCGCGTTCGTCTACACCCCCGACAAGTTCGAGTCGGTGCGGGTCAACCGACCCGAGTGGTACGAGTTGTCCGACGGTATCGTCGGCATGACCGGCATCGACGAGAGCGGCGAGAAGTTCGCCTACAAGCTGGCGGTGCGCAAGACGCCCGGGGCCTGGTTCTTCCTAGCCTACGACATGACCCAGTCGGTGCGCGCGGAGGCCCAGTTCAACCGCGCCATCTACGGCTCGGTGCTGCTGTTCACCTTGTTGTCGTTGCTGGTCGGCTGGTGGGCGGCGTCGCGGGTGATGAGTCCGGTGTCGGAACTGGCGCGACGGCTCAAGGGCTCCGGCCGCAGTGCCGAGCCGGAGGCGCTGGCCGCGCATTTTCCCGACGACGAGGTCGGCCAGCTGGCCGAGGCGCTGGACGACTACGCCGCGCGTCTGACCGACGTGGTCCAGCGCGACCGCGAGTTCAACGCCGACGTCAGCCATGAGCTGCGCACGCCGTTGTCGGTGATCCGTGGTGCGGTGGAACTGCTGTTGTCGCGGCCCGATGTCGACGACAAGACCCGCAGCCGCCTGCAACGGATCCAGCGCGCCGAGCAGCAGTGCACCGACCTGATCAGCGCGCTACTGCTGCTGTCGCGCAACGAACGCGGGCACGGCGCGACCGACGTCGCCAGGATCGCCGAGCAGTTGCTCGACGTGCACCGCACCCAGGTTGCCGGCAAGCCGCTGGAGCTGCGGCTGGAAGGCGAGCGCGGGCTGGTGGTGGACGCGCCGGAGGCGGCGATCGCGGTGGCGCTGGGCAACCTGGTCGGCAACGCGGTGAAGTACACCACCCGTGGCGAGGTGATCGTGCGGATGCGGCCGAATGCGGTCGAGGTGATCGATTCGGGTCCCGGGCTCAGCGCCGAGGATGCCGCCAAGCTGTTCGAGCGCGGCTACCGCGGCACCCATGCCGGCCATTCGCAGGGCGGCGGCATCGGCCTGTCGATCGTGCGGCGGCTGTGCGCGCTGTACGGCTGGGACGTGCGGGTCACGCCCGGCGAGGAGCAGGGCGTGGTGGCGACGCTGACGTTCGACGCGCCTGAACCCGCGTCACTGTAGGAGCGGCTTCAGCCGCGATCTGGAGTCGGTGCGAGCGAACGATTGCCGATCGCGGCTGAAGCCGCTCCTACAGGCGAACGTGGGGGCTGGCTACGCGTCCAGCGGTTCCAGCCAGCCGTACTTGTCCGGCGTGCTGCCGTCGAACAGGCCGAAGAACAACGACTGGATCCGTTGCGTCAACGGCCCCGGCTTGCCGGCGCCGACCTGACGGCCGTCGACCGAGCGGATCGGGGTGATCTCGGCGGCGGTGCCGCACATGAACAGCTCGTCGCACAGGTACAGGTACTCGCGCGGCAGGTCGCGCTCGACCACCTCGATGCCGGCGTCGCGCGCCAGCCGGATGATCGAGTTGCGGGTGATGCCATTGAGCAGCGCGGCGCTGACCGGGGTGGTGTGCAGGGCGCCGTCGAACACCAGGAACAGGTTCTCGCCGGCGCCTTCCGACAGCAGCCCGGTCGAGGCCAGGGCGATGCCTTCGCCGAACCCGAGCCGGCGCGCCTCGCGCGCGACCAGCTGCCCGGACAGGTAATTGCCGCCGGCCTTGGCGCCGGCCGGGATGGTGTTGGGGGCGAAACGCTGCCAGCTCGATACGCAGGCGTCGATGCCGGTCTCCAGCACGCCGGGGCCGAGGTAGGGCCCCATCAGCCAGGCCGCCACCGACATGTCGACCGGGGTGTCGGCCGACAACCCGAAGCCGCCCAATCCCCTGAAGGCGAACGGTCGCAGGTAGGCCTTGCTCAGGCCGTTGCGGCGGATCACCTCGCGGCAGGCCGCGTTGATCTCGGCTACGCCGTAGGGCATCGGCATGTCATAGATCTTGGCCGAGGCGTACAGGCGGGTGTTGTGGTCGGTCATGCGGAAGATCGCCGCGCCGTTGGGGCGGCCGTCGACGAACGTGTCGTAACTGCGGATGCCCTCGAACACCGACGACCCGTAGTGCAGCGCGTGCGCCATCACATGGGTGGTGGCGTCTTCCCAGCGCTTGATCGTGCCGTTGTGCCAGATCCATTCGGGGTATTGCATCGTCGACTTCCGTTGGGGCGAGCCGGCTATTGTGCCTGCTCGCGCCGCGACGGTCGCGCCGCCGGCCCCGCTCAGCCGCCCTTGATCCAGACGCAACCGAAATGCCGATGCAGGTCGAACACCGTTTCCGACGGCGTGCTGCCGTTGTCCAGGGTCTGCACGACCCGCAGTGCGACCGGGCCGGCGTCGGCTGCGATGGTGGACGGGTACTGGTAACCGGCGGCCGTGGCGGTCGCGGCCGCTGGGCCGCCGACGCTGTCGGCCGCGGCGATGAAGCCGGAGTCGTCGCTGGCGTCGGGGCCGGACCAGGCCGACAGCGTCACCTGGCGCGGCGCTGGCGGCAGCACCGGCACGATGTCGACCAGCGGCCGCTGCACCAGGGCGTCGAGCCGGGTCATCACCGGCGTGGCGGTGCGACTGGACATGCCGGCCCAGTGGTACACGCTGGCAAGGCGATTGGCATCGCCGGCATCGATCGCGGTACTCATCTCGAAGATCAGGTCCTGCACGTTGCGTGCGCAGCCGCCACGGTAGAACCGGCGGCTGCCGGCGCGATCATCACGCGGAGTTTCGTTCGCGACTGCACCGATCTCGGCGCAGCGGCGGTCGGTGAAGGCGGCGCTGCCGTCGCCGCGTTCGCAGCGGCTGACCTCGGCAGCGGCGGGCGCCGGCCAGGCCAGCAGGGTCGACAGTGCGAGCGCGGCAGCCGTGGCCAGGGCCAGGCTGGCCGGAGCCGCGTCGGGACGATATATCAGGGCGTTGCGATAAGGCATTGCCTCAGCCTACCCCGATGTGATGATCGGGTGAAGTGGCCGAAAGCGTGGTGCGTCGCGTTTCCGGAAACGCCCGGGACGATACCGGTTGGACCGGGCGCATCTAGAACTGGATGAAGTAGCAGCCGTGGTAGCGCCGCACGTCGAAGTCCTGCACCTGGCGGGAGGCGCCGTCGGCAAACAGCAGTTGCATCACCCCGGCGCGGGGCGGTGCCACCGCGGCAGCGTCGGCGTAGTGCATCGCGCCGCCGATCCGGGCGTCGAAGTAGTGGGCCTGCCACAGCGGCTGCGCCGCCAGCCGTTCCAGTCGCTGCATGATCGTGCGCGCCTGGTCGGTGCCGAGGCCGGCCCAGTGGTAACTCTCGGCGATGCGGTTGACGTCGCCCAGCGCCCACGCGCCTTGCAGGTCCATCGACAGTTGGGTCGACGAGCGGGCGCAGCCGTTGGCGAGCGATCGTCGCGCCACCGCCGACGCGCGGCGCTCGCCGAACATGCCGGGGTCGAGATCACCGCCGCTGGTGGCCAATCGGGTCAACAGCTCGCCCGACATCGGGCTGGCGGTGGCGCCGAGCGAGGCGCAGGCGCGGTCGGTGTAGATCGCGGTGCCGTCGGCGGCCTCGCAACGCTGGATACCGTGGGATTGGGCGTGGGCGGGGGCGATGGCCGGCGGCGCCGACGCGGCCAGCAGGGCCGCGGCGAGGACGCCGGAAGGGAGCGGTTTCATGGTGTCGGGGGAGAGCGGGAGGATGCCCGCAATGCTCCGCCCGGCGTCGTCAAAGCCTTGTCACAGAAGGCTGTGGGCCTGAACGTCGATGCAACCCGCGCTGAACGCGAGCGATGTAGACCCGGGCGTTCAGGCCAGCCGGCGCAGCACGCTCGCGGTCGGCTTGGCCAGGTTCAAGGTATAGAAGTGCAGTCCGGGTGCGCCGCCCTCAAGCAACTGCCGGCACAGCCTGGCCACGACCTCGGCGGCGAACTCGCGGATGCTCTCGACATCATCGCCATATGCCAGCATGCGCTGGGCGATCCAGCGCGGGATCTCCGCCCCGCACATCTCCGAGAACCGCCGGATCTGGCTGAAGTTGGAGATCGGCATGATCCCCGGCACGATCGGGATATCGACCCCGGCCGCGCGCACGTCGTCGACGAAGCGGAAATACGCATCGGCGTTGTAGAAGTACTGGGTGATCGCACCGTCGGCACCGGCGCGGACCTTGCGCACGAAGTGGCCGATATCGGCGTGGGCATCGCGCGCCTGCGGATGGGTTTCCGGATACGCCGCGACCTCGATGTGGAAATCACCGTCATGCTCGCGGCGGATGAACTCGACCAGGTCGGTGGCGTAGCGGAAGTCGCCGGGATGGCCCATGCCCGACGGCAGGTCGCCGCGCAGGGCGACGATGCGACGGCAGCCCATCGCCTTGTAGCGCTGCAGCAGTTCGCCCAGCTCGGCGCGGGTGCCGCCGACGCAGGAGATGTGCGGCGCCGAACTGAGGGCGTGGTGGTGGTGCAGCCGCTCGACCGTTTCCGGGGTGTAGCTCAGGGTCGAACCGCCGGCGCCGAACGTGCACGACACATATTCCGGCGAGTGCGCTTTGAGCTTGGTCGTGGTGCGGTCGAGTTGCGCGCGCTGCTCGTCGGTTTTGGGCGGGTAGAACTCGAAGCTGATCGGGGTCATGGGCACAGGGATACAATGGAATGCACGCAGTATATCGCTTCATCGCGATGAATTTGCGTATTGCCGCTGATGCGTCGCCATGCGATTTCACGTCGTTGTAGGAGCGGCTTCAGCCGCGATCTGGAATCGTCGCGCGCGGCCAACCATCCGATCGCGGCTGAAGCCGCTCCTACAAGAGCCCACAGAGACATCGACAAAAGGCACAAAAAAACGGGCGCCGAAGCGCCCGTTCCTGTATCGATCAACCCGCGATCAATAGCGGTAATGATCCGGCTTGTACGGCCCCTCGACCGGCACGCCGAGGTAATCGGCCTGCTGTTGGGTCAGCTGGGTCAGCTTCACCCCGATCTTCTCCAGGTGCAGCCGCGCGACTTCCTCGTCGAGCTTCTTCGGCAGCAGGTAGACCTGCTTGCCGTAGCTGTCCTTGTTGGCCCACAGGTCGATCTGCGCCAGCGTCTGGTTGGCGAACGAGTTGGACATCACGAAGCTCGGATGCCCGGTCGCGCAGCCGAGATTCACCAGCCGGCCCTCGGCCAGCAGGAAGATCGCATTGCCGCTCGGGAACACGAACTTGTCGACCTGCGGCTTGATGTTGATTTTCTCGACGTCCTTCAACGCATACAGCGCGTCGACCTGGATCTCGTTGTCGAAGTGGCCGATGTTGCAGACGATCGCCTGGTCCTTCATCGCCTGCATGTGCTGCACGGTGATGATGTCCTTGTTGCCGGTGGTGGTGACGTAGATGTCGCCGCGGCCCAAAGTGGACTCGATCGTGTTGATCTCGAAGCCTTCCATCGCCGCCTGCAGCGCGCAGATCGGGTCGATCTCGGTGACCACCACGCGCGCGCCGTAGGCCCGCAGCGATGCCGCGCAACCCTTGCCGACGTCGCCGTAGCCGCAGACCACCGCGACCTTGCCGGCCAGCATCACGTCCATCGCGCGCTTGAGTCCGTCGGCCAGCGACTCGCGGCAGCCGTACAGGTTGTCGAACTTGGACTTGGTGACCGAGTCGTTGACGTTGATCGCCGGGATCAACAGCGAGCCGGCCTCGGCCAGCTGGTACAGGCGGTGGACGCCGGTGGTGGTCTCCTCGGAGACGCCCTTCCAGCCTTCGACCACGGTGTGCCAGTAGCCCGGGCGCTCGGTGGCGACGCGCTTGAGCAGGTTCTTGATGACCTGCTCCTCGTGCGAGGACGCTTTCTCGTCGACCCACTTGCTGCCGTTCTCGAGTTCAAAGCCCTTGTGGATCAGCAGGGTCACGTCGCCGCCGTCGTCGACCACCAGCTGCGGGCCGAGGAAGCCGCCCTTGCCGTCGGGGAAGCTCAGCGCCTCCAGCGTGCAGTCCCAGTACTCCTCCAGCGACTCGCCCTTCCACGCGAACACCGGCGTGCCGGTCGCGGCGATCGCGGCGGCGGCGTGGTCCTGGGTCGAGAAGATGTTGCACGAGGCCCAGCGCACGTCGGCGCCGATGTCCTTGAGGGTCTCGATCAGCACCGCGGTCTGGATCGTCATGTGCAGCGAGCCGGTCACGCGCACGCCCTTGAGAGGCGCCTCGGCGGCGTACTTGCGGCGGATCGACATCAGGCCCGGCATCTCGTGCTCGGCGATGTCGATTTCCTTGCGGCCGTAATCGGCCAGCGAGATGTCGGCGATCTTGTAATCGCCTTCCATCGAGAAGGTCTTGGCTACAGCGTTCATGTTGAAGCTCCGGTTATTCGCCTGTCATTGCAGCAGGCAGTGAAAGCAACCGGGCGCCGTTGTTCATGGAACCTCGCCGAGCCTGGCCGTCCTTGCGACGGTCGCAGCGCCCCTCGGCGGGGCAGGCGGCGATTATATCGCGGCCAGAGAAGGCGGAACTGCCCCGCCAGCCCTTGTAGGAGCGGCTTTAGCCGCGATCTGGAGTCGGACGAGCGACCAGGCATCCGATCGCGGCTAAAGCCGCTCCTACAAAACGTGAGGGCATCCTCTCCCGTTTCGCGGAAGAGGGTGCCCCCGCCTTACTTCAGCTTCGCCGCCTTGCGCAGTTCGTCGGCGCGGTCGGTCTTCTCCCAGGAGAAGGCGGTCGCGCTGTGCTTGTGGCCGGTGGCGTCGAGGTAGCTGATCTCCTTCGGCTTGCGGCCGAAGTGGCCGTAGGCGGCGGTCGCCTGGTAGACCGGGTGGATCAGGTCGAGCATCTTGACGATGCCGTACGGGCGCAGGTCGAAGTGCTTGCGGATCAGCTTCTCGATCCTGTCGTCGCTGATGTGGCCGGTGCCGAAGGTGGTGACCGAGACCGAGGTCGGCTCGGCGACGCCGATCGCATACGACAGCTGCACTTCGCACTTGTCGGCCAGGCCGGCGGCGACCACGTTCTTGGCGACGTAGCGCGCGGCGTAGGCGGCCGAGCGGTCGACCTTGGACGGGTCCTTGCCGGAGAACGCGCCGCCGCCGTGGCGGGCCATGCCGCCGTAGGTGTCCACAATAATTTTGCGGCCGGTCAGGCCGCAGTCGCCGACCGGGCCGCCGATCACGAAGATGCCGGTCGGGTTGATGTGGATCTTGTTCTTCGGCAGCGCGTCCAGCCACGCCTTCGGCAGCACCGGCTTGAGGATGTGCTCGCGCACGCCTTCGATCAGGTCCTTCTGCTTGATGCCCGGGTCGTGCTGGGTCGACAGCACCACCGCGTCGATGCCGGCGATCTGGTTGTCGTTGTCGTAGCGCAGGGTGACCTGGCTCTTGGCGTCCGGGCGCAGCCACGGCAGCGGCGAGTTCTTCTTCTTGCGCACCTTGGCCTGCTGCTCGACCAGACGGTGGCTGTAGTAGATCGGCGCCGGCATGAACTCCGGCGCCTCGTTGCAGGCGTAGCCGAACATCAGGCCCTGGTCGCCCGCGCCTTGCTCTTCCGGCTTCTTCTGCTTCTTCTGGCTGCCGTCGACGCCGGCGGCGATGTCCGGCGACTGCTTGCCGAGCATGTTGATGATCGCGCAGGTGTGGCCGTCGAAGCCGACGCCCGAATGGTCGTAGCCGATGTCGTTGATGACCCGGCGCGCGAGGTCCTCGATGTCGACCCACGCGGTGGTGGTGACCTCGCCGGCGACGATCGCCGCACCGGTCTTCACCATGGTCTCGCAGGCCACGCGGGCGCGCTTGTCCTGGGTCAGGATCGCGTCGAGCACGGCATCGGAGATCTGGTCGGCGATCTTGTCCGGGTGGCCTTCGGAGACGGATTCGGAGGTGAACAGGTAGCTGGACATCGAGGTTATATCCTTGCATTCGGATAAAAGGATGGGCGCGAATGATACAGACAACGCGCGCGTCGCGCATTGTGCCGTGATCCGGGTTTGACCGCGGTTAAGCGCCAACCATCCGTTGTCATCGAGCGGTCGCACAACCGCCACGTGACGGTAGCGCAGCGGCGGCAGGCTTGCCGCATCGCCGGCCGCCATGACGATGACCATGCTGCAGCTCGAAGACCGACTCCAGTCCAGTGTCCGCGCCCGTTTCCCGCACTGGTTCCGCGGACGTCGCCGGCACCTCGCCGCGCCGCTGCTGCGCACGATGGGTCGCTGGTCGAGGCTCGACCTGCTCGACGGATTCATCAAGGCCAGCCAACACCTGCACGGGTTCGCCTTCGTCGAGGCGGCGCTGGAATTCCTGCAGGCACGCTACCGGGTCGATCCGCCGGAACTGCGGCGGATTCCCGCGAGTGGCCGCTTGCTGGTCGTGGCCAACCATCCTTCCGGTGCGCTCGATGCGCTGGCGCTGCTGGACGCGGTCGGCAAGGTCCGCAGCGACGTGCGGATCGTCGCCAACGACCTGTTGTGCGCGCTCGATGGCCTGCGTGAACTGCTGTTGCCGATAGCGGTGCTGGGCGGCCGGCCCAGCGTCGAGGGCCTGCGGGCGATCGAGGCGGCGCTCGATGCCGGGCAGTGCGTGATCGTGTTCCCGGCCGGCGAGGTCGCGCGGCTGGGCTGGCGCGGGGTCGCCGATGGCCGCTGGCGCCGCGGCTTCCTGCAGTTCGCCCGTCGCAGCGGTGCGCCGGTGCTGCCGGTGCGGGTGGTGGCGCGCAACTCGGCGCTGTTCTATGGCGTCTCGGCGGTGTTCAAGCCGGTCGGCACCGCGTTGCTGGCGCGCGAGATGTTCGCCCGTCGCACGCGCCGGATCGAATTGCGGATTGGCCGGCCCCAGCAACTGCCGGCCGATGGCGATGCGGAGCAACTGGTGCGCCAGGTGCGGCGTGAGCTGCTCGCATTGGGTTCGCGCCGCGAGCGGTCGGATCCGCCGTTGCCGGCCGGCGTGGGGTGGTCGGACGCGCCGCCGGACGCGCCGCCGGGCGACCCGGTCGAGCCGCTGGTCGCGGCCGTCCCCGCGGCCGTGCTGCGCGGCGAAATCGAATCGCTGGCGCTGCTCGGCCAGACCGGCGATGGCAAGCAGATCCGCGTCGGCCGGCTCGCGGTCGGTGCGCCTTTGCTGCGCGAGATCGGCCGACTGCGCGAACTGACCTTCCGCGCGGTCGGCGAGGGCACTGGTCGCCGGCTGGATGTCGATCTGTACGACGGCTGGTACGAGCACATCGTGTTGTGGGACGCCCCGGCCGGCAAGATCGCAGGTGCCTATCGCGTCGCCCGTGGCGCCGAGGTGCTGGCCGCACGGGGCCTGGCCGGGCTCTACACCGCCTCGCTGTTCCACTATGCCGACGACGCGATCCCGCGGCTGGCGGCGGGGATGGAACTGGGCCGCAGCTTCGTCACGCCCGAGTACTGGGGCGGGCGCAGCATCGACTACCTGTGGCAGGGCATCGGCGCCTACCTGGTGCGTCATCCGAACGTGCGCTACCTGTACGGGCCGGTGTCGATCAGTGCGGCACTGCCGGCCGCGGCACGCGAGCAGATCGTCGCCTACTACGCGCGCTACCACGGCGGCGCCGGCCACACCGCCACGCCACGACAGCCGTTCGTCTACCAGCCCGCGCCGCCGCAGTTCGACACGCTCGACGCGGCGACCGCGTTCCGGGTGCTGAAAGCCAACCTCGATGCACTGGGCGCCGCCGTGCCGATGCTCTACAAGCAGTACACCGAACTGTGCGAGCCCGGCGGCGCGCGATTCCTCGCATTCGGCGTCGACCCCGCCTTCAGCGATGCGGTCGACGGCCTGATCGAGGTCGACCTGCAACAGGTGCGTCCGCGCAAGCGCGAGCGATACCTGACGCCGCCCGCGACGCTGGAGCCGGCGGCATGAGTCCGGCGCCGGTCGGGTTGCCCCCGCGCCGGCGCGCCGTCTTCATCTCCGACGTCCACCTGGGTTCGCGCCATTGCCACGCGGCCGAGCTGGCCACATTCCTCGACACCCTGCGCTGCGACCGGCTGTACCTGGTCGGCGACATCGTCGACCTGTGGTGGATGGCGCAGCGGCGGGCGGTCTGGAACCAGGCGCACCAGCGCGTGATCGAGGCGCTGCATGCGCTGGCCCGCAATGGCACCGAGCTGGTCTACGTGCCGGGCAACCACGACCGCCCGGCGCGGCGCTTCTGCGGGCTGGTGCTGCCACGGATGCGAGTGCGCCGTCGCGCGATCCACGTCACCGCCGACGGTCGCCGGTTGCTGGTGGTCCATGGCGACGAGTACGACGGCCAGACCCACTTCGGTGGCCTGCAGGAACATCTCGGCGACTGGCTCTACTACCGCATCCTGACCGGCAACCAGTGGTTCAACCGCGCGCGTCGCTGCCTGGGCCTGCGCTACTGGTCGCTGGCGGAGTTCCTCAAAAGCCGCAGCGGCGCAGCCGAACGTTACGTCGCCCGGTTCGTCCAGGCCGGCATCGACGACGCCCGTCGTCGACGCGTCGACGGCATCGTGTGCGGCCACATCCACCGCGCCGCGCTGTTCGAACGCGATGGCCTCGTGTACGCCAACGACGGCGACTGGGTGGAGAACCTGACCGCGCTGGTCGAGGAACCCGGCGGCGGCCTGCGACTGCTGGCGCACACCGGCGAGACGCTGGCGTGCCTGCCGGCGCGACAGTGCACGGATGAGACGGTTGTGCGCGAGGTGGCCTGAACCGCGGGCGGGTCGCGACTACAGCAAGGGGGGGGCGAGCAGCACGGCCAGGGCGACGATCAGCGACAACGCGGCCAGCAACACGGCGAGTGCGAGCCTCGGGTCCCGTCGCATCCAGCGCCAGCCCCGCTGCAGGGGATTGAGTGGACGCACCCAGACCTCCCGGTCCTCGAGGAAACGGCCCAGGTCGTCGGCCAGCCCGCGCGCGCTGGCGTAGCGTGCGATCGGATGTTTGTGCAGGCAGTGCAGGCAGATCGCCCGCAGGTCGCGCGGCAGGTCGTGACGGTAGCGGCCCGGGTCGCGCACCCGGCCCTGCAGCACCAGTTCGATGGTCGACCGTGCCGAACCGGCCTCGAACGGCGCATGCCCGGTCAGTGCCTGGTACAGCACGGCGCCCAGGCCCCAGACATCGGTCGCCGCGCACAGGCGTCCGAGGTGCAACTGGACCTGCTCGGGGGCGATGTAACCCGGAGTGCCGGAGACGCGCTCGTTGGGCACGCTGTCGCCGTCGGCGACCCGGCGGGCGAGACCGAAGTCGGCGATCTTCGGGACGCCGTCGGTGCCCAGCAGCACGTTGGTGGGATTCAGGTCCAGGTGCAGCACGCCGAGCCGGTGGGCGTAGTCGACCGCTTCGGCCAGCACGCGTACCAGCGTGGCCGCCTCGCGGGCGGGCAGCGGTCCCTGCTGGCGGATGCGTTCGCCCAGGTTGCGTCCTTCGACCAACTCCATCGCGTAGTAGATCCGCCCGTGCTGCTCGCCGACTTCGTACACGGTGACGATGTTGGGGTGCTTGAGACTGGCAGCGTCCTGCGCTTCGTGGCGCAGGCGGTCGACGCCTTCGGGCGCCGCCCACAGCCCGCCCGACAACAGCTTCAGGGCGACGTCGCGATCGAGCGAGCGTTGGCGCGCGCGGTAGATCCAGCCCGCGCCGCCGCCGCCGAGCAGTGCGCGCAGCTGGTAGCCGCCGAACTCGCACTGGTCGGGATCGTCGAAATCGAACTCGGGTGGCTCGTCGATGGATCTCCGCCCGGACGACGTTGCCGTGCGGTCGGCGGTCGGGGACAAGCTGCTCGGGAAGGCGCCGGTCGGGAACAGGCGCCCGACCAGTCGCGTGGTCCGCCACCATGGCGTCCGCTCGCCATCGGCGCGGTCGCGGCCGGTGTCGGATGGCGGTAAGCGGTCGGCCATGTCGGGTCAGAGCGCATCGGTGTGGGTGATTCCGCGCAATGCCTGCAACTCGCCGTCGAGGTCCTCGGCGCTGCTGACGGTGTTGGCCAGCTCGTCGCGGATCAGCTCGCGCAGGCGCTGCCGCAGCCGGTGCACGTGGACCGCCACGGTGTTGGGCTTGAGCTCCAGGCGCTCGGCGGCGAGGCGGTAGTCGGCGCTGTCGGGCGACTCGACCAGGTACTCGGCCAACTCCCGGTACAGCGACGCGTGGCCGGCGGCACAGACCTCGTGTTCGAGCCGGTGCACCGCGTGTTCGATCACGGTCAGGACCCAGGTCCGGTTGAACGCCTGTTCCGGCGACTGGGTGCCGGGCGCGCGCGCGGTCCGTTCGTCCAGGGTCACCCGTTGCGCGCCGCCGCCGCGCTTGCCGGCGCGGCCGCTTTCGGCCTGGTTGGCGAGGAAGCGCTGCAGCGCGGTCAGCAGGTAGGCGCGGAATCGCCCGCGGGCGGGATCGGCGCGCGCGTCCCAGCGCTGCTCGACCAGCCGGGCGAAGAATTCCTGGGTCAGGTCTTCGGCATCGGCGGCGGCATAGCCGTGCTGGAGGACGTAACTCAAGACCGGGGCGCGATAGGTGCGGCAGACCTCCTCGAGGGCCTCGCGCGCGCGTTCGGGGCTGTGTTGGCTCCCGAGGATCACGCTCCAGTGGGTGGTCGCGAACCGGGCCACGGCGCCTCCGGAGAACGGTGCAATCGGACAAACCGCAGGGAACCGAACGCGCTGCGGTCAACCGTTATTGGTAGTCACGGGTCGACGGCCCGTGCACGGACACACCTCATTGTCGCGCGCGGGTTCGGCGCAGCACATCGCGTGCCAGCCGGGGTCAGGCGGCGGCGGACAGCTCCGGGGCCACGCCGGCGACCAGTGCATCGAAATAGTCGCGGGTCAGCCGCAATTGCGCCTCGGCTGTGGTGGCGCGGTTGACCACGTCGCGGAAGCGCGCGTTCTCGGGCCGGTCCTTGGCATACCAGCCCAGGTGCTTGCGCGCGATGCGCACGCCCGACAGCTCGCCATAGAACGCGTGCAGGTGTTCGAGATGGCCGAGCAACACCTCGCGCACCTCCGCCAAGGTCGGCTCGGGCAGGGTTTCGCCGGTGGCCAGGTAATGGCCGATCTCGCGGAAGATCCACGGCCGCCCCTGCGCCGCACGGCCGACCAGCACCGCGTCGCAGCCGGTGTGTTTCAGCACCGTCTCGGCCTTGCGCGGCGAGTCGATATCGCCATTGGCCATCACCGGGATCGACAGCGCCGCCTTGACCTCGGCGATGGTGTCGTACTCGGCCACGCCCTTGTATTGCTGGTCGCGGGTGCGGCCGTGGATCGCCAGCGCGGCGATCCCACTGGCCTCGGCAATCCGGGCGATTTCCAGGGCGTTGCGCCGGTCGCTGGCCCAGCCGGTGCGGATCTTCAGCGTCACCGGCACGTCGACGGTATTCACCACCGCCTCGAGGATGTCGGCGACCAGCGCGGGTTCGCGCATCAGCGCCGAACCGGCCCAGGCGTTGCACACCTTCTTGGCCGGGCAGCCCATGTTGATGTCGATGACCTGCGCGCCATGCTCGACGTTGTGGCGCGCCGCGTCGGCCATGATCGACGGCACCGTGCCGGCGATCTGTACGCTGATCGGGTCGGGTTCGCCGACGTGGTCCATCCGATGGCGCGACTTGGCGGTGGACCAGAACCGCGGGTCGGAGGTGGTCATCTCCGACACGCACAACCCCGCGCCCAGGCGCTTGCACAGCACCCGGAACGGCTTGTCGGTGACCCCGGCCATCGGCGCGAGGATCACCCTGGGGGCGATGGTATGTGGGCCGATGCGCATGGATTGCAGTTTATCGGAGCACGAGTGCGCGGGATGAATCACTGCTCCAGACGCCCCGGGCCATTGTAGGAGCGGCTTCAGCCGCGATCGGATGGTTGATCGCGCGCGCCGATTTCAGATCGCGGCTGAAGCCGCTTGTGTCTGCACTTTGCTCTAGCTTGGAGATGAGAGCGGAGTGCGGGACGCCGACCAGCCGGGGTGCCCGAAAGCACGTGTAGGAGCCAGGGCGCCCGCAC
>JBOHYB010000007.1:0-91082 GCA_050737695.1 Lysobacter sp. | reverse complement strand
TGCTACTCGGTTCGGGCGGCCATCCATGGCCGCACTCACCGCCGTGCGCCATCCATGGCGCACTCTCCGCAATACCCCAACAGGACGCCACGTTGCGGCTTGAGGTTGCTGGGTTTCATGCGCGCGCGACCTCCGTGGCCCGCCTGCACTCGTTCGGCTGTAGGAGCGACGTAAGTCGCGACCCTCTGAACCCGTGAGGCACCGAGGAAATCGCGACTCACGGCGCTCCTACGCCCCGAAGGAAGTCCCCTTGGGGGGCACGAAGCAGATCGTTTACTAAGCCTTCAACCCAACGCCGCAAACGCCTCGCGGGTGAGGTTGATCGGGTCGCCGTCGGTGCACACCACGTCGTCCTCGATGCGGATGCCGCCATACGGGCGCAACGCGTCGACCTTGTCCCAGTCCACCGCGGCGGCGTGCTCGCCGTCGCGCAGCTCCGTCAGCAGCAGGTCGGCGAAGTAGATGCCCGGTTCGATCGTCACCACCGCGCCCGGCTCCAGCACCCGGGTCAGGCGCAGGAACGGGTGGCCGTCGGGTGGGTCGATCCGGCCGCCCTCGTCGGACGCGAGGAAACCGCCGACGTCGTGGACCTGCAGGCCGATGTAGTGGCCGATGCCGTGCGGGAAGAACTTGGCGCTGACGCCGGTCTCGATCATCGATTCCGGGCTCATGTCGACCACGCCGAAGTCGCGCAGGACCGTCGCCATCTCCAGATGCGCGTCGAGGTGGATCTGCTTGTAGTCGACCTCGGCGCGGACGCGGTCGCACAGGCGCTGCTCGGCGGCGTCGACCGCGTCGATCATCGACTGGAATTCGCACTGCGGGTCGAACGCGTAGCTGCGGGTGATGTCGCTGGCGTAGCCGTCGTGGCTGCCGCCGGCGTCGATCAGGAAGCTGCGGATGTCGGCGGGCGGCAGGCGGTCGCGCTCGGTGTAGTGCAGCACCGCGCCGTGCTCGTTGAGGCCGATGATGTTGCCGTAGGGTAGGTCGTTGGCGTCCTGCCGCGCCGCCTGGCAGTAGGCCAGGTGGATACCGAACTCGCTGGAGCCGGCGCGGAACGCGCGCTCGGCGGCGCGATGGCCACGCACGCCGCGGACGCTGGCACCGCGCATCATCGTGATCTCGTAGGGCGTCTTGATCGCGCGGTGGTACTCGAGGTAGTTGACCACGGCGGGCGGGTTGTTCGGCGCGAAGTCGCCGATCGCGCTCTGCGGCTCTCCGAGGATCGCGCAGCGGGCGAGGTCTTTTGGCAGGTGCTGCAGGGCCTCCTCGGGCTTGCGGATCACCACCACGTCGAAATGCTCGACCCAGTAACCCGCCGGCGCCTCGGGCACCACGTGCCAGTAGTCGAACGGCTGCAGGTAGATCAGTTTCGGTTTGTCGCCGGGGGTATGGACCACCCAGCTGCCGGGGTTGCGGGTCAGCGGTGCCCAGGCCTTGAACTGCGGGTTGACCGCGTACGGGTAGTCGCGGTCGTCGAACAACTGGTAATGCACGGTGCCGCTGGGAACGACCAGATGGTCGAAGCCGCCGCGCTCGAGCGCCTGGGTGCTGCGGCGCTGCACTTCGCCGACATGGTGGGCGTAGGCCTGCGCCAGGTCCTGGGTCGTCATGGGGGATCCTTGTGGGGGCATCCCCCAATTCTGACCCAATCTCCCGGGTGTCGCAGGGGCCTTTGGTCATCCGCTTCAGACGTAGCTGCCACCCGGCAGTTCGAGCCAGTCGCGCAGCGCCCGTCGCTGCGCTTCGGGCAGGTTGATGAAGCGCAACCCGCACCAGCTCTGGCCCGGTGCGCTGGCGTCGTCGTGCCACAGCACGTGACCGCCGATCTCGACCGCCAGCGGCCGGCCGCCGTGGTCGGCAAGCTCGAAGCGCAACTGGTACAGGCCGTCATCGACCAACGGCGTACTGGCGATCAGCAACATGCCGGTTTCCGAGATGTTGCCGAGCCGGCCTACCACCTGGCCGGTCATGCTGTCGACCACGGAGACGGTGTCGGGCACGCGGCGGCGCGGTTTGCGGCGGGTATCGGCGGGCGATGCGCTCATGCAGATGCCTCCTGCTTGTGGCCGCGGCCGGTCAGTCCGCGCAGGGCGGCGAGCGATGCCTGCCACGCGCGGTCGACCAGTCGGCCACGGTCGGCGGTGACCACCCGGGCCTGGCCGATCGCGAGCAGCCGCGCGACCTGGTCTAGGTCGTGGGCGAGGTTGTCGTCGACCCGCTGGCCGCGCTGGTTGACGAACAGCGCGCGCCCGGTGGTGGGACTGAACCAGGCCAGCCGCCGGCGCACCATGTGGCCTTGCTGGTTGGTCGAGAATTCGATCCAGGTCCCGAACGGCAATGCCCGCAGCAGGTCGTAGCACTCCTGTTCGCGCGGGGTCCGCGGTTCCAGCTCCGCGGGTTTCGGCTCGGCATCGGCGCCGAGGCGGGAACGCGCCTTGAGCTTGATCGCCAGTTCGGTGCGCGAGGCGGGGTCGTCGTTGTCGTCGGGCACGCCGGTCAATTGGCGGGCGATCACGACGGCTTCCTCGCCGTGGTAACCGACCAGGCCGAGGGCGGACTCGATCCGCGCGGCCAGGCCGTCCGGCGCCGGCTCGCCGAGCAGGTGGGTGGCGACGATCTGCGCGGTCGCGGTGGCGTGCAGGCGCCATTCGCCGGAGTCCTCGCCGTGGCGCAGCAGGACCAGGGTCAGGACGTCGGCCCAGGCCTGGTCGAGCAGGGTGCGCAGGAATTTCGGCAGGGTACCGCCGCCGACCGCCTGGGCGATGGCCTCGTTGGCACGGGCCTTGGCCAGGTCGAGCTTGTCGCGCCCGCGCGCGGCCTCGACATGCCGGCGTTCGCTGACCTCGGCTTTGCGCGCCATCGTCTGCAGGTGCTGCTGCAGCTTCTGGTTGGCCGAATCGAACACCGTCGCGTCGCCGTCGTAATGGGTGACGACGTGGTCGACGGCGTGTTGCAGCTTGCTGTTGAGTTGTGGGTCCGCTTCGTCCTCGGCCACCCAGACGGCACCGGCCTCGGCCACCGCATTGAGCAACTGCCGCGCCGGGTGCTGCTCGCGCACGAAGAACGCGCGGTCCTGCAGTGCGACCCGCAACAGCGGCACCTGCAGGCGGTCGAGCAGGTCGTTGCTGGGCGCGCCCTTGCGCAACTCGCGGCCGATAGCGGTGTACAGCAGGTTGAGCAGTTCGAAGGTGTCGTTGTCCTCGCCCGACAGGGTGGTCGCGTGGCCGCGCTGCAGGCGGCTCTGCGCGAGCAGGGCCTGGCGGATGTCGGGTACGTTGCGGGGCGACTGCGGCGTCGGCGCCCGTGCCTGCAACGCGCCCAGCGCGGCGTCGACTTCGGTGCTGGCCAAGGCCGCGCGCGGGCGCTCGGCGGCGCTGTTGGTCGCTCTGGCGGCGGCGGGGGGCGGTCCGGCCGAGCTGGCGCGGTGCTCGGCCAGCAATTCGCGCAGCAACGCCAGCATTTCGGCTTCTTCGGCGCTGTCGGACGCCGGCCGGGCGGTCTCGCCCGGCCAGGCGGTGTAGTTGCGGGGATGTCCTGGTGTGCCGTCGTCCGCCGATTCCGGTGCAGTGGCGGGGAGATTGTGGGTGGCGTCGCCGTCGTCGGAGTTGCGGCGGCGTCGCCGCAGCGGCACGAAGGTCAGTTCCGGAAGTACGTTGGCGCTGTCGAGCAGTGCGTTGATCGCTTCCACCCATGGCGCGTAGCCGGGCATCAGCTGGCGATCGTAGAGCTGGTACAGCTGCAGCCGGGTCTCGAGGTTGAGTTCCAGCACGGTGCCGGCCTGGGCCAGCAGCTGACCGAACGACTGCGGACCCACCGGCAGCGAGGCGGCATCGAAGGCAGGTGCTCCGGCCAGCACCCCGAAACGCTGGCCCAGCAGCAACAGCGGCAGGCCGGCGCGCGACTCGTGGCGCAGGGCGATTGCGCTCAGGACCGCGTCTTCGCTGATCTCGTTGTGGTCGACCAGTCGCAGCGAGTCGTAGATCGGCGCGTCCAGCGCGTCGTCGTCCGGCCTGGCGGGCGCGCGAATGCCCATCAGCATGGCCTCCAACCCGCTCAGGAACGTCGGCACGAACCGATCGCGATGCAGCCGCAGTTTGCGCAAGGTGTCCATGTACCCCGACTGCAGCGCGGGGTTGCGGGCCAGCTCGGCCTGCCCGTACACGTCCTGCTCCAGCGCCACCAGCACGCGCTCCAGCTCGCGGTTGAGTTCGGGGGTGAGCAGCGCCAGCACTTGTCCGAGCAATTGCCGCACCCGTGGCGGCAGCGCGTCAGCGGTGTTGTCGCGCACGGGCGCGGCGGGCGAGTCGATGCCGGGAGCCTGGCGATTGGACATGCGATGGGGCTCCCCCCGGAACCCGTGTTTCGACGGACGCGATGCGGCCGTCCCGAATTGGATCACACGATTGGCGAGCGCCATCGCGCCCCTGTGTCAAGACTACCCTGTCACGACATCGGATGCGCAAGGCCGGCGCAGGGGCTCAGGGCTCCGCCAGAAACAGCGCCACCACGTCATTGGTGAAGCGCCGGCCGAGTTCGGTCGGTCGCACCCGGCCAGCGTCGATCGCCAGCCAGTCCTTGTCGGTGGCGATCCGCAGTTGCCGCTCGATCGCCACTGTGGACAGACCGGTACGCGCCTCGAAGGTCGCCAGCTCGAAGCCTTCGACCAGTCGCAATGCGTTGAGCATGAATTCGAACGGTCGCCGCCCGGGCGCGATCCGCTCGTCGCCGCCGATCCCCGCCTCGCTGCCGGCGTCGGCGAGGTAGCGGGTCGGATGCTTGTGCTTCCAGCGTCGCAGGATGCTTTCGTCGTGGCCGAGGGTGAGCTTGCCGTGCGCGCCGGCGCCGATGCCGAGGTAGTCGCCGTACTTCCAGTAGTTGAGGTTGTGTGCGCACTGGCGGCCCGGGCGGGCGTAGGCGCTGACCTCGTACTGACCGTAGCCGGCATCGGCCAGCAGTGCCTGGCAGTGCTCCTGCATGTCCCAGCCGGCATCGTCGTCGGGGATTCCGGCCGGCGGCCGCGCGGCGAACACGGTGTTGGGCTCCAGGGTCAGTTGGTAGTGGCTGACATGGGTCGGTTGCAGGGCGAACGCGCGCTGCAGGTCGCGTTCGGCCATCGCCAGGTCCTGGCCGGGCAGGGCGTACATCAGGTCGAGGTTCAAATTGTCGAAACCGGCATCCTGCGCCAGCTTGACCGCGGTCTCGGCCTCGGCGCTGTCGTGGATCCGGCCGAGCCGTTGCAGGCAGCCGTCGTCGAAACTCTGGATGCCGAAGCTCAGGCGGTTGACGCCGGCGTCGCGGTAGCCCTCGAAACGGCCGTGCTCGGCGGTGCCGGGGTTGGTCTCCAAGGTGATCTCGCAACCCGGGGCAAAGCGCAGGCGCGAGCTGGCGCCCTGCAGGAAACGGTCGATGAACTCGGCCGGCATCAGGCTCGGGGTGCCGCCACCGAAGAACACCGTTTGCACGGTGCGGCCCCAGACCAGCGGCAGGTCGTGATCGAGGTCGGCCAGCAGCGCATCGACATAGGCCGCGAACGGCAGCGCGCCACGACCTTCGTGCGAGTTGAAGTCGCAGTACGGGCATTTGCGCACGCACCACGGGATGTGGACGTACAACGAGAGTGGCGGCGGGGTGAGGGGCATGTGGGTATTGTCCCACCCGGAGTGGCGTGACGTATGCCATTGCGGTGGCGTATGCGGCGGGCTGTTGTCCGACTGGACTTCCTTCGGTCGTAGGAGCGGCTTCAGCCGCGATCTGGAGCCGGCGCGAGCGAATGATTTCCGATCGCGGCTGAAGCCGCTCCTACATGAGCGCGAATCTTTCGCGCAAAATCGTCAGCGCCTGGCCGCGGTGGCTAACCCGGTTCTTGATCGCCGGCTCCAGCTCGGCGGCCGTCTTGTCGGTGTCCATATCGAGGAACAGCGGGTCGTAGCCGAACCCGCCGCCGCCACGGCGGGCGGTCAGTATCCGGCCGTGCCACTCACCCTGCGCGATCAACGGTCGCGGATCCTCGCCATGCCGCAGCAACACCAGGCTGCAATGGAAGTGCGCCCCGCGTTGCGCCTCGGGCACGCCATCGAGCGCCTGCAGCAGTTTGTCGATATTGCGCGCGGCATCACTCGGTTCGCCGGCATAGCGCGCCGAGTAGAGTCCCGGCGCACCGTCGAGTGCATCGACGCACAGCCCGGAATCGTCGGCCAGCGCCGGCAGGCCGGTCACGCGCGCGGCGTGACGCGCCTTCAGCAAGGCGTTCTCGACGAAGGTCAGGCCGGTTTCCTCGATGTCCACGACTCCGAGTTCACCTTGCGCGACGAACTCGATCCCGGCCTCGCCGAGCAGGCGGTTGAATTCGGCCAGCTTGCCTGCGTTGCCGCTGGCGACGACGATGCGGTTCATGGCTGCATCCTGATAAAGAAACGTACCTGTAGGAGCGGCTTCAGCGGCGATCTGAAGCCGTTCGCTCGCGCCAATTTCAGATCGCGGCTGAAGCCGCTCCTACGACCGAAGGAAGTCCAGTCGGACAACAGAGTCCGCCGCATTCGCACGGCATCGGCGTGTAAAGGATCAGCCGGCCGCCAGCGCCTCGCGCTGCTTCGCCACCAGTTCGGCGATGCCGGTTTCGGCCAGCGCGGTCATCGCCGCCAGTTCCTCGCGGCGGAACGCGTGGCCCTCGGCGGTACCCTGCAACTCGATGAAGCCGCCGCCGTCGTTCATCACCACGTTCATGTCGGTGTCGCAGTCGCTGTCCTCGGCATAGTCGAGGTCGAGCACCGGCACCCCGCGGTAAATCCCAACCGAGACCGCAGCGATCGCACCGAAGATCGGCGAGCGCCCGCAGCTCGGCAGCTTGATCGCGCGCGCATCGATCAGGCCTTGCACCGCGTCGACCAGCGCCACGTAGGCGCCGGTGATCGCCGCGGTGCGGGTGCCGCCATCGGCCTGCAACACGTCGCAGTCGAGGGTAATGGTGCGCTCGCCGAGCAGCTTGCGGTCGACGCAGGCACGCAGCGAGCGGCCGATCAGTCGCTGGATCTCCAGCGTGCGGCCGCCCTGTTTGCCGCGTGCGGCCTCGCGGTCGTTGCGGGTATTGGTCGCGCGCGGCAGCATGCCGTATTCGGCGGTGACCCAGCCCTCGCCCTTGCCGCGCAGGAAGCCGGGCACGCGGTTCTCGACGCTGGCGGTGCACAGCACCCGGGTATCGCCGAAGCTGATCAGTACTGAGCCCTCGGCGTGGCGGGTGAAGCCGCGCTCGATCCGCACTTCGCGCAACTGGTCCGGGGCGCGGCCGCTGGGGCGGGAGAACTCGGTCGTGCCGGCAACTGGCATGGGGCGATTCATCATCGAAGTTAGGGGGTTTGCGGCGCGCGAGTTTACCATTTGCCCCTTGCCCGACCGGCATCGATCACCTTAGGACCAACCATGATCCGCAGCATGACCGCCTTCGCCAGCGGCGAACGCGCCACTCAATGGGGCACGCTCGGCTGCGAGCTGCGTTCGGTCAACCATCGCTTCCTTGAGATCGGCGTGCGCCTGCACGACGACCTGCGCGCGCTGGAGCCGGTGCTGCGCGAGCGCATCGCCGCGCGCCTGAGCCGCGGCAAGCTCGATTTGACCCTGCGCCTGCGCTCGCCCGAGGGCGGTGGCGGCCTGCATGCCGACCCGACCCGGCTGCGTGAACTCAGCGACCTGGCGATCGACCTGTCGGCGCGTTTCCCCGGCCTGCATACCGAGTTCACCCAGTTGCTGCAGTTCCCCGGCGTGCTGCAGGCGCCGGCGACCGATGCCGCGGCACTGCAAGCCGAAGCGCTGGCATTGCTGGACGAGGTACTCGATGAGTTCATCAAAGCGCGCGAGCGGGAAGGTTCGAAGCTGGCGGCGGTGATCAACGAGCGCATCGACGGCATCGCCCGGATCGCCGCCGAAGTCCGCGAAATCATGCCGGCGATCCGCGCCGGCCAGCGCAGCAAGCTGGAGGCGCGGCTGGCCGACCTGGCCCAGCCGGTCGAGCCCGGCCGGCTGGAGCAGGAACTGGTGATCTGGCTGCAGAAGCTCGATGTCGAGGAAGAACTCGACCGGCTCGATTCGCACGTCACCGAGGCGCGTCGGGTGCTCAATCTGCGCGAGGCAGTCGGCCGCCGGCTCGACTTCCTGCTGCAGGAATTCAACCGCGAAGCCAATACGCTCGGCTCCAAGTCGGTCGATGCCCGCAACTCGGCCGCCGCGGTCGAGCTCAAGGTTCTGATCGACCAGGTCCGCGAACAGATCCAGAACATTGAGTAGAGTCCCGGCACATGGATGTGCCGGCGTCGGCATGCTGTAGGCATGTCGACGATGCGGCAGGAAATCCACGCATTTTCTGCCGCATGTCAAAGTCGCGGCAGGATGCCCGATCTTTGACATTGAGTAACGTTATGCGCGGAACCCTCTACATCGTCGCCGCGCCCTCGGGCGCCGGGAAGTCCAGCCTGGTCAACGCAGTGCTCGCGCGCGACCCCAACATCGCGCTGTCGATCTCGTTCACCTCGCGCGCGCCGCGTCCGGGCGAGCGCCACGCCGAGCACTACCACTTCGTCGACGAGACCGAGTTCGAACGCATGGTCGAGGCCGGCGACTTCTTCGAACACGCCCGCGTCCACGGCGACTGGAAGGGCACCGCTCGGCAGTCGGTCGAGCCGCAGCTGGCGTCCGGCAAGGACGTGCTGCTGGAGATCGATTGGCAGGGCGCGCGCCAGGTCCGGGCCAAGGTGCCGGGTGCGGTCAGCGTGTTCATCCTGCCGCCCTCGCGCGATGCGCTGGAGCAGCGCATGCGCAACCGCGGCCAGGACAGCGAGGCGGTGATCGCCCAGCGCCTGGCGGCCGCGCGCGAGGAGATGTCGCATTACGGCGAATTCGATTACGTCATCGTCAACGAGCACTTCGCGGTCGCGGTCGAGGAGATGTGCGCGATCTTCACTGCCAGCCGGTTGCGCCGCGACGCCCAGGTGGCGCGGCATGGCCGGCTGATCACGACGTTGCTGGCCAAGGGTGATTGACCGGGTTTTTGGAGCGATGTTCCGGCTGTTGTAGGAGCGGCTTCAGCCGCGATCGGACAATCATCCGCCCGCGCCGGTTCCCGATCGCGGCTAAAGCCGCTCCTACAGGGTTCCCGTAACTGATTGATTCACAAGCGGCTGCTTGCCCCGGGATCCCTGCTGCCGCTATAATCCCGTCCCCTTTGCATACGTAATGACGGCCCCGGCCGCCAGGAGCCCCATGGCCCGCATCACCGTAGAGGACTGCCTGCAGGTGGTCGACAACCGTTTCGAACTCGTCATGATGGCCGCCAAGCGCGCGCGTCAGCTGGCCAACGGCGTCGAGTCGCAGATCGACAACAGCGAATCCAACGACAAGCCGACCGTGCTGGCTCTGCGCGAGATCGCCGCCCGCGAGATCGATTCCGAGTACATCGAGGCGGTCGACAAGGCCGAGCGCGAGCGCAAGGAGCGCGAGGCGCTGGAATGGGCCGCCGCCGAAGTGGTGGCCGACGACGACCTGTCCAAGGGCGACGACTGACCACCCGCTGGTCGCAGTTCCCCGTACCGAGCCCCGCCACGCGCGGGGCTCGTGCTTTCTGCCGCATTGCACCACGCCGCGCCGGGCGCGTAGATTGCCTGTATGAGCCCCACCGAGCCCGTCTGTAGCCGCACCGAGCTGCCCGTCGTCGACGCCGCGGCGCTGCCCGACTACCTGCACGAGCTGGAACAGGCCACCGATTATCTCGACGAATCGCAGCGCGGGTTGCTGCGCCGCGCCTGGGCGGTCGGCGCCGCCGCCCATGCCGGCCAGACCCGCCGCTCCGGCGAGCCCTACATCACCCACCCGGTCGCGGTCGCGCAGGTGCTGGCCGAACAGGGGCTCGACGTCGAGACCCTGCTGGCGGCGATCCTGCACGACACCATCGAGGACACCCCGCTGACCCGGGCCTGCATCGCCGCCGAGTTCGGCGAGACCGTGGCCGAGCTGGTCGACGGCGTCACCAAACTCGACAAACTGCAGTTCCGCGACCGCCAGGAAGCGGCCGCCGAGAGCTTCCGCAAGATGCTGCTGGCGATGTCGCGCGACTTGCGGGTGATCCTGATCAAGCTCGCCGACCGCTTGCACAACATGCGCACGCTGGGTGCCAAGGATCCCGCCTCGCGCCAGCGCATCGCCCGCGAGACCCTGGAGATCTACGCGCCGATCGCGCAGCGGCTCGGCATGAACCTGATCAAGGCCGAACTGCAGGACCTCGGCTTCCGCGCGCTGCATCCCTGGCGACACGCGGTATTGGAAAAGCGCATCCGCACCCAACCGCTGGTGCGTCGCGAGGCGCTGGTCCAGATCGAGGCCAACCTGGCGCAGAAGCTGGCCAAGGAGAAGCTGTCGCACCGGCTGATCAGTCGGGTCAAGTCGCCGTGGAGCATCTACAGCAAGATGCGAGCGGAGCACAAAAGCTTCACCCAGGTCATGGATGTGTTTGGTTTCCGGGTGGTGCTGCGCCGCGTTGCCGATTGCTACCACGCGCTTGGCGTCGTGCACGCGACCTACAAGCCGCTCGATGCGCGCTTCCGCGACTTCATCGCGATCCCCAAGGCGAACGGCTACCAGTCGTTGCACACGGTGCTGTTCGGTCCCTACGGCTCGCCGGTCGAGGTCCAGCTGCGCACCGAGGAGATGGACCTGATCGCCGAGAAGGGCATCGCCGCGCACTGGTCCTACAAGGATGGTGGCGAGGGCCCCAACAGTGCGCAGAGCCGCGCCCACAGCTGGATCACCGGGCTGGTCGAGTCGCAGCACGCGACCGGTTCGTCGCTGGAGTTCCTCGAGAACGTCAAGGTCGACCTGTTCCCGGACGAGGTCTACCTGTTCACCCCGAAGGGCGACATCCTGTCGCTGCCGCGCAATGCCACCGCGCTCGACTTCGCCTACTCGGTGCACACCGATGTCGGCAACCAGGCGGTGGCGGCACGGGTCGACGGCAAGCTGGTGCCGCTGCGCACCCGCCTGGCCAGCGGCCAGCGGGTCGAGGTCATCACCGCCAAGTCATCGACGCCGAAGCCGCAGTGGCTGGAGTTCGTGGTGTCCGGCAAGGCCCGTACCTCGATCCGCCAGCAGCTCAAGCACATCGAGCACGAGGACGCGGTGCAGCTGGGCCATCGCATGCTCGATCGCGCGCTGGAGGTGCTCGACAGTTCGCTCGAACGGGTGCCGACGCCGCGCATGGACGGCTACCTGCACGAGCACCACTACCCACGGCTGGAAGCCCTGCTCGCCGACATCGCCCTGGGCAACCGCATGCCGAACCAGGTCGCGCTGCAACTGGTTCGCGAGGGCGCCGGCGGGGCGACCGCGGCGTCGACCGACCGCAGCGCGCGCGAACGCCTGCCGGTGGCCGACAAGATACTCATCACCGGTGCCGAACGCGGGGTGATCAGCTTCGCCAACTGCTGCCTGCCGATCCCCGGCGACGAGATCATGGGCTACCACACCACCGGCAAGGGCATCGTCGTGCACCGGATGGACTGCCCCAACGTCGTCGACTACCGCAAGTCGCCGGATCGCTGGGTGTCGATCGGCTGGGACCGCAAGGTCAGTGGCGACTTCAGCGCGGCGCTGCGGATCGAGGTCGACAACCGCCCGGGTGCATTGGCGCAGGTCGCCGCGGCGATCGCCGATGCCGAGTCGAACATCGACCGGGTCGAGTACCTGGAACGCGATACCCGCATTGCCGTGTTGCGTTTCTCGATCGAGGTCGGCGGCCGCCGCCACCTCGCCAACGTGCTGCGCAAGGTGCGCAAGCTGGGCGTGGTGGTCGGTGTGCAGCGATTGTAGGAGCGGCTTCAGCCGCGATCGGGAGCCGATGCTGCTTGCACCCTGACGATCGCGCTGCCCCTGACGCAGGAAGGCCTTTCGCGGCCGGGTGATGCCGCGGGCAACCGGTTCTGGTTCGCGGCTGAAGCCGCTCCTACAATGCGGACTCAACCCCAGCCGTTGGAGCCCGCATGACCCGCACCCCGATCCACACCGAGCAGGCCCCGGCCGCGATCGGCCCGTATTCGCAGGCCGTGCGCATGGGCGCCACGGTGTTCCTGTCCGGGCAGATCCCGCTCGACCCCGCCACCGGCGAGATCGTTACTGGCGACATCAGCGCGCAGGCACGCCGCGCGTTCGACAACCTCAAGGCCGTGTGCGAGGCCGGTGGCGGCTCGCTGGCGCAGGTCGCGCGGCTCGGCCTGTACGTGACCGACCTGGGCGACTTCGCCGCGGTCAATGTGGTGATGGCCGACTACTTCGATGCGCCGTACCCCGCGCGCTCGACCATCGAGGTGTCCGGCCTGCCGAAGGGCGCCGCATTCGAGGTCGACGCGATCATGGTCGTTGGCTAGACGCGCCGCCCGTCCCGCACCCGCGCTGGCGGCGGTTGGCGACACGCCGCTGACCGCGTTGCCCGGTTGCGGGCCGAAGGTCGCCGAGAAGCTCGCCGCGCGCGGCCTGCTCAGCCTGCAGGACCTGTGGCTGCAGTTGCCGCGACAGTACGAGGACCGTACCCGGCTGACCCCGATCCGCGCGCTGCAACCGGGCGTTGCAGCGCAGGTCGACGGCCGCGTCGAGGCCGTCGAGCGCGGCTTCCGCTACCGCCCGATGCTGCGGGTCGCGGTCAGCGACGACTCGCGCGCGACCGTGGTGCTGCGCTTCTTCCATTTCCGCGCGGCGCAGGTCGCACAGTTCCAGCCCGGCGCACGGGTCCGTTGCTACGGCACCCCGCGGCCGGGCCAGCACGGGTTGGAGATCGTGCATCCCAGTTACCGCGTGCTCGATGACGCGGCCGAGGACGACCTCGGCGAGCGACTCGATCCGGTCTATCCGGCGATCGAGGGCGTCGGTCCCGCGTCGCTGCGACGGCTGATCGGTCTTGCCCTCGACCGCCTGCCGGCCGACGACGCGCTGGAGTTGTTACCGGCCGACCTGCGTCGGCCGCTGCGCCTGCCATCGCTGCGCGAGGCGCTGCTGATCGTGCACCGACCGCCGCGCGAGGCCGATGTCGGCGCGCTGCTCGCCGGTACTCATCCGGCGCAACGTCGACTGGCGCTGGAGGAACTGTTGGCGCATCACCTGAGCCTGCGTCGGCAGCGCATCGCCCAACAGGCCCACGCGGCGCCGGTATTGCGTGACATCCGGCTGGCGAAGCGCCTGCGCAAGGCACTGCCGTTTGCGCTGACCGGCGCCCAGCGGCGGGTGTTCGACGAAATCCTCGTCGACCTCGCCAGGCCCTCGCCGATGCTGCGGCTGGTGCAGGGCGACGTCGGCAGCGGCAAGACCGTGGTCGCCGCTCTGGCGGCAATGCTCGCCGTCGCTGCCGGCCGTCAGGCCGCGCTGATGGCGCCGACCGAACTGCTGGCCGAGCAGCACCTCGCCAACCTGCACGGCTGGCTCGAACCGCTCGGTGTGCGCGTCGCCTGGCTGGCCGGCAAGGTCACCGGCCGCGCCCGCGCGAAGGTGCTCGAACAGGTCGCGTCGGGCGAGGCCCAGGTGGTAGTCGGCACCCACGCGCTGATGCAGGCCGGCGTCGCCTTCCACGACCTCGCGCTGGCGATCGTCGACGAGCAGCACCGTTTCGGCGTCCACCAGCGCCTCGCCCTGCGCGACAAGGGCGCCGGCGGCAGCGTCGGCGCCGCCGCGGTGGTGCCGCACCAGTTGGTGATGACCGCGACCCCGATCCCGCGCACGCTGGCGATGTCGGCCTATGCCGACCTCGACGTGTCGGCGATCGACGAACTGCCGCCCGGTCGCACCCCGGTGCAGACCGTGGCGCTCAGTGCCGAGCGCCGGCCGGAACTGGTCGAGCGCATCCGCAAGGCCTGCGCCGAGGGCCGGCAGGCGTACTGGGTCTGCACCCTGATCGACGACCCGGAGGAGAGCGACACCCCCGGCGCGGCGATGAAGATCGAGGCGCAGGCCGCGCAGAGCACGTTCGAGGCGCTGTCGGCGCAACTGCCGCAGCTGCGGGTCGGGCTGGTCCACGGGCGGATGAAGGCGGCCGACAAGCAGGCGACGATGGCCGCGTTCAAGACCGGCGAGATCGACCTGCTGGTCGCGACCACGGTGATCGAGGTCGGGGTCGACGTGCCCAACGCCTCTCTGATGATCATCGAGAACGCCGAGCGCCTCGGCCTGGCGCAGTTGCACCAGCTGCGCGGGCGGGTCGGGCGCGGCAGCGCGGCATCCAGTTGCGTGCTGCTGTACCGCTCGCCGCTGTCGATGCTGGCGCGGCAGCGGTTGGAAACCATGCGCGACACCAACGACGGCTTCGTGATCGCCGAGAGGGACCTGGAATTGCGCGGCCCCGGCGAATTGCTCGGCACCCGCCAGACCGGCCTGGCCGGGTTCCGCCTGGCCGACCTCGCGCGCGATGCCGACCTGCTGCCGCAGGTGCACGCGATGGGCGAGCGCCTGCTGGCGGACTCGCCGGCTGTCGCCGAGGCGATCGTCGCGCGCTGGGTCGGGGCCGCGGCGCGTTATGCCAGCGCCTGAGGCGATGGCCGTCGGCGACAGTCGGCATAATCGACCGATGACAGACAAGATCCCGTTGCTGATCGACACCGACCCCGGCGTCGACGATGCGCTGGCGCTGCTGATGGCGTTCAACGATCCGCGCCATGAAGTCGTCGGTCTGACCATCGCCGCCGGCAACGTCGGCCTGGCGCATACCGTCGCCAACGCATTGAAGCTGTGCGAGGTCGCCGCGGTCGCGCCGCCGGTGTTCGCCGGCTGCGCCGCGCCGCTGCTGCACGCGGCCGAGGATGCCGGCTACGTCCACGGCCGCGATGGCTTTGGCGACATCGGCCATCCGCCGGCGAGCGGCCAGGCCGAAACCGAACACGCCGCGCAGGCGATCCTGCGCCTGTCGCATGCGCACGCCGGCCGTCTGCTGCTGGTCGCGCTTGGCCCGCTGACCAACCTTGCGGTCGCGCTCAAGCTCGATCCGACCCTGCCGCAACGGGTGGCGCGGCTGGTGGTCATGGGCGGCGCGGTTACCGGCCGCGGTAACACCAGCGCGGTCGCCGAGTTCAACATCGGCTTCGATCCCGAGGCCGCGCATATCGTGTTCGACGCGTTCGCGCGGGTCGAACTGGTCGACTGGGAGGCGGTGATGGAGCATGGCTTCCGCCACGTCGACGTCGAACGCTGGCTGCAATGCGACAGTCCGCGGGCCACGTTCTACGAGACCATCTCGCGCAAGACCCGGCAATGGGCGGCCGAGCGCCGCGGCGAGCGCTGGCATTCGGCCGACGCACTGGCGATGGCCCACGCGCTGCACCCCGACGGCGCGTTGGAGTTGGTCGAACGTCCGCTGGCGATCGAGTTGTCCGGCCAACACAGCCGCGGTGCGACCGTGGTCGACTGGCAGCGCCGTGGCGGCGCCCCCGACAACGCGGCGATCCTGATGCGCTACGACCAGGCCAGGTTTGAAGGCCTGATCGAGGCGGCGCTGGCGGCCGGGTAGGGGACTGCCCCGGCGCAGGCGGGTGGCTCGGTTTGCGGGCTTGCGCCGGCCTCGTCCAGGCCGCTATACTGCGCAGCTTCCTTCCGCATAATTGGTGAGTGCCAATGAAAGCCGGCATCCATCCCGAATACCGCGAAGTCGTGTTCCAGGACGTGACCAGCGACTTCCAGTTCCTGACCCGCTCGACCCTTGGCAGCAAGGAGTCGGTGAAGTGGGAAGACGGTAACGAGTACCCGTTGATCAAGGTAGACATCTCGTCGGCCTCGCACCCGTTCTACACGGGCAAGCACAAGATCATGGATACCGGCGGTCGCGTGGACAAGTTCCGCAAGCGCTACGCCAAGTAATCCGCGACGGCTCCACGCGTCGTATCCGGGTTTGAACGACGGCTGCCGAAAGGCGGCCGTCGTTGTTTCAGCCCCGCCACCGTACCGAAAGCGACATTTTCGAACGGCTTGCCACCGGTGGAACGTCGTGTTCCAGCCACTGGCGACGCGGGACGTTGTGCGATAATTGGGGATCGCGCCCGCCGCGACCCCTGTCCCCCATCCGTGTCGCATGAGATATGCGGCATGTCGACATGAGGAGTGTTCTGTGTCCGATCCTTCCCTTGGCCTCGATCAGGTCACTCTTGCCGCCGGCGACACCCGCGTCGAACTGCCGGTGCAACACCCGACCCTGGGCGCGCCATGCATCGACATCGGCAAGCTGCCCAAGGCCACCGGTTGCTTCACCTACGACCCGGGCTTCACCGCCACCGCCAGCTGCAAATCGGCGATCACCTACATCGATGGTGAAGAGGGTGTGCTGCTGTACCGCGGCTACCCGATCGAGCAACTGGCCGAGAAGTCCAGCTTCCTCGAGGTCGCCTCGCTGCTGATCAACGGCGAGCTGCCGAACAAGGCCGAGTTCGCCTCGTTCGAGCACGAAGTGACGCATCACACGATGATGCACGAGGCCTTCAAGAGCTTCCTCGGCGGCTTCCGCCATGACGCGCATCCGATGGCGATGCTGGTCGGCATGCTCGGTTCGATGGCGAGCTTCTACCATAACGACCTCGACCTTGATGACCCCGAGCAGCGCCGCCTCGCCGCGGTCCGCCTGATCGCCAAGGTGCCGACGATCGCCGCCGCCTGCTACCGCCATTCGATCGGCTGGCCGTTGCGCTATCCGCGCAACAACCTCGACTACACCACCCGCTTCCTGCACATGCTGTACGAAGTGCCGAGCGAGCCGCTGGAGCTCAACCCGATCGCGGCCAAGGCGATGGACCTGTTGTTCATCCTGCACGCCGATCACGAGCAGAACGCCTCGACCTCGACCGTGCGCCTGGTCGGCTCGACCGGTGCCAATCCGTATGTCTGCGTCGCTTCCGGCGTCGCCGCGTTGTGGGGCCCGGCGCATGGCGGCGCCAACGAGGCGGTGCTGAAGATGCTCAGCGAGATCGGCCGCCCGGAGAACGTGCAGTCGGCAATCGACCGGGCGAAGGACAAGGAGTCGGGCTTCCGCCTGATGGGCTTCGGCCACCGCGTCTACAAGAATTACGACCCGCGCGCGGCGCTGGTGCGCAAGATGGCCCACGAAGTGCTCGGCGAGCTCGGCGTCAGCGACCCGCTGCTGGATGTGGCGATGAAGCTGGAGGAGGCTGCGCTGAAGGACGACTATTTCGTGCAGCGCAAGCTCTACCCGAACGTCGACTTCTACAGCGGCATCATCTACAAGGCGCTCGGCATCCCGGTGGAGATGTTCACCGTGATGTTCGCGATCGCCCGTACCGCCGGCTGGGTCGCGCACTGGCTGGAGCAGCAGGACGACCCGGAAAACAAGATCGGCCGTCCGCGGCAGATCTACACCGGCGCGGCCAACCGCGACTACGTAGGGATGGACCAGCGCTGAGGCGTGACGGTCGATCAAGAGAACGCCCCAGCCGGGGCGTTTTTTTTGGAAGCGACGGGCTGTTGTAGGAGCGGCTTCAGCCGCGATCGGGAGTCGGTGCGCGCGTGACCGACCATCCGATCGGGCTGAAGCCGCTCCTACAATGGTTCCCACACGTCGGCCAGCAACTGCCGCAACTGCGCCGCGCTGGCGCGTGGCATCGGCTTGCCGTCGATCGTCGACAGCGGAGCCTGGCGCAACTGCACGTGAGGTAGCACGGTGAGGTCGAATGCCAGGCCCTCGGCGGTGAACAGCCAGACCGGGAAGTCGCCAGTGCGTTCGCGGTCCAGCCGCAGCCGACGGCCGCCGGACTCGGCCGGGATGCCGTGTTGTTCGAGGAAGTGCACGACCGCGTCGGCGTCGTCGCTGTAGACCTGCAACGTGACCGGACTGTGGGCATCGGCCGTGCCTTCGAGCACCGGTCCGACCAGGCGCGGGTCGAATGGCTGGAAGAACTCCAGCGCGCGCAGCGCGGCTTCGCGGCGGCTGCGCAACGCATCGATGCTGTCGGGTTGGAACAGGCGCTGGTATTCGCGCAACGCGTCCTCGATCTCGCGGTTGCGCGGCAACGACGCGTCATCGAGGATGCCCAGCCGCTGCGCGGCCTTGAGCTTGGCCTGGTGGTAGTCGCGCAGGCCGCCTTCGGCGATCAGCCGCGCGGCCTCGTGGGCGAGGCGGTGGCGACGTTCGCGGACGCGGGTCTGGGCGTGCTGCGAATGGCGACTGGATCCTGCGCCATCCTGCGGATGCGATGACGACCTCGACTGCGAACGCGTCGACGACTTGTGGCGTGGCATGGCGACCTCCGCAGCGAAGGCGGCAGCGCCGGGCGTGCCGCGACGGCCAAGGATCGACTCCCCGGCCTTCGCGAGCACGCTAGCACGACTAGAAGATGTCGAATGTCTCCTCGGCGCGGGCGGCCTCGGCCGCGCCGGCGTCGTCGAACGCGGCGTAGCTCTGCATGCGTTCCAGGTCCTCGGTCTTGACCCATTCGCTGATGCCGCCGCTGCCGGCCGGCAGCAGGCTGCCGTTGGCCGCCACCGACACCTCGACCATGCCTTCGGGCGGCTCGTTGGCCGCGACCGGCCGGTCTTCCAGCGCGATCCGCATGTAGTCGATCCAGATCGGCAGCGCGGCCCGGCCGCCGTACTCGCCGCGTCCGAGGCTCTCGAAGTTGTCGCGGCCGACCCAGACCGTGGTCACCAGGTTGCCGCCGAAGCCGGAGAACCAGGCGTCGCGGTAGTCGTTGGTCGAGCCGGTCTTGCCGGCGACATCCTCGCGGCCGAGCACCTTGGCCCGGGTGCCGGTGCCGCGCTGGACCACGTCGCGGGTCATCGAGACGATCTGGTAGGCGACGCGGGCATCGATCGCGCGCGGCGCGACCTGCATGTCGGCCGGCGGCTCGGCGGTTTCGGCCGGTTGGCTGGCCTTGGGCTCGGGCGCCGGCGCCGAGGCGACCGGCCCCAGGTTGAAGCCCTCGACCACGCTCTTGGCGGTGGTGCTGGCGCCGCCGCCGCGCTGGCCACCGGCGCAGTAGCGGCAGGCGGTCGCCGGGTTCTCCTCGAACACCACCGCGCCGTCGCGATCCTTGACCTGCCTGATGAACCATGGCGTGACCCGGAACCCGCCGTTGGCGAACGCCGCGTAGCCGCGCGCGATCGAAATCGGGGTCAGCGACGCGGTGCCCAGCGACATCGACAAGTTCGGCGGTAGACTGGCCTCGTCGAAGCCGAAGTGGCTGATGTACTTGCGCGCGTAGTCGACCCCGATCGCGTCGAGCAGGCGCACCGACACCAGGTTCTTCGAACGCACCAGCGCCTCGCGCAGGCGCATCGGCCCGGAGAACTTGCCGCCGTCGTTCTGCGGACGCCAGATGTGGCCGCGGCGATCCTTGAACACCACCGGTGCGTCGAGCACGATCGAGGCGGGGTTGAAGCCGCGCTCGAGGGCGGCGGCGTACAGGAACGGCTTGAAGCTCGAACCCGGCTGGCGGCGCGCCTGGGTGGCGCGGTTGAACTTGCTGCCGGCAAAGCTGAAGCCACCCGACAGTGCGCGCAACGCGCCGGTTTCGGCTTCCAGCGACACCAGCGCCGATTGGGCGCGTGGAATCTGGGTCAGCTTGTATTGCGGCGTGGGCGCGGCCTGTTCCTTGCCGGTCGGGCCGGTGGTGGCGCGGCGCACGCGCACCAGATCGCCCCGCGCGAGCAGGCTGGCTGGGCTTTTGTCGTTCCAGCCGTCATCGGCTCCAAGCACGATCTCGCGGCCGCTGCGAAGCACCACGCTCGCACTGCCGTCGTCCCCGGTGCCCAGCACGATCGCCGGGAGCATGTCGGTCTGGGTTGGGACCGAGCGCAGGCGGCTGCGCGCGGTTTCGGCGTCCTCGTCCGCGCCGAGATCGAATTCCTGTTCGACGCCGTGCCAGCCGTGGCGGCGGTCGTAGAGCACCAGTCCGTCGCGCACCGCCTGGTTGGCCGCGCGCTGCATCTGCGGGTCGATGGTGGTGGTGACGTGGTAGCCCTTGGTCAGTGCCTCGGCGCCGAAGCGGGCGATCATCTCGCGCCGCACCATCTCCGACACGTAGGGGGCGTACAACTGGATCGGCGGCTCGTGCGCGGTGGCATGCATCGGCACCGCCTGCGCGCGCGCCATCTCGGTCTTGTCGATGAAGCCCAGCGCGGCCATGCGTTGCAGGATGTAGTCGCGGCGCACACGCGCGCGCTCCGGATTGCTCAGCGGATTGCCGCTGGACGGATGCTTGGGGACGCCGGCGAGGGTCGCCATCTCGTCGAGATCGAGCTCGGTCAGGTCCTTGCCGTAGTAGAACTCCGCCGCGGCGGCGACGCCGTAGGAGCGATTGCCGAAGAAGCCCTTGTTGAGGTACAGCTCGAAGATCTCGTCCTTGCTCAGCTCGCGTTCCATCCGCCACGCCAGCATCATTTCAGCGATCTTGCGGGTGTAGCTGTACTCGGAGCTGAGGAAGAACTGGCGGGCGACCTGCTGGGTGATGGTCGAACCACCCGGCACGCGACCGTCGTCGGTGGTCGCCAGCAGCCACACCGCGCGGGCGACGCCGATGTAGTCGACGCCATGGTGCTCGTAGAAACGGCTGTCCTCGATCGCGATGAAAGCCTGCTTCAGGCGCTCCGGCACTGCCTCGATCTGCACCGGGTAGCGCCGAGTCTCGCCGAACACCGCCATCAGCCGGCCATCGCCGGCATAGACGTACATCGGCTCCTGCAGGTCGACATCGTGCAGGGACTCGACATCCGGCAGTTTTGGAGCGACCAGGTAGTAGACGGTGCCCAGCGCGATCACGCCGAGTACGGCGAGGCCGGCTGCGGCCAACAACGCCCAACGCAGCAGGCGACGAAAACGGGGCATCAAATGAGATCCGAATTGCGAGTGTCGTGGAGGTAGAGTATAGAGGAGCCGGGGAACGGCACCTCTCCGGTGACCGGGCATCCGACCGTCAGCGTCAGAAACGGGCACTGGTGGGCAAATAGCGGTTGCCACGGTTGCGGGTTTGTGAAAAGTCCGTTATCTAAGACAAAGCCACGGGACATGCGTACGAACGCGGTGGTCGTGCGCAGGGGCAAGGGGAGATAACAGTGGGTGTCATTACTAAAAGCCAGCCGGCGCTCGTCGGCGTGGACATCAGTTCGACTGCGGTCAAGCTCCTGCAGCTTTCACGATCGGGCAACCGCTATCGCGTGGAGCATTACGCAGTCGAGCCGCTGCCGCCGAACGCGGTAGTCGAGAAGAACATCGTCGAGCCCGTGGCCGTGGGCGAGGCGATCAAGCGCGCGGTGGCCCGTTCGGGCACCCGGGCCAAGCATGCCGCCGCCGCGGTCGCCGGTTCCGCGGTGATCACCAAAGTGATCCCGATGGCCGCCGACCTGGAGGGCGACGAGCTTGAGGCCCAGGTCGAACTGGAAGCGGTCAACTACGTGCCGTACCCGATCGAGGAAGTGAACCTCGACTTCGAGGTGCTCGGCCTGGTGCCGGGCAGCAACGAGTCGGTGCAGATCCTGTTGGCCGCCTCGCGCGCCGAGAACGTCGAGGTCCGCGCCTCGGCGCTGGAGATGGGCGGGCTGGCCCCGAAGGTGATGGACGTCGAGGCGTTCGCGATCGAGAACGCCTTCGCGCTGCTGGCCGATCAGCTCAGCGCACCGAAGGATGGGTTGGTCGCGCTGATCGACTCGGGCGCGACCATGACCACCCTCAACGTGTTGCGCAACGGCCGCAGCCTGTACAGCCGCGAGCAGGTGTTCGGCGGCAAGCAGCTGACCGACGAGGTCATGCGCCGCTACAGCCTCAGCTATGAGGAGGCGGGCCTGGCCAAGCGCCAAGGCGGGCTGCCGGATACTTACGAGACCGAAGTGCTGGAGCCGTTCAAGGAGGCAATGGTCCAGCAAGTCAGCCGCCTGCTGCAGTTCTTCTACGCCGGCAGCGAGTTCAACCGGGTCGACCAGATCGTGATCGCCGGCGGTTGTGCGGCAATTTCGGGCATCGCCGAGATGGTCGAGGAGCAGCTCGGAGTGCCGACCATGGTCGCCAACCCGCTGGCCCACATGACCCTCGGCTCGCGCGTGCAGGCGCATGCGCTGGCCCAGGACGCCCCCGCCCTGATGATCGCCTGCGGCCTGGCCCTGAGGAGCTTCGACTGATGGCACGGATCAACCTTCTTCCGTGGCGCGCCGAGCGCCGCAAGCAGCGCCAGAAGGACGCAATGACGATGCTGGCGCTGTCGGCGCTGGCCGCCGTGGTGCTGTCGTTCCTGATCATCGGTTTCTACAACGGCCAGATCGACGGCCAGAACGAGCGCAACGACTTCCTCAAGGCGCGTATCACCGAGGTCGACAAGCAGATCGCCGAGATCGAGGAGCTCGACAAGAAGAAATCGAAGCTGCTCGCGCGCAAGGAAGTCATCGAGAAGCTGCAGGCCAACCGCTCGCAGATGGTCCACCTGTTCGACTCGCTGGTGCGCACGATCCCCGACGGCGTGATCCTGACCTCGATCAAGCAGGACAGCGAGACGCTGACCCTCGAGGGTCGCTCGCAGTCCAACGCTCGGGTCAGTACGTACATGCGCAACCTTGAAGGCTCGGGCTGGATGACCCGCCCGGAGCTGTCGATCATCGAGGCGCGCGGCACCGACAAGGGCCTGCCGTACGAGTTCAAGCTGCAGGTCACGCTGGCCAACCCGAACGCGCCGAAGGATCTGGACGGCGACGGTATCCCCGATCCGGCACCGGTGGTGGCTTCCGAAGCTTCCCCGGCCGACGCTGCAGATCCAGCGGTTGCCACCCCCGACGCGGCCACGCCGGCCGACGTTCCGGCCGAAGCCGCGGAAGCGGAAGCCGTCCCGACACCGGCCGATGGCGAAGCCGCTGAAGGCGCCGCTGCCGAAACCACCGCCGCCCCCGCTGCAGGAGCCGCGTCGTGAGCCAGAAGAAACTCAACCTCAGCGAACTCGATTTCCACAACATCGGCGGCTGGCCGCAACAGGCCAAGATCGGTCTGTGCGTGATCATCGGCCTGGTGATCGTGGGACTGTCGTGGTGGGTGTTCGTGCGCGACCAGCGCGAGCAGCTCGCCGGCCTGGAGCGCACCGAAACCGACCTGCGCAGCGAGTTCGAGACCAAGCAGGGCCGTGCCTCCAACCTGGAGCCGCTCAAGCAACAGCTGGCGCAGATGGAGCAGCAACTGCAGCAGATGCTGCGGCAGTTGCCGAGCAAGACCGAGATGCCCGACCTGATCGTCGACATCTCGCAGACCGCGCTCGCCACCGGCATCAGCAACGAGTTGTTCCAGCCCGGCCCGGAGCAGCCCAAGGAGTTCTACGCCGAGAAACCGATCGCGTTGCGGATGGTCGGCACCTACCACCAGTTCGGCGGTTTCGTCAGTGGCGTCGCCTCGCTGCCACGGGTGGTCATCATGACCATGCATGACATCTCGCTGAAGCCGCGCGGCGACAAGGAAGGCGGGATCACTGCCAACTCGCCGCTCGAACTGGCCGGCACCGTCAAGACCTACCGTTACCTCGACGAAGATGAGATGGCCGAGAACACCGCGGTCGAAGCCGGCAAGGGGGGAGCCTGAGATGCGTGACCTGACCGTCAGCGGTGGCGTGCTTGCGCCCCGGCTTCTCACTATCGCGATTGCTGCGCTGGTCCTGGCCGGTTGCTCGCGCGGCATCACCAGCACTCCGGGCGAAGCGCCCAACCTCGAGGCCTGGGTCGCCGAGGTCAAGGCACGCCCGGCACCGCCGCTGGATCCGTTGCCGGTGATGCAGCAGTTCGAGACCTTCGAATACGCGGCCCAGGGCCTGCGCGATCCCTTCAGCAACGCGTTCACCGACCGCAGCAACGGCAGTGGCCCGCGCCCGGATTCGGACCGCCGCAAGCAGACTCTCGAGCAGTTCCCGCTCGACAGCCTCGACATGGTCGGCACGCTCGGCCGTGGCGCCGGGGTGGTGGCGCTGGTGATGGCGCCCGACAAGGTGACGTATCGAGTTCGACCCGGTGCCTACATGGGGCAGAGCGACGGCCGGGTGACCGCCGTGGCCGAGGACCGCATCGAGTTGGTGGAACTGGTTCCAGACGGCGCAGGGGGCTGGCTGGAACGCCCGGCCACTGTCGCCTTAGAAGATCAATAGGATTGGGGGATTGCACGATGACCGTTTTCAAAGCCACACGATCGCGGCCTGCCCGGCGCCCCCTTTCGCGGGCCGTTGCTCGCAGCGCCGGCTTCGGCCTGGTGCTGGGTACGCTGGCGGCGTTCAGCGCCGTTCACGCGGCTGCGCCTGGCGCCTCGGCGGGTTTCGCCCCGACCCTGCTCGCGCAGGTCGCTCCGGCGACCAGTCTCGACCCGGCCAAGCAATTGCCGGGTGCGATCAGTGTCTCCAACATCGATTTCAAGCGCGGTGACGGCGGCGCCGGCCGGCTGATCCTTCGTTTCAGCGGCGAAGGTGCCGCGCCCGACCTGCGCAACGAAAGCGGCCAGGTCGTCATCAGCGTCGGCAATGCCTCACTGCCGGCGTCGCTGCAGAAGCCGCTCAACGTCTCCGACTTCGCCACTCCTGTCGAGCAGATCAGTGCCCGCAGCACCGGCGGCGGCACCACCCTGGTGCTGGACACCGAGGGCGCCTACGAGTCGATGGCCTACCAGACCGGCAACGAGTACATCGTCGAGATCGTGCCGCGCGCGGCCGTCGCCGTCGCCAAGGCCGATGGCAACGACGATGTTGCGATGGGTGCCACCAGTGCCACCACCAGCGATACCAAGAAGTACGCCGGCCGTCCGGTCACGTTCAACTTCCAGGACATCCCCGTTCGCACGGTGCTGCAGCTGATCTCCGAGGAGTCCCAGCTCAACCTGGTCGCCGCCGACAGCGTCACCGGCAACGTCACCCTGCGGCTGGTCAACGTGCCGTGGGACCAGGCGCTGGACATCGTGCTGCGGGCCAAGGGCCTGGACAAGCGCCGCAGCGGCAACGTGATCTGGGTGGCCCCGCAGGCCGAACTGGCCAAGTACGAGCAGGACCAAGCCGACGCGCGGATCGCGATGGCGAATCGGGTCGAGCTGGTCACCGAGTACATACAGATCAACTACCACAACGCCGAGCAGATCTTCAAAATGCTGACCGAGGCCAAGGGCATCGGCGGCTCGGGTGCGGGTGGTGGTTCGGGCAGCGTCGATACCGGCTTCCTGTCGTCGCGCGGCCGGCTGGTCGCCGACGGGCGCACCAACACCCTGATGATCAGCGACACGCCGGAGAAGGTCGAGGCGATGAAGCAACTGATCGGCGAGATAGATCGTCCGGTCGACCAGGTCGTGATCGAGGCGCGGGTGGTGGTCGCCACCGAGAGCTTCATGCGTGAGCTGGGTGCCGAGTTCGGTGTCTCCGGCTACAGCGACAACGCGTTCTTCAGTGGCGACCTGAATGCCAATGCCAGGACCGCCACCTCCAGGATTGAAACCGACATCGCCAATCAGGAGGCATTCAACGAGTGGGAGGCCGGCGGCTTCGAGGGTCCCACACCGGTTGACCAGGCCTCGACGATCAGCCGTGCGTTGATGACCAACCTGGGTGTCACCAATCCTGCCGGTGCGGTCGCACTGTCGATTCTCAATGCCGGTTATGTGCTGGACCTGCGGCTCTCGGCGATGCAGCAGGAAGGCCGTGGCGAAGTGATCTCCAACCCGCGCATCGTTACCAGCAATCAGCGCGAGGCGATCATCAAGCAAGGTCGCGAGGTCGGCTACGTGACGATCCAACCGGCCACCGCCGGCGGCGTTGCCACCCCGAGCGTGCAGTTCAAGGAAGTCGTGCTGGAAATGAAGGTCACCCCGACCATCACCAACGACGGCCGCGTGTTCCTCAACCTCGCGGTCAAGAAGGACGAGATCGAGGGCTTCGTCGACACCTCGATCGGCGACGTCCCGCAGATCAGCACCCGCTCGGTCAACACCGCGGTGCTGGTGGAGGACGGCCAGACCGTGGTGATCGGCGGCGTCTACGAATTCAGCGAGCGCGACGATGTCAGCAAGGTGCCGTTCCTGGGCGACATCCCGTTCCTCGGGAACCTGTTCAAGAACAAGGCCAAGTCGAAGGAAAAGGCCGAGTTGCTGATCTTCGTGACCCCGAAAGTGCTGGAGGTGTCGCAGCGCAACCATCGCTGAGCCGCATCCGACCCATGATCCGCGACGGGGCCTTCGGGCCTCGTTTGCGTTGCACGCGGCCGCTCCCTGCCGCCGTCACCAAACCTGAACCGGCGTGGCACAACGCTGAACCTCGCCCCACAACATCGGTCAAACTCGAACCACGCCCCTCGCACGAGATACCGATGGAACAGACCGTGATCGATAGCCAGCCCGCACACGTGCCCGATGTCGGCGATGCGGAGTCCGCCCGTCTGCACCAGGCCTTCGGGCAACTGCGCGAGGCGCTGTCGGCGGAGATCGTTGGCCAATCGGCACTGGTCGAACGCCTGCTGATCGCGCTGCTGGCCGATGGTCACCTGCTGGTCGAGGGCGCCCCGGGGCTGGCCAAGACCAGCGCGATCCGGGCGTTGGCCGCGCGACTTGAGGCCGACTTCGCCCGCGTCCAGTTCACCCCCGACCTGTTGCCGTCCGACCTCACCGGCACCGAGGTCTGGCGCCCGCAGGATGGCCGGTTCGAGTTCCAGCCCGGGCCGATCTTCCACCCGATCCTGCTCGCCGACGAGATCAACCGCGCCCCGGCCAAGGTGCAGTCGGCGCTGCTGGAGGCGATGGGCGAGCGTCAGGTCACGGTCGGCCGCGCGACCTATCCGCTGCCGCCATTGTTCCTGGTGATGGCCACGCAGAACCCGATCGAACAGGAGGGCACGTTCCCGCTGCCGGAAGCGCAGCTCGACCGCTTCCTGATGCATGTGCGGATCGGCTATCCCGAGGCCGCCGCCGAAGCCGAGATCCTGCGGCTGGCGCGCGCGCGCGCGCGCGAGGTGTTGCAGCCGGCGCACGCGACCGTGCAGCGGATGCCGCAGGCCGACGTGTTCGCCGCGCGCGCCGCGGTGCTGCAACTGCACGTGGCCCCGGCGGTCGAGCGCTACCTGATCGAGCTGGTGCTGGCCTCGCGCAACGCCGAGCGTTACGACGCCGGGCTCGGCCAGCGTATCGCCTGGGGCGCGAGCCCGCGCGGCTCGATCGCGCTGGAGCGCTGCGCCCGTGCCCACGCCTGGCTGGCCGGGCGCGATTACGTCACCCCTGACGATGTCCGCGCGATTGCGCCGGACGTATTGCGCCACCGGATACTGCCAAGTTACGAGGCGACTGCCGAGGGCTGGGACGGCGAGCGCCTGGTCGGCGAACTGCTGGCGAAGGTGCCGCTGCCGTGAGCAGCGCCGTCGCGACTGACGGCATCACCCCCACGCTCGCCGAACTGGTCGCCCTGCGTCCACTCGCCGGCGGCCGCCGCAGCGCCAGGCTTGGCCGCCATGGCATCAGCGGACAGTCGCTGTCGCCGCTGCGCGGACGCGGCATGGAGTACGCCGAATCGCGCGAATACAGCGCCGGCGATGATGCCCGTCATATCGACTGGCGGGTCACTGCGCGCACCGGCCGCGCCCACACCAAGCTCTACCAGGCCGAGCGCGAGCGGCTCAGCCTGATCGTCGCCGACACCGCGGCATCGCTGTACTTCGGCACCAAGGTCCGCTTCAAGTCGGTGCAGGCGGCGCGCGCTGGGGCGATCGCGGCCTGGGCCGCGATCCGCGACGGCGACCGCATCGCCGCCCTGCGCGGCAGCGAGCGCGAGCCGCCGGTGGCGCCCGCCGGTGGCGCGCGCGGGGCCTTGCGGGTACTTGACGCACTGGCGCGTTGGTACGCGCGACCGCCAGACGATGATGCCGGTCTGGCGGTCGCCCTCGACCACGCCCAGCGCCTGCTGCGGCCGGGGTCGCGGTTGCTGGTACTGGCCGATCCGCACAGCGTCGCCGAACTCCCGGCGCGGCGCTGGCCGGTCCTCACCCAGCACCACGAGGTCATCGTCCTGCTGCTGACCGACCCGCTCGAACTCACCCCGCCGGCCGCGAGCCTGCCGTTCCGCAGCGGCGGGGCGCGGGTCGAACTGGACTTGGCCGACCCCGCCCAGCGTCGACGCTGGCGTGGCGAATTCACCCGACCGCTGGAGGCCGCGCTGGAATCGCTGCCGGCCCGGGGAATCCGGGTGCAGGCCCTGTCGACCGACGCCGCCAGTGAGTCCTGGCTACCCCTGCTGGGCCGCGCGCGACCGATGGTGGCGTGATGGCCGACCCGTCGCTGGTCCTGCGCGACATCCACCAGCCGCCGGCGCCGCCATGGTGGCCGCTGGCGCCCGGCTGGTGGGTGCTGGCCGCGTTGCTGCTGCTCGCGTTCGGCGCATGGCTGTGGTGGACGGCACGCCGACGCCGGCAGCGACGCGCGGTCGCCGCGGTGTTCGACGACGCGGTGGCCGCGGCCGCCACGCCGGCAGCGCAGGTCGCGGCGATCTCGGAATTGCTGCGTCGCGCCGCGCGCCGGCGGCAACCCGGGGCCGATCGCCTGCATGGCCAGGCTTGGTTGGCGTTCATCGACCTCGACGAAGACGCCGGCCGACTGCTGCTCGACGGCGGCTACCGTCCTGACATCGGTCCGCAACAGGTCGATGCATTGCGGCCGCTGGCCCGGGCGCGGTTCCTGCAATGGATGGACCCGCGGCGGAAGGCGGCGCGATGAGCACCGGGTCCGCGGGCGTGTTGGCGGCGCTGATTCCGGGCTTCGAAGGCTTCGCCTGGCCGTGGCTGCTGCTGGCGTTGCCGTTGCCGCTACTGGCGCGCCGTTGGCTGCCTGCACGGCGCAACGCCGCCGCGGCCCTGAAGGTGCCGTTCGGCCACCGGCTCGATTCCCTGGCGCGCGGCGCCGGCGGCATCCGCGGCGGCGGTGGCCAATGGCTGCACTGGCTGGCGTGGGCTCTGCTGTGCCTCGCCGCGGCGCGGCCGCAAACCCTTGGCGAGGCGGTGCAACCGCCGCAGGCCGGGCGCGAACTGATGCTGGTGCTGGACCTGTCGGGCAGCATGAGCGAGCCCGACATGCAACTGGGCGGCCGTCCGGTCGACCGCCTGACCGCGGCCAAGGCGGTGCTCGCCGACTTCCTGGACCGCCGCGCCGGCGATCGGGTGGGCCTGCTGGTGTTCGGCCGTCGCGCCTACGCGCTGACCCCGTTGACCACCGATCGCGAAAGCGTGCGCCGGCAACTGGCCGACAGCGTAGTGGGACTGGCCGGGCAGGAAACTGCGATCGGCGACGCGCTCGGCCTCGCGGTCAAGCGCCTGCGGAACCCGGACCGGTCGCGCGAACAGGTGGTGATCTTGCTGACCGACGGCGTCAATACCGCCGGTCTGCTCGATCCGCTGAAGGCCGCCGAGCTGGCCGCCGACGCCAACGTTCGCGTGTACACGGTGGCGTTCGGGGGCGATGGCGCGTTGTCGCTGTTCGGCTTCCAGATGCCGATGCCGGGTGCCGGCGACGAGATCGATGAAACGACCCTGCGCAAGATCGCCGAGGCCACCGGCGGCGAATTCTTCCGCGCCCGCGACACCGCGCAGCTGGCCGGCATCTACGCCGAGATCGACCGGCTGGAACCGGTCGAGCGCCCCGGACAGGCGCTGCGTCCGAAGATCGAACGCTACGCCTGGCCACTGGGTGCGGCCTTCGTCCTCGGTTTGCTGGCGTTCGCCGTGCCGCGTCGGAGGCTGGCATGATCGCCGACCTCGCCAGCCTGCATTTCCTGCGCCCGTCGTGGCTGTGGGCGCTGCTTGCGCTGCCGCTGCTGGCGGCCTGGTGGTGGCGCCGCCGGCACCGCGCCAGCATCTGGCGCGAGGCGGTCGACCCACACCTGTTGCCGCGCCTGCTCGATCATCGCGGCGGGCGTCGCGGCCACGCCGCCCTTGCGATCGGCGCGGTCGGTTACCTGCTTGCGGTGTTGGCGCTGGCCGGGCCGAGCTGGCGCCAGACCGAGCAGCCGCTGTGGCAAAGTCGCACCCCGCTGGTGGTCGCGCTCGACCTGTCCAGCACCAGCCTCGCCGACGACCTGCCGCCGTCGCGGTTGGCCCAGGCCCGCGCCAAGCTTGGCGCCTTGCTGGCGCAACGCCAGGGCGGCCAGATCGGGCTGGTGGCCTACGCCGGCGATGCCTTCACCGTGGCGCCGTTGACCGACGACGCCGCCAACGTCGCCCTGTTCCTCGATGCCCTGCATCCGCAGGTGATGCCGGTCGACGGCCAACGCAGCGACCGCGCGATCGACTGGTCGGTCAAGCTACTGCAGCAGGCCGGATTCGATCGCGGCCACATCCTGCTGCTGACCGACCACGCCGATGCCGGTGCGCGCGAGTCAGCCAAGGCCGCGCATGCACAGGGCTACCGGGTGTCCGCGCTTGGGCTTGGCACCATCGCGGGCGCACTCTACAAACAACCCGATGGCTCGATCGCGAACACCCGGCTCGATGCGGACTCGCTACGACAGCTGGCTCGTGCCGGCGGCGGTGGCTTTGCCGCGCTCACCCGCGATGCCGGTGACCTGCAGTCGCTCGGTGTACTCGACCCGGGCGCGGCTGACGGCGCCACCCACGGCGAAACCGGGCGCAGTTGGCACGACGACGGCTACTGGCTGCTGCTGCCGCTGATGCTGTTGGGCCTGCTCGCGTTCCGCCGCGGCGCGCCGGTAGCGCTGGTGCTGCTGGTGTTGTGGTTGCCCGGCCGGGGGGTACACGCGGCAGAGCTGTGGCAGCGTCCCGACCAGATCGCCCACGAGCAGATGCAGCAGGCTGCCCAGGCCTACCGCGACGGCGACTTCGTCCGCGCGGCGCAACTGTATGGCGCGCTCGACAGCGCCAATGCCCAGTACAACCGCGGCAACGCACTGGCCAGGGCGGGCAGCTATCCAGAAGCCATCGACGCCTACCAGCAGGCCTTGAGCCAGCGCCCCGGCATGCAGGATGCGCTCGCCAACAAGCGTGCGGTCGAGGCCGCGATGAAACGCAAGCCGCCGGCGGGCAAGCAGCAGGGACAACAGGATCCGCAGGATGGCGAACAGCAGGGCTCCCCGCAGCCGTCGCAGGATTCGCAGCAGGGCAAGGGTCAGGGCGGATCACCGTCACAGCGGCAAGGCAAGGCCGAGCCGCCGCCGGAGCCGACGAAGCAGGACCAGGCCGACGCCGGCGACAAGCCCGCGCCGCGCGAACCGAAGCCGCCCAAACCGGCCGATGCGGAGGCCCAGCAGTCCGCCAACCAGGCCCAACGTCAGCGCATGCAGGAAGCGCTGAAGGGCGTGCAGGAGGACGGCCGGGCCGACGATCCCGCCGAGGCCGCGCCGGTCGAAACCGCCGAGCAGCGCGAGCGCCGGTTGGCCAACGAAGCCTGGTTGCGGCGGATTCCCGACGACCCGGGCGGCCTGCTGCGCGAGAAATTCAGGCTCGAACACCAACGCCGCCGCATGCAGGGCGGCTGGGAGGAATGACACCGATGTCGCGCGCGTTGATCCGGACCACCTTGTTGTTGCTGCTGGCGCTGGCGAGTCTGGCTGCGAATGCGCAGACCCGCGCGTGGCTCGACCGCGACCGCATTGCCCTGGGCGAGACCGTCACCCTCAACATCGAGACCGACGCCAGCGCCAGCCCCGACTACGATCCGCTGCAAGCGCAGTTCCAGATCAGCGGCCACAGCAGCAGCCGCCGGGTCGAACTCAGCAATGGCCAGGTGAGCAGTCGCACCCTGTACGCGGTCGCGCTCCGGCCCGACAGCGCCGGCGTGCTGACGGTTCCTGCATTGCGCGTCGGCAACGCGCGAACCCAGCCGCTGTCGCTGGTGGTGACCCCGGCCAGTGCCGTCGCCCCGGCGCGCGCCGGCGACGACGTGTTCATCGAAAGCGAGGCCGACGATCAGGACCCCTACGTGCAACAGGCAGTCGGCTGGGTGGTGCGGCTGTACTCGGCGGTGCCGCTGGTGTCGGGCGAACTCGACCAGCCCGCGCCCGATGGCGCCACCCTGCGGCAGGTCGGCGACGATGCCCAGTACACCCGCGAGATCAGCGGCCGCCGCTACACCGTGATCGAGCGCCGCTACCTGTTGATCCCCGAGCGCAGCGGCGAGTTGAACCTCCCCGGTGCCACCTTCGAGGGTCGCGGCGCGGCCGGCTTCTTCGACGATTTTCTTGGGCGTAGCGGCACCTTGCAGGCCCGCGCCGCACCGCGCGCGCTCGAGGTGCGGCCGGTGCCGGCCAACGCACCGCAACCCTGGTTGCCGCTGCACGACCTGCAACTGCGCTACCGGTCGACCCCGCAGGACCTGCGCGTCGGCCAGGCGGCGACCTTGACGATCGAAGCGGTCGCCGATGGTACCGGCGCGGCGCAGATGCCGGAACTGGGCTTGCCGCCGATCGACGGCGTGCAGGTGTTCGCCGAACCGGTGCAGGCCGATGAGCGTTTCGTCGACGGCCGCCCACGCGTCACTTTGACCCGCAAGTTCTCGCTGGTGCCGACCCGCGGCGGCGAGGTGAGCTTGCCTGGACTGCAACTGGACTGGTGGGACGTGCGCACCGGCAAGGCCCGCAGTTCGCGCCTGCCTTCGTTGAAATGGCAGGTCGAGGGGGGCGCGGCAGACGGTTCGGGTCCGCTGCCGGCGGTCACCGCGGCCACCGACGCGGCGGCCAACTCGGCGGCAACCTCGCCGCTGCAGCGCGCCGTGCAGGGTCCCAGCCGCGGCTGGGTGCTGGCGACACTGCTGTTCGCGGGGTTGTGGCTGTTGACCTTGCTGTGGGGCTTGCATCGCAACTCGGCGGCAGCCCCGGCCACGGTCAAGCGCGGCGCGGCGGCGACAACGAACCCGACCCGACGCGCCGGAACCCCCGATCTCGCCGCATTCAAGCGCGCACTCGACACCGGTGATTTTGGCGAGGTCGCCGATGCGCTGTGCGCACTGGCGCGCCCGGCGGCAACCGACCTCGACGAGGTCCGCGCCCGGCTCGACGACCCGGTCCAGCACGACGCCATCGATGCCCTGCAGCGCGCCCGCTGGGGCGGCGGTGACGGGGTTGCGGCGCGCGGCCTGCTACGCCGCGCGTTTGCCGACGGTCCGCGCTGGCAAGCGGGGCCGAAGAAGGCCGCATCGCCACTGCCACCGCTATACCCCGACGCCTGACGGTGCTTCTGTAGGAGCGGCTTCAGCCGCGATCTGAAGTCGGCGCGAGCGCACGGTTCCCGATCGCGGCTGAAGCCGCTCCTACAGGTCCTGGCGGCTCGCTGCGCCGGGTTTGCTAAGCTCGCCCGCACCTACGTGGGGAACTGCACGACGATGACCGAAACGAAACCCGACGCCGATGGCGGCAAGCGCAAGATGCCGCTGCACTGGAAGATGGCGATCGGATTCGCTGCCGGCCTGCTGCTGGGCATGGTCGCGTACTACGTGTCCGGCGCCGACGCCGACTGGGTGCAGTGGCTCACCACCTACGTCACCCAGCCGGCCGGACAACTGTTCCTGCGCCTGATCTTCATGCTGATCATCCCGCTGCTGTTCTCGGCGCTGGTGGTCGGCATCGCCGAGATGGGCGATGTGCGCTCGCTCGGTCGGGTCGGCTGGAAGACCCTGGCCTACACCGTGGTGGTGTCGGGCATCGCGGTGGTGATCGGGCTGGTGCTGGTCAACTGGCTGCAGCCGGGCGTCGGTGTCGACCGCGCAGCCGCCGAGCAGATGCTCGCCGAGGGTTCGGAGCGTGCGGCGGCGATCGTCAGCAGCAGCGCCGGCCAACCGCAGGGCATGGACATGCTGCTGGCGATCGTGCCCAGCAACGTCATCACCGCCGCCGCGGACAACGCGATCCTGGCGGTCATGTTCTTCGCGATCATGATCGGCATCGGCCTGGTACTGACCCGGAGCGCGGCCACCGACACCCTGCAGCGCGGCATCGAGGGCCTGTTCGAGGTGTCGATGACCCTGATCGGGCTGGTGATCAAGCTCGCGCCGTATGCGGTGTTCTGCTTCATGTTCAATCTCGCCGCGTTGTTCGGCTGGGACCTGCTGGTGCGGTTGGGTGCCTACGTGGGCGTGGTGGTGTTGGCCTTGTCGATCCACATGTTCGTGGTCTATTCGCTGGCGCTGAAGTTTGCCGGCGGCTACTCGCCGCTGAAGTTCTTCAAGGGCGCGGAGGAAGCCATGATCATGGCGTTCTCGACCGCTTCGTCCAACGCCACCTTGCCGACCGCGCTGCGCGTCGCCGACGAGCGGCTTGGCCTGCCACGCAAGATATCGCGCTTCGTGCTGACCGTCGGCGCCACCGCCAACCAGAACGGCACCGCGCTGTTCGAGGGCGTGACGGTGCTATTCCTGGCGCAGTTCTTCGGGGTCGAGCTGTCACTGGTGCAGCAGGTCACGGTGATGTTCGTGTGCATCCTCGGCGGCATCGGCACCGCCGGTGTGCCGGCCGGCTCGCTGCCGGTGATCGCATTGATCTGCGGCATGGTCGGCGTGCCGCCGGAAGGCATCGGCATCATCCTCGGCGTCGACCGCTTCCTCGACATGTGCCGGACTACGCTGAACGTGACTGGCGATCTGGCCGCGGCGGCTGTGGTGTCACGTGGTGAAGTGGATCCGCCACCGGAATTGCTCGCGGACTGAGCCCAGGCCCGGCCAGCCGGGAAATGCGATCGATACCGTCGTAAACTTCGCGGTGCCGGCGGGGAGCCGGCAGTCTCGGGGAGGCGGACGCGATGACGTTGCTGGATTCGGCCAGTGCCACCGGTGACAGCCGGCTGCACGGTGCCCACGCATTGTTCGAGGCGATCGCAGGCTTGCCGCCGCGGCGACAGCACGAGCGCCTGCGCGAACTGACCTGCGATGCACAGACCATCGCGATGGTGGAGGACCTGCTCGATGCGCACACCCGCAGCCTCGACAGCCTTGGCGCGTCCTTGTCGACCGCGGTCGCGGCGTCGCCCGACACCGAGCTGAGCGTCGGCGACACCCTCGGCGCCTGGAAGCTGGTCGAGTGCTTGGCCAGCGGCGGCATGGGCACGGTATTCATCGCCGAGCGCGCCGACCGGCTGTACACCCAGCGCGTCGCGATCAAGCTCATGCGCGGCCAGCCCGATGCCGCCACCACCGAGCGCATGGCCGCCGAGCGGCAATTGTTGGCGCAACTGCAGCATCCCGGCATCGCCCGCCTGTATGACGGTGGCACCACGCCGGCTGGGCAACCCTACCTGGTGATGGAGTACGTCGACGGCTTGTCGTTGCTCCACTATTGCCGCGAGCAGCGCCCGGGCCTGCAGCAACGGATCGGGTTGTTCCAGAGCGTTTGCCGCATCGTCGAGTGCGCGCACCGCCACATGATCGTGCATTGCGACCTGAAGCCCGGCAACATCCTGGTCCGTGCCGATGGTGAGCCGGTCCTTCTCGACTTCGGCATTGCACGGGGTTTGGGTAGTGGCGTCGAGCGCGGCGGCTTCTGCACACCGGCCTACGCCAGCCCGGAGCTGTTGGCCGGCCGGCCGGTCAGTACGGCCAGCGACGTATTCAGTCTTGGCGTGGTGCTGATCGAGTTGCTGGCGGCACAACGGGTGCCGCGCGATCAAGACAACCGCGAACAACCGCTGCCGGCACCGAGCCGGCTGGCGGGCGATGACGCGACCGGTTGGCGCGGACAGTTGCGCGGTGACCTGGATGCGATCGCGGCCAAGGCCTGCGCGCTCGACCCTGCGCAGCGCTATTCCACCGTGGCGGAACTGCACGAAGACCTGCAACGCTATCGGGAGCACCGGCCGGTGCTCGCCCGGGCGCCATCGCCGGGCTACCGCCTGCACCGGCTGTTGCGTCGACGCTGGCGCGAGGCAGCCGTGTTGGCAGGGTTATCGATGCTGGTTGCCGGATTCGTCTGGCGGCTGGACGACGAGCGGCGTGCGGCCTACCGCGCGGCGCAAACCGCCGAACAGGTCAGCGACATGCTTGCTTCGTCGTTTGCCGCGGCCGATCCGAAGCGCGGCAAGGGCAACACCGAGCTCAGCGCGCGCGAAGTGCTCGATGCCGGTGCCGCAAGCCTGGACAGCAAGGAAATCCGCGACCCCGCGGTGCTGGCGAGATTGCGCGAGGTGCTGGGCTACGCCTATCACAACCTCGGCCAACCGCAACTGGCCGAGCCGCTGATGATCGCTTCGATCGATGGCTATCTCGATCCGACGGTGCGCAACCCGACCCGGGCGGCCAAGGTGCTCAGCGACCTGGCAGTCCTTCGCGGCAACAGTGGTCGCGACAAGGAGGCCATCGCCGCGGCACGCCGTTCGCTCGCGTTGCGCGAGCAGATCGGCGCTGGACCGGTGGAGATCGCCGATGCGCTCAACTCCCTCGGGATCACCCTGGTCGACGCCGACCGCGAGGAAGCCGAACGGGTGTTGGCCCGATCGCTGGAATTGCGCCGCAGGCACGTGGGCGAACCATCGACCGCGGTCGCTGCGACCCTGCACAACCTCGGCATGTTGCAACGCCATCGCGAAGACTTCGTCGGCGCCGAAGACTTCTACCGGAAATCGTTGGCGATGAAGCGGGCGCTTGGATTGGCCGACAACGCCAACTACGAGTACAGCCTCAGCGGGCTGGCGCAGTCGCTGCGTGGGCAGGGTCGGCTGGCGGAAGCGGCCGACCTGCAACGCGACGCGCTCAAGTTGGCACTGCGGTTGTACGGTGACGGCACGGGCGTCGGGACCGCCTACAACGAATTGGCCAATACCCTGCACGACCTTGGCCGCTGGCCGGATGCGGCGCGCTATTACGCCGCATCGGAGCGGCTCGCGGCAGCCTCCGCGGGCGAGGACAGCATCGATTTCGCGATCAGCCTCAACAACCATGCCTCGCTCAACGAGGACCGCGGTGCGATCGCCGCTGCCGAGCGCGGCTTCCGTCGCTCGCTGGCGATCCGCAGCGCGCAGCTGGACGCCGACAATCCCAGCGTCCTGCGTGCCCGCTTCAACCTTGGCCGGTTGCTGCTGCGCGAGGGCCGGCTGGTCGAAGCCGGCGCGCTGATCGAAAGCGCATGGGGAACCTGGCAGCGCAACAACGACCCGGGCGAACCCGGCAGCATCGGTCACCGCCTGCTGGTCGCCGAATGGCTGGTCGCTGCGGGTCGAACCGACGAGGCGGCCCGCGAGGTGCGCGCGATCGCCGCCATCGGCCCCGACAGGCCGAAACGGCTGGCCTGGCTGCATTCGCTGCAGGGCGCCCTGAGTGCCGCCGCAGGCAACCGCAATGCAGCCCTGGACTACGACAGGCAGGCGCTGCAAACCATGGTCGGCGAGTTCGGCGCCCAGCACGTGGAAGCCGCGCGCCACCGGTTGGGCTATGCGGACCGTCTTGCCGCTGCCGGCGATTCCGTGCGCGCCCGCGCCGAACTCGACCGGGCGGTCGCGGTACTGGCGCCACAGCTGGCACCCAACGCGCCCTTGTGGACGCGGATACGGGCATTGCAGGCAAGTTTGGGCCCGACACGGCATGTCACGTCGGGCTGAGCCGCCGCTGCTGACCGTGCAGCTGCTCGGAGAGCGCTGCCTGTGGTCGGGCGCGCGCAACGTCAGTGCTGCGATCCGCTACCGCAAGGGCTGGGGGCTGCTCGGCTACCTGGCCATGGAGTCCGGCCGCCGCCACTCGCGAACACGCCTCGCGCAACTGTTCTGGCCCAGCCTCGAAGCCGGCTCGGCGCGGACCAACCTGCGTCAGGTGTTGTCCGACCTCAACCAGGCGCTCGACAGCCACGGTGGCACCGGCCTGCTCGAGGTCGACCGCGAAAGTGTCGGGCTGTTTCCCGCGCCGGGAACGACCATCGACCTGCTGGTGCTGGGTGCCGCCGAGAATGCGGTGGCGGAGTCGGTCGGCATGGATATCGAGGCGGTCGAGCGCGATGCCGAACGCTTCGGCGGCGAGTTCCTGCATGGGCTAGCATTGCCCGACTGCGAGGACTTCGCGGACTGGTTGCAGCTCGCGCGCAATGCGATTGGCAAGCGTACCGAGGCGGTGTTGACGCGGCTGTGCGGTCTCCAGCGCGCCGCCAACCGGTTGCCGCAGGCGATCGCCAGTGCGCGCCGGCTGGTATCGACCGACGGATGGAACGAGCATCACCGGCGATTGCTGATGGGCCTGCTGGCCGCCGCCGGGATGCACGCCCAGGCGCTGGAAGAGTACGAGTCCCTGCACGGCAGCCTGGCGGCCGAACTGGGCAGTGAACCCGAAGCGCGCACCCAGGCCCTGCGCGCGCGGATCGAGGCCGATCGTCGGCGCGGCCTGGCCTCGCGCGACGCGGCGACGCCGGCCGCCGCCGGTGGGATGCGTCGCTGGTTCAATGACCTGTTGGGCGCGCGCGAGGGCGGTGGCACCAACGACGGTGACGAGGAATTCGATACCGGCCCAATGACCCAGAGAACGTTGCAGGTCAGCGACCAATTGCGCACCCCGGGTACGGGCTGGATCGAGGTGGTGGATGGCCCCGGCCAAGGAACCCGGTTGGTGATCGGGGTCACCCCGCTGGTGATCGGCCGCTCACGCGACAACGACCTGTGCATCGCCCACGAGACCGTGTCGCGCCATCACTGCGCGATCTGGCGCGAAGGCCCCGTCTTCCACATCCGCGACCTGGGCTCGACCAACCGAACCCGAGTCAACGAGGCGATGGTGGAAGAGGCCGAACTCGGCAACGACGACCTCGTCATGCTCGGCGAAACCGTACTCCGTTTCACCTGCGACTGATCGATCCCCCAGGGATCAACGGCTCATCCGCACATAGCCGCCCATCTCGGCGACCTGCGCGTCGGGATCGGTGGAACCGCTCATGGTGTCGGTCGAATCCAGGCTCCACGGCACCCCGAGGGCGTTGGTGACATCTTGCTCGTCGACTTCGCGGAAACGACCGTGGCGGGCGTCGACCCGACCGTCGATCCTGGCATCCAGCATCGTCGCCAGCTCGGGCGTCAATCCCCGCAGGCGCATCACGTTGCGCGGCCGGTTGGCATAGACGCCGACCGCGGTGGAGGGCTCCGACCATTGCACCGCGGCGAAACATACGCTCACCTCGTGCGGCACGCCGCGGCTGTCCTGGTAGACATAGCGGTCGCCCAAACCCTCCCCGCGCCCGGCGGGCAGGGTGACGCCGCGGGCCAGCATCGCGTTGAGCAGGGTGTCCTCGCACAGGAAGTTGTTGGTTCCGTTGTTGATCCGGCCGCTGGGGTTGTCGAAATTGTCGCCCGGCACCGTGCCCACCCCGGCCACGTACTGGTCGTACGCCAGCAGCCAGCCCTGCACGAAGTCGGTGCCGAGGCGTTCGGCGGCGGCGGCGCGGTATACGTCGCGGCCGACGGTCACGGCACCGACCAACAGCGCGATGATCACCAGCACCACCGACATCTCGATCATGGTGAATCCGGTGTTGGAGTGGATGGAGGGTGAAAGACGGTTGCGTTGCATTGCGGCTTCTCTGGTTGCACACGGTGGCGTGGAAGTCGGTGTAGCCTGGCGTCGGATGCCGATCAGTACAGGCCGATGCTGTCGGCATCCTTGGCGTTCTGGCGTACCTGGCCCTCGAGTTCGATGGCCTCCCGGATCAACGGATCGACGTCCTCGTGCGCGTCATTCGCCGCCGACAGTGCATCTGCGGCAAACCCTTCCATCACGGCGGCAGTGATCGTCACCGCGACCGCCGCGGCCGTTGCCACTGATGCCAGCGCGATCTTGTAGGTGGCGACCGCACCGAAGGTCAATAGGCCTTCGGCTACGGTGTCGGCAATCCCCCCAGCTGCGCCGGAGGTCGCCGACGCCCCCGACAGCAGCGCAGCGGCACCGTTGGCGACGTTGGCCTCGGCCAGCTTTACCGAGATCTCGAGCTGCTTTTCGTAGTCGACCAGCGCGGAATGCATCAGCGTGATCGATGCGGCGGCGTTGAAGTGCGCGTGGCCGGCCGCTGCCAGGTTGTCACCGCAGCGCATCCGCGACCACAGCTGGTCGAGCCCGACCGCCATCACCCGGTCATGGAAGTCCGGGCCCTGCGGGCGGTGCGGCGAATCGAACACCGGCTGGTCGTTGCGCTGGTTGCCGCTGAAGCCGTCGCCGCCGCGCGGCAGCGCCAGCGCATAGGCGACATGCGCCTGCATCTGGGCAGGCGCATCCGGACGGGTCACGTGCAGGTAGCCGGCATCCAGCGATGCGATGCCACCGTTGCGCAGCGCCCAGCACAGGTCCAGGCCATTGCGCTTGCCCAGCGGCCAGGAGATGGCGGTTTTGGTGCCGGACGTCACGTGCAGCGGGCGGTAGCGGTCGACCCTCTCGGTCAGGTCGATATCGCCGGCGCGGCGCAGCACGCCATAGCGGATCCTGCGCGCGTTGGCGTCCGGCAGTCCGAGGTCCCGATACGGCAGTTGGCCGACCTGGCCGGCGCCGCAGTCCTCATCACCGTCGCTGTCATTGTCGGGGCAGGGCAGGCGGCTCTCGATCATGGCGAAGGCCAGCAGCGCGTCGTCGGCCCGGGTCAGCAACGTGCGGCTGGCCACCTCGTGCTGCTCGCGTGCGGCGGTGGCGAGGAAGCGCACCAACAGCAAGGTGACCAGACCGAGCACGACCAGCACCACGGCCAGCTCGACCAGCGAAAAGCCGCGCGCGTGGGTTCCAATGGATCGGCTCATGGCTGCAGTCCCTTGTTGTCGAGGTGGATCGCCTTTTCGCGGCTGTCGTGGGCGAGATCTTCCATGCGGATCAGGTTGGCGCTGGCGGCAGCGTGCTGTTCCTCGGCCTGGACCACATCCTCCTTGGCCTCGTCCCAACCCTGTTCGGCCTCGACCATGTTCGCGATCGCGATCGCGAACTGCGCCACCGCCAGCGAGTGCGAGGCGATCCCGGTGGCCATGCTGACCGGGTCGGGAGGCCAGCCGGCGGCGGTCTGCAGCGCGGCGATCGCCTCGACCACCACGCCCCAGGCGATGTCGAAGCCGGCAAACACCACGCCGACGTGCGCGTTCTTCTCATTCATCTCCGCGACCTGGATCGCGAACTTGCGGAATTCCTCGTACTCCTTCGCCACGCGCGCCAGGTCGTAGGCCGCGTAAGCTGCGCGCACCGCGCCGCGGGTGCGCGCGACCCGGTCCGGGCAGGCCAGGCGGCTGGTCAGCTCGCCCGGTCCGACCGCCACCACCTTGCGCGCGTCCAGCCCTGCGCTGCCGGGCAGGGCGAATGCGAGCCCACGGGCCTGGTCGTGGCCGGCGGGGCCGGTGTGCATCAACGCGAACGCGGTCGCGATGCCCTGCATGCCATCCAAGGTTTTGTCGCTGGCGTCCTTGAGCGCCATGCACAGGTCCAGGCCGTTGACCTGGGCGACATGCGGGGTGCCGGGCGACAGTTCGCGCGGTAACCGTGGCTCGAAGATGTCGCCCGGCGAGACGGTCAGCATGGACTGCACCTGGTAGCGCAGCTTCATCCGCGTCGGCAGCCCGAGCTGCTCGACCGGCAACATGCCGGCCTCCGGTCCCGGCAGGCGCGAATGGGCCAGCGCGTAGCCCAGCAGGGCCTGCTCGGCGCGGGCGAGGTCGCGCGCGGCGGCCTCGTCGTCGGCCACCTTCGGCGCCAGCGGCAGCACCCGCCACAGCACCAGGCCGAGCACGCCGATCACCGCCAGCACCACCGAGAGCTCGACCAGCGACCAGCCGCCGCTGCGTTGTCCTGCATGGCTCATGGCGCGACTCCGGCCGGGCAGGTGCCGGGCTGCACCGGGCCGGTGGCGCCCGTGCAGTCGGCGTAGCGCAGGATATTTTCGGCGCCGATGATCACCGTAGTGCCGCCACCGGCGCCCTGGTCCTGCAGCCCCCGAAGCGCATCGCACTGCGCCTGTGCCTCCTCATACGCTGCGCGCTTTTCTTCCAGCTCCTCGGTCTGCTTGGTGACCGCTTCCCGCAGTCCCAGCAGCTTGTAGTAGGTCATCGCATAGGTCTCGCGCTTGTCGTCCTCGTCGTCGTGCTGGCCGGGCACGATCAGCACGTCGCACGACCAGGCGATGCTGCACAGCCAGTGGTTGCCGGGAAGCGTGCCGTCGTCCAGGTAGTCCTCGATCGGCGGTTGGGGCCGGGTCCAAGCGTCCAAAAATTTCTGTCCGTAGTCGTCCCGGGCCTGCTGCTCGTTGGCCTCGGCCTCGGCCAGATCCTCCTGCTTCCATTCCAGGCACTGGCGTTGTTCGACCTGCTTGGCGGTCAGGATGTCCAGGTCGCAGGTGGTCATGCCCAGCAGTGCCACCCGGCTGTTGCTGCAGCGGCGCATTTCGTTCAGCTCCGTCGGCGGCGAGGCGTCGCACTGCCGCACCTCCTCCGACAGCTGGGCAATCGCGTCCACCATCTGGTCGCGCTCGGTGCGGGCGTGCTGCACGAGCTGCTCGGCGTTCTCCCAGTCGAAGTAGGCCTGCTCGGCAATGCGGATGGCTTCGAGCTTGGGTTGCAGCACGGCTTCCATGTCCGCCCGCTTGCCCAGCCACTCGTTGATCCGCTGGTTGAGCGAGGCGTCGGACTCGTAGTCCGTATGGCAGGTCCGTTCCGCGCCCTCGCCGACGCAGTGCTGCCAGCTTCGCCGCGTCGGCTCGGGCGGATAGTCGATCAGGTGCGAGGGGATCTCGCCCAACCATGCCAGGCGCTCTTCCGCGGCGTCGCGCTCGGCGATGGTCTGTTGGAGATCCTGTTCGAGCTGCTCGACCTCCTGCTTGAGGCCGTCCTTCCAGTAGCGAGGCACGGTGACCAGTTCGCCGCTGTCGTCGATATCCTGGGTCAGCCAGCCGCCCTCGGCCGCGATGCAGGCCTTTTCGGCAAGGCCAGCGAGATCGACTGGTGGCTCGCCGTTGGCTTCCACGGCCATGTCGCGCGCCTCGACCGTCAGCCCCAGCCCGACCGAGGCCGCCGCCAGTGCGGTGGCGGCCAGTGCCGTCGCTGCCGAGTTGAGGCCGACCGCCACGGCGGCCGAGGTGACGGCGGCGGTGTAGGGTGCGATCAATCCGCAGGACACGAACGGTGGAACGGGACAGGTCGCTACCGCGCTGGCCAACTGCGCCGAGGCAGTGGCCAGGGTGGTCGCCGAGTTGGAGATGCTGGCCGCGGCGAGGGCGACATTGAGCACCGCGAACGCTTCCGACACCGCCGCCATCGCGACCGCACCCTGGGTTTCGTCGATCAATGCGGCGTTCTGGGCGTCGACCTCGTCGGACACGTCCACCGCCAGCGCCAGCATGTCCAGCGAGGCCAGCACCAGGCCGCCGGGGTTGCGGGCGCCGGCGTACTGGCAGCCGAGGGTCCGCGCCAGTGAGTCGAAGTCGCGCACACGCACCCGATCGTCATAGTCCGCGTCGGCCCCGCGCGCCGGCGACTCCATGAGCGCACCGGGCTGCTGGTTGCTCGCGTCGAACAGCCCGCTGGCGCCGGGGGTGGCGCCGGCCGCGCCGAGACCGTAGGCGACGTTGACCGTGTTGTCGTCGATGTCGGTGGTGCGTGCGCGGTCGCCTTTGAGTCCGGCCGCGGCGGCGCTGGCCAGCGCCGCGCACAGGTCCAGGCCGTTGACAGCGTCGAAGTCGTGTGGGGTCTCGTCCCACTTATGCGGGTCGAAGCGATCCTGGGCTTGTGCCAGGTCACTGGCGCCGCCGTCGCCGCGGTACACCATGTAGCGCAACGGCGGCATCGCGCCGCCTCCGCCCGGGTGCACGCCCTCCAGCGCCCGAACCGGCAGCCAGCCCTTCTGGCCGGGGCCGACGCAGTCGCCCGCATCGCTGGACGGGGTGGCGACTGCGCACGGCAGCCGCGCGTGTTGCGCGGCGTAGGCGACCAGTGCCTGGTCGGCCCATTGCAACGCCTGTTCCTGCGCGCGCACCTGCTGCACCGATTTGCGCGACTGCAGTACCAGGAAGCCGACCGCGATCGCGCTGCCGATCAGCAGCACCACCAGCGCGGCCTCGAGCAGGCCGACGCCGCGCTGGTGGCGACGCGACGTGGCAAGGTCGCGCCGGCGCTGCGATGGCGTACAGGTGGGGTGATGCGGGCGGACGGGCGATTCCATTGCGGCCTCCGGCTTCAGAACTGGGGTGCGGACATGGCCTGCTTGACCAGGTCGTAGACCGGCAGCAGCAGGGCGACGATCAGCAGGATGAACATGCCGCCGGCCAGCAGCACGACCACCGGCTTGATGATTTCCGACAGGTTGGTGATCAGCCGCTGCAGGCGCAGGCTGTATTCGCCCGACAGCCGCGCGAGCTGGCTGTCGAGGGTGCCGGTGTCCTCGCCGACCGAGATCATCCGCACCATCATCGGCGGGAAGCCGCCGACCTGGCGCATCGCCGAGGACACCCGGTCGCCACGTTCGAGCACCTGGCGGATCGCGATCACGCGGTCGCGGTAATACTCGTCGCGGATCGCGCGCTCCATGACCTGCAGACTGCTGACCATGTCGACGCCGGCCTTGATCAGTAGCGACAGGTACTCGGTCAGGAACGCAAGGCCGGCCGAATTCATGATGGTCCGCGCGATCGGCAGCCGGTGCAGGGTGTAGTGGGTGCCGCGTCGGAACGTGCGGCTGTAGCGCCAGCTCACCCACAGCACGAACGCCGTCACCACCATGCCGATCAATATGCTGATGACGTTGGCGGTGAACCATTCGGAGAACGCGATCACCGCCACCGTCAGCGGCGGCAGCTTGGCGTTCATCTGCTTGAACAGGCCGGTGAGGTTGGGGATCACGTAATAGATCCAGAACCCGCCGGCGGCGAAGATCGCGGCGAACACGAACGCTGGGTAGATCAGCGCCTGGGTGGTGTCGGCGGTCATCCGCGACACCCGCTCGACGTGGTCGGCGGCCTCGCTGAGCATGCGGTCCATGGTGCCGGTCTCGTCACCGATCATGACCAGGTTGCGCACGGTCTCCGGGAAGGTGTCGGGATAGCGGCCGAACGCCTCGCTCATCGAGGCGCCGGCATCGAGTTCGTCCAGCAGGTTGCGGGCAACCCGCGCGGCGTTGGACGGCCGGCCGGTGCCGACTTCCTGCGATACCGCCTGCAGGGCTTCCAGCACCGGGATGCCGCTGCTGGTCATCACCGCCATGTCGCGCAGCATGCCGGCCAGTTCCGGCGCGCGGATGGTCGGGCGAAGCAGGTGGGACAGGCTGCGCTGGGTTTCGGCCAGCCAGCCCGGCAACCGGTGCAGCAAAATTACGGTTGCGTCGAAGTTCTTTTCCAGCCACATCCGGGCCGAGCTGTCGTGCTCGACTGCGAGTTGGGCGAGGCCGGCCTTGACCCGGCCGCTGGACAGCAGCAGGCGGTAGTAATAGACATTCATGGCGCCGGCCCGTCGCCGACCACGCGCAACACTTCGGCCGGGCTGGTCTGGCCGAGGATCACCCGGCGCTTGGCGATCTGCACCATGTCGGTGAAGCCATTGGCGTGGGCCAGGGTGCGGACCGCCTCGCGTCCGGCGTCGTCGGCGATGGCATTGGCGATGGCATCGTCGAGATGCAGGATTTCGTACACCGGCAGGCGGCCGTAGTAGCCGCTGCCACGGCAGCGTTCGCAACCGGAGCCGCGGCGGCCTTGCGCGGAGGGTTGGTCTTCGATGCCGAGCCAGTGCCGTTCGGCATCGGTGAAGTCGACGGCCTCGCTGCAGAACGGGCAGTTCTGTCGCACCAGGCGTTGGTTGACCACCGCCAGCAGGTTGTCGGCGATGACCTGCGCCTCCAGCCCGAGCGGCCGCAGCCGCGGCACCACGCCGAACACGCCGGAGACGTGCAGGGTCGACAGCACCAGGTGGCCGGTCGCGGCGGCCTCGATCGCGGCCTGCGCGGTCTCGCCGTCGCGCATCTCGCCGAGCAGGATGACGTCGGGATCGTGTCGCAGGAAGTGACGCAGCGCCGAGCCGAACTCATAGCCGGCGCGCCGGTTGACCTCGGTCTGGCAGGCGCCGGGCACGCGGTACTCGATCGGGTCTTCCACCGTCAGTACGTTGCGTTCGATCAGCGACTGCATGCGCAGCGCGGCATGCAGCGAGCTGCTCTTGCCCGAGCCGGTCGGGCCGGTGATCAGCAGCAGGCCGGCCGGCTTGGCGAACATGCGCTCCAGCGCGGCGACGTCCTCCGGGAAGAAGCCCAGTTCGGCCAGCCCGGAGAGGTCGCTGTGCTCGGGCAGCAAACGCATCACCATGCGCTCGCCCATCTCGCTGATCAGGGTCGACACGCGCACGGTCACCGCCGAGTCCAGCACGCTGGCACGGAAGCTGCCGTCCTGCGGCCGGCGCTGCTCGGAGATGTCCATCTCCGCGGCGAGCTTGATGAAGCCGAGCAGGCGGTGCAGCGACGGCTGCATCGCCAGCATCGGCCGCAGCACGCCGTCGACGCGGAACAGCACGTGGATGCTGCCCTCGGCCGGAGCGATGTGGATGTCGGTGGTGCGTTCGCGCACCGCCAGGTGGAGCAGGTAGTCGAGCAGCTTCTCCGGGCTGTAGGCGTGGTCGGCATCGGACGAGATGCGCTTGATCTCGCGCTCGAGCAGCGACTCGACCGGGTTCTGGGCGAAGTAGTAGGTGTGCCGGATCAGTTGGCTGACCCGGGTGAACTCGCCCTGCACGAAACGGCAGCGCAGGCCGCAGCGCTGCAGCACCAGTTGCGCGACCGCGTCGCTGTCGGCGTCGCCCAGCAGCACCTCCAGGGTGTTGTCGACCCGGCGCAGCGGCAGGAACGCGCGCAGCAGGCACAGCTCGCGGTTGAACAGCGCCAGCACCTGGGGATCGGGCACCGGCAGGTGCTCGGTCTGGACGAAGGTGGTGCCCTGCAACTCAGCCATCACCCGAACGATGTCGGATTCGTTGGCCAGGCCATGCTTGATCAGCAGCCGGCCGAAGCGCTGCGGCTCGACCGTGTGCTTCTGCATCGCGTACTGCAGTTGGGCGGCGTTGAGCATGCCGCGCTCGAGCAGGATCGCGCCGAGCCGGGTGGCCTCGTCTGTCCTGGGCGCGCCGTTCGCCGCAGGTCGGGCGGACAGGTCAACCGTTGCCATGCTGGCTCTCCGGGGGTTCGACCGATGCGGTCGTGGGAATGGGGGTGTCGAGCAGCAGCAGGCTCAGCGGATCGGGACGGCCGGTCACGGGCAGGCCGTGGCGTTGCTGGAAGCGGGCGAGGGCGTCGCGGGTGTCGGGGCCGAACAGGCCGTCGATGACGGCGTCATCGACGGGCACGCCGTCCGCGCGCCGATGGCGATGGGCGAACGCTTCGTTGGCAAACAGCGCGACCTGCAGCATGCGCACGGCGTCGCTGCGCCGGCCGGGCCGCAGTTGCGCAGCGGCCAGGCGCGGACGCCAGGCGACAAGCCAGTCCGGTCCGCGCGGCCGAAGGCAGACATCGTCGCGCTTGCGCAGCGTCGGCAGCTGGGCCGACGGCAGTGGGATCAGTTGCAGCGTGGAGCTGTCGCCGCCGGTCGCCGCCGGCAATTGTTCGAGGCAGGTACTCCAGGCGTTCGCGGGTGGCTCCTGGCCGGCTTTCGCGATATTGCTGGAGGCTTGAGCCGCGGTGGTGGCGTCTGCCGCGCGCGCCGTCGGGTCGCGGTGGTAGGCGATGCCGGCCGCGGTCGCCAGGCCGGCGGTCACCACCAGCGCGGCGGCCGCGACCGGCCAGCGCGGGCGACGGCGCCGTGCCGGCCGGAAGCCGGCTTCGGCGCTGGCCAGGCGGATCAGGTCGGCGTCGATCACCGGGTTGCCGCGGGCGACGACGCCGTACAGGCAACGGTCCATGATCAGGTGGATCCGCCGCGGGTTGCCGGCGCTGCAGCGGTGCAGCGCGGCGTGGGCGGGGGCGGTCAGTCGGATGCGGCCGGCGGCGCCGGCCAGCGACAGGCGGAACTCGACGTAGCGCGCGGCCTCGGTGCGGTCGAGCGCGGCCATGCGGATGTGCTTGACGATGCGGCTGGACAACTGGCGGATCTGGTGGCGGCCGAGCTGCTCGTCCAGCTCCGGTTGCCCGGCCAGCACGATCTGCAGCAGCTTTTCCTGGCCGCTCTCGAGGTTGCTCAGCAGGCGCAGCAACTCGAGGCTTTCGAGGCTGAGGTTCTGGGCATCGTCGATCACCAGCACGCAGGTGGTGTCGGCCTGCCAGCGGCGCACCAGGAAGCTGTTGAAGCGGTTGATGTTGTCGGCCGCGTCAACGCCCGGCTTGATGCCGAAGTCGCGCAGGATCGCGGCCAGCAGGTCCGGCCCCTGCAGGAAGGTGTTGAACACCAGCGAGGCGAGCGCGCCCTCGCGTTCGACCGCGTCGAGCAGGCGGCGCACGAAGGTGCTCTTGCCCATGCCGACTTCGCCGGTCATCAGAACGAAGCCCTTGCGCGCAAGTAGGCAGTGGCTCGCTTCGGCCAGTTCGCGCTCCAGCGCGGCGGTGTGGAAGTAGCCCTCCGCATCCGGGGTCGGCGGAAACGGCGAACGCGCCAGGCCGAGTTCGGCCAGGTAGGCAACCGCAGGGGTGGCGACGGCCGCGCTCACCGCAGCTGCGCCTCGACCAGGCCGATCGCGCGCTCGATCTCGCGCGAGTCGGCGTCGCGCGTACGCAGCCGCTGCAGGCGCTGGCGCGCGCTGTCGGCGTCGCCGTTGCGAGCTTCCAGGATCGCCAGGTTGACCACCGCGGTCTGGTCGCCGGGCATGCGCGCGACGATGCTGCGATACAGCGCCAGGGCGCCGGCGGTATCGCCGCTCTCGTGCGCGAGCCATGCCTGCATGCGCAGCAGGGTCAGGCTTTGCGGCGGCAGCAGCGCGGTCAGCAGCACGAGCTGCTGGCGTGCGCCGGCGAGGTTGTCGTTGTGGATCGCGGTGCCGAGTGCGGCGACCACGCGGGCCACCGACTGGCTGTCGCCGGCGGCCGATGCCACGGAGGCATCGCGCACGCTGATGTCGGCGACCATCGGTTTCGGATCGGACCGGGCGATGGATTGCGGCGTTGCCGGTGTTTTCACCACAGCCGTCGTCGGCGTGGATTGGGCCGGGGTCGCGGTCGGCACGTTGGTGACAGTGGTCATCGGCGCGGGCGTCGGCACCGGCTTGGCGGGGGTAATCGCCGTTGTCGATGCAGCTGCCGGCGCAGTTGCGATCGGCGAAGGGGCCGGCTCGCCATGGCTGCCGGCGACCACCGTGTCAGTGGCGTCGATAGTGGCGGCGGCCGGGTCCGGATCGGTGGACGCGGTGGGTGTCGAAGTCACCCTGGCAACGGTCCCGGCGTCGCTGGGTTCCGCGTGCGCCACCCGGGCGGACGGATACAGCCACCAGCCCACCAGCAGCACCACACCGGCGGCCGCCAGTGCCGGCGACGCGCGCCGGAGTCGACCTGCGCCGGGCCCCGGCGTCGCTTGCAGCGTGTTCGCCACGCCCGCGGCCGGCCCGGCCGTGTCGAGCTTCTTCAGGGCGGCGAACATCAAACTCATATCACCGTGACCCGCAGCACCATCACCAGCTCGCGGCTATTGTGCGAACGCGCCTGCGCGCCGAACAGGTTGCCCAGGCCAGGCACGTCGGACAAGCCCGGCACGCCGTTGTCGGTGTTCTGCGACTGCTGGTCGATCAGGCCGCCGAGCAGCACGGTGTCGCCGTCGTTCAGGCTCAGGGTGGTGGTCATGCCCTTGAAGCTGATGATCGGCAGGGTCACCGAGTTGCCGTTGCCGACGTCGACCAGATCCAGGCTGCCGGGGGCGACATCGGTCTGCATCGGGTGGACCAGCAGCTCGACGCTGCCGTCGTCGTGGATCAGTGGCGCGACGCCGATCACCACGCCGGCGAACAGCGACTCGGTCTGGACGTCGGACGAGGTATTGGTGGCGCCGCCGCCGGGGTTGCTGAAGCTGGTGGTCGACTTGCTGACGTAGCGGATGTTGCGGCCGACGCTGAGGTAGGCCGGCGTCCCGTTGCGCACGCGCACGCTGGGGTTGGACAGCACCTTGACGTTGCCGAACTCGCGCAGCACGTTGAGCGAGGCCGAGAAGGTATCGCCGAGGTAGCTGATGCCGGTGCCGCGGCCGAGCGCGGAGCCGATGATCTGCCGCGGGATGGTCAGGATCTTGTCGAGGGTGTCGTGCTTGCCGGCCGGAAAAGTCGGATTGGCGATGGGCTCGCCGTCGGGGGTCAGGCCGTAGAACGGGTCGGCGTACATCGGCGCGTCGCCATAGACGCCGGCGACGTGGCCGCGCAGCTTGGTCCAGTCGACGCCGAAGCGGAACTGGTCGCTGAGCTGGACGTCGATCAGCTGCGCCTCGATCAGCACCTGGCGGCCGAGCATGGCCTGGTTGCGCTCGATCAGCTCGGCCACGGCACGCACCTGCGACGGCCGCGCGCGCACGAACAGCGAGCCGGTCAGCGGATCCAGGCTGTAGCGCGAGGCCTCGCGGGGGGCTTCGCCGGCGGGCTGGGCGGCGGTGTCTTCCTTGATGATCGCCTCGACCGAGGCGGCGAGCTGTTTGTAAGGGTCGTTCTGCTTGCCGACGGTGCCGTCGAGGATGAGTTTTCCGCGCAGCGAGTTGCCGCCGCCGGCGCCGCTGCTGCCGGCGCCGAACACGTCGCCGCCGGTACTCATGTCCAGCGAGGTGGTGCTGTTGAGCATCTGCACGCTGAAGATGCGCTCGGCCATCGAGCTGACCACCAGCGCGCCGCCGCGGGTCTCGCCGTGCAGGTCGAACGCGGTGAGGATGTGGTTGTAGACCTCGCGTGCGGTGACGTCTTTCAGGTACAGGCTGGCGCGCTGGTCACGCGCGAGCACGTCGGGGTCGACGATCAGGTTCATCCCCAATTGCTCGGCCAGCGCCCACAGCAGGCCGCCGACGTTGGCCTCGCTCATGTTGATGGTGACGATGCGGTTTTCCAGCGGGTCGTACTCCGGCGCGATCGGCGCCACCGCCGGCACCTGCGTCTCGATTCGCTCGACCACCTGGCGCAGCCGGGCCTGTTCGGCGGCAAGCTTCTGCGACTCTTCGCCGACCTTGGTTCCCATCTCCTGCAGGGCGACGTACTCGGTCGCCGGCAGGTCCTTGACGCTGCGCGGGACCGTACTGCAGCCAACCAACAGGGTCAGTGCCAGCGCCGTCGCCGGCGTCGCGAGGACACCCAGGGCGGGACGGTTCGGCCGAAGCTTGAATATGTGGTTCATGTGAGTCGGTTGCCTGTGGTCGTCTAGCGGGTGTGTGCGGCCAGCCAGCCGAGCAGCGCGCTGGCGCTCTCGGCGACTACCACGTCGTCGTAGGACGCATCCATCGCCCGGCCCGGGGCGGCGATGCAGGTGCTGTCGGCGGTCGCCATCTGCTGGTTGATGCCGTCGAAGCCGGCATGGGCGCCGCCGCTGGCGTCGCGGTCGCTGACCGGCGCGATCAGTGCGAACGCCGGGTTGGAAACCACGTGGGCGCAGCTCTCTGCGTCGCTGGGCGTGCCCACTCCGGTCAGGAATGGACGGGCACTGGACGGCGACAGTTTCGCGGTCGCGACCAGCGTGTTGCGTATCCGGCCGTTGCCATCGAAATCGAAGCCGCCGCTCGTGCCCCCGGCCGGTTCCACCAGGTCCGCTGCGGCCGTGCGGCTGACCGCGTAGCGCATGCGGACGGACGGGACGGGCAGGGCCAGCCCCAGGCTCTCGTACGGCAACCAGCCGACCTGGCCTGCCGGGCAGGTGCCGGCCAACCCTTCGCGGCCGCCGTTGCCGCCGGCGCTGCGGTCGGGGCACGGCAACCGCTTGTTCTTCAGCAGGAACGCACGGATCGCCTGTCGGGCGACCTCGGCCTGGCCCTGGGCGAGTGCGCGCGCGCGGACTTCGGCGATGCTGAAGTAGGCGGACGAGACCACCAGGCTGAGTACGCCGATGATGCTCACGGTGATGGCCAGCTCGACCAGGGTGAAGCCGTCGGCATGGCGGCGGACGTGGCCATGGAGCCTGCTGCGACGGTGGCGGTCACGGCGTCGCATCTCACGGCGTGGCAGCGGGCGCGGCGGTCGGGAAGGTGGGCAGGTCGACCGTGGCGCCGGGGGCGCGCACGTCCTGGCGCAACTGCGACTGCAGGCGCCGGAACTGCTGCAGCGTCGCATCGAGCCGCTGCTGGCGCGCGGGGCTGCCCGGCTCGGCCATCACCTGCTGCAGTTCCTGCGCGAGGTCTTGCATCTTGATGCTGATTTCGAGGTTGTGTCGCACCGCGTCCAGGTTGACCTGCGAGGTGACGGCGGGATCGTTCATTTCCTGCAGGGTGTCGAGCGCCTTGCGCAGGTGGTCGTTGGTCGCGTCGGACCGCCGGCTGGCCTCGGTCATGATCCCGCGCATCGCGTGCTGCAACTGCTGCATCTGGCGGGCGCGCTGCGGGTCCGCTGCGGCCTCGGGAGCGGCGGTGGGCTCGATGTCGGTGGCCTGTGCCCGCGCCCACGGCGGCGTTTCGGTCGCGGCCGGCGGGCTCGCGGCCGCGGGTGCGGCGGCGATGGGCGAATCGATCGGGGCGTCGGCGGCATTCGCGACGGGCGCGGGGCTGCGCGAGGCGAAGCCGCGCAGGGTCATCACCACGATGATGCCGGCGGCGATCACCACGGCCGTGGCCAGGACGATGGCGCGACGGTTGTTCATCGACGTGCCTCCGGGGCACTGGACGCATCGGCGAAGGGACGCGGCAGCTGCAACGTCGAAACCTGTCCGGAGGCGCTCTCGATGCGAAGCCAGTCCTGGCCGATGCTGCGCACCCGCGAACCGTCGCCGAGGCGGGTGCCCGGCCGCACCAGTTGGCCGTCGAGGATGGCGCGGCGCGAGTGTTCGGTCGAGATGATCAGGGTCAGCCGGTTGCCGAAGGACACACCCTCGGCGGCGACGACCTCGCCGTCGCTTCCCGCCAGCGGCGCCGGGTCCGGTGCCACCAGCGGTCCGTGGACGACGTGGTCCGGGGCGCTGTCCAGCGCATCGAGCGCGGCCAGCATCGCGGTATTGTGGTTGATGCTGCGTTGCAGCTGGGCGATCTCGCCGGACTCGTCGCCGCTGGAGAAATTGCCGGCCACGCTGGGCTTGGCGACGATCATCGCGCTGACCCAGGCCACCACGCACAGCCACAACGCCAGCGCCAGGCTCGCCGAGTACTTGAGCTTCACGATGCATCCCCTGTGGTGACGGTGGTGGCGACGGAGGAACCGGTGGCGGCGGGCGCCTGCGGGGTTTCGAGGCGGTAGGAGAACGAGCCGCCCGGCGATTGCGCGCGCGCGCCGCTGGTCTGTGGGTCGACCGCGGTGGCGGTGAAGCCGGCCGCGCGCAGGCGCTCGACGAAGCGCGCGACCTGCATGCCCTCGAAGTTGCCGTCGCCGTTGTCGTGCTTGACCATGCCGTCCACGCGCAGGCTGTCGTTGCCGTCGGGCGCGGCCGCCTTGTCCAACCGCAGCCGCAGGATCCGCACGTCGCTGCCGGCGGCGTCGCGGACCATCGCCAGGCTGGCGTGGGGATCGAGCGCGCGCTGCAGCCCGCCGGCGCGCTCGACGAATTTGAGCAGTTGCGGGTACGACTCCGGCAGCGCCTGCTGGTCGGCGAGGGTGGCGATCTGGCGGTCGATGTCGGCGATCTGGCCGTCGAGGTTTTCGGCGCGGGTGTTGGCGTCGTGGGCGGCCAGGGTCCAGCGACCGCCGAGGCCGCCCAGCGCCAGCGCCAGCAGCAGCGATGCGGCGCTGGCCCACGGCAGCAGGCGTTCGGCCAGGTACATCAACCGGCTGGCAGCCGGGTTGACCGCGATCAGCGCGTTGGCGCTCGCGGCCAGCCGGGCGACGCCGCTGCGGTACTGGACGCCATCGGCATCGGTGACCATCGCATGCGGGCCGAGGCGGACGGTGGTGCCGCTGCTGGCGGAAAAGATCTCCAGCAATGCCTCGTCGGTCCAGCGACCGTGGGCAACGGTGCTGTCGTCGTTCGCCGGTGCGGCGATCCGGGTGGCATCGCGCAACTGTTCGGCGGTCGGTGGCGCGTCGTTGCCGCCGGCGCCGGTGTCGGCGTCGGTGTCGCCGTATTCGGGGTCGAACTGGCCGTCGAAGGTCAGGGACCCGGCGTTGGCACCCGGGGTGTGTTCCGCAGCCGTGCTCTGGGTCGGGCTGTCGTCATCAGGAGTGTTGGCGTGCAGGGACTCGCCGGTCGCCGCGTGTGCATTCGCGCCAAATGCGCCCGGCACCCGGGCGCGGTGTCGGCCAGGCGCGGTGGTGCGGGCCTCCGGGGCACGGGTCAGCGCGCCGTACCACTCGACCGTCAGCGTCTCCAGTGCCTCGTCGTCGCCGGCGAGGTCCCGGCCGGCGCGTTCCGCCAGCGCCGCCACGGTCATCGCCAGGTCGTCCTGCGACTCGCTGAACGCCAGCGCCGAAGCATGCACGATGCGGTTGCGCAGCGAAGCCAGGAACACGAACTGGCGGCCGCTGTGCAGGACGAGGCCGCGGCCGGGCTTCAGCGCATGCCACAGCAAGGCCACCGACGGCAGCAGCAGGCAATGGTCGACCTGGCCTTCGGCCCAGCCGAACATCTGCTGCCAGCGGTCCAGCGGCACCGCGGTGAACAGCGCCTGGTAGCCGTTGCCGACGGTCTTGGTCTGGTGGATCAGGATCTTGCTTTCGTTGTCGATCAGGCCGTCGGCGCGCAGTCGCTTCTCGATCAGCGCGATCGCGTGCGAGGTGCTGCCTTCCAGCGCGGTGACCTGGCTGATCGCGCCATCGAAATCGGTGATGACGACGGTCGCGCGGTCGACCTTCGGACGCGAGTCCAGGTGCGTGACGCGGTCGCCGTCGAAGGCTAGCCAGCGGCCGTCCTGGTGGAGCAGGGTCAAGGCGCTCACGGCGACTCCAGGGGGGATTCAAGCGTCTGGGTGCGGAACAGCAGGGTTCCGCGCAGGGTCATCAGCAACGGCGGGCTGCGCTGGCCGGGCTCGTCGAACAGCCCCTCGTCGGCGCGGGTCACCGACAGCTCGAACGCCTCGGCACCGAACATCCGTGCATCGGAGCGGACCACGCCCGACAGCAGGCCGTTGACGTCCTCGCGGGTCAGCGGCGCCTGGTGGACATTGATCAGGCGTTCGCCCCAGCCCTGGTCGACGAAGCCACCGGCGGCGGCGCGGTCGACCAGTTGCCGGGCACCCGTCGCCAGCCTCACCCTCAGGCGGGCTTCCTGCATCCGCTGGTTGGCCGATGCCAGTGCCTGCTGGCGGCTGCCGACCTGGCCGTAGGCCTCGGCCAGGTTGCTGCGGGCGCTGGTGAACCAGACCGCGGCGATCAACAACGCCCCCAGCGCCGCCGCGAACAGCAGCAGCGATGCCTGCCGGGACTGGCGCAACCGGGCGATCAGGGCGGAACCGGAGGCTTTCATCGTCGGCGCCTTACTGGTTCATCTTGTAATGGGCGACCAGGGTCAGCACCTGCTCGTCATCGGTGGCCGTCGCGTCCGCCGTGTTGTCGGCCGCGCCGGTCTCGCCGAAGCTGTTGGTGTTGTTGCCGAGCCAGACCACGCCCTCGTTGTCGGTGCTGACGACGTTCTGCTGGCGGAACGCGCCATTGGCGGCGTCAGGCTTGCCGTCGACCGCCTGGTCGAGCGCGCGCGCCAGGTCCGGGGTCAGGCCGGTCAGAACCATGACGTTGCCCGAGCCGGACGCGGTCATGGGCTTGTTCCACTGGAAGCAGATCTGCACTTCCTGCGGGTTGCCGTTGGTGTCGAGGTAGACATAGCGGTCTTCCAGGCCCTGGCCGCGGCCCGGCGGCAGGGTGATGCCGGCCTTGAGCATCAGGTCGCGCAGGGCGAATTCCTCGCCCGCCTGGGCGGTGACGCCGTACTGGGCCGCCGGGGCGTTGGCTCCGCAGATCGCCGGCGGCGCTGTGACCGCCGACATGTCGCCGCCGGAGGGGCCGGCGAAGTTGGAGCCGTTGACCATCAGCTGCGGCGCGGTCTGGCTGTCGCCGACCGGCGCGCCCAGGCGCTGCGCGTAGGTGTTGTAGGAGACCACCCACTGGTCGACGAACTTCTGCTTGATACGTGTGTATTCGGCGTTGCGCTGGACGTCGCGGCCGATCATCACCGCGCCGAGGATCACGCCGATGATGACCAGCACGACTGCCATTTCCACCAAGGTGAAGCCGCCCTGGCCAACCTTGCGGCCGCCGGTCCCGTGTCGTGCTTGCATGAGTTTTCCCCTGGAGCTGATGAGGCTGGCTCGCAACGACGGCTAATCCGTGTTCGGCGGCGCAGCGCGGCGAACCTTAGGGCAGGGGTGTAAGAGCACCGTAAGAGCGGCGCGGCGCACGGCACCGGGCGATGCAATCGGGTATACGCGTGCAAGGCTTGACGGCCGCGATGTGACGGCGGCGCGACACGGCCGCCCCCGGATGGGACAATGGCGGCTGTTTTTCGCCACCGACCCCGCCATGCCCACGCCTGCTGCCGCCAAGCCCGCCCGTCGCGACCTCGCCAACGCTATCCGCTTCCTTGCCGCCGACGCGGTGCAGGCCGCCAACTCCGGCCACCCGGGCATGCCGATGGGCATGGCCGACATCGCCGAGGTGTTGTGGAACGACTACCTGAACCACAACCCGAACAACCCGGGCTGGTTCAACCGCGACCGCTTCGTGCTGTCCAACGGCCACGGCTCGATGCTGCAGTACGCGCTGTTGCACCTGTCGGGCTACGACCTGTCGATCGATGATCTGAAGAATTTCCGCCAGCTGGAGTCGAAGACCCCCGGCCACCCGGAAAACTTCATGACCCCGGGCGTGGAGACCACCACCGGCCCGCTCGGCCAGGGCTTCGCCAACGCGGTCGGCATGGCGCTCGGCGAGAAGCTACTGGCGCAGCGCTTCAACCGCCCCGAGCACGCGATCGTCGACCACCGCACCTGGGTGTTCATGGGCGACGGCTGCCTGATGGAGGGCATCTCGCACGAGGCCGCGTCGCTGGCCGGCACCTGGGGCCTGCACAAACTGGTCGCGTTCTGGGACGACAACAAGATCTCGATCGACGGCAACACCGACGGCTGGTTCACCGACGACACCCCGGCCCGTTTCGAGGCCTACGGCTGGAATGTGATCCGCGGCGTCGACGGCCATGATGCCGGGGCGATCAAGGCGGCGATCGACGCGGCGATGACCGAGACCGGCAAGCCGACCCTGGTCTGCTGCCGCACGACGATCGGCTTCGGCTCGCCGGCCAAGGCCGGCAAGGAATCCAGCCACGGCGCGCCGCTGGGCAAGGACGAGCTGGTCGCGACCCGCGAGGCGCTCGGCTGGTCGCACGCGCCGTTCGAGATCCCGGCCGAGATCAGCGATGGCTGGCGCGCCGGCAACACCGGGCTGGTCCGCGAGGCGCAGTGGAACCAGGCGTTCGACAAGTACGCCGCGCAGTACCCGCAACTGGCCGACGAGCTGACCCGCCGCTCGCACGCCGAGCTGCCGACCGAGTTCGCCGCCGCTGCCGATGGCTACATCGCCAAGCTGCAGGCCGATGGCCCGAGCATCGCCTCGCGCAAGGCCTCGCAGATGGCGATCGAGGCGTTCGCGCCGCTGCTGCCGGAGCTGGTTGGCGGCTCGGCCGACCTGGCCCATTCCAACCTGACCCTGTGGACCGGCAGCAAGTCGGTCGCGACCGACGATGCCGACGCCAACTACATCTACTTCGGCGTGCGCGAGTTCGCGATGACCGCGATCAGCAACGGCTTGGCCGTGCACGGCGGCTTCATCCCGTACGACGCCACCTTCCTGGTGTTCAGCGACTACGCGCGCAACGCGGTGCGGATGAGCGCGCTGATGGGCGCGCACGCGATCCACGTCTACACCCACGACTCGATCGGACTCGGCGAGGACGGTCCGACCCACCAGCCGATCGAGCACCTGGCCAGCCTGCGTTACATCCCCAACAACGACGTCTGGCGCCCGTGCGACGCGGTCGAGTCGGCGGTGTCGTGGCGCGCGGCGATCGAGCGCAGCAACGGCCCGAGCTGCCTGATCTTCTCGCGCCAGAACCTCGACCATCAAGCACGCAGCGAGGCGCAGGTCGCCGACATCGCGCGCGGTGGCTACGTGCTGAAGGACGGCGGCGCCAACCCGCGGCTGATCCTGATCGCGACCGGCTCCGAGGTTGGTCTGGCGGTGAAGGCGGCCGCGCAACTGGGCGACGACGTGCGGGTGGTGTCGATGCCGTCGACCGACGTGTTCGATCGGCAGGACGCCGCCTACCGCGAGTCGGTGCTGCCGAACGCCTGCCGCAAGCGGGTCGCGATCGAAGCCGGCGTGTCCGACTTCTGGCGCAAGTACGTCGGCCTCGACGGCGCCGTGATCGGCATCGACACCTTCGGCGCCAGCGCCCCGGCCGACAAGCTGTTCCCGCACTTCGGTTTCACCGTCGAGCGCGTGGTCGAGGCGGCGAAGTCGCTCTGAGGATCCTGCCGTCGGAAACGGCGGCCTTGGATATTCGTGTAGGAGCGGCTTTAGCCGCGATCTGGAATGAGTACGCGCGGCCAACCATCCGATCGCGGCTGAAGCCGCTCCTACAACGGCCCGGCGGTTTCGCGCAGCCCGAGTGCCAGCAGTCGGGCTTCGACGTACCCACGCAGGCCATCGGGCTGCTCCAGCCCCATCCGCGCCAGTGCCTCGTGGTCGTCACTGCTGCCGCCAACCACGGCGCGCAGCAGCGTACCAACCTTGTCCGTGGTGCCGCCAGTATTCGCCTTCAGCCACCCCAGCGCCTTCACCAACCGCTGTTCGACCTCGGTGAAGTCGCTGCCTAGCGGATAATCGGGCAGGGTGCCGTCGCGGCGCAGCGGCGACAGCGTTTCGCACAACCATGCCGGGGTGTTGTCCGCCACGCGCGGCTCCGGAACGAAATCCTTGCGCAGCTTGCCTTCGGCCTTGGCGGTCTCCAGCAGATCCTGCTGGAATCTCGCATCGCAGATGCCGGCCATCGCCATGACGCAATCCTCGTCGGCCTTGCCGCGTACGTCGGCGATGCCGTATTCGCTGATGTAACTATCGCGCAGGTGCCGCGGGATCGTGGTGTGGCCGTAGTTCCACGCCACGTTCGAGCTGGCGCGACCGTTCGCATCGCGCACCGCGCGGAACATCAGGATCGAGCGCGCGCCCGGCAGCGCGTGCGCCATCGCCACGAAGTTGTACTGGCCGCCAACGCCCGACACCACCCGCCCATCCTCCAGCGCGTCCGACACCGCCGCACCGAGCGCGGTGGCCATCATGCAGCTGTTGAAGAAGCGCGCGTCGCGGCGCTGCAGTCGTTCCAGGGTCTCGTTGCCGCCGTACAGTTCGTTGACCGAACTGACCCGGCGCATGTCGATCGCGCGGCGGGTGTCGTCGCCGAGGTTGCGCAGCCAATCGTAGAGGTCATGTGAGCCGAGATAGAACGCGCCGTGCAGGAACTGGCCTTCGCGTTCCAGCAGCGCGTGATCGGCGCCGGTTGCGCCGCCTTCGACCAGCCGCCGCATCACCGCCTCGTCCTCGACCACCTTGCGCCGGATCACCCCGGCCTCGACCAGCCGCTTGAAACCTTCGTTGAGCATCTCGCTGCAGCCATACAGCCCCTGTGCGAACGGTCCCAGCGCCGGGTCCGCGGCGGTCGGCGAGCGCAGCGCCGCCAGCACCTCGCGATACGCGGCGTTGTCGAGATGCCGCAGCGCCAGCGCATGGCACAGCGCGTCGGCCAGCGCCCCGATGCCGATCTGCAGGGTGCCGCCATCGACTACCAGCGTGCTGGCATGGAAGCCGATCGCATAGTCGACCTCGCCCACCGGCTGCCGCGGCAGGCCGAACAGCTTCGGGTGCGGCCCCGGCGGCGTCACCACCGCATCGAAAAAACCTTCCTCGACGGCGGCACTGCCATCCAGCCATGGCAGCTCCGGGTCGACTTCGGCGACCAGCAGCGGTCGCGGCAGGCCGGCGGCAACGATCGCGTCGATCGCATCGAAGGTCAGGTCGGTGTTGCACGACAGCGACAATCGCGAGCCACCCGGCTCCCGTGCGACCCGCTGCACGATGCAGTTGACCCCGCGTTCGGCGAGGGCGCGGGCGACGTGGGTGTAGTTGAGGCTGGCGTAGCGGCGCTGCGCCTGGGTCGAGCCAAGCAGCGCGCCGGACTGGAAATAGAACTCCTCGACCTCGATGTGAGCGGGCAGGGTGTCCTTGTTCATCGCGCGCACGTAATCCAGCCGCGGGAATTCGTCGCCGAAATGGCGCGTCACGAACGGCCCAAGGAAACGCCCCTCCAGGCCCTTGCCCGCGCCGGGCGGGTCCAGCGACAGCGCGGTGTATAGGTGCAGCGGCCGCGAAGCATCGGCCCCGGCCCGCGCATACAACGCATTGAGCAATCGATGCGGCTTGCCGAGTCCGAGCGGCGCGCCGACCTGCATCGGGCCATCGATCCCGGCCAGCATGAACTCCACGGCAGCCTCGATCGAATCGAGTTGCACGGTGGATCCGGGCTTCGCCTGTGTCGTCATGACCGGAGTATCGCACCGCGGTAATCCGCAGCGTCCCAGCCCGGTTCCGATGTAGGAGCGACGCAAGTCGCGAACGCGCCGCCGTCCGGGTCCGTCGTGCGGTCGCGACTTGCGTCGCTCCTACATGAAGTATTCCCCGGGCCTTGACAATTTCGTTTACGCGCGTAATCTAAAATAAGATTACGGGCGTAAACAATGCAGATCAGCGAAGCCGAATCGATCGTCATGGACGTGCTCTGGCGCGAGCATCCGCGCAGCGCCGAGGCCGTGGTCGCGGCCCTGGCCGACGCCCAGCACTGGCAGGAAGCTACCATCAAGACCCTGCTCAACCGCCTGCTCAACAAGGGCGCGATCGCCGCCGAGAAGGACGGTCGCCGCTATCTGTACACGCCGGTGCTCAAGCGCGAGGACTGGCTGATCGACGAGAGCGAGAGCCTGCTCGACCGCCTGTTCGGCGGCCGGGTGGCGCCGCTGGTCGCGCACTTCAGCGAGCAGCGCAAGCTCAGCCGCAGCGACATCGCCGAGCTGCGCAAGCTGCTGGAGGAGATCGACGATGAGCGCCGCTGACGTTATCGCCACCCTGGTCGAGGCCGCGATCGCGTCGAGCGTCGCGATCGTGCTGGTGTTGTTGCTGCGCCGGCCCTTGCGCGCCCGCTTCGGGACGGCGATCGCCTATGCGACGTGGCTGCTGGTGCCAGCGGCGCTGCTGGCGGTGCTGCTGCCTGCGGCGGTCGCGCCGGCGCCGGTGTCGATGGTAGTGGCCCTGGACAATGCGATGTCGCTGCCGCTGGCGGCCGACGCGGCGCCGCGCGTCGACCGCACGCTGCTGTGGACGACGGTGTGGTCACTCGGCGCGCTGGCGATGGCGCTGTACTTCGCCACCCAGCAGTGGCGCTTCCGGCGCGCGCTGGGCGTCGTGCAACTGCGCGCGGACGGCCTGCAGCAGGCCGGTTCGATCCGCGGACTGCCGGCAGCGTTCGGCCTGCTACGGCCACGGATTGTGGTGCCGGCCGATTTCGACCACCGCTACAGCGCCGAACAACAGGCGCTGATGTGCGCTCATGAGCGTAGCCACATCCGCGCCGGCGACTTGCACGTCAATGCCTTCGTCGCCGCATTGCGCTGCCTGCTGTGGTTCAACCCGCTGCTGCACATCGCCAGCCGCCACTTCCGCCACGACCAGGAGCTGACCTGCGATCAGCGCGTGATCGAGCGCCACCCACATTCGCGCCGCGCCTACGGCGAGGCGATGTTGAAGACCCAGTTGGCCGCGCAGCCGCTGCCGCTGGGCTGTCACTGGGGCTACGGCCATCCACTCAAGGAGAGAATCGAGATGCTCAAGCAACCTGTTCCGACAGCGGCACGCTGGGCGGTCGGCGCCGTGCTGACCGCGGGCCTTATCCTTGCAGGCGGCACTGCTGCGTGGGCCGCCCAACCCGCGCGCTCAAGCGCGGTAGCGGACGACGCCGGCTCCATCGGCAGGGCCGAAGGCAAGTCGGGTAACGAATACCGAACCCCGCCGCCCCCGCCGGTGCCCGCCGCGCCGCCGGCTCCGCGGATACCGCCCGCGCCTGCACCGTCCGCATCGCCGCCACCTCCGCCACCGCCACCGGCACTGCCCCCGCCGGCGTACCCGGCCGCAGCGGTGGCGCAGAAGATCAGCGGCGTGGTGGTGCTGATGATCGACATCGATGCGCGCGGCAGGCCGATGGATATCGCGGTCGAGCGTTCCGAGCCGGCCGGGGTATTCGACCAGGCCGCAGTCGACGCGGCCTGGAAGTGGACGTTCACCCCTGAGATCGAGGGAGGCAAGCCGGTGGCCAGTCGCGTGCGCGTGCCGGTCGACTTCGAAATCCCGCCCGGCACGACTGGGCCGGGTACGCCTGCCGGGGCCGCCTGACGGCGCTCAGAACTGATTGAGCGGGAGCTTCAGGTAACGCATGCCGTTGTCTTCGGCCGGCGGCAGTGCGCCGGCGCGGATGTTGACCTGCACCGCGGGCAGCATCAGCGCCGGCACCGACAGTTCGGCGTCGCGGGCTTCGCGCAGTTGCACGAATTCCGCCTCGCCGGTGTCGGCGCGGACATGGATGTTGCCCTGCTTCTGCGCGCCGATAGTGGTCTCGCAGGCGACCTCGCGGCTGCCGCCGGCGCCGTAGTCGTGGCAGACGAACACCCGGGTCGAATCGGGCAACCGGTACATGTTCTGGATCGAGCGATACAGGGTCGCCGCGCTGCCGCCCGGAAAGTCACAACGCGCGGTGCCGCTGTCGGGCATGAACAGCGAGTCGCCGGTGAACAGCGCGTCGCCGATCAGGTAGGCGCTGCTGTCGTCGGTATGGCCGGGCACCCCGAGCACCCGCGCCGGCAGCGCGCCGACCGCGAACGTCTCGTCGGCTTGCCACAGGTGGTCGAACTGGGAGCCGTCGATCGCGAACCCCGCGTCGAGGTTGAAGATCGGCGCGAACGTCTGCTGCACCGTGCGGATGCCGTCACCGATCGCCAGCCGTGCGCCGGGCAATTGCCGCCGGAGCCAGTCGCCGGCGCTGAGGTGGTCGGCGTGGGCGTGGGTTTCGAGGATCCATTGCACGTCGAGGCCGTGCTCACGCACGAATGCCAGCAGCGCTTCGGCCGAGGCGGTCGCAGTGCGGCCGGACTTGGCGTCGAAGTCCAGCACCGGGTCGATGATCGCCGCCGCCGATCCGTCGGCTTCGGCGACGACATAGGTCCAGGTGCTGCTGTCGCGATGGAAGAACGGCTGGACGCTGGCAACCATGGTCGGGCCTCCGCTGCGGTGGCCCAATACTACGTCCGTCGCGGGCCGGCCTGCGGTCAGCGCGCCAGCGCCTGGTTCAACAACACGGCCAGGCGCGCGCCGCCGCGTCGCAACTGTGCCTCGGCCATCGGGCGCCAGCGCTGCACGTAGGCGTCGTCGATCTTCGCGCCCGCCGGGTACAGCCCGGGTTGTACCGTGATCGCGCAGGACGTCTCGGCCCACTCGGCCGGGCCGGCGTCGAGCCCGACCGTCAACGGCAATGACTGGAGATGCCGCAGGTAGGCGGCGTCACCGAGACCGGCGGTATTCAGCAGGCCGCTGTCCCACAGCCGGTGCAGGTTGCTGCCGTCGCCATCAAGGTTGATCTGCACGGTGTTGCCGCCCTTGTCGTGACCGTAGCCGGCATGCAGCGGCTGGTGCACATCGCCGACGAAGTGGACCACGAACTTCAGCGCCTGCCGACGCGCCGCCAATGGCTGCCCGTGGTCGGCCAGGATCGCCAGCTGCCTGTCGATCGCACCGACCACGCAGTTGCCGCCGGGGCAATCGCGCGCCGCATCGTACTGGCAGTCTTCCTCGGCGATGTTGACGTAATGCCAGGGCGCGCTGCGCTTGCCCAGGTCCGGATCCGCGGCGCGCAACTGGTCGGCCCAGTTGGCGATGCCGGGCAGGCTGGGATCGGGCTCGCCGGCCAGCAGGACCAGGATTTCGCCCCGGGCCTGCGGGGTCAGCCCGGACCAGGCCAGCGCGGCGACCAGGCGGTGGCCCTGCGGCCCCCATGCCCCCACGGGCCCCGCCATCAGCAGCAGCGAGGCGAGCAGGACCGGCAACAGGGTGGCGGGGCGTGAACGGCGCATGGTGATGGCTCTTTGAGGCGGGTCCGGCGCGGGGACACCCGTGCGGGCAACAGGCTAAAATACCCCGATTTATCCGCTTCCTCCCACCAGTTCCGCCCATCAGGAGCCCGTAATGGCGATCAAGGTTGGTATCAACGGTTTCGGCCGCATCGGACGCAACGTGTTGCGCTCGGCCGTGCAGAATTTCGGCAACGACATCGAAATCGTCGCCATCAACGACCTTCTGGAGCCGGATTACCTGGCCTACATGCTGCAGTACGACTCGGTGCATGGCCGCTTCGGTGGCGACGTGTCGGTCGACGGCAGCAACCTCGTCGTCAACGGCAAGAAGATCCGCCTGACCCAGGAACGCGACCCGGCCAACCTGAAGTGGGACGAGGTCGGCGCCGACGTGGTGATCGAGTCGACCGGCCTGTTCCTGACCGCCGAGACCGCGCAGAAGCACCTCGACGCGGGCGCGAAGAAGGTGATCCTGTCGGCGCCGTCGAAGGACGCCACCCCGATGTTCGTCTACGGCGTCAACGACAAGAAGTACGCCGGCGAGGCGATCATCTCCAACGCCAGCTGCACCACCAACTGCCTGGCCCCTGTAGCGAAGGTGCTGAACGACAAGTGGGGCATCAAGCGCGGCCTGATGACCACCGTGCACGCCGCCACCGCCACCCAGAAGACCGTCGACGGCCCGTCCAACAAGGACTGGCGCGGCGGCCGCGGTATCCTGGAGAACATCATTCCGTCCAGCACCGGCGCGGCCAAGGCGGTCGGCGTGGTGATCCCGGAGCTCAACAAGAAGCTGACCGGCATGAGCTTCCGCGTGCCGACCTCCGACGTGTCGGTGGTCGACCTGACCGTGGAACTGGAGAAGCCGGCGACCTACGCCGAGATCTGCGCGGAGATGAAGGCGCAGTCGCAGGGCCCGCTGAAGGGCATCCTCGGCTACACCGAGGACAAGGTGGTCGCGACCGATTTCCGCGGCGATGCGCGCACCTCGATCTTCGACGCCGAGGCCGGCATCGCGCTCGACGACAGCTTCGTCAAGCTGGTCAGCTGGTACGACAACGAGTGGGGCTATTCCAACAAGTGCCTGGAGATGGTCAAGGTGGTCGCGAAGTAACTTCGCGGATGCTTGGACAAAAAAGCCCCGCGCAATGCGGGGTTTTTTTGTTGCCGTCAGCCGAATTCCTGCATTCGCGGCCAGGCCTCCGCCCAGTCGAAGCGCAGGTTGCGACATAGGTAGATGTCGGGGTGCCCGCTTTCCTCGTTCTCCACGCCATGCGGAATGCGTACGCGGCCGGCCAGCACGCAGTCGGCGGGGGCATCGCTGACGCCTTCGGCATCGTCACCGAGCACGATGAGGGTCGTCGGCGGCGGGTCGCCGTAGCCGCGGTACCAGTAAGAATTGACCTCGCTGATCGCCGCCGGCAACCCGTAGCGTCTGCCGTAACGGTTGATCGCGCCGGCCTCACCGTAATTGTTGGCGAAGATCGCGGTATGCGCGCGTTCCTGCGCCGGCAGCGACTGGTAGACCGCTGCCACCTGCGCCACCAGTTCCGGCCAGCCGACCTGTTCGGCGAAGTTGTCGTGCGCGGCGCGGCTGAGCCGCCAGCCGACCGAACCGATCGGTGCCAGCGGCAGCGAAATCGCGGCGGTGGTGGCGAAGGCCAGTGCCAGCGCGCTCGCGGCCACGCCACGCGCCCACGTGGCGGAGCGCGGACCCAGGCCCGATAGCCATCGTTCGCCCGCGACCGCGCCCGCGGCGAACAGCATCGGATAGGCCGGTGCCAGGTAGTAGGCGCGTGCCGAGGCCAGCATGAACAGCGCCAGCGGCACCAGATACAGGTAGGCAAGGATCCGATGACGCGCGCCGCCGCGCGCGAGCGCCAGCCACCACAATCCGGCCAGCCACAGTGGCAGGGTGATCAGGCTGGCGTTGACATAGAGCTGTTGCAGCAGGAAATCGTCGGCACGACCGATGCGCATGTCGCGCGCATGGATGTGCTCGACGAAATCCAGATAGACGAAATCGTGCCGCCACTGCCACCACGCGTTCGGCGCGAACAACAGCAGTGACAGCGCCACGCCGGCCCACAGCCACGGGCTGGCGAGTTGTCGTCGCAATGGCGTGGCCAGCACGCCGACCACGATGCCGGCAACGCAGAACAGCATCGTATAGCGCGTCATCATGCCCAGCCCGACAACCGCGCCGATGCCGAGCCACCAGCGCCGGCTCTCGGACGGATTGCAGCCGCTGTTGACCAGGCGCAGCAGAAGCCACGCCAACAGCACCCACCACAGGTAATCGGGGCTGGTGTACTGCAGCATCGAGCCGGCCAGCATCGAGAACGGCGCGCAGGCGACGGCGACTGCTGCCACTACTTGCGCCGTGCGGCGGCCACCCAGTTCGTGCGCGAGCAGCCCCGCGAACAACATCGCCAGCGACTGGGCCAGCGCCGATGGCGCGCGGAAGGCGCCCAGCGAATCGCCAAACACCTGCATCGACACATGTGCGAGGAACGGCGTCAGCGGCGGATAGGCGACGTAACCCCAGGCCAGGTGACGGGCGTCGTCGAGCACCGCCAGTTCATCGCGGTGGAAGCCGTACTGACCGTTGGTCAGCAGATGCAGCAGCAGCCGGGCCAGCGCGAGTGCGAGCAACAGGGCGAGATCGGCGCGCACGGGCGCGGGACGGTTGTCGCTGAATGTACGGATCATGGCGGTCCCCCGCGCGGCCTGCTCGCAGCTTAGCGGCTTGACGCCGGGCAAGTAGGCCCCATCTATCCGGTGCGACAATGTCGCCGCTCCTTCCTGTCCAGTCCGTCTGCCCCCACCCCATGATGCGATCCACCGAACTTACCGAGCAGCAACTGGCCGACCTGGTCGACGTGTTCTACGACCGCGTCCAGCGACACCCGAGCCTCGGGCCGGTATTCAACGCGGCGGTCGACGACTGGCCCGAGCACAAGCGCCTGCTGACCACGTTCTGGTGCTCGGTCGCGCTGGGCGCGCGCACTTACCGCGGCAATCCGATGGCCAAGCACCGCGGCCACCCGATCGACGCCGCGCATTTCGAGGAGTGGCTGGCGTTGTGGCGCCAGACCGCGACCGAACTGCTCGACGAGGAGCACGCGCGGCAGATGTGCGAGTACGCCGACCGGATCGGCCGCAGCCTGCGCTACGGGCTCGGCATCGACGCGGCGACCCGTGGCCTGGGCCTGCCGGTGGTCGGCGCAGCGGACTGAACATCCGGTGTCGATATGCCGGCAGGGGCCGCCACGGGACCCCACCGGTCGGCGTGCAGGCCGGGTCGTCAGGCGGTGCTGGCCAGCTCGCCGCGCAATTCGCCGGCGGTGCGCACCATCGCCTGCAGTGCCGCGCGCACCTCGGGCCAATCGCGGGTCTTCAGGCCGCAATCGGGGTTGATCCACAGTTGCGCGGGCGCCAGTACCTCCAGTGCCTTCTCCAGCAACTCGCGCATCTCCGCGCCCGACGGCACGCGCGCCGAATGGATGTCATAGACCCCGGGGCCGATACCGCTGGGATAGCGGTAGCGGACAAAGGCATCGAGCAGCTCCATGCGTGAGCGCGAGGTCTCGATCGAGATCACGTCGGCATCCAGTGAGGCGACCGCCTCGATGATGTCGTTGAATTCGGCGTAGCACATGTGGGTATGTATCTGGGTGTCGTCGGCGACGCCGGCTGCGGCCAACCGGAAGCACTCGCTGGCCCAGGCCAGGTATCCGGGCCAGTCGCCACGCCGCAGCGGCAATCCTTCCCGCAGAGCCGGCTCGTCGATCTGGATGATTGCGATGCCGGCCGCTTCCAGGTCGCGAACTTCGTCGCGCAGCGCCAATGCGATCTGGCGGCAGCTGGTCTCGCGGGGCTGGTCGTCGCGCACGAACGACCACTGCAGGATCGTCACCGGTCCGGTCAGCATGCCTTTTACCGGCCGGCGGGTGCGCGACTGCGCATAGCGCGTCCACTCGACCGTCATCGGCTGGGGGCGAACCACGTCTCCATAGAGGATCGGTGGCTTGACGCATCGCGAACCGTAACTTTGCACCCAGCCGTGCGCAGTGAATGCGAAGCCGTCGAGCTGCTCGCCGAAGTACTCGACCATGTCGTTGCGCTCGAACTCGCCATGCACCAGTACGTCCAGGCCGATGGCTTCCTGCTCGCGCAGGCAATCGTCGGTGTGCTGCTGCAGAAAGCGCTGGTACTCGGCGTCGGCGAGCCGGCCGGCCTTGTGGTCGGCTCGCGCGCGACGCACCTGTGCCGATTGCGGGAACGATCCGATCGTGGTGGTCGGCAGTGGAGGCAGGGCCAGGCGAGCATCCTGCCGCTGCGTACGGATGGGATAAGGCGAGGCACGGCGGCTCATCGTCGGATCGATGCCGGCCACCCGCGCGCGTACCGCGGTATCGCGCAGTTGCGGCGATGCCAGGTGTGCCGCGCGCGCCGCCTGCATTTCGGCCAGCCGCGTGGTGGCCCCGGTATCGCCGGCCAGCGTATCGGCCAGCAGGCGCAGCTCCTCCAGTTTCTGGCGTGCGTAGGCCATCCCGCCGTGCAAGGTCGGCGGCAGCTTTCGCTCCAGGCGCAGGTCGATCGGGACGTGCAACAGCGAACACGATGGTGCCAGCCATTGCACGCGGTGGCCGCCCGAGCGAACGCGTGCCAGCGCCGCGACCAGATCGGTGCGCCAGATGTTGCGGCCGTCGATCACGCCGAGGCTGAGCCGACGTTCGGGCGGCAGCACCGCGAGCAGCGCGTCCAGTTGTTGCGGCGCGCGCACCAGGTCGAGGTGCAGTGCATCCACCGGCAACGACGCCACCAGTTCGGCATTGTCGTCCAGTCCTCCGAAATAGCTGGCCAGCAGGAGCCGGGGTGAATGTGCGCCGGACAATGCCTGGAATGCCACCCGATAGGTTTCGCGCGTGGCCGAGTCGAGGTCGATGGCCAGACAGGGCTCATCGACCTGGACCCAGTCCGCGCCGGCCTCGCGCAGCTGTCCCAGCAGGGCCGAGTACGCCGGCAACAGGTCATCCAGCAGCGCCAGCGGGTCGCCGCCATCGACGCGCTTGCCGAGCTTGAGGAACGACACCGGCCCCAGCAGCACCGGTCGTGCGTCCAGGCCGAGGGCGCGCGCTTCGGCCAGTTCGGCCAACGGCTTGTCGGGACGCAGGCGGAAGGTCTGGCCGGGCTCGAACTGCGGGACCAGGTAGTGGTAGTTGGTGTCGAACCACTTGGTCATCTCCAGCGCACGCAGGTCGTGGACGCCGTCCTGCAGGCCACGGGCCAGGGCGAAGTAGCCGGCCAGAGGGTCGGCATCGAACAATGTGCGATGTGAGTCGGGGATGGCATCGAACAGCACGGCGGTGTCGAGCACGTGGTCATACAGCGAGAAGTCGTTGCACGGCACGGCATCGACGCCGGCGTCGACGGCCAGTTGCCAGTGCCGTTGGCGCAGTTGCCGGGCGGTCTCGTGGAGGGCTGCGGCCGGAGTGTCGCCGGCCCAGAAGGATTCGAGCGCGCGCTTGAGTTCGCGGCGTGCGCCGATGCGTGGGAAACCGAGATGGGTGACCTGGATCATGGTGAATTCCTGCGATGCGGATGCATGACGCAGGGCGACGAAGGAGGACGCGGACGCGCGCCCGGCACAACGCACCGGACGACCCAACCGTGTCTTCGACCTTCGCCCCCGCGGGCGAACCGGACGCAGGGCGAAGCCGCGCGTCCGGGGGGTCGGACGGAAGGCATGGCCTTCCGGGCACGGCAGGTCTTCGGGCTCATGGGCGCGGAGGACGACGGCTGCCGTTTTCTCCACCTAGTGGCCGTCGCTTCCCGGGCGAGCCCAGTGCACGTGACGGCGGTCGTTCCCAAATACCGCTGCGGGGCAGCTCCGGAATGGGAAAGGATCTTCCGCACCGGATTCCCTCTGGCACGGCCGGTTGCCCGTCCGTGCTTGGCGCATCGCTATATCTGCATAAAGCGATGGTTACCGTGGCCCGCGCACGATAGCGCTCGCGGTTACCGGGGTCAATCCTGCGACGGGCTTGAGGGCGCGCCCGTGACGAGAGCGACCGGCCGCGGCTGGCCCTCGGCATCCAACGCCACCATCGTGAACCGACCGCGGGTGGCGAGCGTGCGCTCGCCGGTGAGCAGATCCTCGCTGTGCATCTCGACCTCGACCTGCATTGAGCTGCGGCCCGTGGCGACCACGCGGGCAACCAGTTCCACCACCGCGCCCTGCAGCACGGCGGTGTGGAAGTCGATCCTTTCCGAGCGGGCGGTGACCACGGTGCAGCGTGCATGACGCGAAGCGGCGATGAAGGCGGCCTTGTCCATCCACGCCAACGCCTGGCCACCGAACAGGGTGCCCAGATGGTTGGTGTGGTCCGGGAAAACGATTTCGGTCAAGCGCGCTTCCGGCGCGCACGACGGCGCCATGGCGCGATCGGCGGGTGGTGGCATGTGGAGTTTCCCGTCAATGCGGTGGCGTCCCTGCCACCTTTTCCGGCCAGCCCTGGCCTTTGTGGTTCCCGGCGCGCATCGACGACGGCCATGTCGTCGGTGGCGTCCATTCCGCGGCAACCTTGCCCGGCCAACCCGAGCGACTCGGGGGATGGCGCGCGATGCGAGGTCGGGAACCACTCAGAACGCGGCGTCGAAGGCGACTTCGCCCTGCACGCCGACCTGATACGCCGAGACCCGGCGTTCGAAGAAATTGGTGACCTCCTGTACGTCCTGCAAGTCCATGAAGCCGAACGGGTTGCCGGCGCCGAAGTGCTTCGGCATGCCCAGCTGTCCGAGCCGCTGATCGGCACAGTACTCCAGGTATTGGCGCATGTCCTTGAGCGACAGCCCGACCACGCCGCCGGACAGGGTGTCGGCGGCGAACTGCATCTCGCAGTCGACCGCCTCGGTCAGCATCTGCACGATCTCGCGTTGCAGCTCGTCGTCGAACAGCGACGGTTCCTCCTTGCGCACGGTGTCGATCACCTCGAACGCGAATGCCATGTGGCAGCTCTCGTCGCGGAACACCCAGTTGGTGCCCGACGCCAGCCCGTGCAACAGCCCGCGCGAGCGCAGGTAGTAGACGTAGGCGAACGCGGCGAAGAAGAACAGGCCCTCGATGCAGCAGGCGAAGCAGACCAGGTTGAGCAGGAACTGCCGGCGCTGCTCGCGGGTCTCGATGCGCTGCAGGCCCTGGATCGAGTCGATCCACTTGAAGCAGAACTCGGCCTTGGCACGGATCGAGGGGATGTTCTCGACCGCATCGAAGGCCTTGGCGCGCTCGGTGGGGTCGGGCAGGTAGGTGTCCAGCAACGTGAGGTAGAACTGCACGTGCAGCGCTTCCTCGTACAGTTGCCGCGACAGGTACATCCGTGCCTCGGGGGCGTTGATGTGCTGGTAGAGGTTGAGCACGAGGTTGTTGGAGACGATCGAGTCACCGGTGGCGAAGAACGCGACCAGCCGCTCGATCAGGTGCCGCTCGGCCGGGCCGAACTTGTGGCGCAGGTCGTTGACGTCGAGCGAGAAGTCGACCTCCTCGACGGTCCAGGTGTTGCGGATCGCGTCGCGGTACATGTCGTAGAAGCGCGGGTAGCGCATCGGCCGCAGGGTGAGGTCGAAGCCGGGGTCGAGCAGGTGGGTGGACATGATGAATCCTTGGAATTGGGGCTTTTGTCCGCTGGCGTGACGTCTGCATGGGCTTCTGTAGGAGCGGCTTTAGCCGCGATCTGGAGTTGGCGCGGGCGAACGGTTTCAGATCGCGGCTAAAGCCGCTCCTACAAAAGCAGGAAGTCCAGTCGGATCAGGGGCAGGGGCTACTGGCAGGCTTCGCAGCTCTCCGGGTTCTCCAGCGAACACGCAATCGCTTCGTCCATCGGGACCGGCGCAGTCACCGCCGACTTCCCCACGGTCGCCTTCGCAATCTTCGTCGCCGGCCGCGAACGCAGGTAATACGTCGTTTTCAACCCCTTCTTCCACGCGTACATGTACATCGACGACAGCTGCCCGATGTTCGGGCTCTCGATGAACAGGTTCAGCGACTGGCTCTGGTCGATGAACGCGCCTCGGTCGGCGGCCATGTCGATCAGTGAACGCATCGGCAATTCCCAGGCGGTGCGGTAGACCTGACGCAGTGATTCTGGAATTTCGGCGATGCCCTGGATCGAACCGTCGGCGCGCTTGATCGAATCGCGCATCTCTGGTGTCCACAGCCCCAGCGTTTTCAGTTCATCGGCGAGGTAGCGGTTGACCACGATGAAGTCGCCCGACAGCGTCTCGCGCTTGAACAGGTTGGACACCTGCGGCTCGATGCACTCGTAGCAGCCGGCGATCGAGGCGATCGTCGCGGTCGGCGCGATCGCGATCAGCAGCGAGTTGCGCAGGCCGTGTTCGCGGATGCGCGCGCGCAGGCCGTCCCAGCGTTCGGCGTCGCTCGGTTGCACGTCCCAGGCCTCGAACTGCAGCTCGCCGGTGGCGGCGCGGGAGTCGCCGAATGCCGGGTGATGGCCATGTTCCAGCGCCAGTTCGTTCGACGCCGACAGGGCGTGGAAATAGATCTCCTCGGCGATCTTCCGCGACAACGCCCGCGCGGGTTCGGAGTCAAACGGCAGGCGAAGCTTGAAGAACACGTCCTGTAGGCCCATCGCGCCGAGCCCGACCGGTCGCCACTTGAGGTTGGCCCGGCGCGCGGTCTCGATCGGGTAGAAGTTGAGGTCGATCACCCGGTCGAGCTGGCGCACCGCCAGGCGTACGGTATCGGCCAGCTTGTCGAAGTCGAAGCGTCCGGCTTCGCCGTGTACCGGGCCTTCTTCGAACAATTCGACATGATGCGACAGGTTGATCGAGCCGAGGTTGCACACCGCGGTCTCGTCCTGCGAGGTGACCTCGAGGATCTCGGTGCACAGGTTCGACAGGTGCACGACGTTGCCGGCCTTGGCGGTCTGGTTGCAGGCGCGGTTGGACTTGTCCTTGAAGTTCATCCAGCCGTTGCCGGTCTGCGCCAGGGTGCGGATCATCCGGCCGTACAACTCGCGCGCCTTGACCTGCTTGCTCGCCAGTCCGGCGGCCTCCGCGGCCATGTACGCGCGATCGAACGCCTCGCCGAACAGGTCGGTCAGTTGCGGCACCTTGTGCGGGTCGAACAGCGACCACATCGCATCCGCCTCGACCCGGCGCATGAACTCGTCGGGGATCCAGTTTGCGAGGTTGAGGTTGTGGGTGCGCCTCGCCTCGTCGCCGGTGTTGTCGCGCAGCTCCAAAAACTCCTCGACATCGGCATGCCACGGCTCCAGGTAGACGCAGGCCGCGCCCTTGCGCTTGCCGCCCTGGTTGACCGCCGCGACCGAGGCGTCGAGCGTTTTCAGCCACGGCACGATGCCGTTGCTCAGGCCGTTGGTGCTGCGGATCAGCGACCCGCGCGAGCGGATGCGGGTGTAGCTCAGACCGATGCCGCCGCTGAACTTCGACAGCTTGGCGACATCCATGTAGCGCTGGTAGATCGCCTCCAGCGAGTCGGCTGGCGAGTCGAGCAGAAAGCACGACGACAACTGCTCATGCGTGGTGCCGGCGTTGAACAGCGTCGGCGACGACGGGATGTAGTCTAGCTGCGCCATGCGCCGGTACAGTGCCAGCGCGTCGGACACGTCCTCGCTGAGCGCGCAGGCCACGCGCAGGAAGAACTGCTGCGGGGTCTCGATCACCGTGCGCGCGGTCGGGTGGCGTAGCAGATAACGGTCGTACAGGGTGCGCAGGCCGAAGTAGTCGAAGCGGTTGTTGAGCGAGTTGTCGATCGCGTCGTTGAGCTTGCGCGCGTTGGCCTGGACGAAGCCGAGCAGACGCTCGTTGATCAGCCCCAGCTCGTGGCCGCGCTGCACCGACTGCGAGAACGCGTTGATGTCGATCGCGGCGACTTCCTTCTCGATCACCCCGGCCAGCAGGCGCGCGGCGAGGCGCCCGTACTCGGGTTCCTCGGCGGTCAGCAACGCGGCGGTGCGGATCGACAATTCGTCGAGCTCGCGGGTGCTGGCGCCGTCGTAGAGGCCGGAGATGGTGCGGGTGGCGACGCGCATCGGGTCGATCGCGTACAGGTCGTCGCTGCAGCGGGTGATCGCGCGCACGATCTTGTTGAGATCAACCGGCTCGCGGCTGCCGTTGCGCTTGGTCACCGCCATGCTGAAGGCAGCCGCCGGCGGGGTCAGGGTGAAGCCGGGGGTGTCGGCGACGTGCGTCGATGCGGGCGTCGAGCCGGAATTGTGGGTGGCAACGGCGGTGTCGGCTGCATCGTCGGCAACCGCAATGGGGGTATCGGTGGTCATGGCGTGACTCCGGTGCGTGACGCACGGGTCGCCGTCCTTCCCTCGAAGGGCGACGCACGGAGGCGCGCATGCCGTCACCGTCGTGACCTGCGTGGCGCAGGCCGGACATCGACGGCACGGCCACGCCCCCGCGGGCGCGGAGTCCGAAGACTCCCTGGCCGGTCACCGCGCGGTGTGCATCGCGCGGCTGTCGGCAGGTCTTCGGGCTCTGGACTCGGAACCGGGGGCTTCTGTAGGAGCGGCTTCAGCCGCGATCGGATGCCCGGTCGCTCGTCCGATTCCAGATCGCGGCTGAAGCCGCTCCTACAACACCGTTCCACCTACCGGCCGTCGCTTCCCGGGCTTGTTGCCCAGTGCCATGACGGCTTTCGTTTCCACTACCGCTGCGGGGCAGCGCCGGGATTGGACGAGGTGTCCGCACCGGCTTCCCGTTTTAAGCCAGCCGCGAGGCCGGCACCGACGGCCACAACATAGCGCGATATTCCGGTCCGTCAACACAAAATGTTGTGATTTGCCGATCGTCCGCCATCAGGCCGGGATTTGCCCCGGAACGGTGCGGGCGGGACAATGCGGGCCGCGACAGCCGGGCACCCGACCGGCCTGCAACCAATTCCACCCAACCTCCCCGTGACGGGGAGGCTTCAAGGCGCCCAATCCGATGACCATCGTCCGCATGACCGACCTCGACCTTTCCGGCAAGCGCGTGCTGATCCGCGAGGACCTCAACGTGCCGATCGACGCCGAGGGCCGCATCACCTCGGAGCAGCGCATCAGCGCCGCCCTGCCGACGCTGAAAATGGCGCTGGAAAAAGGCGCGGCGGTGATGGTGATGTCGCACCGCGGCCGTCCCAGCGAAGGCGTCTGGAGCGAGCACGAATCGCTGCAGCCGGTCGCCGAGCGCCTGTCGCAACTGCTCGGCATCGACGTGCCGCTGGTCAAGGACTGGGTCGGTGGGGTCGAGGTCAAGCCCGGCGAGCTGGTGCTGCTGGAGAACTGCCGCATGAACGTCGGCGAGAAGAAGGATGACGAGGCGCTGGCCAAGGCCTATGCGGCGCTGTGCGACGTGTTCGTGATGGATGCGTTCGGCACCGCGCATCGCGCGCAAGCCTCGACCCATGGCGTGATCAAGTACGCCGGGGTCGCCGTCGGCGGCCCGCTGCTGATGGCCGAACTCGATGCCCTCGGCAAGGCGCTCGACCAGCCGGCGCGGCCGCTGCTGGCGATCGTCGCCGGCTCCAAGGTCAGCACCAAGCTGGAACTGCTGTCTTCGCTGGTGTCCAAGGTCGACCAACTGATCGTCGGCGGCGGCATCGCCAACACGTTCATCGCGGCGATGGGCCATGGCGTCGGCAAGTCGCTGGTCGAGATGGACCTGGTCGACACCGCCAAGCAGATCATGGCCGACGCCAAGGCGCGTGGCGCCGACATCCCGGTGCCGACCGACGTCGTGGTCGCGCCGGCGTTCGCGGCCGACGCGCCTGCGACTGTGAAAGCGGTCGATGCGGTTGCTGCCGACGACATGATCCTCGACATCGGCCCCGACACCGCCGCGCGTTATGCTGGGTTGATCAAGCGCGCCGGCACCGTGGTCTGGAACGGTCCGGTCGGGGTGTTCGAGTTCGACGCCTTCGGTCACGGCACCGAGGCGCTGGCCCGCGCGATTGCCGCCAGCGACGCGTTCTCCATCGCCGGCGGCGGCGACACCCTGGCGGCGGTCGACAAATACGGCATCGCCGACCAGGTGTCGTACATCTCCACCGGCGGCGGCGCGTTCCTGGAGTTCCTTGAGGGCAAGCAATTGCCGGCGGTCGCGGCGCTCGACGCGCGGGGCTGAGGGCGGTCGCAGCCCCCGGGCTTTTGTAGGAGCGGCTTCAGCCGCGATCCGGCAATCGGTCCCCGGTGTCCACAATACGGTTGCCCGCGAACTGCAACTGCGCGGGTAGGCCGACTCTGGTTCGCGGCTGAAGCCGCTCCTACAGGATTTTCGCGCGCCAGTCGCGCGCGAGTAGCCCGTACAACGCCGAGTCGCTGGCTTCGCCACCGACCTCCCAACGGTCGCGCAACAATCCTTCGCGGACGAATCCCATGCGTTCGACCAGCCTGCACGACGCGCCATTGCGCGGATCGATGTCGGCCTCGATCCGACGCAGCACGAGCGTGTCGAAGGCATGGACAAGCACCAGCCGCAGTGCTTCCTGGGCGAGGCCGCGACCCCAGTGGCTGGCGCGTAGCGCGTAGCCGACTTCGGCGCGGCCCTGCGCGTGGTTGATCGCGAACAGGGTGGTGGCGCCGATCAGGCGGTCGTTGCCGGTCTGCATTCGTATGCAATCTGCATGGCGCGGATGCTGTGCTAGCGTGGCTCGCAATCCTGAGAGCATGCCATGTCGATCCCACTGCGACGTACCAAGATCCTTGCCACCCTCGGTCCGGCGACCGATGCGCCCGGCGTCCTCGATGCGCTGCTGACCGCCGGCGTCGACGTGGTCCGGCTCAACTTTTCCCACGGCGACCCGGCGTCGCAACTGGCCCGCGCCCAGGCCGTGCGTGAAGCCGGTCAGCGGATCGGTCGCGAGGTCGGCATCCTGTGCGACCTGCCGGGGCCGAAGATCCGGATCGAGCGCTTCGCCGACGGCAAGGTGCAGCTTCGGACCGGCGATCGCTTCGACCTGATCGCGCGCGCCGATGCCGCACCCGGGACCGCATCGGAAATCGGCGTCAGTTATCTCGGCCTGCCCGGCGATGTCGCGCCCGGCGACGTGCTGCTGCTCGACGACGGCATGATGCAGTTGCAGGTCGAGTCGGTCGAAGGCGAGCGCATCGTCACCCGTGTGCTCAACGACGGCGAATTGTCCGATCGCAAGGGACTCAACAAGCAGGGCGGCGGGCTGTCGCTGGGCGCACTGACCGAGCGCGACCGCGAGTTGATCAAGGTCGCCGCGGAGCTGGACGCCGACTTCATCGCGGTGTCGTTCTGCCGCACCGCCGCCGACATGGACGAAGCCCGGGCGATCGCGCGCGCCGCCGGCAGCGGCGCCGCGCTGGTGTCGAAGATCGAACGCACCGAAGCGATCGAAAACCTCGCCGAGATCATCGAGGCCAGCGATGTGGTGATGGTCGCGCGCGGCGACCTCGGGGTCGAGATCGGCGATGCCGAGCTGCCCGGTCTGCAGAAAAAGATCATCCGCGAATCGCTGGCCCGCAACCGGGTGGTGATCACCGCCACCCAGATGCTGCAGTCGATGGTCGAAAGTCCGATCCCGACCCGCGCCGAGGTGCTCGACGTCGCCAACGCCGTGATCGACGGCACCGACGCCGTGATGCTGTCGGCCGAATCCGCGGCCGGCCGCTACCCGGTCAAGTCGGTCGAGGCGCTGGTGCGGATCTGCCTGGGTGCCGAGCGCCAGTTCGACCATGACACCGACTTCGAGGACGCTCCGCGCAACCTGCAGCGCGCCGACCAGGCGATCGCGATGGCGGCGATGTTCCTGTCCGAGCACGTCGGCGTGCGCGCGATCGTGGCGATGACCGAATCCGGCGGCACCGCCCGCTTCCTGTCGCGTTTCCGCTCGCCGGCGCCGGTCTTCGGCCTGTCGCGCCACCCCGGCGCGCGCCGGCAGATGGCGCTGATGCGCGCGGTGGTGCCGATGGACTTCGACAGCCGCGGCCTGGCCACTCGCGACGCGGTGCGCAGCGCGATCCAGCAACTGTTCGACGCCGGCCGGCTGGACGAGGGCGAGCGGCTGATCTTCACCAGTGGCGACCATATGGAGCACCGCGGCGCGACCAATACCCTGCGGCTGCTGCAGGTGGGCGAGGGCGGCAAGGCCGAAGGGCTGGGCGAGCTTTGACGGTGTGACTCGATGCGGTAGATTGCCGGGGCAGTAAACAACTTTGACTCAAGGATTGAGATGACAGGGAACTGGATAGTCCTGGGCGACGCCACCAGCAGTGGTGGACGCATGATTACCTGCTCGCCGTTCACCGATGTGGACGGCAAGGGCGTATGCCGCAGGGGCGACAAGGCCACGTGCCCGACACACAACGGCGTGTTTCCGATCACGGGTGGCTGCGACCCGACCACCATCATCGATGATGAGGAAGTGGCGCTGCACGGCGCCACGCTCGCCTGCGGCTGCAAGGTGCTGTCTACCCAGCAGATGCGCGTGTTCTTGGATGCGGGCGGGGGCGCCGGCGGAGCGGGGTCCTCAGCTGCCGCCAAAATGGCAACCGCACTGACGCAAGCTGCCGTCGGCGGGTTGCTGCCGCACGACGAGGCTTTCGTCCTGATATCGGAGCTGACCGGTAAGCCGCTGGCAAATCGGCAATACAAGCTGGTCCGCATGGACGGCGCAACCGAAGAAGGCACGACCGATGACGAAGGGCAGACCCACGTAGTCACGTCGGATATGCCCGAAGTGCTGCATGTCGAGATCGGCGAGGAGATGGTCGATGCCTGAGTTCAAGCGCGTTGGGCAATCAACGACTTCACCCACCTCGAACTCGCAGCGCATGGTGGTTCGAGTGCCCGCCTACGTAGATGACAAGGGCTACGTGCAAAACGCCGGGTTCACATTCAAGCCGATTCCGGCTCTTGAGAATGGACCAATCGATGGTCCGAAGGCCATCGTGTTGCATCGCACTGATTCCTACACCGTCGATAGTGCTCTGCGGTCATTTCAAAGCGGCATCGGCACCCATTTCATCGTTGCCAAGGATGGCACCGTCACCCAAACAGCGAGCCTGCTCAAGAGGACCGCCCATGTTGGAAAAATCAAGTCTCGGGCAGCGGAAAGTGGAAGCCCTGCCGGTGAAGCCACGCTGATCAAGGGTTGGGGGTGGGCACCGACCAAGATTTACAACCATGAGAAGTCCAAGAGCTATCCGGATCGCTATCCGATGAACCAGGACAGCGTCGGCATCGAAACGGTCGCCAAACATCGCGGTGAGTCGGGATGGGAGGCGCCAACCGCAGAGCAGTCGGCTTCCATCGCTACGATTGTTCGCGTTTTGAAGGATACATATGGTCTCGGAGAGGACGATATTTATGAGCACGACAATATTTCGTACAAGACCGAGGGCGAAGGCGCGGGTCTTTACTCTGGCGACCCGGTCCAAGCCTCCGGAACGCCTCCAGCGATCGATTCCTCTCTGCCGGGAATGGGGGGTGCTGCGAACGGCTACCCTGGTCGCCACGATTAGCTTCTCGCTGCTGTCCTGCAGCTCCGCGCATCCGCCTGAAACAACGGGCGTCGAGGCGAGTGTTCGGGCCATCAGTGTTGCGCCGCCCCATTACGACGGCGCTCCGGGCGAAGCTTTGCAGGACGTCTGCGAGGCTTGGCATCTGTCTGCGCAACAGGTCGAACGGTTCTTCCAGCTCAGTGAAGCGCACCAATCGAATCCCTACAGCGGTTTCTACCAGATTCCGTGTTCGGTTTCCGGGGAGCTGCAGGCCGAAGGCAGGACCTGGGTGTTCGAGATCAACGGCGGCGCCACCGCAACGTGGCGCGCGGAGGGCGAGACTCGTTATTGGGGGTGCCGTGATGAGGAGTGCGGGCCACTCGTCTTGATGCCGACCGATTCCATGAGTCCCGATGATCTGAGCCCTTGATGCGAATCCACTCGCAGCTCCTGCTGTGACCAGGGCAGGTCGGGTTTCCGTGTGTTCCTGCCGGTCAAGATGCTGGCATTTGCGGCGAATTTGAAATGAAAGTACTTGTCTTGTTGTTGGCCGGGGTGTGTGCGCCCATGCCAGCTGAATCCTGTGAGTCGTTGGTGAATGACAGGCTCAACCTGAAAAAATGGGGCCTGTCTTACTGCATTAACGAGCATATGCAGGGTGAGTATATTAAGAGCCAGGCAGGCATGGCGCTTGGAGGGTATCTGCAGCTTGGGGGGCATGACTTGGAGGTGCCCTACAGAAAAGTAAGAGCGTTCTTCGATCATGGGATGAAGAAAGTTGGGGTCGCGAAAGAAAGCGGTGAACCGCTTCCGTTCATGCGCTGCCTAAACCTCTATGAATCCCAGGAGTATCAGGAGTTGATAGTTTCCCAAGACCGATACACCAACTGGACTTCACCTTGAGCTGGGTTCGGTCGACCGTGGGTGGTTAATGATGCGGTACATAGTGCTTTTCTTGGGCCTGTTGGCGCCAAGCGTGGCTTGGCCTTGTGAGGTCGAGAGCGCCAGGGCGACCTTGGGCAAATGGGGCCTTTCGTACTGCGTGAACGAATACGTGGACGATGCTGCCGCGAAAACGCAGGCCGGATATGCTCGGGGCGGGTATTTTCAGCTCGGGAGGCATAACAGTGAGGAGGCTTATAAGAATGCTGAAAAATATGTGGATGAGAAAATTGGTTTCCAATCGAACCAGGGAAAAGATGGGATTCCGATGTATTTTTCTGGGTGTTTGGATATCTACGCATCGGAGGGCTACAGGCTCATGATCGAGCAGCAGAATCGGTACCTTGGCGAGCGCAGTGAACTGATCGCTTGGCACTTCGATTCCCCGACGCGTGTGCATTGGGCGGGCGTTAAGATAAGAGATCAAATGAGTCCTTGTTTCCACTATGACCAAAACAAACTACATCTCGGAATTTCATCTTTTCGTGCTGGCGAGACCGACCACCGCGCCGGATGGCGGGGCCGGCTGGGAGCCGCAGTGGATTCATGGCGACATGGGTTGCGGCTTGGCGGTTTACTGCTCGGCGCTGGACGCCGAGATCGTCCGCGCCCAGCGCATTGCGCAAGGTGAGTCGGGCTGGCGGCGTATGCGGCTGCAAGACTTTCCCGTGCTTGAATTGGTGCCGGTCGGAACCGATCAACTCATTTGCCAGATGGTTTACGGTTTCCTGTTGAGCGGCCGCAACCCTCGCCTGGTGGTCAGCGATGGCCGTATCCAGCCGGTGTACTTGCCAATGACGTTCAAGGGCTTGGAGGGTGCCATTGCGCCGGTCACGCTCGATTTCGTCGGCGATGGCGGCGTGTTCGACGGCATGCGTAGCGACTGGACTCGTATCGGTGCCAAGAGCTACCCGCAGCAGATCACAAAGATCAACCAGGAACCCGGATTGCGGCTCGCCAACCTCGCCCATCGTGCGCTGAAGGCGGCGTCGCCGGTCGCGGACGACGCAGACAGCGCCACGTGGGGCATTTTCCAGCCCTACTTGTCTGCATGGTCATCCGGCGAAATCGACGCGCGCTGGCGTGGCACTGTCATTCGCGCCGAAACTGGATAGCGCCGCTCGCTCCACCGGGCGTGCTCCTTGGGCTTGCGCCAGGCGATCGACTGGGCCTGCAGAGCGCCGCGTCGTAAGCCACTGTTTCACATGACCCGAGCGGGGTCGAAAGGCTATAATCGCCGGCTTCCCACCAGCCCCGCAGGAACCCCATGAGCATCGAACAGCTTGCCGAAACCGCCCAGGCCATGGTCGCCGCGGGCAAGGGCATCATCGCGATCGACGAGTCCAACGCGACCATCAAGAAGCGTTTCGACGGTGTCGGTGTGGAGTGCACGGAAGAGAACCGCCGTGCCTACCGCGAGATGCTGCTGTCGACCCCGAAGCTGGGCGAGCACATTTCCGGCGCGATCCTGTTCGACGAGACCCTGCGGCAGTCGACCAAGGCCGGCGTGCCGTTCACCAAGCTGATGACCGACAACGGCATCATTCCGGGCATCAAGGTCGACAAGGGCACCCACGCGCTGGCCGGTTTCCCGGGCGAAGTGGTGACCGAGGGCCTGGACGGCCTGCGCGTGCGGCTGGAGGAGTACTACAAGCTCGGCGCCCGCTTCGCCAAGTGGCGCGCGGTGATCAACATCGGCGAGACCATCCCGTCGGGCACCTGCATCGACGCCAACGCCCACGCGCTGGCGCGCTACGCCGCGCTGTGCCAGGAACAGGGCCTGGTGCCGATGGTCGAGCCGGAAGTGATCATGGACGGCGGCCACGACATTGACGAGTGCTTCGAGGTCACCGAGGTCACCCTGCGCTCGCTGTTCGCCTCGCTGTATGAGCACAACGTGATGCTGGAAGGCACCATCCTCAAGGCCTCGATGGTCCTGCCGGGTACCACCAGCAGCGACAAGGCCAGCGTCGAGGAAGTCGCCGCGGCGACCCTGCAGGTGCTGAAGTCGACCGTGCCGGCGACCCTGCCGGGCATCGTGTTCCTGTCCGGCGGCCAGTCCGACCTCGACGCCACCGCGCATCTGGACGCGATGAACCGGATGGGCCCGAACCCGTGGCCGCTGAGCTTCTCCTACGGCCGCGCGATGCAGTCGGCGGCGCTGAAGCTGTGGGCGCAGGACATCGCCGCCAACGTCGGCAAGGCGCAGGAGACCGTGTTCGCCCGCGCCCGTGACAATGGGCTGGCGGCGCTGGGGCAGTGGAAGGCGGCGTAAGCGAGCGCCCATCGCCTCGGAAGGAAAAACGCCGGCCTCGCGCCGGCGTTTTTTATGGTCGGAGCTTTTGTAGGAGCGGCTTCAGCCGCGATCGGACAGTCGGTTGCCTGCGCCAATTGACGATCGCGGCTGAAGCCGCTCCTACAGAGGCGGAGTCGTCAGCTCAACCCCGCCAGCCACTCGTCGTCCGAGCCCTCGTTGACGCCTTCCAGCAAAAAGGTGCTGAGGTAGCGCTCGCCGGTATCCGGCAGCATCGCCAGGATCACCGCGCCGTCCTCGGCCTCCTGGGCGACCTGCAGCGCGGCCGCCACGGTGGCGCCGGCGGAGATGCCGACGAACAGGCCCTCCTCGGCCGCCAGCCGGCGCGCGGTGTCGCGGGCGAGCACGTCGTCGATCGGCAGGATCGCGTCGGCGACTTCGCGCTTGAGCACCTCGGGCACGAAATCCGGGGTCCAGCCCTGGATCTTGTGCGGCTGCCATTCCTTGCCGGCCAGCAGCGAGGCGCCGGCCGGTTCGCAGGCGCTGATGCGGACTTCGGGTCGCGCCAGCTTGAGCACTTCGCCGACCCCGGTCAGGGTGCCGCCGGTGCCCCAGCCGGTGACGAAATGGTCGAGCCGGCGACCGGCAAAGTCCTGCAGGATCTCCGCCGCGGTGGTCTGGCGGTGGTACGCCGGATTGGCCGGGTTCTCGAACTGGCGGGCGAGGAACCAGCCGTGCTTGTCGGCCAGTTCGCGGGCGCGCCGCACCATGCCGGTGCCGCGCTCGGCGGCGGCGGTCAGGATCACTTTGGCGCCATAGGCTCGCATCAGTTTGCGCCGCTCGATCGAGAACGTCTCGGTCATCACCGCGACGAACTTGTAGCCGCGCGCGGCGCAGACCATTGCCAGCGCGACCCCGGTGTTGCCGCTGGTCGCCTCGACCACGGTGTCGCCGGGCTTGAGCAGACCGCGGGCCTCGGCGTCGAGGATGATCGCGATCGCCAGCCGGTCCTTGACCGAGCCGCCGGGATTGAACGCCTCGACCTTGGCATGGAGGGTGACGTGGGCAGGGGCCAACCGCTGCAACCGGACGATCGGGGTGCGGCCGATGGTGTCGACGATGCTGTCGTGGAGCATGGGAAGTCCTGCGTATGGGGAGAAGAGACAGGCCGCCAAGCCTGCCATACCGGGGCGAACGGGATCGTTATCCGGGCAAGGCCACGGTCGTCCCGCCGTCGCCCGGCCCGGCTTTGCCCGTTGTGCTGTCAACCTTTGGCCCACGCGGACGTTACCTGCCCGCGAATACACTTCCCGATCGACTCCCCAGACCTGAGAAGCATGCGAATCCCCACCGGACTCGGCGCGGCCTGCGCCCTTGCGATTGCCTTGACCCTGGCCGCCTGCGGTGACGATGCGCCGGCCCGCGACGGCGCGCGGGCGCTCGCGGTGACCACCCAGCCGGTGCGGATGCAGCCGTGGAGCGACACCGTGCGGGCGCTGGGCACGGTCAAGGCGCGCGAGTCGGTGACGCTGACCGCCAAGGTCAGCGAGACGGTGGAGGGCGTGCATTTCGACAGCGGCGACGTGGTCGAGGCCGGCGCCCCGCTGGTCACCCTGAGCGGCCGCCAGCAGCGCGCCGGACTGGCCGAGGCGCAGGCCGCGGCGAACGAGGCGCAGAAGCTCCACCAGCGCCTGGCCAACCTCGGTGAGCAGCAGTTGATCGCACGCGCCGCGCTCGACACCCAGCGCGCCACCCGCGACGCAGCCAACGCCCGGGTCGCGCAGATCCGCGCCCAGCTCAGCGACCGGGTGATCCGGGCACCGTTCTCCGGTGTGCTCGGCCTGCGCCAGGTCAGCCCGGGCGCGCTGGTCACCCCCGGCACCGCGATCGCGACGCTCGACGACACCTCGCGGGTCTACGTCGATTTCCCGGTGCCGGAAGCGGCGTTGTCGCACCTGGCCGCGGGCCAGCGCCTGACCGCCACCAGCACCGCCTACCCGGAGCGCGAGTTTGCCGGCACCGTCGCCACCGTCGACTCGCGGGTCGACCCCGCCACCCGCGCGGTCACCGTGCGCGGCGAGTTCGCCAATCCCGACCGCGCGCTGCGCCCCGGCATGCTGATGCAGGTGACCCTGATCCGGCCCGAGCGGCAGGCGCTGCTGGTGCCGGAGATCGCGGTGGTGCAGGTCGGTAACAGTTCGTTCGTGTACCGGGTCCGCGCCGATGACACCGTCGAGCGTGCCGACATCCAGATCGGCAGCCGCCGCAACGGCATGGCCGAGGTGCTGTCGGGGCTGGAGGTCGGCGACCGCATCGTGGTCGACGGCACCGGCAAGCTGCGCCCGGGCGAGAAGGTCCGGGCGACCGCGGAAGCGGCGACCCGGCCGGGCGATCCGGGGCCAGGGGAGACCGCGGCCGAGGTCGAACCGGCCACCACCGAGCAGGCACAGCGTCCGGACTGACCGATGAACATCTCCGACCTCTCGATTCGCCGCCCGGTGTTCGCCACCGTGATGAGCCTGCTGCTGATCGTGCTGGGCATCATGGCGTTCTCGCGCCTGACCCTGCGCGAACTGCCGGCGATCGACCCGCCGATCGTGTCGGTCAGCGTCACCTATCCCGGTGCCTCGGCGGGCGTGGTCGAGACCCGCGTCACCCAGGTGCTGGAGGACGCGCTGTCGGGGATCGAGGGGATCGAGACGCTGGAGTCGACCAGCGTCAACGGCCGCTCCTCGGTCAACATCGAGTTCACCCTCGAGCGCGACATCGAAGCGGCCGCCAATGACGTCCGCGACGCGATCAGCGACGTCGCCGACCGCATGCCCGACGAGGCCGACCCGCCGGAGGTCGAGAAAGCCAACTCCGATTCGGAGACGGTGATCTGGCTCAACATGAGCAGCGCCACGATGGACACGATGCAGCTCTCGGACTATGCCGAGCGCTACATCGTCGACCGGCTGTCGAGCATGGACGGCGTCGCCCGGGTGCGGATCGGCGGCCAGCAGCGCTATGCGATGCGGATCTGGCTCGACAGCGGCGCGATGGCCGCGCGCGACATCACCGTCAGCGACGTCGAGGAGGCGCTGCGGACCGAGAACGTCGAGCTGCCGGCCGGCCGGCTGGAATCGGAGACCCGCGACTTCACCTTGCGGGTGGCTCGCGAATATCGCGAGCCGGCCGACTTCGCCGATGTCCCACTGACCACCGGCGCCGACGGCTACGTGGTGCGACTGAGCGATGTCGCAACGGTCGAACTGGCCTCGGCCGAGCGCCGCGAGTATTACCGCAGCAACGGCCAGCCCAACGTCGGCCTCGGCATCGTCAAGACCTCGACCGCCAATTCGCTGGACGTGGCCCGCGCCGCGCGCGCCGAGGCCGAGTTGATCCAGCAGACCCTGCCCGAGGGCATGGACATCTTCGTCGCCTACGACGACACCCTGTTTATCGAGGCCTCGATCGACCGCGTCTACATGACCCTGATCGAGGCAATCGCGCTGGTGGTGCTGGTGATCTGGCTGTTCCTCGGCAGCTTCCGCGCCGCCCTGATCCCGTCGCTGACCGTGCCGGTGTGCCTGGTCGCGGCGCTGGTCCCGTTGTATGCGTTCGGCTACTCGATCAACCTGCTCACGTTGCTGGCGCTGGTGTTGTCGATCGGGCTGGTGGTCGATGACGCGATCGTGGTGCTGGAGAACATCCAGCGCCGCGCCGACCTCGGCGAGCCGAAGCTGGTCGCGGCGCGGCGCGGCACCCGCCAGGTCGCGTTCGCGGTGATCGCGACCACCACCGTGCTGATCTCGGTGTTCCTGCCGATCGGCTTCATGGAAGGCAGCACCGGCCGGCTGTTCCGCGAGTTGTCGGTGGCGCTGGCCGGCGCGGTGGCGATTTCGGCGTTCGTCGCGCTGACCCTGACCCCGATGATGTCGTCCAAGCTGGTGCGCCCGCACCGCGAGGAGAAGTCCAACTTCGCCCATCGCTGGGTGTCGGCGCGGCTGGACCGGTTGGGCACCAGCTACAAGGGCTGGCTGGACCGCAGCGTCGAACGGCCGTGGCTGTTCGGCGGGCTGCTGCTGCTCGCGCTGGCGCTGAGCTTCGTGCTGTTCAAGCTGGTGCCGTCGGAGCTGGCGCCGCCGGAGGACCGCGGGGTGTTCTCGGTGTCGATCGTCGGCCCCGAGGGCGCCGGCTTCGACTACACCGTCGCGCAGGTCAAGCAGGTCGAGGAAATCTTCGCCGAGCGCACCGGCGGCGATGCGCCGATCCTGCGCTACAACACCCGCGTGCCCGGTGGCTGGGGCGTCAGCGAGATGAATACCGGCCGGGTGATCGTGTTTCTGGACGATTGGAAGTCGCGCGAGGCCAGCACCGACGAGGTGGTCGAGTCGCTGCGCGCCGACTTCGGCGAACTGACCGGCGTGCGTGCCAACCCGCGGGTCAGCTCGGGCCTGGTCGGCGGCCGCGGCGATCCGTTGCAGATCGTGCTCGGCGGACTGGAGTACGAAGAGCTGGCGCAGTGGCGCGACACCCTGGTCGCGCGGATGGAGGACAACCCGGGGCTGTTCTCGATCGATTCGGACTACAAGGAAACCCAGCCGCAGATGCGCGTGCAGATCAACCGCGCGCGCGCCGCCGACCTCGGTGTCAGCGTGTCCGACATCGGCCATGCGCTGGAGACGATGATGGGCGGCCGCCGGGTCACCACCTTCGTGCAGGACGGCGAGGAGTACGACGTGATCGTGCAGGCCGCCGCCGCCGACCGTGCCAGCCCGGCCGACCTCGTCGCGATCCAAGTGCAGGGCCGTGACGGCCTGGTGCCGTTGTCGAACCTGGTGACGATGACCGAGCTGGCCGAGGCCGGCAGCCTCAACCGCTTCAACCGCCAGCGCGCGATCACCGTCAGCGCCGGGCTGGAGCCGGGCTACGAGCTTGGCGCGGCGATCGAGTGGGTCAACCAGGTGGTGCAGGAGGAGTTGCCCGAGCACGCCCAGGTCGACTGGAAGGGCCAGTCGCGCGAGTACCTGAAGGCCGGCGGCGCGGTGATGCTGACCTTCGCGCTGGCGCTGCTGGTGGTGTACCTGGTGCTGGCGGCGCAGTTCGAGAGCTTCGTCCACCCCTTCACGATCATGCTGACGGTGCCGCTGGGCGTGCTCGGCGCGTTGATCGGGCTGGCCTTGACCGGCGGCACGATGAACCTGTTCAGCCAGATCGGCATCGTCATGCTGGTCGGACTGGCGGCGAAGAACGGCATCCTGATCGTCGAGTTCGCCAACCAGCTGCGCGACCAGGGCCGCAGCATTCACCAGGCCATTGTCGAGTCGGCCGGCGTGCGTTTGCGGCCGATCCTGATGACCTCGATCGCGACCATCGCCGGCGCATTGCCGCTGGTGATCGCCGGCGGCCCGGGGTCGGCCAGCCGGGCGACGATCGGCGTGGTGGTGATCTTCGGCGTGGCCTTCTCGACCTTGCTGTCGCTGTTCATCGTGCCGGCGTTCTACGTGTTGCTGGCCAAGTACACCCGCTCGCCCGACGCGGTGGGCCACGAGTTGGAAGCGCTGGAGGCGGAGACCCCGCAAGCGGGTGGAAACGCCTGACGGTGGTATTTCTGTAGGAGCGGCTTCAGCTGCGATCGGATGGTTGGTCGCTCGTCCGACTTCAGATCGCGGCTGAAGCCGCTCCTACAGAGGGCCGGCGGCCGCTGCAGTTTTTCGCGACGCTCGAATCCGGTTAAGGTGCGGGTCTTGTGCCCGCCCCGAGGAAGCCCGACACGTGGAAGACCTGATCAACTCGCTCAACGCGATCATCTGGAGCATGGCGCTGGTCGCGCTGTGTCTGGGGCTTGGCCTGTACTTCTCCATCCGCACCCGTTTCATGCAGGTGCGCGGGGTGCCGGAAATGCTCCGGCTGATGATCAACAACAAGTCGTCGTCCTCCGGTGTGTCCTCGTTCCAGGCGCTGGCGATGTCCCTCGCCGGCCGCGTGGGCACCGGCAACATCGCCGGCGTCGCCACCGCGATCGCGTTCGGCGGGCCCGGCGCGGTGTTCTGGATGTGGGTGATGGCGTTCCTCGGCGCATCGACCTCGTACATCGAGTGCACGCTGGCGCAGATCTACAAGGAGAAGGACGACCAGGGCCGATACCGCGGCGGGCCGGCCTATTACATCGAAAAAGCGATGGGGCAGAAGTGGTACGCATGGCTGTTCGCCGTGGTCACCATCATCGCCTGCGGCTTCCTGCTGCCGGTGGTGCAGGTCAACACCCTGGCCGCGAGCATGGAGAACGCCTTCGGCCTGCCGCCGCTGCTGATCGCAGCGGGCATCGCGGTGGCGCTGGCGCTGATCATCTTCGGTGGCGTCAAGCGCATCGCCACCTTCGCCGAAGTCGTGGTGCCGTTCATGGCGGTCGCCTACATTCTGGTCGCGTTCGTGATCATGGTGTTGAACCCGGAAAGCGTGGTCGACATGTTCACGCTGATCTTCGAGAGCGCGTTCGGCGTGCATGCCGGTTTCGGCGCGATGCTCGGCCTGGCGATCGAGTGGGGCGTCAAGCGCGGCATCTACTCCAACGAGGCCGGGCAGGGCACCGGCCCGCACGCGGCAGCGGCGGCCGAGGTCCAGCATCCGGCGCAGCAGGGCTTCGTGCAGGCGTTCTCGGTGTACGTCGATACGTTGCTGGTGTGCAGCGCCACCGCGTTCATGGTCCTCGGCACCGGCATGTACAACGTGGCCAACCCGGACGGCGGCTTCCTGTTCCAGGGGCTGGAGGGCGCGGTCGCCGGACCCGACTTCTCGCAGGCGGCGGTCGACAGCGTGTTCCCCGGCTGGGGCGCGGGCTTCGTGGCGGTGGCGCTGCTGTTTTTCGTTTTCACCACGGTGGTGGCCTACTACTACATGGCCGAGACCAACGTCACCTACATCAACCGCAAGGTGCACCGGCCATGGCTGATCCTGCTGCTGCGGCTGACCATCCTCGGTGCGGTGTTCGTCGGTGTGTTGCGCACCACCGGCGGCGCGTGGGCGCTGGGCGACATCGGCGTCGGCCTGATGGCCTGGCTCAACCTGGTCGCGATCGTGATCCTGCAGAAGCCGGCGCTGCTGGCGCTGCGCGATTACGAGCGGCAGAGGAAGGCCAAGGTGCTGGATTACGAGTTCGATCCGCGCGCGCTGGGCATCCGCAACGCGCATTACTGGGAACGGCGCGACGTCGGCCTGGAGCCGGATTTGCCGGAACCAGACCTGCCAGGACCAGGCCTGCCCGGACCAGACCGGTCCAAACCAGACTTGTCCCGGACCGGTGGCAATGGCCGTTGATCCCTGGGCGAGTGGTCGGGGCCGCCATCGTGGCGGCCAACCCACGCATGCCGAACCCGGACCGCGCCGGCCCGAGGCAGGGCGGCCGGCCGCCGCTGCGGGGTCGTCGGCGCGCGAGTTGCGGCTGTACGGCATCAACGCCGTCTCCGCGGTGTTCCGCCGCCGACCCGAAGCGATCCGCAAGCTGTACCTGAGCGAGGCCCGCATCGCCGTTCTGCAGCCGCTGCTGAAGTGGTGCGCGGCCAACCGCGTCGGCTACCGCGTGGTCGAGGAGGACGACCTGCGCAAGCTGGCCGCCAGCTCGCACCACGAGGGCGTGGTCGCCGACGTGCTGCGTGAACTTCCGCAGGCGCTGGCCGACTGGCTGGGCGCGCTGCCGGCCGGCCCGCAATGCGCGATCTGGCTCGACGGCGTCGGCAACCCGCACAACCTCGGCGCGATCCTGCGCTCGGCCGCGCACTTCGGGGTGGCCGCGATCCTGCTGCCGGACGATTCCGGCCTGGCACTGTCGGGCGCCGCCGCGCGCGTCGCCGAAGGTGGCGCCGAGGCCGTGCCGATGGTGCGGATGCCGCGCGACGCGGCGTTGGTCCAGTTGCGCGAGGCCGGCTTCAGCCTCGCCGCGACCGTGGTCGAGGGCGGGGCCGACCTGTTCGCCACCGACTTGCCCGAGCGACTGGTCTACGTGCTCGGCGCCGAGGGCGAGGGCATGGACCGCGGCCTGGCCGCCGATTGCGACCTGCAACTGTCGATCCCCGGCAGCGGCGCGGTCGAGAGCCTCAACGTCGCCGCCGCCACCGCGGTGCTGCTGGCGGCGTGGCGAGGTGGCGGCGCTGGCAACGCTTAGCGCGTTCCCGGGTTCCTGTAGGAGCAACTGTCTTCTTCAAATCGGCTGCGGGACCCAAGGTGCGCCATCGCGGATCATGGCGTTCAGTCGTCCCAGGAAAGAGCGCATGCAGGCGACCAGGGCCACCTTGGCGCACTTGC